>CAJOEC010000071.1 GCA_905233425.1 uncultured Prevotella sp. | reverse complement strand
TGTTACATTTCAATTCCTATTACCGGGGGTTTCACCCCCGTCTGTAGTCTATCGCTCCTTCGGAGCTTTCCTTGCATAGACTTTCAACCGTACAGGTCGGATTATTTTGGAAACGAATTTGAATAATTATTATAATTTTACCCACGAATTTGAATAATCATTTTAAGCGAGTATGATATGACATTCCCACCGGGGGAACAAATCATTCCCACCGGGGGAATGAAATGTTCCCACCGGGGGAATAAATCGTTCCCGCCGTAAGTACCTCTTGCCGAACTCACCTTCAAGGAAAATCCTCTCTGTGTTTCTTTGTGAACTCATAACTCTCTGTGGTAAAAAAGTAGGACTGAGTTGCAATAATCTGCCACGGACGTTAAATTATGTTGTTTCGTGGCAGATTATCTCTTTATATTTTGCCACGAAGGACTTTTTTTGTACCTTTGTGGCAAATTATAGCGATTCGTTATGAGAGAGAACATCATCGGAAGGGAAGAGGAGAAACGCCTGCTTGGCGACATCTTCGCCTCCGGAAGGTCGGAGTTTGTGGCCGTCTGTGGTCGTCGCCGCGTAGGCAAGACATTTCTCATAAAGGAGTTTTTCGAGCAGGAACTGGTGTTCCAGACGGCAGGACTTGCCGACGAGAACTCACGGCGGCAGATAAAATCGTTCTACGATGACATGCTGGAACAGGGCCTTCCACGTCAGGCGGAGCCACCACGCGACTGGATAGACATCTTCTCCCTGTTGCGCCAGCTTATAAAGCTGAGTGACAGGCAGCGGAAGGTAGTGCTCCTCGACGAGCTGCCGTGGATGGACACTCCCCGCTCAGGCTTTGTGTCATCTCTGGAGCATTTCTGGAACGCGTGGGCATCAAGCCGTCGTGACGTAATACTCATAGTGTGCGGGTCGGCGACATCGTGGATGATGGACAAGCTGATAAACAACCACGGAGGTCTGCATAACCGTCTGACGCACCGCATCTTCCTGCAGCCGTTCACGCTCCGCGAGACAGAGGCCATGCTGCAACGGAAGGGGTTCACTCTATCACGCTACGATGTCTGCATCTGCTACATGGTCATGGGAGGCATACCCTACTACCTCGACCTGCTCGACGCCAGACTTAGCGTAGCACAGAACATAGACAACCTGATGTTCCGGCCTAACGGACAGTTGGCGGGTGAGTTCCATAACCTATATGCCGCATTGTTCCGAAACTCCACAGACTATGTAAATATTGTAGAAGCACTCAGCAAGCGTAAGGAAGGGCTGACACGGGGCGAGATAATACGAGCCACCGGACTCTCCTCGGGCAACGGAATAACCACCACCCTGCGCAATCTGGAGGCTTGCGGCTTCATACGCCACTACCACCATTTCCATGGCAGTCGTGACGAGGCCGTAATCTACCAGTTGACAGATTTCTTCTCCCTCTTTCACTTCCATTTCCTGGCAAAGGGAAAGGTGGGCAGCTGGATGGCACTGCAAGGCACCGCAGCCTTCTTCGCATGGGCTGGCCTGACTTTCGAACTGGTGGCATGGCACCATCTACAGCAGATTAAGGATGCCCTGGGCATAGGTGGCGTCAGGACTGAAGAGTTCGTGTGGCGTTGCACCGATGCAGAGCGTGGCGCACAGATAGACCTTGTTGTAGACCGTGCCGACCAGACGATAAATATCTGCGAGATGAAATTCTGTCAGGACACATTCACTATAAGTGCCGACTACGAGGCAAACCTGCGGCATAAGCTGTCGCTATTTGCTGAGTACACCCGTATGCGGAAATCGCTACAGCTAACCCTCGTCACCACTTACGGCTTGGGCACAGGCAGCCACAGGGGTGCTGTAAGTAATGTTGTGACACTCGACGAACTATTCACTTAATTACCAATGGCGAAGGAAATACCATACTTAGACGTGCAGAACCTGACGAAGTCGTTCGGGGCGCTGCTGCTGTTCGAGGACATCAGCTTCTCGATAGCCGAAGGGCAGAAGGTGGGGCTGATAGCGAAGAACGGGACGGGAAAGTCGACGCTGCTGTCGCTACTCGTTGGTAAGGACGGTTACGACTCGGGCAGCATCATTTACCGCCGCGACCTGAAGGTGGGGATGCTGGAGCAGTCGCCCGTGTTCGACCCCAACGAGAGCGTGCTCGACGCCTGTTTTAACCATGAGAACGACCCTGAGAAAGTACTGAAGGCCAAGCAGATACTCACAAAGCTGAAGATACGCGACCTCAACCAACCCATGGGGCAGCTGTCGGGCGGACAGCAGAAGCGCGTGGCTCTGGCCAACGTGCTCATAACCGAGCCCGACATGCTCATTCTCGACGAGCCGACCAACCACCTCGACCTCCACATGATCGAGTGGCTCGAAGGGTTCCTGTCGCGCGGCAACAAGACGCTGCTCATGGTCACCCACGACCGCTACTTCCTCGACCGCGTGTGCTCGGTCATCCTCGAACTCGACGACCAGACCATCTACACCTACCGGGGCAACTACTCCTACTACTTGGAGAAGCGGCAGGAGCGGATTGACAACCGCCGCGCCGAGATTGCCCGCGCCAACAACCTCTACCGCACAGAGCTGGAATGGATGCGCCGGCAGCCACAGGCACGCGGCCACAAGGCAAAGAGCCGCGAGGATGCCTTCTACGAGCTGGAGCGGGTGGCAAAGGCCCGCATAGAGGAGCGGGCCATCAGGCTGAAGGCCTCAAACGTCTACATCGGGAGCAAGATTTTCGAGTGCCAGTATATATCTAAGGAGTTCAGACCTTCCAGCAGCAGACCTTCCAGCAGCAGACCCTCCCCCCAGCCCCTCCCTGTAGGGAGGGGAGTATATACTTCTGATGCTGAAAATACTGATGCTAAAGGTGACTACTCCCCTCCCTACAGGGAGGGGCAAGGGGGAGGGTCTGCTGCTGCTGGGTCTCCTGTTGTCATCTTAAAAGACTTCTACTACAACTTCTCCCGCTTCGAGAAGATGGGCATCGTGGGCGACAACGGCACGGGGAAGACGACCTTCGTGAAGATGCTCCTCGGCGAGCTGCAACCCGATAGCGGGCGTATTGTCATCGGCGACACCGTGCGCTTCGGCTATTTCTCGCAGGAGGGGCTGCAATTCAATGAGGGCCAGAAAGTCATCGACGTGGTGCGCGACATTGCCGAATACGTGGATCTCGGCCAGGGCCGCCACCTCACAGCCACGCAGCTGCTGCAGCACTTCCTCTTCACCAACGAGCAGCAGTACAACTACGTCGCAAAGCTCTCGGGCGGCGAGCGGCGCAAGCTCTACCTCTGCACCGTGCTCATGCGCCAGCCCAACTTCCTCGTACTTGACGAGCCTACCAACGACCTCGACATCGTGACGTTGCAGATTCTTGAGGAATATCTGCAGGACTTCCCCGGCTGCGTTATCGTCGTGAGCCACGACCGCTATTTCATGGACAAGGTCGTCGACCACCTCCTCGTCTTCAAGGGCGACGGCGTGGTGAAGGACTTTCCGGGGAACTATACGCAGTACAGGGAATGGGAGCAGACAAACAGACCCTCTCCCCCGCCCCTCCCTACAGGGAGGGGAGTAGTTACCTCCAGCAAAGACAAATCGGCAAACAATTCAATGGCTAACTCAAATGCCAAAGGTATATACTCCCCTCCCTCACAGGGAGGGGCGGGGGTGGGTCTTCTTCCCTCACAGGGAGGGGGTGGGTCTTCTTCTTCCCGCAAGATGTCCTACAAGGAGAAGCGTGAGTTCGAGCAGTTGGAGAAGGACATTGCCGCCTTGGAGGCCGAGCAGAAGCAGATAGAGGAAGCCCTCTGCGGCGGCACCACCTCTGTGGAGAAGATTACCGAACTGAGCAAGCGTCTGCCACTGCTCAAGGACGAACTCGACGAGAAGTCCATGCGCTGGCTCGAACTGTCTGAAATAAGTAACTGACAATGACCCAGCAATACCCATCACGACTATTGGAGCAGGCGGTGCAGGAGTTCTCGCGTCTGCCGGGCATAGGCCGCAAGACGGCATTGCGGCTGGTCCTCCATCTGCTGCGCCAGGACGTGGCCGACGTGGAGCGCTTCGCCTCCAGCGTGGCCACTATGCGGCGCGAAGTGAAGTTCTGCCGCGTGTGCCACAACATCAGCGACACCGACCTCTGCCCCATCTGCTCCGACCCGCGCCGCGATGCCTCGACCATCTGCGTCGTGGAGAACATCCAGGACGTGATGGCCGTTGAGAACACCCAACAGTTCCACGGCCTCTACCATGTGCTCGGCGGCCTCATATCGCCCATGGACGGCATAGGCCCCAGCGACCTTGAGATAGAGTCGCTTGTGCAGCGTGTCTCAGCAGGGGCGGTGAACGAGGTTATCCTCGCGCTGAGCAGCACCATGGAGGGCGATACCACCAACTTCTACATTTTCCGCAAACTCGTGCCCTGCGACGTGAAGGTCAGCATCATTGCCCGTGGCATTGCCGTCGGCAACGAGCTGGAATACACCGACGAGGTGACTCTGGGCCGCTCAATCTTGAACCGCACACCGTTCAATGGATAGAATTAAAGAGGAGAGAGGACATAAAATGCCACAAACGGTTATACGACAACTATTCTTGCTTTTCATATTTCTGGTGAGCCTGACTGCGTTGGGCTCGAAAATCAAGTATCCCGGCGAGAGATACCTTATATATCGCTTTATATTGCGCGACAAAGTCGCCACAAACTTTTCGCTCGACCATCCGCAGCGTTTCCTCTCGCACAAGAGCGTTGAGCGCAGACGGCGGCAAGGGCTGGCCATCGACTCCACCGACCTGCCCGTTTGCCGCCACTACGTAAAGCAGTTTGAGGTGGAGGGGGCGCAGGTGCTTGGCACAAGCCGTTGGCACAACAGCGTGCTGGTGCGCTCTACCGACTCGCTGCTATTAGAGCAACTGGCACAGCTGCCCATAGTGAGTGGCTGCAAATGCGTGTTCATAAGCCCCGACAGCATTGAGAGGCCCGCCGAGGTGAGGGCGTTGGTTCACCAGGAGTTCAACAAGTGGGACTCGGTGAAAAACGACCCTTTAGGCATGGCACGGCCGCAGATAGAGATGCTCCACGGCGACAGTTTGCACGAGGCGGGACTGAGGGGGCAGGGCATGACGATAGCCATTCTCGACGGCGGTTTCCAGAACTACGACAAAATCCCCGCCCTGAGGAAAGCACGCATAGCGGGGGTGAGGGATTTCGTGGCAGGGCCTTTAAGCCCCAAAAACCGTAAAGACCCTATAAGCCCGTTACAGCGGATAGACCATGGCACGAAGGTGTTCTCGGCCTTGGCGGCACAGGCTCCTGAGGTGACCATGGGCACAGCCACTGATGCCACGTACTGGCTTCTGCGATGCGAGGACCCCTCCACCGAGCAGCCTGTGGAGGAAGACTACTGGACCATGGCGGCGGAGATGGCCGACTCGGCTGGGGTGGATGTCATCAACTCGTCGCTGGGATATTACAAATATGACAACACACTGGTCACATACCGGCTGCAGGATCTTGACGGACAGACGGCCTTCATATCGCAGTCGGCGGCAATGCTTGCCGGCAAGGGAATAGTGCTGTGCAACTCAGCCGGAAACTCTGGTATGGGGCAATGGAAAAAGATCGGCGTGCCCGCCGACGCCCCCGGCATACTCACCGTCGGTGCCATCAATAAGGATTGCGGCATAGCGACATTCTCAAGCATCGGCCCGACGCAGGACGGAAGGGTGAAGCCCGACGTGGTGGCCCAGGGGGCGCCGGCGGCACTCATAACCGGGCGCGGCACTCTGGTACACGACATGGGCACCTCGTTCTCAACGCCCATCGTCTGCGGACTCGTGGCCTGTCTGTGGCAGGGGCTGCCCGGAAAGACGGCACGGGAAATAATCGAGCTGGTGCGCAGAAGCTCCGACCAGTATGCCGAACCAACTAATATCTATGGCTACGGAATCCCCGATTTCTGGAAAGCTTATAGAGGAGAGAATGGAGAGGAAAGAGGAGAGAGGAGAGAGAAGAGAGGAGAGAGGTCGCTTTCAAGCGGGGAAACAGGTGACGAAAGGTAAACAATATGGAAAGACAGATGGAAACGCTTTCACTATTGGAACTCAACTCCCTCGTGCGACGCACCATCGAGAGCACCCTCAACCGCGAATACTGGGTAGAGGCTGAGTTGTCGGAGTGCCGAGAAAGCCGGGGGCATTGCTACATGGAACTGATCCAGTATGACGATGGCGGGGAGGCATATCCTGTTGCGGACGCGACACGTCGTGTCCCTACGGTGGATGCGGCACATGGCTTTGCTAATGCGGACGCGACACGTCGCGTCCCTACGGTTGCCAGGACACCTATTGCACGTGCGCAGGCGAAATGCTGGCGCTCGCAATGGCAGATGCTACAGCCCTATTTCGAGCGCACCACCGGCCAGAGCCTCCACGCCGGGATGAAAGTGAGGATGAGGGTCTATGCACAGTTCCATGAGGCATACGGTTTCTCATGGATTGTCACTGACATCGACCCCACATTCACCATGGGCGACATGGCCCGCCGACGTAAGGAGATAATCGCTCAGCTGAAGGCCGAGGGGGTGTTCGACATGCAGAAGAGCCTCCAGATACCGTCTTTCTGCCTTAACATCGCCGTCATCTCCAGCGCAACGGCAGCGGGATATGGCGATTTCGTCAACCAGCTGGCCGACTCGCCTTTCGATTTCCACACCCGGCTCTTCCCTGCCACTATGCAGGGCGAGGAGGTTGAGCAGAGCATCATAGCGGCCCTGAATGCTATCTATGGGGCTTATGGGACTAATGGGTCTAATGGGACTAATGGGACTTATGGGTCTAATGGGACTTATGGGTCTAATGGGACTTATGGGGCTGATGGGACTTATGGGGGAGATGGGGCTTTCGACTGCGTGGTCATCATTCGTGGCGGTGGTGCAACTGCCGACCTCTCGGGTTTCGACACACTTGAGCTGGCCGAGAACGTTGCGCAGTTCCCCCTGCCCATCATCACAGGGATAGGCCACGACCGCGACGAGAGCATCCTCGACATGGTGAGCCACACAAGGGTTAAGACTCCCACTGCAGCCGCACAGTTCCTCATAAGTAACGCCGAGCAGACCATGCGCCGCATTGAGACCTGCGAGGAGCACATCCTGCGAGCCGTGCAGGGCCGCATGGAGATAGAGCGTCTGCGACTGGCACGCCTCTCAGAGCGCATCCCGCCGCTGTTCTCACTCTTCCGCACCCGCCAGGAGGCACGTATTGAACAGCTGGCCCAGAAGCTGGCAGTCCTTGTGGGCCGACGGTGGGACAAGGAGAAGAACAAGGTGGACACCGTTGCCCTCAGGCTTGCGCCCTTGGCCACACGCCTTGTCGATGTGCGCCGCCACCGTCTGCAGCTGCTTGAGCAGAGAGCACAGAGCCTCGACCCCGCCCTCCTGCTGAAACGCGGCTACAGCATCACCCTTCTCGACGGCCACGCCCTGCGCGACCCAAACGAAGCCCCTCCGGGAACCGTCATCGAGACACGTCTTGCCAACGGAATACTGCATTCAGAGGTTTGTAATGACCAAGCCTTTAGTGTCAATAATTGACATAAAACAAGAATTTGATAACAAAAAGACAGTTTTTGTGCTTTTTTATTGATAAAATGTTTGTGTTTTCAAATTTTTGCTTTACCTTTGCAACCGCAAACGCCAAATGTGGCGCTTGCTGCCAAAGAAAGAAACAATAAACATTATTATTAATATTTTTACTAAACAAAAACAAAGATTATGAATGCAGCACAAGTTGTTGAGTCTCTGAAGCAGAGATTTCCTAACGAGCCCGAGTACATCCAGGCCGTGAGTCAGGTACTTCCTACCATCGAGGAGGAATACAACAAGCACCCCGAGTTTGAAAAGTCAAATCTTATTGAGCGTCTGTGCATACCCGACCGTGTGCTGGAGTTCCGTGTCACTTGGGTCGACGACCAGGGAAAGGTTCAGACCAACATGGGCTACCGCATTCAGCACAACAACGCCATTGGCCCGTACAAAGGCGGTCTGCGTTACCACAAGAGTGTGAACCTCGGCATCCTGAAGTTCCTTGCTTTCGAGCAGACTTTCAAGAACTCTCTGACTACGCTGCCCATGGGTGGTGCAAAGGGTGGAAGTGACTTCTCGCCCCGTGGCAAGAGCGACGCTGAGGTGATGCGTTTCTGCCAGGCCTTCATGAACGAGCTTTATCGCGTGATTGGTCCCGACGAGGACGTTCCCGCAGGCGACATCGGTGTTGGCGGCCGTGAGGTAGGCTATCTCTTCGGACAGTACAAGAAGCTCACCCACCAGTTCCAGGGCGTGCTCACCGGTAAGGGCATTCCTTTCGGCGGTTCGCTTATCCGTCCCGAGGCTACCGGCTACGGTACTGTTTACTTCCTCACCTCGATGCTCGCCACCCGTGGCATAGAGCTGAAGGGCAAGAAGGTGCTCATCTCAGGTGCCGGCAACGTTGCACAGTATGCTGCTGAGAAGTGCCTCCAGCTTGGTGCAATTCCCATGACCATGAGTGACTCCGATGGTTATATCTACGATCCCGACGGCATCGACCGCGAGAAGCTCGACTACATCATGGAGCTGAAGAATGTTGAGCGTGGACGCATCAAGGAGTATGTCGAGGAATATCCCACAGCCGTCTACCATGAGGGCGAGCGTCCCTGGCACGAGAAGGCCGACATCGCTCTGCCTTGCGCCACACAGAACGAGATCAACGGTGAGCAGGCCCAGGCCCTCGTCGACAATGGTGTCATCGCCGTGGCCGAGGGTGCCAACATGCCTTCGCTGCCCGAGGCAATCAAGATCTTCCAGGATGCCAAGATCCTCTACAGCCCCGGTAAGGCTTCAAACGCTGGCGGCGTGAGCGTGTCAGGTCTGGAGATGTCGCAGAACAGCGAGCGTCTGAGCTGGACCGCCAAGGAGGTCGACGACTACCTGAAGCGCATCATGAACGACATTCACGAGAACTGCGTGAAGTACGGTACTGAGAGCGACGGCTACATCAACTACGTGAAGGGTGCCAACGTAGCCGGCTTCATGAAGGTTGCCAAGGCCATGATGGCACAGGGCATTGTGTAAGCTCGGCGAAGCCAAGGTTAGCACAATGATGCCCACAGGGCATTGTGTAAGCTCGGCGAAGCCAAGGTTAGCACAATGATGCCCACAGGGCATTGTGTAAGCATATAACACGCAACACAAACACAATACAGACAACGACAAGAATTGCCGTTCTGCGGAGAAAGTTCCAGCAGGACGGCAATTTTTTAGTTGGTTTCTTACAGCGACTCGATGAACGTGCGGGTCACCTGGAACGAGTTGTGTGCTATTGTTCCCCAGAAATCATGGTACTGCGATGCGTCGGTGTCGCGCAGCGGGATGTCGCTGATGACGCGGAACGAGATGAAGGGCACTTTGTTGATATAGCACGTCTGGGCAATGGCACACGACTCCATGTCCACGGCCCGCGCCTCGGGGAAGAGCGACACAATATGCCTCATCTTCTCCTTCGTGTCCACAAACCAGTCGCCGGTTACTATGAGGCCGGGATGGATTGCTATTTGCGACTCGCGGGCTGCAAGATTCCGGGCTTTCTCCAACAACACAGGGTCGGCCTTGAATCGTGCCGGCAGTCCCTGCACCTGTCCGTAGATGGTCTTGTCGTCGATGGCGGTGCCACAATAAACATCGTGGTAGCACAGTTCTGTGCTGACCACGACATCCTGGATGTTTATCTCATCGCCGTTGCCACCGGCACAGCCCGAAGAGACGATCACGTCGGGGTGCTCCTCGTTTATCATCAGCTGTGCACCTAATGCGGCATTCACCTTGCCAATGCCGCACTTGCGGACACAAACGTCGCTGTTGGCAAACACGCGGCGGAGCTGTTCCAGCTCCTTGTCCATTGCTACAATAATTCCGATTTTCATGTTATTTTAGGGGTTTTGTGGGTCTTATGGGACTTATGGGTCTTATGGGACTTATGGGACTTATGGGACTTATGGGTCTTATGGGTCTTATGGGTCTTATGGGACTTATGGGTCTTATAAGTCTTATAGGTCTTATGGGACTTATAAGACTAATGGGACTTATGGGTTAATTAACCAGCACCAGGGTTTGGCGGGGCTTCAGAGTCAGGGGTTTCGAGAGGTCGTAGTAGGTGCCGGTGGGGACGTCCTGCCAGCGGGCTTTTCCTGCAATCACCTCTTCATAGCGTTTCACGTCAAGAGTGGCGTCCTTCTTCGTGCCGTTGAGGATGGTAAGCGAAGTCTTGCCGTTGTAGCGGCGGGCTATGACGTAGATGCCGTTGGAGGGTATGAACTGCGTCATCGTGCCCTTCGTTATCAGGTCGTTGTTATGACGCCAGTGGAGAAGACGGCTGAGCCAGTCGAACATATTTGCCTGTGCTTTTGTGCGCCCTTCGCGGGTGAATGCGTTCTGCGTGTCGCCGGGGAATCCGCCAGGGAAGTCCTTGCGCACGTAGCCATCGGTGACCTCCTTTGTGCCGTTCATCATGATCTCCGTGCCGTAGTAGAGCTGCGGTATGCGTTTCACCGTTAGCAACAGGGCCAGCGCCTGTTTCAGCATCAGCGAGTCCTGTCCGTTGGCGAGGAAACGCTCCGTGTCGTGATTGTCTATGAAGGCCATCACGCTGTTGGGGTTGGGGTAGAGGTAGTCGTAGACAAACGAGTTGTAGATGCGGTTGTAGCCGCGCCACCAGTTGTCGGTCTCCTCGTAGCGGCACGAGTCGAGGGCCTCCTGGAACGAGAAGTCCATGACGGTCTTCAGGTACGAGTTCGTGTCGGAGAGCTTTGAGTTCTTCTGCCACGTGGCGGTATAGGCGGGAACTGTGACCCACGTCTCGCCGACGGTGTTGAAGTTGGGGTACTCGTCGTCGAGAGCCTTCATCCACTGTGCCATCGGCTCGCGGAAGGCGTATGGGTAGGTGTCCATGCGTATGCCGTCGATGCCTGCGGTCTCAATCCACCAGATGCTGTTCTGAATGAGGTAGAGCATCAGGTGCGGGTTGCGCTGGTTGAGGTCGGGCATGGTCGAGACGAACCATCCGTCCTGTGTCTCGCGGCGGTCCACCTCCGAGGCGTAGGGGTCGAGCACGGGTGTCAGCTTGTAGCTGGTCTGCAGGAAGCTGGTGCCTGTGGGGTCGCTCTTGCCGCCGCTCTCCTTCAGCCAGTCGCTGAGGTTCAGCCAGTCCTTCGACGGCATGTCGGCCACCCATGGATGCTCGAAGCCGCAATGGTTGAATATCATATCCATGACCACCTTCAGCCCCCGCTTGTGGCAGTCGTCAATCAACTGGCGGTATTCCTCGTTGGTGCCGAAGCGCGGGTCCACACGGTAGTAGTCGGTGCAAGCGTAGCCGTGGTAGGTACTCCAAGTCTCCATCATGTCGGGCGAGTCGTTCTCGAGGATGGGGGTGAACCACAGGGCCGTCACGCCCAGCTCGTTGAAGTAGTCGAGGTGCTGGCGCAGACCTTCGAGGTCGCCACCATGGCGCAGCGACGGGGCGTTGCGGTCTTCCTTGTATGAGCGCAGTCCGGGCAGCTGGCTCTTGTGGTTGGCCGACTGTGCGAAGCGGTCGGGCATCAACAGGTAGAGCACGTCGCTGATGTCGAAGCCGCGGCGCTCGGTGCCCTTCATTTCGCGGGACTTCAGCTGGTAGTCCACCTTCAGCGGCTTCTTGCCGGTCTTGAACTCCAGGGTCATCGTGCCGGGCTGGGCGTTCTTCACGTTGAGATAGACGAGCAGGTAGTTGGGCGAGTCGAGGCGCACGATGCTGTCGATGTTCACTCCGGGATAGCCGGTCGTCACGTCGGCCACGTCGCGTATGCCCTGGCCGTAGACCATCAGCTGTACCGACGGGTTCTTCAGCCCCACGTACCAGTCGGTGGGGTCGATGCGCGTAACGGTGGTCTTCTGTTTAGGTGCTGCATTCAGAGCGGAGCAGGGGCAGGCCCAGTGCCAGCCCGAAAGTGCCACGAGGGCGGTTAGTAAAAAGAAGCGTTTCATAGTAATACTGTATAATTAGTTTTAAATTTTCTGCAAAGATAAGAATAATTTCCGATATACTCCAAATAATATTGACAAAAACTGTGGACTTCTAATGAAAAGACGTTTGCACTCTCCAAAGGCCCTCTGGGACGTCTAACAGTTCGCGCCGGGCGAACTGTCAGTCCGCGCCGTGCGAACTCGGAGTTCGCACGGCGCGAACTTTTTGGCCCCTCCCAAGCCCAATAATTGTTAAATAGTGGGGTCGAAGCTAACAATTCTTGCTGTTTCTGCCGTTGTATAAATAAAAAGATGTATATTTGCGCTCGCAAAAGGCAATATCGCTCCATTTGTCTAATTAAAGAAAGTAAAAATAAGTTGGTAAAATAGGTGATTATCGTATGTTTCCGCAGAACGGCCTGAAAGGCCAGCAAGCAGTCAGCCCAGGGCAGCGCCCTGGGTATGATGCCAGGGTTATCGTCGTCCCTGAAAGGCTACGGGTAGGCGAGCTTTGCTCGGGAATGAGGGCAAAAGCCTTGGATGGAGGCGATGCCTCCTACTCGTTCTTTTGCCCTTTTAGGGCGGTGGCTGTGTACTCATGCCTACCCAGGGCGATGCCCTGGGCTATGTGCTTATTGCCCCTTCGGGGCGTGATCAAGCGTGGCGTGGTCAAGCACACAAAATCGTACCAAGTTATTTTTTAATCATTACTTAAAGATAAAATCACCTTTATAGGAATCAAACAAATACCCCCATGAAGAAAACCCTTTCCCTTTTCGCGCTTCTTGCCGTCGGCACGATGGTTGAAGCACAAGACAAACTCTATGCCGACGAGTTCCCCATCGGCGACGTGACTCTGCTTGACGGTCCGCTGAAGAAGGCCCGCGACCTGAACATCAAGACGCTGTTGCAGTACGACTGCGACCGTCTGCTCGCCCCCTACCGCAAGGAGGCGGGGCTGGAGCCGAAGGCCAAGACCTATCCCAACTGGGACGGTCTGGACGGCCACGTCGGCGGCCACTACCTGACGGCCATGGCCATCAACGCCGCCACGGGCAGCGAGGAGTGCCGCCAGAGGATGGAGTATATGATAAGTGAGTTGCAGGAGTGTGCCGATGCCAACGCGAAGAACCACCCGGAGTGGGGTAGGGGCTACGTGGGCGGAATGCCCAACAGCGAGCGCATCTGGAGCACCTTCAAGCGCGGCGACTTCGGCACTTACTTCGGCTCGTGGGCACCGTTCTACAACCTCCACAAGATGTACGCCGGACTGCGCGACGCATGGCTCTACTGCGGCAACGAGCAGGCCAAGACGCTTTTCCTCGGATTCTGCGACTGGGCCATCGACCTCACCGCCGGCCTCACCGACGACCAGATGGAACGTATGCTCGGCAACGAGCACGGCGGCATGAACGAGGTTCTGGCCGACGGCTATGCCATCACGGGCGACAGGAAATACCTCGACGTGGCACGCCGCTTCTCCCACCGCCGTCTGCTGACGCCGATGTCGCAGCGGCAGGACTGCCTCGACAACATGCACGCCAACACGCAGGTGCCGAAGGTGGTGGGCTTCGAGCGCATCGCCGAGCTGGATGGCGACGAGGTCTATCACCGGGCTGCCGACTTCTTCTGGGACATCGTGACCGGGGAACGCTCGCTCGCCTTCGGAGGCAACAGCCGTCGTGAGCACTTCCCCAGCAAGGAGGCCTGCATGGACTTCATCAACGACATCGACGGCCCCGAGACGTGCAACACGAACAACATGCTGAAGCTCACCGAGGACATGCACCGCCGCAACCCCGAAGCCCGCTATGCCGACTACTACGAGCTGGCCACGTTCAACCACATCCTCTCCTCGCAGCATCCCGTGCACGGCGGCTACGTCTATTTCACTCCCGCACGTCCGCGCCACTATCGCAACTATTCCGCCCCCAACGAGGCAATGTGGTGCTGCGTGGGCACCGGCATGGAGAACCATGGCAAGTACGGCCAGTTTGTCTATACGCACTCTAAACTCCCCTCCCATCAAGGGGAGGGGCTGGGGGTGGGGTCTCCTGCCCTCTTCGTCAACCTCTTCGTGGCCTCCGAGCTGAACTGGAAGGAGAATGGCATCGTGCTCCGCCAGGAGACCCAGTTCCCCTACGCCGAGACCAGCCGCATCACCGTCACGCAGGGCAAGGGTCAGTTCGCTTTGATGGTGCGCTACCCCGGATGGGTGAAGCCCGGCCAGTTCTCCGTAAAGGTCAACGGCCAGCCCGTAAGCATCGTCACCGGCCCCTCGTCATACGTCGGCATCGACCGCAGTTGGAAAAAGGGCGACGTGGTTGACATCACCTTCCCGATGTACAACAGCATCAAGTACCTGCCCAATGTACCGCAATACATCGCCCTGATGCACGGCCCCATTCTGCTCGCTGCCGAGATGGGCAACGAAGACCTCGCCCACCTCATTGCCGACGACAGCCGCTTCGGACAGTATGCCAGCGGCAAGAAACTGCCCATCAACGAGGCACCTATACTTATTAATAATAGTATTGAGGACATTGCCAACCAGCTGACGCCCATCGATGGCAAACCGCTGCACTTCAACCTCAGCACCAAGTTGGTGAATGCCGTGCTTGAGGGTGAGGGCAAACTCAACGCCGAGCTGAAACCGTTCTTCGAGCTGCACGACGCCCGCTACATGATGTACTGGCTTGCCCTCTCCGAGCAGAGCTACAAGGGCTACCTCGATGACCTCGCCAAGCAGGAGCAGGAGCGACAGGCACTCGAGGCACGCACCGTCGACAAGGTGCAACCCGGCGAACAGCAACCCGAGACCGACCACAAGATGGAGACCGAACGCTCGCAGGTGGGCAACACCAACGACACGTTCTTCCGCGATGCCCGCGACGGCGGCTTCTTTAGCTACCTGATGCAGACAGGCGGGCAGACCGACCTCTCGCTGCGCCTGAAATACTGGGGCGTAGGCGAATGGAAGACCCACGAGTTCGACATCTTCGTCGACGACGTGCTGGTGAAAGAGGTGAACAACACCGGCAAGTACCGCATCTCAGAGTTCAAGTATGAGACCTATCCCATCCCCGCCGAACTGTTGCAAGGCAAGACGCAAGTAAGGGTGAAATTCGTGGCAAAGCCGCGCAAGCAGATAGGCGAGATTTACGAGGTCAGACTGGTGTCGCCTGAAACAAAGTCATGGCCTGGAAACTGAAATATCGTTGCACCACGTGCGGGTATGAGGCCGAGGTGTACGAAGGGCGTGGCCTCTTCCGTCAGCAGATCACCCCGATGAGCTGTCCTGACTGCAAGTCGATCCAGAACATTGTCGTTGGCGGTATCATAGCAGATGTGGCCCCCTCCTTTAGAAGTGAGGCCGGTCGTCTGTGCCTGAATTGCGGCAGCGATAATATCAGGATTTGGGACATGCACACCTGTCCGAAATGCCAGGGGGAAATGGTGCAAACTGAAGAGAAGACTTTTTGGACGTGAAAGGTTAGTATATATATGGTAAGACTGATTGGAATCATTATTTCGGTGTTGTGTTTCGTGGCTTGTCATCAGGAAACGGAGCAAAGACCGTTTATAACCGTAAAAGACGGACATTTTGAGCGAGGGGGACGTGGCGCGTCGTGTCCCGACAGCGGCGGACGCGACACGTCATGTACCGACAGCAGCGGACGCGACACGTCGCGTCCCTACTACTACGTTGGAACTAACTTATGGTATGGGGCTATTCTTGCATCGGAAGGGCAGGGAGGTGACCGCCAGCGGCTCTGCCGTGAGCTGGACGCCATGAAAGCGCTCGGCATCGACAACCTGCGCATCCTCGTGGGCAGCGACGGCGAGCGGGGCGTGAAGACCAAGGTGGAGCCAACGCTGCAGGTGGCCCCCGGAGAATATAACGACACCATCCTGGCCGGTCTCGACTATCTGCTGATGGAGATGGAGAAGCGCGACATGGTGGCCGTGCTCTATCTGAACAACGCGTGGGAGTGGAGTGGCGGCTATGGCTACTATCTGGAACAGGCGGGCTGTGGTCGTGCGCCGCGTCCTGAGGAGGCGGGCTACGAGGCCTACATGCGCTTCGTCAGCCAGTTTTCCACCAACCGCCGGGCGCAGGAACTGTTCTACGACTACGTGCGCTTCATCATCGGTCGCACCAACCGCTACACAGGCAGGAAATACACGGACGACCCCACCATCATGTCGTGGCAGATAGGCAACGAGCCGCGTGCATTCTCCACGGAGCTGCTGCCCGACTTCGAGAAGTGGCTCGGCGAGGCGGCGGCACTCATCCGCTCGCTCGACAAGAATCACCTCATCTCTGTGGGCAGCGAGGGTTCGTGGGGCTGTGAGAACTCGTTGGAGAGCTGGCAGCGCATCTGTGCCGACCCGAACATCGACTACTGCAACGTCCATCTCTGGCCCTATAACTGGGGGTGGATTAAGCAGGACAGCTTGATGGAAAACTTGCCGAGAGCCTGCGAGAACACCCGACAGTATATCGAAGAGCATCTGGCCGTATGTCGGCAGCTGAAGAAGCCGTTGGTGATGGAGGAGTTCGGCTATCCCCGCGACGGATTTTCTTTCGAGCCGGGCAGTCCCACGTCGGGGCGTGATGGCTATTACCGGTTCGTCTTCCAGCTTGTGGCTGATAACATGAAGTCGGGCGGCTACTTCGCCGGCTGCAACTTCTGGGGCTGGGGCGGATATGCGCAGCCGCGCCATGTACAGTGGCAGGTGGGCGACGATTACTGCTGCGACCCGGCACAGGAGCAGCAGGGACTGAACTCCGTATTCCTCTGCGATAGTACTACGATTGAGGTCATCAGGCGGGTGCAGCAGGAATTGAAAGCCTCACCCCCGACCCCTCTCCGAGGGGAGAGGGGAGTATATACCTCTGCGGGCGGGGCATTGGCCGTCCAATTGCAGGAACGACTGGCACAGCTACAGCAGAAAGGTTATATGTTCGGTCATCAGGACGATCCGTTCTACGGCCTCACCTGGGAATACGAGAAAGACAGTAGCGACGTGCTGAACGTCTGTGGCGACTGGCCCGCCGTGATGGGCTTCGAGCTGGGCGGAATCGAGCTGGGCGACGAGAAGAATCTTGACAGCGTGCCCTTCAACCGCATGACGGAGGAGATAATCAATCACCATCTGCGCGGCGGCATCATCACCATCAGCTGGCATCCGCGAAACCCCGCGACTACGGCTCCCGACGGTGGCAGGGGTAAGCAGAAGTTCCCCGAAGGCTCGGCCTGGGACGTGTCGGACACGACCGTCGTGAGCAGCATTCTGCCTGGCGGACGCAACGCCGAACGCTTCGAGTTGTGGATGAATAGGGTGAGCGACTTCCTCGCTACGCTGAAGACCGCCGACGGAGAGAAGATCCCCATCATCTTCCGACCCTGGCACGAGAACACGGGCTCCTGGTTCTGGTGGGGCGAGCGGCTCTGCACATCCGAGGACTACAAGGCGCTGTGGAACCTGTTGCAGGACAAGCTCACCGCCGACGGCTTTGACAACCTGCTCTGGGCCTATTCGCCCGGCATGGCCGCCGACATGACGGAGGAGAAATACCTGGAGCGCTACCCCGGCGACGACCGCATCGCGGTGGTGGGCCTCGACGGCTACCAGTGGGGCGCGAAGGAGGACTTCGTGGCACAGTTGGACGCCAACCTCGACATGCTGACGAAGTTTGCCGCAAAGCGCGGCAAGATAGCCGCCCTGACGGAGTGCGGGCTGAAGAACCTGTCCGACCCGACGTGGTGGACATCGACGCTGACACCCGTGCTCGACAAGTACCCCATCAGCTACTTCCTCGTGTGGCGCAACTACAAGGAGGAGTGGTTCGGCCCCTCGCCCGCAAAGCCCGACGCCCCCTATTTCCGGGAGATGTACGCGAAGGAGAATGTGTTGTTCCTGAAAGATATTTGTAAAACAGATAAAAACAACAAAAACAGATAAAAACCATTTGTCCTGTTTTACTCGGTTTTTCTTGTTTTTTCCTGTATTACTAAAAAACTAAAAGAGAAAGTCATTTGACTACATAATTAAGTAACAATTAAGGTATGTTCTATAAATTGCAAAAACTACGCGCAGCCTCATTCCCGAGCAGAGCTCGCCTACCCGTAGCCTCATTCCCGAGCAGAGCTCGCCTACCCGTAGCCTTTCCATAATTAGCAGACAAGTAGTTACAGACCCCACCCCCAGCCCCTCCCCTTGAGGGGAGGGGAGCGGCTGCGCACCATTTAATTAGATTAATAGAAATCACATTAAATAATAACTTGGTACAATTTGGTGTTTATCGTATGTTTCCGCAGAACGGCCTGAAAGGCCAGCAAGCAGTCAGCCCAGGGCAGCGCCCTGGGTATGATGACAGGGCTATCGTCGTCCCTGAAAGGCTACGGGTAGGCGAGCTTTGCTCGGGAATGAGGGCAAAAGCCTTGGACGGAGGCTATGCCTCCTACTCGTTCTTTTGCCCTTTCAGGGCGGTGGCTGTGCATTCATGCCAACCCAGGGCGCTGCCCTGGGCTGACTGCTCATTGCCCCTTCGGGGCGTGGTCGAGCACACAAAATCGTACCTCGGGGCGTGGTCGAGCACACAAAATCGTACCAAGTTGTTTTTTTATCATCACTAAATAATTATGACCTACCAAGAAAAAGTCAAAGTACTGCGCCAGCAGCATGAGGAATTGCTAAGCCGCAAGAACGAACCAGTCTGGGAGCGCGGGCGTCTCGCCCGCATTTCCGACAATGGCATCTACGAGAAATACAAGTACCCCGTGGTGACCGCCGCTCACGTACCGTTGGAGTGGAAGTATGACTTCAACGAGCAGGACAACCCCTACCTGATGCAGCGCATAATGATCAATGCCGTGTTCAATGCGGGAGCCATAAAGCTCGACGGGCGATATCTGCTGGTGTGTCGTGTGGAGGGAGCCGACCGTAAGAGCTTCTTCGCTGTGGCTGAGAGCCCTAACGGCATCGACAACTTCCGTTTCTGGGAAGAGCCAATTACCATGCCCGATGCTCCCCTCCCATGCAGGGGAGGGGCCTGGGGTGGGGTCGCGCCAGCCACCAACGTCTACGACATGCGGCTGACGCAGCACGAGGACGGCTGGATTTACGGCGTGTTCTGCGTGGAGCGTCACGATGACACAAAACCCTACGACCTCTCGGCGGCTACGGCTTCGGCAGGTATCGCACGCACCAAAGACCTCGTCCACTGGGAGCGGCTCAATGATCTGGCCTCGCCTACACAACAGCGCAACGTTGTGTTGCACCCGGAATTTGTTGAGGGGAAGTACGCCCTCTATACCCGTCCGCAAGACGGCTTCATCGAAACCGGGAAGGGCGGCGGCATCGGCTGGTCACTCGTCGATGACATCACCCATGCCGAGGTAACCGGCGAGCGCATCATCTATCCCCGTACCTATCATACCATCACGGAGGTGAAGAACGGTGAAGGCCCCCAGCCCCTGAAGACGGAAAAGGGCTGGCTGCACCTGGCCCACGGTGTTCGTGCGACAGCCGCCGGACTGCGCTATGTATTATATATGTATATGACCGCGCTCGACGACCCCGCCCGCGTCATTGCCAAGCCGGGCGGATATTTCCTCGTGCCGGAAGGTGACGAGTATGTGGGCGATGTGATGAACGTGGCCTTCTCGAATGGCTGGATTAAGGACGACGACGGTCGGGTGCTCATATATTATGCCTCTGCCGACACCCGTCTGCATGTGGCTGTAAGCAGCATCGACCGCCTCATTGATTACTGCATGAACACGCCGGAGGACGGGCTGACCTCTACTGCCAGTGTGGAGACCATCAAACGACTGATAGAAAAGAACAGGAGGAACGGATGACTGAGATTGAAGTGTTGAAACAGGAAGTGCGCGAGGTTCTGGAGCGCAACATCCTGCCCTTCTGGATAGACCGTATGCAGGACAATGAGCATGGCGGCTTCTATGGCCGTATAGATGGCAACAATGTGCTCCATGCCGATGCCGACAAGGGGGCCATCCTTAATGCCCGCATCCTTTGGGCATTCTCGGCGGCCTGGCGCGTGCTGCAGAAAGCGGAATACCTGGAAATGGCCCACCGTGCCAAGCGCTTTTTTATCGACCATTTCATCGACCGTGAATACGGCGGTGTCTATTGGAGCCTGGACTACAAGGGACAGCCGAAGGACACGAAGAAGCAGTTCTATGCCATTGGCTTTGCCATCTACGGCCTGTCGGAGTATGCCCGTGCCACCAGCGACCGCGAGGCCCTGGAACAGGCCATTGCGCTCTATCATTGTATTGAGGAACATGCCCTCGACCATGTGTACAACGGCTATATCGAGGCCACGACACGCAACTGGCAGCCTATCGAGGACATGCGCCTGTCGGAAATCGACGCCAACTATCCCAAGTCGCAGAACACTCATCTGCACATCCTCGAGCCATATACCAACCTCTACCGTGTGTGGCCTTCAAAGGAACTGGAGCAGTCGTTGCGCAACATCATCACCGTCTTTACCAACAATATCCTCAACCCCGAGACGTACCATCTGGACTTGTTCTTCAACATGGACTGGACGCGATGCCCGGGACAGATGGAGAGCTATGGCCACGACATCGAGTGCTCCTGGCTGCTGCATGAAGCGGCGCAGGTGCTTGGCGACAGGGAACTGCTTGGCAAAGTGGAACCGATAGTGAAGAAGGTGGCCAGAAGTCTCACCCCCAGCCCCTCTCCAAGGGGAAAGGGAAGTTTATACCTTAGTGAAAATGGATTCTGCTTTGAACAGCCAGAAGTAACCACTCCCCTCTCCACTCGGAGAGGGGCCGGGGGTGAGGCTATTTGGTGGGTACAGGCCGAGGCTGTCGTAGGTTTCATCAACATCTACCAGCATTTCCACGATGAATCGGCATTGGAAAAGGCTCTCCGTTGCTGGCAGTACATCAAGGACAACCTGATAGACCGTGAGAACGGCGAATGGTACTGGAGCCGCCACCCTGACGGGTCGCTGAACACTATCGACGACAAGGCCGGATTCTGGAAATGCCCCTATCACAACAGCCGTATGTGCATAGAAATAATGGAAAGGGAAATACCATGAATGCCGCACCTCCTGATTGATGGCTGCAAAATATGAGTGAGTTGTTACCATCTGCATCTAAATTGGTTAAAAAAAGGTAAAAGAGAAAGCCTTTGCAACAAATATGCAACTCTGTTATGGGAAAATACAGTATTTTTGCACAATAATTAATTAAAGACAGCATTATGAAAAAGAAACTGATTCCCATTACTGTTTATTGTCTATTGTCTATTGCAAGTTCTTTGCTCCTCTCTTCGCCTGTCATGGCTCAGCCGGCGGGTGGCTTTGGCGGCTTCCAGATGCCGGAAGTGAAACTTGAGACCAGTCAGCAGTGGAAGGATGTGGACTATGTCGGCGACGGCCAGGCGTTCCACACCTGCGACATCTACCTTCCCAAGGAGAAGAAAGACTCCTATCCCGTTGTGATTCACATCTATGGCAGCGCCTGGTTCAGCAACAACAGCAAGGGTGCCGCCGACTTGGGCACCATCGTAAAGGCCCTGCTCAATGCGGGCTATGCCGTGGTATGCCCCAACCACCGCAGCAGTATGGATGCCAAGTGGCCGGCACAGCTCCATGACATCCGTGCCGTCATCCGCTTTGTGCGTGGCGAGGCCGAGAAATACCATTTTGACCCGCGTTTCGTCGCCACCAGCGGATTCTCCTCGGGCGGACACCTCGCATCGATAGCCGCTACCACCAGCGGACGGAAGACGGCCACCGTTGGAAAGGTGGAGATTGACCTCGAGGGCAACCTCGGCACCCATCTCAACCAGTCGAGCACCGTCTGCGCCGCCTGCGACTGGTCGGGCCCCATCGACCTGACTGCCATGGACTGTGGCGAAGGTATGAAGATGGGCGAAAACAGCCCTGAGGATGTGCTGCTCGACTCGAAGCTCAGTAAAGAGCCTGACAAGTACCGCAGCCTAAGTGCCACCACTTACATCACGAAGGACTGTCCGCCTATCATCATCCACCATGGCGAGAAAGACAACGTCGTGCCTTGCTGCCAGGGCAAGTATTTCTACGGTGCACTTATGGCCGCCGGTGTGAAGACCGAGGCAACCTTCGTGCCCGAGGGCGGCCACGGCATGGGCATGTATGCCGACGAGAACCTACAGCACATGGTGCGGTTCCTCAACGACGCTCGCCGCCTCAACGACCTGCGCCTCGACTCACTGCTGCTGCAGTCGGCAATGCGTGAGGAGGCAAGGGTGAACCTGCCGCTCTTCCAGACGAAGTACACCGCCGACCCATCGCCAATAGTCGTTGGCGACACCCTCTTCCTCTTCACCTCGCACGACGCTTCGCCCGAGGACATCACCGATCCGAGGGAGAAGAACTCTGCCGGATTCTTCATGTACGACTGGCTGCTGTGGAGCACCACCGACATGGTGAACTGGACGGAGCACGGAGCCGTGGCCTCGCTGAAGGACTTCCCCTGGCGCAGCCGCGACAACGGTGCATGGGCCATTCAGACCGTTGAGCGCAACGGCAAATATTACCTCTACGCCCCTCTTCACGGTCATGGCATCGGTGTGCTTGTGAGCGACTCGCCTTACGGCCCGTTTAAAGACCCCTTAGGCGCACCGTTGGTGTGGCAGAAGGAACACTGGAACGACATCGACCCCTCGGTGTTCATCGACACCGACGGGCAGGCATACCTCTACTGGGGCAACCCCCACTGCTACTACGCCCTGCTGAACGACGACATGATCTCGCTGAAGAGCGGCATCACACAGCTCCCGCATATCGACAACTACCAGGAAGGCCCGTGGTTCTATAAAAAGACCCTCCCCCAGCCCCTCCCTAAATGGAGGGGAGCGGTTACCTCGTCCGCCGGGAAAACAAGGGGTAATGGTAACTACTCCCCTCCCTCGCAGGGAGGGGCCGGGGGAGGGTCTTACTACCTTGCCTTCGCCTCAACCTGCTGCCCTGAAGGTCTGGGCTATGCCATGAGCGACAGCCCTACTGGCCCATGGACATCGACGGGCTACATCATGCGCCCCACCCACCGCGACCGCGGCAACCACCCCGGCATAGCCGACTTCAAGGGTCACACCTATATCTTCGGCCAGAACTACGACCTGATGCACATCGAGACCTTCACCCACCACGAACGTCGATCGGTGTCGGCAGCCGAGATGAAATACAACGCCGACGGAACCATCGAGGAGGTGCCCTACTGGCTCGACGTGCAACCCTTGCAGCAGTTGCAGTGGCTCAACCCCTACCGCCGCGTTGAGGCCGAGACCATGAACTGGGGCTTCGGGCTGAAGTCGGCCAAGATGGGCATTAAGAACACGGGCGTGGTGAACGACATGCCTGAGTCCACAGGCCGCCGCAACATGTATATCTACGACATCAATGACGGTGAGTACATCCGTCTGCGCGGCGTCGACTTCGGCCGTGGTGCCAAGCGCTTCACCGCCACCGCCGCCTCAACCGGCAGCTGCACCGTCACACTGCGCCTCGACAGCCACGACGGCCCCGTCATCGGCACCGTGGTCATCGGCAGCACAGGCTCATTGGAGACCTACAGCAGTTTTGCTGACAAGGTGAGCGGAGCCAAGGGCGTCCACGACCTGTACATCTGCTTCTCGGAGACCAGTGGCGACACCCATTTTGACTGCTGGCAGTTCAAATAAGCCAGATCATTGAAACAGGACTTGTTAACTTCCTATTAACTCCCTATTATCTCGTTTCATGAGGATAGACATAATCACCGTGCTGCCCGAGATGATCGAGGGCTTCGTCCACGAGTCGATACTTGCCAGGGCAGAGAAGAAAGGTCTGGCTGAGATACGTCTCCACAACCTGCGCGACTACACCCTCGACAAGTGGCGGCGCGTGGACGACTACCCATACGGCGGTAGTGCCGGAATGGTCATGCAATGTGAACCCATAGACCGCTGCATTGCGGCCCTGAAAGCCGAGCGTGACTACGACGAGGTGATCTTCACCTCGCCCGACGGTGAGAAGTTTAACCAGCATGTGGCCAACGAATTGTCTCTGATGGGCAACATCATCATTCTCTGCGGACACTACAAGGGCATAGACCAGCGTGTGCGCGACCATCTCATCACCCGCGAGATAAGCATCGGCGACTATGTTCTCACCGGTGGCGAGCTGGCTGCGGCCATCATTGCCGACGCAGTAGTGCGCGTAGTTCCCGGAGTCATCGGCGATGAGCAGAGCGCGCTCTCAGACTGTTTCCAGGACGACCTCCTTGCTGCTCCCATCTACACCCGTCCGGCCGACTACCGTGGATGGCGTGT
Source organism: uncultured Prevotella sp. (assembly GCA_905233425.1). Lineage (GTDB taxonomy): Bacteria > Bacteroidota > Bacteroidia > Bacteroidales > Bacteroidaceae > Prevotella. The sequence continues at coordinate 13,765 of CAJOEC010000071.1, read as the reverse complement.
GCCTGAGATTTTGCTCAGCGGCAACGAGGCCAAGATTCGCGAGTGGGAACTTGAGCAGGCCTTGGAACGCACGCGTCGTCTGCGTCCTGACCTGCTGAAAACTCCTTGTTGACTCCCTGTAACTCCCGAAATCAAAATGACACAACTGAGACACATTGCCACTCTGCTTCTTGTGGCCATGACCGCAGGAACAGCTTGAGACAGGGACAGAAATCGAAGAAAGTCTTAATAATGTAGGGACGCGCCGTAGTGCGTCCGAACTGTACAGAAAGATGAAAATAAAGACAAGATACTATCTGCTTCCAGCCATCGTCTGCCTTCTCGGAGCGGCGGCGCTGGGCTATTACCTCGCGTTCACAACCTTCTCAACGGCAAGCGACACGTTCTACCTCTACGTCGACGACGACGACACCGTCGACTCGGTGACTGCCAAGCTGCAGGGCATATCGACGGAACATGCCATCGCCGGACTGACAACAATGATGCGCCATACAGGATATGCCGACAGGCCGAGGACGGGACGCTACGCCATAGAGCCGGCGATGACCACCATCGACGTGATGCGACGGCTGAGAAACGGCCACCAGACACCAGTGAGGCTCATCATACCCGAGGTGCGCACCATGGATCAGCTGGCCGGGAAACTGGCGCAGAAACTCATGCTCGACAGCACCACTATTGCCGCCTACCTGACAGCCGACACCATTGCCGCGCTCTTCGTGCCCGACACCTACGAGGTCTACTGGAACATATCGGCCGAAAGCCTGATGAAACGCATGGAGCGCGAACACGACGCTTTTTGGAACGACAAGCGCCGTCGACAGGCCGCCGACAAGGGACTGACACCGACACAGGTGTGCATACTGGCAAGCATCATCGACGAGGAGACCGCCAACAATGCCGAGAAGCCTGCCATCGCGGGAATGTACCTCAACCGTCTGCGGCTTAACATGCCGTTGCAGGCCGACCCGACGGTGAAATTCGCGCTGAAAGACTTTGCCCTGCGCCGCGTACTGAACAAGCACCTCGAGGTGGAAAGCCCGTACAACACTTACCGCAACAACGGCCTGCCTCCCGGACCGATAAAGATTGCGAGCCAGAAGGGCATCGACGCTGTGCTCAACGCCGAAGAGAACAACTATCTTTATATGTGTGCCAAGGAGGATTTCTCTGGCACCCACAACTTTGCCACTACATTGAGCGAGCACCAGCGCAACGCCGCACGCTATGCCAGGGCACTCAACGAAAGAGGAATAAAATAAAATAATATTGTAGGGACGCGCCGTAGTGCGTCCGAACTGTAATGAAAGACTCAATACTTATACTCAGCGGGGGCATGGACAGCACGACCATGCTCTACGACTTTCAGAAGCGCATCGCCCTGGCCATATCGTTCGACTACGGCTCAAAGCACAATGCGCGTGAGATACCTTTTGCACAGATGCATTGCAAGAGGTTGGGCATAGAGCACATCGTCATCCCCATGCGCTTCATTGCCGACTATTTCGAGAGTTCGCTGCTTCAGGGCGGCGACGAAATCCCTGAGGGTAACTACGACAACGACAACATGAAGAGCACCGTTGTGCCTTTCCGCAACGGCATCATGCTCAGCGTGGCCGTAGGCATGGCAGAGAGCCGTGGGCTGAAAAACGTGATGATGGCAAACCACGGCGGCGACCACGCCATATATCCCGACTGCCGGCCGGAGTTCGTCGAGGCTTTCGACCGTGCCGCACAGGCCGGCACTTACGTCGGTGTGCGGCTCGTGACACCCTATACTGCCATCACCAAGGCCGATATAGCCCGGCGTGGGAAGCTGCTCGGAATAGACTACAGCGAGACTTGGTCGTGCTATAAAGGCGGCGACCGTCATTGCGGACGCTGCGGCACATGCGTGGAACGTCGTGAAGCCATGGCACAGGCCGGGATAAAGGACACCACGGACTACGATTAAGGCTCTGTAGCCATAATATTGATTATTGAGGCTATGTCGGCCACGTCGACCGCTCCGTCACCGTTCACGTCGCAAAGTGCGGTGGGAAGGTCAGAATTGCCGGCCATGAAATTGATGACAGACGCTATGTCGGCCACGTCGACCGCGCCGTCGCGGTTCACGTCGCCCTTGGCGAAGGTCTCGCCCTCTGCCACGCAGATGGTCAGCGTGTCGGCGACTTTCTCGTTTCCTATTCCCGTCAGGTTTATTATCAGGCCGTAAGTGCCTGGCTCAGTTGGTGTCCCGGTGATGGTAATGGTCTTCTTTGTGAAGTCGATTTTCTTTGCCAGTCCGGGCGGCATACCGCTCTTACGCGTCCCGTCCTCGGTGAGATATGCCGTGGTGGTAACGCTGCTGCAGTAGCGTGAGCGGATGACTACGGTGTCCATCTCCTCTCCGGCGGTGAGCATGAGTGGCTGGCCGTCGGTCAGCAGCCGTGGCATCATGGCGTCGGGCAGGTAGTAGCCGAGGTGTGGCGGCTGGTTGTAGGCGGTGTTCTGCCAGCACACCCCCATGCGGTACGTATGGTCGTCCATGAGCGTTGGCATACGGTAGCTGGTCGAGGTGTTGGTGCTGTAGATGGCCAGGCATGTCTCCTCGTCGGTCTGTCCGAAGAGAATGACCTCTTCGCGCCAGTCGCCGATGATGTCGGCCTGCAGACACGGGGTGTTCTTCGTGCCGTTGCACGTGCTTGCGGGTCCGATGTCGCTGAATGTCACCAGTCGTGACGTTCCGCCCTGTCCGCTCTTGAACTTGTCGAGTTTCGAGCCGTCGAGCAGTTCGTCCTGCAAGTCGCCGTCCCAGTAGATGCGGAAATTCGACGATCCACCCGACGTGTATGCCACCTTTCCTGTCTCGGCTTTCCTCGGCTGACCGTCGTTTGAACTCCAGAACAGCGAGCCCCGTGTGCTTGCGTCGAAAGCTGCTGCTATGCCGCGTCCGTTGTCGCTGCCCCCCGTTGCGCTGTGGATTATCTCGCCCGTGGCGGCATCGTGCAGGTCCCAGCCGTAGTTTCCGCCCTCGTGTATCTGGAACACCTCCAGTCCCGGACGGTCGGGGCAGTGGTCGGCCAGGTGTATGGCATCGCCATGTCCGAAGCCAGTTCCGTAGAGCACGCGCCCGTCGTCGTCGCAACATGCCGAACCCCACACAATCTCGTCGCGTCCGTCGCCGTCGACATCGGCAATGCTCATGTTGTGGTTGCCGTTCTGGTACATCGTTCCGCTGCCGCTGCCGCTGGTGGGCTTCATGTTGTTGTAGGTCTTGGTGGTACCATTGTCGTTGGCGTCGTAGGTGATGACTGAGTAGGAGTTTCCGCTCTTGTTGCTCGACAGCCATCGCTGGTGCAGCAGCGTCCCGTCGAAGTCGACTGCCCAGATGAAGGCATAGTCATAGTACCCCCGGCAGAAGATGCCGCTGGCGGGCTTGTCCGTTCCGTCGAGATGGGCCACGGCGGCCAGGTATCGCTCTCCCCTGTTGCCGTAAGACGCCTTGTCATTCTTTCCTCCTACGCCCCAGTTCACCGAGCCGTCGGCGGCACCTCCGTAGGTCATGTTGCGGTTGGGGTTGTAGAACACGGTGTGCAGAGCCTTGCCCGTAGCCCCTTCGAATACTGTGAGCCACTCCTGTCCGCCTGTTATACGTCCGTCGCTGTTGCGGTAGAGCGCTGTGCCGCTGACCGCCTTTATGGTGGCGTCGGTGGCAGCCTCATTGACATATTTCCCCTGTCCGTCGATGGAGCCGGGGCCTGTCTTGCACATCATCTCTGCCTGTCCGTCGCCGTCGAAGTCGTAGACCATGTACTGTGTGTAGTGTGCGCCTGAGCGGATGTTGCGCCCCAGGTCTACACGCCATAGCCGCTTGCAGTTTGTGGTTTTCCCATTCACGGTCTCGCCGTCCACCATCTTGTAGCAGTCGATGATGGTGTTGTCGGTGACTCCTCCCTGCGAGTTGTCCTTGGCGTTGTCGGGTTGCCATTTCACGAATATCTCATACTCTCCGTCGCCGTCGACATCGCCCACCGAGCAGTCGTTAGGGCTGTAATTCCCTCCGGCTGAACCTTTCGCGGGGCAGTCGAGCACAATCTTCTGGTATTGCTGCGCCCATGCCTTGACCGTTTCGGTGGTGTCTGTCGGCACTCCGTCCACCTTTGTCACTATGCGGTATTCGGCCGAGGTTGGGGCCGAGGCGTCGACATAGTTTGTCTTGTAGACGTTTTCCGCCACTGTCGTGCCGTTGCGTATCACGTCAAAGCGCGTGCGCTCCTCGTCGTCGGTGGCGAGCATACGCCAGCTTACGAAGTTCCCCTTGTTGGATGTTTTCAGAGCGACAACGCCACGGCCCAGTTGCTCCTGGGCCATGGCGTTTGTCGTTGCGAACAAAGCCGCTGTTAATAGAAATGTTGTCTGTTTCATTGTTTCTGTGTTCTTGCCTGTTGTGCCATCTTGTTGATTATAGCAGCTATGTCGGCCACGTCGATGGCACCGTCGCCGTTGACGTCGGCCCTACTGCGCAGAGCGTTGTCGCCACCGCCCGACATGACATTGATGATTGATGCGATGTCGGCCACGTCGACGACCGTGTCGCCGTTCACGTCGCCGTATGCGCTTACAGCCTTGTAGGTGAAATATCCGGGCTTTGACGTTCCGCCGTCGATGCGTGCGTAGGTTATGTCCCTGTAGCTGTCGTTGTATCTTGTTCCCGCGCCGCCAACGATGCCGGTACATTCACCGAACATGTTTGAGCTGTTCTCCAGCTTGTCGGTTTTCCAGTCCTCACTGGCATAGATGGTCTTGAGCGAAGAGCATCCGAACAACATTGCCTGCGTGGTGGTGACATTGCTTGTTGAGAATCCCGTCAGGTCGAGTTCCTTTACACCGCTGCAGCCACGGAACATGAAGCCCAGGTCGGTGGCGTTAGTGGTGTTGAGGTTGCCGACATCCAATTTCGTGAGGCTTCCGCAATCGTAGAACATACAGCGGAAATTCTCTGTCTTCCTCGTGTTGAACGAGCTTACATTGACATCGGCCAGGGCGCTGCACCCATAGAACAACCACGCCAGGTCGGTGACGTTTGAGGTGTTGAAGCTGCTGAGGTCTGCCGACTTCAGGCTTGTGCACATCTGGAACATGGCTTCCATATTGGTGACGCTCTTTGTGTTGAAATTCGTCAGGTCAATGCTTTCAAGTGCCGAACATTTGTTGAACATGTAGCTCACATCGGTGACATTGGGCGTGCTGTTGTATCTGAGGCTGACGTTCCTAAGTGATTCACATTCGTTGAACATACTCTTCATGTTGGTGACATTGCGTGTGTCGAAACCGCTTATGTCGACAGACTGAAGTGAGCTGCACACGGTGAACATCCATCCCATGTCCTTCACGTTTGATGTTTTAAGACCTTTCAGGTCGACGGTCTTCAGTCCGGTGCACAACTGGAACAGGCATTTCATGCTGGTGACGTTCTCGGTGTTGAGTTGCGACAAGTTTACAAACGTTAGTGAAGAACATTTGTTGAACATGAAACTGATGTCGGTGGCACTGGACATGTCGAATTTGCTCACGTCGATGCTCTTCAGCGAATTACACTCAGAGAACATGCTGTTGAAATAGATGACGTTGCCTGTCTCGAAACGGCTGACGTCTATCGTTTCCAATGAATTGCAGCCACAGAACATAAAGTTCATGTATCTTACGTTCTTTGTGTCGAACTTGCTGACATCGACAGACTCCAACGCATTGCACCCATAGAACATGCTTCTCATTGTTGTGACGTTTCCTGTCTTGAATCCGCTGACATCGATGTTTTTCAGAGCCTTGCACGACCGGAACATGTTGTCCATGCTGGTGACATATTCGGTGTTGAGGTTTTTCAAGCCTGTGATGCTGGTGAGGTTGTTGTAATAACCTCCGAACCAATAGGCTGTGCTGTTGGGCGTGTAGTTTGCGAACGACGAGTCGAACACTACGCTGTTGATACTCAGGCTGTCGGGTGCCCATGCGGGCAGGTAGTTGGCGTATGAATAGTCAATGTCGTAGGTCTGACCCTTTCTTGTTGCCCTCTTGCTGTCATAATAGAACGAAAGTGTGCCATTGTTGAGTACTGCGTATGGCGATGGAACTGTGAATTTGATGGTGTACAGGTTGCTGTTGCTTGAATACTTCTGCTCGCCTTCAGAATTGTAGAAGGCACGTGCGAAATATGTGGTGCCGTTTTCGAGACCCTTGAACACATAGCTGCGCTTGACGCTGCCTTCCGATGGAATGGTCACCCGGTCGTTCTTGATGGTTGCGATGGCGTATTTGTTCTCCTCAACTTCTTTTATAAGATATACTTGGACGAAGTCGTCGTAATTGTTGGTGCCTATGTTCCTGTAGTTGATGTCCACCTCGAAGCGGTCGCTGTTTATCTCGAAGTTGGTGTTGTTGCCGTTAGTCACGTTGTAGGTGCAGTTGAGCGTTTGTGGCTTTGGAGCCTTTGTCACTACTTCGGTGCTTGCCAGTGAATAGCCTTCATCGAGGAAGAGCACTATTGTATGCCTGCCAGTCTCTTCAAGGACTATCACGGCATCCCTCTGCTGGCTCTCACCCTTGCCTATCTCCAAGTGTTCGGCATAGAGCATTTTCCATACATTATCGGCATCCTCGGCATCCTCGTCATATTTGTACAGGTAGACGTTGCCGATGTATTTCTCACCGTCGTTGTTGAAATACATTCTGATATCTGTCGGTCCCCCGGCATAGGGGCTGTTGTTGACGACGAGGCTTCCATGCAGATACTCGAAAGGCAAGGACAGCTCAAGACTATTCGTTGTGACCTGTGCCCTGATGAAGTATGTCTCAGAGCCGATGTTCGGCAGCCATTTTGTAGACTGCGTCGCTTTGCTTATGGGGCGTATGCGGTAGGTTCCGTTATCCAGGTTGATGCCGAAATCGAATTTCAGGCTTGCACGGTAGCAGACATAGCCGCTGCCGTGGGCGTATTTGACATTTGTGCGGAGGGGGTGCACCGATTTCAGGTTGTCGTTTTCATCGTAGACACCGAATCCGATGTCGAAAGCGCCTTCATATCCGTTTCTGTTCCAGACACTGGCCTTGATATTGACACCCGTGAAGTTCTGTAATCGGGATGACCTGGTGAAGATAGTTTTGTCGATGATGCCAATAGAGTCGGTCGTCATCACGTCGTTGGCGGGATTCGCCCCGTTTGCATTGGGCTTCATGCCTATCAATGCAAACTGGTTGCAGTTGTAACCGCCGCTTCCGGCCCCGATGCCCGAGTCGTCGCCGGGGGTCAGGATGTCGAGCAGGAAATAGCCGTCCTGCCATCCGGTCCAGCCCCAGTTCAAGTGGTAGTAGCCCTCGCCGTCGTAACCGTCGATGACAAACTCGTGGCCGCCGCCTATCGACTGTCCGTTATAGCATATAGGGCGCTGGGCGGTCAGCTCGCCGTAGAGGAGGGCGTCCCAGTCGTTGAGAGTGTAGTTGTTGCGCGATGCGTAGAACATGCTCTTGTCGTAGTTGAAATAGGTGGTGAGGGCCTTCTTGATGTCTTGGCTGTATGCTCCGCTGCCGCCAACGTCGTTTATGCCGTAGTCCATCTCCATCGCAGTTCCGCAAGCCAGCATCAGCGTGGCTACGGCGTTCTTCTGTGCGTCGGTCTCGTCTCCATCATACACGGGGAGAATGTTGTCCCAGTCGAAGGAGGTTACGGGGAAGGCAGGGACGGTGACATACGACGGTGTGCTGCTTCCTATATACTCGCTATGGTCTTTTCGGCACTGGTATCCGGGAATCCTCTGCGTGGTGCTGGCAGGAAACTTGTGGTAGTACATCACCTGTGCCATGGCCGTTGCCACGCAGCCCGTGACAGCCCTTCCGTATTTCTTCTCGTCGAAGAACACGGGGCACTTCAGGTTGTAGGGTCCGTCCTGGCCCCACATCGACTTCATCAGCGGCTGTACTGCCGGGTGTATGGGAGGGGCGGCGTTGACTGTTGCCGTATAGTTGCCACGCTGCAGACAGCGTATCTGGTCGGCATAGCCTTCGAGCCATGCCTTCATGTTCTCGGGCATATTCTCGGCGCTGAAGGTGCCCTTGTCGGCATATCCGAGGACTGACGGTGTGGCGTCGTCGCCGCTGATGATGACGAAACCGTCGTCCTCGCCGGCTGCGAACACGTAGAAATAGTCGTTCTGCAACTTCACGCTCACGTCGGTGGAGCGTGCCACCTGCCTCAGCCGGCCGCTCTTCGCCTGTTGGCCGTGGGTGGTGTAGAACTGCCTGGCCTTCGCCAAAGCCTGTTCCTTGTCGATTGGTGCAGCCTGCAAGGTGGTGGCACAGAGCAGTACTGCCAGTGAAGACAGCCACTGTGCCCGGCGCGTTAGCGTCGGGGAAAGAAAAATGGATAGTAGTCTGTTCATAGTTGTTAGGTTTTTTGTTATGGATTTTACATCAAATTAGTTTAATTAGTTTGGTAATGATTAAAAAACAACTGGTCGTCCGGTGGTTGTGATAGATGACCTTGTCGCCGTCGATTGGTGCGACTTTGTGTGCTCGACCACGCCCCGAAGGGGCAACGAGCAGTCAGCCCAGGGCAGCGCCCTGGGTAGGCATGAGAGCACGCAGCCCCCGCCCTGTAAGGGCAAAAGAATGAGTAGGAGGCATCGCCTCCGTCCAAGGCTTTTGCCCTCATTCCCGAGCAAAGCTCGCCTACCCGTAGCCTTTCAGGGACGATGATACCCCTGGCATCATACCCAGGGCGTTGCCCTGGGCTGACTGCTTGCTGGCCTTTCAGGCCGTTCTGCGGAAACATACGATAATCACCTGTTTGTACCAATTTGTTTTTTTACTTTTACTTAATTCGTTTAATTCATTTAATTCGTCAAATTCGTGTAATTCGTGTAATTCGTGTAATTCGTGTAATTCGTGTAATTCGTGTAATTCGTGGTCAAGAAAGAAGTTACTTGTTTTTCACTATCTGTGCGGTGAATGTCGCCTCCGACACGACCTTGTCGCCGACGAAGACATAGCCTTTCATCGACGAGATGCCGTGGCGCAGCGGGGCCAGCAGCTCGACCTTGAAGAGCAGCGTGTCGCCTGGCACCACCTTCTGGCGGAACTTAACGCCGTCGATCTTCATGAAATACGTGCTCCACCGCTCAGGCTCCTCCACGCTGTTGAGCACGAGTATGCCTCCTGTCTGTGCCATGGCCTCAATCTGCAGCACGCCGGGCATGACTGGCTCCTGGGGGAAATGCCCCTGGAAGAACGGCTCGTTGGCCGTGATGTTCTTCACTCCGACGATGCTTGTGGGTCCAATCTCGATGATCTTGTCGACAAGCTGCATGGGGTAGCGGTGGGGCAGCAGTTCGCGAATGCGGTTCACGTCCATCACCGGCGGCTCGTTGGGGTCGTAGAAGGGTGCCTGGATCTCGTGCTTGCGAATCTCCTTGCGCATCTCACGTGCGAATCGGTTGTTGATGGTGTGGCCGGGCCGTGTGGCGATGATGCGCCCCTTGATGGGCTTGCCTATGAGGGCCATGTCGCCAATGACGTCCAAGAGCTTGTGGCGAGTGCACTCGTTCTCCCAGACCAACGGCTTGTGCTGTATGTAGCCCAGCTCCGTGGCGTCGCGGTGCTCCACATGGAGCATGTCGGCGAGCATGTCGAGCCGCTCCTGTGTTGTCTGCCGCTCGTACATCACTATGGCGTTGTCCAAGTCGCCGCCCTTGATAAGGTTGGCCTGCAGCAGAGGCTCGATGTCGCGGACGAAGACGAAGGTTCGTGCCGGGGCAATCTCTGCGGCATACTGGCTGATGTCGTCGAGGGTGGCAAACTGCGAGTTGATGAATTTCGATTCGAAGCTGCACATCGTGGTGAGCGACATCTCCTCGTCGGGCAGAATGGTGATGCACGAGCCGCTCTCCTCGTCCTTCACCTCGATCTTCTTGCGTATGACGTAGAAGTCCTTGGGGGCGTTCTGCTCCTCGATGCCGACTTCCTGGATTTTCTCCACGTACTTGACAGCGGAGCCGTCTAAGATTGGGAACTCAGGGCCGTTGACCTGTAGCAGGCAGTTGTCTATGCCCAGCGCGTAGAGTGCCGACAGGGCGTGCTCGACGGTCGATATTCTTATGTCGCCCTTGCCGAGCACCGTGCCTCGCTGTGTGTCCACCACATTTTCCGCCACGGCGTCGATGACTGGCATGCCGTCGATGTCGATGCGCTGTATTTTGTAGCCATGGTTTTCAGGTGCAGGATTGAATGTTACGGTCAGGCTCAGGCCTGTGTGAAGACCTTTGCCGCAGAGCGTGAAGCTCCCCTTCAGTGTTTTCTGTTTCATATATAAATATTGTTTAGTGTTTACTTGTTGGCTGCAAAATTACTAAAAAAAGTCGAAAGCGCAAAACTTTCAGCATGAAAATGCAACTTTGGGCTATTTTTGTTTGTTGTTTAATGTTTATTGTTTAATAAACGTTAAGGTGTTGGCGCCAAAGAAAACAAAATTGTAATTTTGCAAAACCATTAGGGTTAAGAGTTGAGTGTTGATAGACTTTACCACAAAAAATACATAGGATTATGGGAAAATACATTAATAGAGGCAATGACGGCTTCAAGAGATATGCCAATGGTGAGTATATCGACAAGACGGAACTCATCGGCTACATCAATTCCACCATCAGCAAACCGATGATGCTCACCTGCGTCACCCGTCCGCGCCGCTTCGGCAAGACTGCGGCGGCACAGATGCTCTACGCCTACTACGACAAGTCGTCGGACAGCCGCGAGCTGTTCGCACCCTATAAAATAGCTGCCGACCCTTCATTCGGGCAGCACCTGAACAAGTATCCTGCCATCTATCTTGATGTTACCGATTTCACCACCCGATATGAGGGAAGGGATGACATTGTAGACATAATACAGGCTGCTATAATCAAGGACATGAAGAAAGTCTATCCTGAGGTGGAGGTTGATGACGATGCCGACCTGATGGACACTCTGTTGGAGATAAACATGGCAACGGACGAGAAGTTCGTGATGGTTATCGACGAGTGGGATGCAATATGCCGCGAAAATAGCCCCACCCCCACCCCCTCCCGCAAGGGGGAGGGGAGTATATACATTCAAGACGCAAAAACAAGAAGCGGGCAAACGTCAAATGTAACTACTCCCCTCCCCCCTGCGGGAGGGGTTGGGGGTGGGGCTTTTGACAAATATGTGAATTTCCTCCGCCGTATGTTCAAGGGCGGCAATACCGCCAAGGTGTTTGCCTGTGTGTATATGACCGGCATCCTGCCCATCAAACGCTATGGCACACAGTCGGCACTCAACGACTTCCAGGAGTTCTCCATGGCGAACCCCAGACAGTTGGCGGGGCTTTTCGGCTTTACAGAAGTTGAGGTAAAGCATTTGTGCGAAAAGTATGGCATGGACTACGAAGACATGAAAGGCTGGTACGACGGCTATAATTTTGGAGCTGGACTACAGTCGGTGTTCAATCCCAACTCCGTGATTATTGCCTGCACAAGCCATGTCTATGACAACTACTGGGGCAGAACCTCAGCTTTCGAGACACTCCAGAGGTACATCGACCTCGACATGAATGGCGTGCAGGAGAGACTGGAAAAGCTGCTGCGCGGAGAGCGGCAGGAAGTGAAAGCTCTGCGCTTCGGCTTCGATGTCAGCTCAATAGGCAGCGACGACGAACTGCTCACGCTCTTCATCCATCTGGGCTATCTGTCGTATAACGTCGAAGAAGAGACCGCGACCGTACCCAACAAGGAGATACGCATAGAGTTCGTCGAGGCTCTGCGCGGCAGCAAGACGCACAAGAAGCTCTCGGCCATGGTGAAGCTTTCCGACCGCCTGATGAGGGCAACTCTTGACGGAGATGAACGTTTAGTGGCAGAAATTGTCGGGCAGATACATGACGGCGATGCCGGCCCAGACTTCTACAGCAACGAGCAGGCCCTGCGCTCCGTGCTGAAGCTGGGCTATATCAGCGCCATCGACAAATACATATCCATTCAGGAATTGCCCACAGGCAAGGGTTATGCTGACTTGGTGTTCATTCCTCGGACAGGCGGTTACTTGCCCGCCGTCGTGGTTGAGCTGAAATGGAACAAGACCGAACACGCTGCCATAGACCAGATTAAGGAGCGCAACTATCCTGACGTGCTGAAGCGTTTCACCGACAACATCCTCTTAGTCGGCATCAGCTATAATGAGAAGACAAAAGAGCACACCTGCAGGATAGAGAAAAACTTTGTGTGACCGATGCCAAGCCCCGCGATGCGTCGAAAGTTCGGGGCTTTTGTCGTATCTCCGTGGGAGAATTGTCGCACTTTCGTGGGAGAAAGGCCGCATCTGCGTGGTTCACGGCGGCCGCTGAAAACATTCACAGCGGCCGCCGTGAATATTCACAGCGGCCGCCGTGATTGTTCGTAGCGGCCGCCGTGAACCCGATTTCATACCTTGAGGTATCCCAGAATGAATATTGGGAGGGGAAAGGCTACGGGTAGGCGAGCTCCGCTCGGGAATGAGGCTGCGCGTAGACAAAAACATGTTAATCTCCAGTTCGTTTGGTGTGAATCCGCAGTATCAAAACAGCCGCTACAGCGGGTTCTCCGTGCGCTTGGTGAAGGACGTGGAGTGAGTGAAAATATCCTCTGTTCTAACGGAGCCTCCAAGTACCTCCGGACAGCCCCGGATAAAATTTCGGACTCGCCGACAGGCGACCCCAAACCAACAATCGCTCTTTGACATACTGAGACAAACGGATATTTTTCTGAGGGCATTTTTGTCTGAGGATTAAAAGGATAAAAAGGATGGTCGGCGCAGCGTGCCGATAGAAATAATCCTTAAAATCCTTAAATCCTTAGAACAAAAATAGCCTTCCTTAGCGATAATGTCGGAAAATTGTTGTACCTTTGCAGCCGTAAAACACTAAACGACGAGAATTATGGCTACAGTACAATTACGTGCGGAACTGTTCCGCGAGATAAGTCCTATGCTCGACAGCGAAGTGATGCTCCGCAAGACCATCGACTTTATCAGGTCGCTCTACGCTGCGGAGCAGACTCAGGCCAAGCAGCAGACGCTCGATAAGATAGACCACTCTTTCGGCCAGCTCCAGCAGATGCAGGACGGCAAGCTGAAGGGCGTAAAAGCGGAGGACTTGCTCAATGAACTGTAACATTGAGACCACGCCCGACTTCGCCCTGGAGCTGAAGCAGCTCGCCAAGCGCTACCCGTCGATGAGGGACGACTACGAGACATTCCTCAAGGAGTTGCGCGAGAATCCGCTCATGGGCACGAAGCTCGGCAAGAAACTGCGCAAGGTGCGCTTCGCCATCGCCTCGAAAGGCAAGGGCAAGAGCGGTGGCGCAAGGGTCATCACCCACACCGTGCTCGTGGCTACCAACGGTGCCGACATAACATTGGTGACCATCTACGACAAATCGGACCAGGAGAGCATCACCAACAAGGAGCTGCGACAGCTGATGAAGAAAAACGGCCTTGAATAGGTTGTGTTCTACCGAGAAAAATATCCGCCGAGACATCTGCTGGGATGTTTCGGCGATTCCGTTTTGTCTCAAGTATCGTCGGAGGACGACATGTTAAAAACAAAAGTAACAATTAAAATAAAAAATCAAAAGCATAATGAAAAAGATCGACCTGTACGGTTGAAAAGCCCTGAAGGGGCGACAAGACTACAGACGGGGGTGAAACCCCCGGTAAGTCGGCACAAGACGAAAGCCCTGAAAGGGCG
>CAJOEC010000070.1 GCA_905233425.1 uncultured Prevotella sp. | reverse complement strand
ATGTGCTGACAGTATACTGTTGAGAGACCGAATAACATCTGTTATGTCTTTTTAACACCCAAAACTGCCTGTTTCAACCTTACAGGTCGAAAAAGTTTGGATGTCGAGCGCGAGCACTTTAGCCTTATAATCACATCGCATGTTCAACAGCACCCTGTTGGCCTGACCAATAGATTCATGTAGTCTATTACTTGCAGAGTTTTTACCGATGATGGTCTTTAGGTCGTAGACACGATATATTCCCTTCAACTCAAACATGAAATCTGGTGTGCGTAGCCCCTTCGGGTTGGGCAGAATGAAAACCTTGTAACCATGAAATACAGCTTTGCGGGCTGCATTGAGAAGGTTGCCGTAGTCGGCATCGCTTTCACCTCCACAAACGAAAATTCCCTCTTCCCCTTTCAACGGATAGAACTCGCTGCGCTGGGCTATATGCTCCACTTGGCGCGAGTAGTCCCCGCCATCAAGTGTATGCAGCAGTGCCAATTCCTGCGCAATGTCATTACTGTTTTCTCCCATCCTGGTTTATTTGCTTTTCGCGTAGAGGTTGCAAAGGTGGATTCATTCGTCAAAGCATCGTGTGACGCTTTTCCATTATGTAGTGTCTGCCCGGAATGTGTGTTGTTCCTCGACAGGAACCATGTCCAGGCAATACGGGCGCAAAATTACAAAATGTTTGGGAATCAGCAAAGAAAGTTGAGGAAAAATTTGGTACTTCCGGGAAAAGTTCTTGTCTTTGCAGCGTCAATGAGAGGTAGACATCGCTCTGTTCACCGCCTACAGAATATATGTTCCTCGGTGCGGAGGTACACGTCCTAACGTTGTTTTGTCTGTACGCAAAACACCTCGCGTCTATACGCAAAAGACCTTGCGCCTGTACGCAAAATGTCCTCGACTGTACGCAAAATAAGACAAAGATTTTTCTATGTCATGAGAAATGACCACAGATTACACAGATTAGCAATAAAAAGTTTCGCATATCTGTTTAGTTTGTACCCCGACCGAGAATCGAACTCGGAACTAAGCTTTAGGAGAGCCTTGTTATATCCATTTAACTATCAGGGCTTCTGAAAACGTGTGCAAAGGTAACAAAAAAAACTAACATATAAGCCATTTTATAGTATTTTAGCACCCCTCGCTTGCTTTTTCACAGTTTTTTGTCTACCTTTGCACGCTGAAATGCAAAAAATCGGAAATATATCATTAAAATGGTACTTGCTGCTGTGTTTGATATTCTTCAAAATACGGCTGTGGGCACAAGGCGATGACGATGACCTGGGCTTCAGGTCATCGCAAAGGAATGATTCAGGCTTCAGCGACATTGATGGAATGATGGACTATCAGCCCATCCATTTCAGCATAGGTGATGTCGTAATGGTTGTGTTGTTGCTGGTCGCATGTTATGTTTTCGGAAAAATTTGGAAGGGCTGCTCATACCTTCTGTTAGTGATAGCTGCATTGCTTTATTACCTCCTAAGATTCTGAAAAAGCACCATATTGTGTAGCCACAAGGCACTAAGTCGCAAAAAAGAGACAAGAAAAGGGCATTATTTCTTAAAAATCAACAAAAAAACTTTGCCATCTCGCAAAAAGTGAGTACCTTTGCAGCCGCAAATCTCATGCGGTATGCTGAGAGATGTAATAATGTCAAATTTCTTAACAATTTAAAAACAAAAAAGTATGATTATTGTACCTGTTAAAGAAGGCGAGAACATTGAAAGGGCCCTCAAGAAATTCAAGAGAAAGTTTGAGAAGACTGGCGTTGTAAAGGAGCTTCGCCGTCGTCAGCAATTCGACAAGCCGTCGGTTCTGAAACGCCTGAAAATGGAGCACGCCATCTACGTACAGCAGCTGCGCACGGCCGAAGAGAACTAAAAAAGCTGAAAAAATCGGCAAAAATTTGGTGGATTCATAATATTTCCGTAAATTCGCATACGAAAACGTGATTGACCAGTTCCTGAACTATCTCAGATACGAGAAAAACCGCAGTGAGCTGACCGTAGAGCGCTACGAAAAGAGCCTGAGGCTTTTTGAGGAATATTTCAGGGAATGCAGCAGCGAACTGGACTGGGCCACGGTAGATGGTGACATCATACGTGGGTGGATGGAGTACCGCATGGATCATGGTATGGCAGCTTCGACAGTGAATGCCGACCTGGCAGCGGTGAAGACATTCTTCAGGTTTGCGTTGGCAAGGAAGATGGTTGGCAAAGACCCGGCACACAGTGTCAAAGGTCCCAAAAAGCAGAAGCCCCTGCCTGTGTTTGTCAAAGAAGGCGACATGGATCGACTGCTTGACGAAGAACAGTGGAGTGAGGAATATAAAGATGTACGTGCGCGTACCATTATATTATTATTCTATGAGACAGGCATCAGGGTTAGCGAACTTGTAGGACTCAACGACTGCGATGTGGACTTTGAAGCATTACAGCTGAAGGTCACGGGAAAGCGAAACAAGCAGCGCATATTGCCGTTTGGCGAAGAACTGCAGAAGGAACTGAAGCGATACATAGAAATACGTGACAATTCTGTAGAGAGGCACGCAGATGCATTGTTCGCCGACAAGCATGGCGAGAGGATAAAAAGACACACGGTGTATGCCATAGTCAAGGAAAACCTCTCAAAGGTGACAATGATCAAGAAACGGTCGCCACACGTGCTCAGGCACTCTTTCGCAACGGCAATGCTCAACCATGAGGCTGGACTCGAAAGCGTCAGACAGCTCTTAGGACATGAGAGCCTTGAGACAACTCAGATCTATACGCACACGACATTCGACCAGCTACGACGAGTTTACAAAGATGCCCATCCGAGGGGCTGAACGTTATAGTTTAACTTAAAAACAGAAAACTATGGAAATTAAGATTCAGTCGATTCATTTCGACGCCACCGAAAAGTTAGAGGCGTTCATCGAGAAGAAGGTCGCCAAGTTAGAAAAATCTTACGAAGATATTCAGAAAGTAGAGGTGCAATTGAAAGTTGTGAAACCCGCTACGGCTCAAAACAAGGAAACGAGCATCACCGTCACGGTGCCTGGAACAACATTCCACGTAGAGAAGACAAACGACACTTTTGAAGAGGGAATAGACCTCTGTGTGGACGCTTTGAGGGTGCAACTACAGAAAAATAAGGAAAAAATGAGGAATTACTAAAAAAAACTTGCAAAAAGTTTTGGTAGTTCGGAAAAAAGTCGTAACTTTGCAGCCGTTTTCCAACAAAGCCTCTTTAGCTCAGTTGGCCAGAGCACGTGATTTGTAATCTCGGGGTCGTTGGTTCGAATCCGACAAGAGGCTCAAAACACAGAGAACTCGGAGAAGACAGAGTTCAAAGAGAGGAAACAGCCGGGAAAGAGATTCCGGTGAAGAGACAAAAAATATTGGGAGGTTTCCAGAGCGGTCAAATGGGGCAGACTGTAAATCTGTTGTCTTTCGACTTCGGTGGTTCGAATCCATCACCTCCCACTCTCAGAATTGTTTTTGCGGAAATAGCTCAGTCGATAGAGCACTAGCCTTCCAAGCTGGGGGTCGCGGGTTTGAGCCCCGTTTTCCGCTCTATAGGACAATGCTGTAATAGCTCAGTGGTAGAGCACTTCCTTGGTAAGGAAGAGGTCCTGAGTTCAACTCTCAGTTACAGCTCTGAGGAAATGATTAGGAGGAAGCAAAAACAATAGTATAATCACAAATTTAATAAAACAACAAACAATTATCGGTCACGTTGACCATGGTAAGACCACTTTGACCGCTGCTATCACGCTGGTTCTTTCGAAGCGTGTGGCCGGTAACGCTGACAAGGTGAAGAGCTTTGACGCTATCGACAACGCCCCTGAGGAGAAGGAGCGTGGTATCACCATTAACACCGCTCACGTTGAGTACGAGACCGAGAAGCGTCACTACGCTCACGTTGACTGTCCGGGTCACGCTGACTATGTGAAGAACATGGTTACTGGTGCTGCCCAGATGGATGGTGCAATCCTCGTGGTAGCCGCTACTGACGGTCCTATGCCCCAGACCCGTGAGCACGTCCTGCTCGCCCGTCAGGTAAACGTTCCCCGTCTGGTTGTGTTCCTGAACAAGTGCGACATGGTCGACGATGAGGAGATGCTTGAGCTCGTTGAGATGGAAGTCCAGGAGATTCTCGCTCAGTATGAGTTCGAGGATGACACCCCAATCATCCGTGGTTCTGCCCTCGGTGCACTGAATGGTGTTGAGAAGTGGGAAGACAAGGTAATGGAGCTGATGAACACTTGCGACGAGTGGATCCAGGAGCCTCCTCGCGCTACCGACAAGCCCTTCCTGATGCCTGTTGAGGATGTGTTCTCAATCACAGGTCGTGGTACAGTGGCTACAGGCCGTATCGAGACTGGTGTTATCCACGTTGGTGACGCTGTTGAGCTGCTCGGCCTCGGTGAGGACAAGAACTCGGTTGTTACCGGTGTTGAGATGTTCCGCAAGCTGCTCGATGAGGGCCAGGCTGGTGACAACGTAGGTTTGCTGCTCCGCGGTATCGACAAGAACGAGATCAAGCGTGGTATGGTGCTCTGCAAGCCCGGTGAGATCAAACCCTACAAGAAGTTCAAGGCTTCTATCTACGTCCTGAAGAAGGAAGAGGGTGGTCGTCACACTCCGTTCGGAAACAAGTATCGTCCTCAGTTCTACCTCCGCACCATGGACTGCACGGGTGAGATTTCTCTGCCCGAGGGAGTTGAGATGGTGATGCCTGGTGACAACGTGGAGATCAACGTTGAGCTCATCTACGCTGTTGCTCTGAACAAGGGTCTGCGTTTCGCTATCCGCGAAGGTGGCCGCACGGTTGGCTCTGGCCAGATTACCGACGTGTTCGAGGACTAATCGTCTGCTAAGCTGTGGCAATGCCGCAGTCTACAGCACAAAACATTATAAAGCCCCCGCTCATGCGGGCGGGGGCTTTAAAATACGGGAATAGCTCAGTTGGTAGAGCATCGGTCTCCAAAACCGAGGGTCGTGGGTTCGAGTCCTCCTTCCCGTGCAAAAAGATTGAAACACAGAGATGAACAAGATTAAATTGTTTTTTAAGTATTGTCAGGTGTGCTATGACGAATTGGCACACAAAGTGACATGGCCTACCCGCAAGGAACTGACTGGTAGTGCTGTCTTGGTGCTCACCGCTTCGCTTATCATTGCTTTGGTGGTGTTTGTAATGGACTTTACGTTTGAGAAAATCATGGGCTTGGTTTATCCGGGCTGAAATAAAATACGCACAGCATCGCTGTCGTCAGTGGTAATAAGCAATGGCTGAGACAACAGGAAAGAAATGGTATGTTCTTAAGGCCGTAAGCGGAAAAGAGGCTAAGGTCAAAGAGTATTTGGAGGCATTGATGAAGAATCGCCCAGAGCTTGCTGCTCGTGTGGGCGAGATTCTTTTGCCTACAGAGAAATATGCCCAAATGCGCAACGGCAAGCGTGTGGTGAAGGAGAAACTCTTCCTTCCGGGATACGTCCTTGTGGAGGCCATCCTTGACAAAGAGACAATCTCAACCCTTAGATATATGCCTAATGTGTTGGGCTTTCTCGGTGGCATGGACAATCCCAGTCCTGTACGTCAGGCCGACATAAACCGCATTATGGGTACAGCTGAGGATACCGCCATTCGCACGACAGAAGAGGCAAGCATACCATTTATGGTTGACGAGACCGTGAAAGTCTCCGACGGGCCATTCAGCGGATTCAGTGGTGTTATTGAAGAGGTGAATGCTGAAAAGCACAAGCTGAAGGTAATGGTAAAGATCTTCGGCAGGAAGACACCTCTTGAATTGGCGTTTAATCAAGTGGAGAAAGAATAGGGTGCAATTGTTACGGTGCGCTCTTTCTAGTATACGGTCACAGGAGGCTTCCACTCCTTGGCTTATATGACAACAATAAATAATATTATTAACAAAAATGGCTAAAGAAGTTGCTGGAATAATCAAACTGCAGATTAAAGGTGGCGCTGCCAATCCCTCTCCTCCTGTAGGTCCCGCTCTGGGTTCCAAGGGTATAAATATCATGGGATTCTGCAAGGAATTCAACGCCAGAACCCAAGATAAGGCAGGAAAGATTCTTCCCGTCGTTATCACTTACTATGCCGATAAGTCGTTCACGTTTGTCGTAAAGACTCCTCCTGCCGCTGTGCAGCTGATGGAGGCAGCCAAGCTGAAGGGCGGCTCAGCTGAGCCTAACCGCAAGAAGGTTGCCAGCGTCACCTGGGATCAGGTGCGCACTATCGCTGAGGATAAGATGACCGATTTGAACTGCTTTACCGTAGAGTCAGCCATGAAGCTGATTGCCGGTACGGCACGTAGTATGGGTATTACTGTACAAGGGGAGTTCCCTGGTAAATAACAATAACTTCAATTCTTTAAGACAATGAGTAAACTGACAAAAAATCAAAAGTTGGCAGCCGAGAAGATTGAAGCAGGGAAAGCATACTCTCTGAAAGAGGCCGCAGAACTTGTGAAAGCTATAACTTTCACAAAGTTTGAGGCATCTGTAGATATTGATATGCGACTGGGCGTAGACCCTCGCAAGGCCAACCAGATGGTTCGCGGCGTTGTCTCGCTGCCTAATGGAACTGGTAAGGTTACGCGTGTTCTTGCCCTGTGTACTGCTGATCAGGAAGCTGCCGCCAAGGAAGCTGGTGCCGACTATGTCGGTCTCGATGAATATATCGACAAGATTAAGGGCGGCTGGACTGATGTTGATGTCATTATCACTATGCCTTCGTGCATGGGTAAGCTCGGTCCCTTGGGTCGTATCCTCGGTCCTCGCGGCCTGATGCCTAACCCAAAAAGCGGCACCGTCACAATGGACGTGGCCAAGGCTGTGAAGGAAGTGAAGCAGGGAAAAATTGACTTCAAGGTCGACAAGACTGGTATCGTCCACACGTCGATTGGCAAGGTCACTTTCTCGGCAGACAAGATCTATGAGAATGCAAAGGAGTTCATCCAGACCATTATCAAGCTGAAACCCGCTGCTGCTAAAGGTACATACATCAAGAGTATCTTCCTCTCAAGTACTATGAGTAAAGGTATCAAGGTAGATCCTAAATCAGTTGAATAACCCGTAAAAAAGATTAGACAAATGAAAAAGGAAGTAAAAGATACTATTATCGTAGAACTTGGTGAGAAACTCAAGGAGTATGCTCATTTCTACCTGGTAGACCTCACGGGTCTCAATGCTGAGCAGACAAGCGACTTGCGCCGCAAGTGCTTCAAGAACGAAGTGAAGCTGCTCGTGGTTAAAAACAAGCTGCTTCACAAGGCTTTCGAGGCTTCAGAGATAGATTTCTCGCCGCTGTATGAATGTCTGAAGGGCAACACTGCTCTGATGTTCACCCAGACAGCCAATGTGCCTGCTAAACTGCTCAAGGAATATAAGGATAAGAAGCAGGAGATTCCTGCACTGAAAGGCGCATTTGCCGAAGAGAGTTTCTTCGTGGGTGCTGACAAACTCCCCGAGCTTGTCGCCATCAAGAGCAAGAACGAGCTTATTGCCGACGTTGTGGCTTTGCTGCAGTCGCCTATCAAGAATGTCATGTCAGGCCTCAATGCCGGTGGCAAGATCCATGGACTGCTTGACGCTATCGCTGAGCGTAACAAATAAGCGAAATAATCAAATCAACATCAACATTAAAAACAATTAAAAACATTTAAATAAAATGGCAGATATTAAAGCTATTGCTGAGCAGTTGGTCAATCTGACTGTGAAGGAAGTAAACGAGTTGGCAACAGTCCTGAAGGACGAGTATGGAATTGAGCCTGCTGCTGCAGCTGTTGCAGTGGCTGCTGGCCCCGCCGCTGGTGGTGCTGCTGAGGCTGTTGAGGAGAAGACCTCATTCGACGTGGTTCTGAAGTCTGCAGGTGCAGCTAAGCTTCAGGTCGTGAAGGCTGTTAAGGAAGCTTGCGGTCTTGGACTGAAGGAGGCTAAGGATCTCGTTGACGGTGCTCCCGCTACCGTTAAGGAAGGCCTGTCGAAGGAAGAGGCTGAGAACCTGAAGAAGCTTATCGAGGCCGCTGGTGCCGAGGTTGAGCTCAAGTAAGCTCTCATGCTACAATAAACCAACAGTTGGGAACTCTCCAGTAGAGGGTTCCCAGCTTTTTCGTCTAAAATATCTTAAAGGAGTTATTACTCCGCTTCAACTCCTTATCACTCCTTTTAACTCCATATCAAACAGAAATGGCATCAAAGACAATCAACAACAGAGTGAATTTCGGCAGCGTGAAAAACCCCATGCCACTGCCAGACTTCCTCGACGTGCAGCTGAAATCATTCCAAGATTTCCTACAGTTAGACACACCGCCCGAGGAACGCAAGAATGACGGACTCTACAAGGTGTTCTCCGAGAATTTCCCTATCACTGATACGCGAAACAATTTCGTCCTTGAGTTCCTCGACTACTATATCGACCCGCCGCGTTACTCCATCGAAGAGTGCTTGGAGCGTGGATTGACTTATAGCGTGCCCCTGAAGGCAAAGCTGAAACTGTATTGCACAGACCCAGACCACGAGGATTTCGGAACTGTGATACAAGATGTGTTCCTTGGTCCCATTCCTTATATGACGGCCAACGGCACATTTGTCATCAACGGCGCCGAGCGTGTTGTCGTGTCGCAATTGCACCGCTCGCCGGGCGTGTTCTTCGGCCAGAGTGTACATGCCAACGGCACACTTCTCTATTCTGCACGCATTATCCCTTTCAAAGGCTCATGGATAGAGTTTGCCACTGACATCAATAACGTGATGTACGCCTACATCGACCGTAAGAAGAAGCTTCCGGTCACCACTCTGTTGCGTGCCATAGGTTTTGAGAATGATAAGGACATTCTTTCTATTTTCGACCTTGCTGAAGAGGTTAAGGTGAACAAGAAGTCGTTAAAGGAGGTTATTGGTTCCAAACTCGCTGGTAATGTTCTGAAGAGTTGGAACGAGGACTTCGTCGATGAAGATACCGGCGAGGTTGTGTCAATAGAGCGCAATGAGGTTATCATCAAGCGTGACACAGAAATAACCGAGGAGAACATGCTGGATATTCTGGAGAGCGGTGCACAGACCATACTCGTCCATAAGAACGAAGGCATTGCCCAGGACTACAGCATCATCTTCAACACCCTGGCCAAAGACCCGTCGAACTCAGAGAAGGAGGCCGTGCTCTACATCTACCGCCAGCTGCGCAATGCAGACCCTGCCGACGATGCTTCCGCCCGTGAAGTCATACAGAACCTGTTCTTCAGCGACAAGCGTTACGACTTGGGCGATGTTGGCCGCTACCGCATCAACAAAAAGCTGGGGCTTGACACCGACATGGCAGTTAGGGTGCTCACAAAGGAGGATATCATAGAAATCATAAAATACCTCATACAGCTTATCAACTCTAAGGCTGCTGTCGACGATATCGACCATTTGTCGAACCGTCGCGTCCGTACTGTCGGCGAGCAGCTTTCAAATCAGTTCAGCATCGGTCTGGCACGCATGAGCCGCACAATCCGTGAACGCATGAATGTGCGCGACAATGAGGTGTTTACTCCAACCGACCTTATCAACGCCAAAACCATTTCGAGCGTTATCAACTCGTTCTTCGGAACAAACCCGCTGAGCCAGTTCATGGACCAGACGAACCCGCTGGCCGAGGTGACACACAAGCGTCGTCTCTCTGCTCTCGGCCCTGGCGGTCTGTCGCGTGAGCGTGCCGGATTCGAGGTGCGCGACGTGCACTATACACACTATGGCCGTCTCTGTCCTATCGAAAGCCCTGAAGGGCCGAACATCGGTCTTATCTCCTCGCTCTGCGTCTATGCAAAGATCAACGAGCTGGGCTTCATACAGACACCTTACCGCAAGGTGGAGAACAGCGTGGCAAACCTTAACAACGACGAGATTGTCTACCTTACTGCTGAAGAGGAGGCTGAGCATGTCATAGGCCAGGGCAACGCCCCGCTCAACGACGACGGAACATTTATCCGCGACGTGGTGAAATGCCGTCAGGATGCCGACTTCCCCGTGGTGCCACCATCGGAGGTGGACCTCATGGACGTGTCGCCACAGCAGATAGCATCTATCGCAGCATCGCTCATTCCTTTCTTGGAGCACGACGATGCCCACCGCGCACTCATGGGCTCGAACATGATGCGTCAGGCTGTGCCCCTACTCCACAACGAGGCTCCCATCGTTGGCACAGGTATAGAAAAACAGGTGTGCGAGGACTCACGTACGATGATTACCGCCGAGGGCGACGGTACAATAGAATATGTTGATGCTACCACCATCCGCATACTTTACGACCGCACCGAAGACGAGGAGTTCGTTTCCTTCGAACCAGCATTGAAAGAGTACCGCATATCAAAGTTCCGCCGCACCAACCAGAACATGACTATCGACCTGCGTCCTATCTGCGACAAGGGACAGCGTGTGAAGAAAGGCGACATACTCACCGAGGGCTATGCCACCGAAAACGGCGAACTCGCACTGGGACGCAACCTGCTCGTGGCATACATGCCGTGGAAAGGCTACAACTACGAGGATGCCATCGTGCTCAATGAGCGTATCGTTCGTGAAGACATACTGACTTCTGTCCATGTAGATGAATATTCACTCGATGTCCGTGAGACAAAACGAGGCGTAGAGGAGTTCACCAGCGACATACCCAACGTTTCTGAGGAGGCCACAAAAGACCTCGACGAGAACGGCGTCATCCGAGTAGGTGCACGTGTGGAGCCGGGCGACATCCTCATCGGCAAGATTTCGCCTAAGGGAGAAAGTGACCCCTCGCCAGAGGAGAAACTGCTTCGCGCCATCTTCGGCGACAAGGCCGGCGACGTGAAAGACTCGTCGCTGAAGGCCAACCCATCGCTCTCGGGTGTGATTATTGACAAGAAGATGTTTGCAAAGGCCATCAAGACACGTCAGACAAAGATGCAGGACAAACAGATCCTTGCAAAGATTGACGATGAATACGAGGCAAAGGTCGATGACCTGAAGGACATCCTTGTGGACAAACTGCATGAGCTGACCAAGAACAAGACCTCAATGGGAGTGAAGGACTACACTGGTGCCGAGATTATCACCAAGGGTGCCAAGTTCACCATCACCGGCCTGCGTAACCTGGAGTATGGCGACGTGCAGACCAGCGACTGGACCAACGACGAGCACAAGAACAAGCTCATCGCCCAGCTCATTATCAACTACATGAAGAAATACAAACTGCTCGATGCTGAGATGAAGCGTCGTAAGTTTGCCATCACCATCGGTGACGAGCTACCCTCTGGCATCCTGCAGATGGCCAAGGTCTACGTTGCAAAGAAGCGTAAGATCGGTGTGGGCGACAAGCTCGCCGGACGTCACGGCAACAAGGGCATTGTGTCGAAGGTGGTGCGCCAGGAGGACATGCCGTTCCTTGAGGACGGTCGTCCCGTTGACTTGGTGCTCAACCCGCTCGGTGTGCCCTCACGAATGAACCTCGGACAGATATTCGAGGCAATCCTCGGCGCAGCAGGAAAGAAGATGGGCGTGAAGTTTGCCACCCCGATATTCGACGGTGCCAAGCTCGACGACCTGGCCGAATGGACCGACAAGGCCGGACTGCCACGCCTCTGCTCCACCTACCTCTATGACGGAGAGACAGGAGAACGCTTCGACCAGCCGGCAACAGTGGGAATAACCTACTTCCTGAAACTGGGCCACATGGTCGAGGACAAGATGCACGCACGCTCCATAGGCCCGTACAGCCTCATCACCCAGCAGCCGCTCGGCGGTAAGGCCCAGTTCGGCGGACAGCGTTTCGGAGAGATGGAGGTCTGGGCTCTCGAAGCCTTCGGTGCCAGCCATGTGTTGCAGGAAATACTTACTATCAAGTCTGATGATACCGTCGGGCGTTCAAAGGCATACGAAGCCATCGTAAAGGGCGAACCCATGCCTACGCCAGGCATACCGGAGTCGCTTAACGTGCTGCTGCACGAACTGCGCGGCCTCGGCCTAAGCGTGACGCTCGACTGAGAAAGTGAAAAGTGAAGAGCGATAAGCGAGCAATTTGCTGACGCACTTCAATCGTAAATCGAAAATTTGTAAATCGTAAATTGAGATATGGCTTTCAAGAAAGATTCAAAGCAGAAGAATAACTTCACCAAAATAACCATCGGACTTGCTTCTCCCGAACAGATACTGGAGAACTCGTTTGGCGAGGTCACCAAGCCAGAGACCATCAACTACCGCACATACAAACCCGAGCGCGACGGACTGTTCTGCGAGCGCATCTTCGGCCCTACCAAGGACTATGAGTGCGCCTGCGGCAAGTACAAACGCATACGCTACAAGGGTATTGTGTGCGACCGCTGCGGTGTTGAGGTGACAGAGAAAAAAGTGCGCCGTGAGCGCAGCGGACACATCGAATTGGTAGTGCCCGTGGCACATATATGGTATTTCCGTTCGCTGCCCAACAAGATTGGATACCTTCTGGGCATGCCCACGAAGAAACTGGATGCCGTGATATACTACGAGCGCTACGTGGTTATCAATCCGGGACCATTGGAGGGGCGGAAGAATGCCGACGGTGAGCCTCTGTTGGGTTCACAGAAGTTCGACCTTCTCTCAGAGGAGGAATACAACGACATCTACGACAACCAGCTGTCGGAAGACAACTGGATGCTCGAGGACAGCGACCCCAACAAGTTCGTTGCCAAAATGGGAGCCGAGGCCATCTATGAGCTGCTCTCCACGCTCGACCTTGACTCACTGAGCTACGAGCTTCGTGACCGTGCAAACACCGACGGTTCTCAGCAGCGCAAGAATGAGGCCTTGAAACGTCTGCAGGTGGTTGAGGCATTCCGTCAGAGTGTTGAGCGGGGTGTCAACCGCCCGGAGTGGATGATTATGAAGATCATCCCCGTGACTCCCCCTGAGCTGCGCCCCCTCGTGCCGCTTGATGGTGGACGTTTCGCCACCAGCGACCTTAACGACCTCTACCGTCGTGTCATCATCCGCAATAACCGCCTGAAGCGCCTCATGGAGATCAAGGCTCCCGAAGTCATCCTCCGCAACGAGAAGCGTATGCTTCAGGAGGCCGTCGACTCTCTCTTCGACAACAGCCGCAAGTCGTCGGCCGTGAAGAGCGAGAGCAACCGCCCGCTGAAATCTCTCAGCGACTCACTGAAAGGTAAGCAGGGCCGCTTCCGTCAGAACCTTCTGGGTAAGCGTGTCGACTACTCCGCACGAAGCGTTATTGTCGTCGGCCCTGAGCTGAAGATGGGCGAGTGTGGTCTGCCAAAGCTCATGGCCGCCGAGCTCTACAAGCCGTTCATCATCCGCAAGCTTATTGAGCGCGGCATCGTGAAGACCGTCAAGAGCGCCAAGCGTATCGTCGACCGTCGCGAACCCGTCATCTGGGACATTCTGGAGAACGTCATGCGCGGACATCCTGTGCTCCTCAACCGTGCTCCTACGCTGCACCGTCTCGGTATACAGGCATTCCAGCCGAAACTCATCGAGGGTAAGGCCATCCAGCTTCATCCTCTGGCATGTACGGCCTTCAACGCCGACTTCGACGGTGACCAGATGGCTGTTCACCTCCCCCTCAGCAATGAGGCCATCCTTGAAGCCCAGCTGCTCATGTTGCAGAGCCACAACATCCTCAACCCTGCCAACGGTGCGCCTATCACCGTGCCTTCGCAGGACATGGTGCTCGGACTCTATTATATCACGAAGATCCGTCCGGGGGCAAAGGGTGAGGGACTGTCGTTCTACGGTCCGGAGGAGGCCATCATTGCCCACAATGAGGGCAAGTGCGACCTCCACGCACAGGTGAAGGTCATGGTCGATGACATTATCGACGGACTGAAAGTGCGCCATCAGGTCGAGACGTCTGTTGGTCGCGTCATCGTCAATGGCATCGTGCCGCCGCAGGTGGGATATGTCAATACCGTCATCTCAAAGAAATCGCTGCGCGACATCATTGCCAACGTCATTGAGAATGTGGGCTTCGCAGAGGCATGTGAGTTCCTCGACGGTATCAAGAACTTAGGCTACCGCATGGCATACGTGGCAGGACTGTCGTTCAACCTCGATGACATCATCATCCCGAAGGAGAAGGCCGAACTCATCCAGAAAGGTAATGCTGAGGTACAGCAGATTACCGACAACTACAACATGGGCTTCATCACCGACAACGAGCGCTACAACCAGGTCATCGACACTTGGACGCACGTGAACAACGACATCGGTAACATCCTGATGAAGCAGATGACCGAGGCCGACCAGGGCTTCAACGCCGTGTTCATGATGCTCGACTCTGGCGCCCGTGGTAGTAAGGACCAAATCAAGCAGCTCTCAGGTATCCGCGGTCTGATGGCCAAGCCTCAGAAAGCAGGTGCCGAGGGTCACCAGATCATTGAGAACCCCATTCTGTCGAACTTCAAGGAGGGCATGTCAGTGCTGGAGTACTTCATCTCCACCCACGGTGCCCGTAAGGGTCTTGCCGATACTGCCATGAAGACCGCCGACGCAGGATACCTCACCCGCCGACTTGTCGACGTCAGCCACGATGTTATTATCACCGAGGAGGACTGCGGCACCCTACGCGGACTGGAATGCACGGCCCTGAAGAGTGGCGACGAAGTGATTTCCTCGCTCGCCGAGCGCATCCTGGGTCGCGTCAGCGTTCACGATGTGGTCAACCCCAAGACCGGCGAGATCATCGTTCCTGCCGGAGAGGAAATCACCGAGGCACTGGCCGCTGAGATTGAGAAGGCTGAGATAGAGATGGTCGAGATCCGCTCGGTGCTCACCTGCGAGTCGAAGAAGGGCGTCTGCCGCAAGTGCTACGGACGTAACCTTGCCACGCGCCGAATGGTGCAGAAGGGCGAGGCCGTCGGTGTCATCGCCGCACAGGCCATCGGTGAGCCGGGTACACAGCTCACGCTCCGTACGTTCCACGCCGGTGGTGTGGCTGCCAACGCAGCTGCCAACGCATCGATAGTGGCAAAATACGACAATGCACGCCTTGAGTTCGAGGAGGTGCGCACCGTGCCCTTCGACGAGGACGGACGCGAGTGCGAGATGGTGGTCAGCCGTCTGGGTGAACTGCGTTTCGTCGACCCCAACACCAAGATTGCCCTTTCCACGGTGAACGTGCCCTACGGTGCTTCACTGTACTTCAAGCAGGGCGACGTGGTGAAGAAGGGCGACAAGATTGCACAGTGGGACCCTTTCAACGCCGTCATCGTAACCGAGTATGCCGGTCGGCTGAAGTTCAACGACGTAATTGAGAGCGTTACCTTCCGCGCCGAGACCGACGATACTACGGGCTTGACCGAGAAGATTGTCACTGAGTCGAAGGACAGGACGAAAGTACCTACCTGCGATGTCATCGACGACAACGGCGACAAGGTCGGAACGTACAACTTCCCCGTGGGAGGTCATATAGTTGTCGAGGACGGCCAGACCGTCCGCACTGGTGAGACGCTTGTCAAGATTCCGCGTGCAGCCGCCAAGGGTGGTGACATCACCGCCGGTCTGCCGCGTGTCACGGAACTCTTCGAGGCCCGCAACCCATCCAACCCGGCCATCGTCAGCGAGATAGACGGCGAGGTCACCATGGGCAAGGTGAAGCGTGGCAACCGCGAAATCATTGTAACCTCGAAGGCTGGCGACCAGCGCAAGTACCTCGTCTCGCTGTCGAAGCAGATCCTGGTGCAGGAGCACGATGCCGTGCGCGCCGGAACGCCGCTCAGCGACGGTGCCATCACTCCGAGCGACATCCTTGCCATCAAGGGGCCCACCGCTGTTCAGGAGTACATCGTGAACGAGGTGCAGGATGTGTACCGTCTGCAGGGTATCAAGATCAACGATAAGCACTTCGAGATTATTGTGCGCCAGATGATGCGCAAGGTGATGATTAACGATCCGGGCGACACCGCCTTCCTCGAGCAGGAGATTGTCGACAAGCTCGACTTCGCCGAGGAGAACGACCGCATCTGGGGCAAGAAAGTTGTCACCGATGCCGGCGACAGCACCGAGCTGCAGAAGGGACAGATAGTCACCGTGCGCCGTCTGCGTGACGAGAACACCTCGTTGAAGCGCCGCGACAAGCGTGTCGTACAGGTGCGCGACGCCGTGCCCGCAACGTCGACTCAGATACTCCAGGGTATCACACGCGCAGCATTGCAGACGAAGTCGTTCATGTCGGCCGCATCCTTCCAGGAGACCACTAAGGTGCTCAACGAGGCCGCCATCCGTGGCAAGCAGGACTTCCTTGAGGGTATGAAGGAGAACGTCATCTGCGGACACCTCATCCCCGCCGGCACAGGACTCCGCGAGTTCGAGAAGATCATCGTCGGCTCGAAGGAGGAGTACGAGCGCATGCAGGCCAACCGCAAGAACGTCCTCGACTACGTCCAGGAGTCAATCCTCGACGATTAAGAACTTACAACAACAATTCCAAAGGGAGCGGAACACCAATCAGCGTTCCGCTCCCTTTAGATTTTCACATAACGGTGTGATGCGACATTCCCACCGATGTAATTGTTCTACCACAGATTTCTCAGATTTCACAGCACACCAAACGCATTATTAATATTTTGGAAACGAATTTGAATAATTATCATAATTTTGTCCACGAATTTGATTAATAATTAGGAACTGACACCAAATAAAGTTTACAAATAATGTCTGAAACGAATTTCCGTAATTATCGTAATTTAACCGTAATTTCCTTAATTATATCAATTATGGGCAGATTATGGATATTACGGTAATTCGTTTCCATAAAAAGAGACTTTTCGTTATAATGCGTTTAATCTGGATTTCACAGATTTTTGCTGCGCACAATCCAACATGATCCTTGTAATCTGTGGAATCTGTGGTCGCTGTAATAGGCAACATAATCCGTGAAATCCGTGTAATCTGTGGTCGTGATTCCCTGTGCCGATGTGGATGCTGGCGTAAGTCACGGCGAGGTCGCCCTTGCAGATGACGTCCATGCCGATGAGCCATCCTTGATGACCTCGCTCCGGGGGACTATAATATGTCTAAGGATTTTAAGGATTATAAGGATTATCATTTACCGGCACTTGCGCCGACTATCCTTTTAATCCTTAAAATCCTTAGACAAAATATCTTCCTTAGGGGATGACCACCTTGCGGCCTCCGTGGATGTACAATCCCTTCTTCGTGGGCTTCCCGTCGAGGCGCACGCCGTCTATGGTGTACCACGCGCCGGCCTTATCCGTGAAATCCGTGTAATCTGTGGTCGTGATTCCCTGCGCCTCGCCCTCCTCGCCGAAGTTCAGCACGAACGAGCGTACTGTCGTGGGTGCGGGGTACACGCCGAGGCCATTGCCGAGGTCAACCTGGAAGTAGGCGCGGAAGGCACCGAGGTAGTAGTTCTCAGCGGTGGCACCTGTGAGGTTGGGGAAGTTCTCATAGTTCGAGGTGTCGGGGTAGTAGAGCGTGCTCACCTCTTGGCCGTTGACCGTGCTCACACCGAGGAAGAGGCATGCCTTGTTGTCCACGGCGATGGCGGCGGGGCTGTAGGAGCCGGTGAAGGCCACGTCGCCGCCCGTCCTCTGGGCAGGTGTCGGGTCGTCGCTGATGACGCTGACTTCGGTGAACACTGGATCCACGAGGTTGTTGGTGCCGTCGCCGTCCCACTTAATAATATAAGGTTTACCGGCCACGACCTTGTTGGCATCCTTGAAGTAGAGGTAGAGCGTGCCATCGGTAGCGAGGCCCGTCTGCTTGTTGGTGTCGTAGGTTCCTTCCACGTCCAGCTCCATGACGGTGGCTCCCGTGAGCGGCGTGCCGCTGAAGGTCAGCCCGTCCTCCGTGTTGCCGTCCTCCACGTCGAACGGCAGGCACAGCGTGTTCCACGCGCCGTCCTTGTAGAGCGTGCGATCGGCGAGCGCGACGTTGGTCTGCTTGCCGTCGAGGCGGGTGGCGAGGGCGGCGATGTCGTTCGTGGCGGCGTCCTCCAGCACGTCCATGCCGATGAGCGTCTTGCCGTCGAGCTTGGACATGTCGCTAACGGTGCCGCTGAGGACTTTCTGGCCGCTGAGGTCGGCCACGTACACGAAGTCGGCCACGAGGCGGAGCTTGGAATAGACCTCGTCGAGGGGGTACTTGTACTTGCGTGCCAGATAGACGGTGTTGACGAAGGAAAGAGCCGAGACCGTAAGCTGCACCTCGCCGGCATAGCCCAAGGCGAAGACGCGCTGGGCATCGGGCAGGAACTCCTGGCGTGCGAGTACCAGGTCTACGAGGATATTGGTGTCAATATAAGCTTGCATCATTTGTCGTATTTCTCGTTGATAAGTGCGTCGATGCCACGCTCATCGGCCGGTACGGGCTGGTCTCCGCGCACGGAGAGGTTCTGTACAAATAGCATGGCTGCCTCGCGTCTGCTTGGGGCGGCATGGCAGACAGCCGCTGCCGGTGTGACGGCTTGCCCGGCGAAGCGGGTACGGCGATGCATCGTCCAGCCCATGCGTCGTGCCAGCGTCTCGACGAAAGCCCCGTCCTGTGTGGGGATTGATAATACCAAGTCTTCCATATCTGTTACTCTTTTGTGGTTTACGGCTGCGAAGCTCGTGCAATCCGAATACAATAGAGCTTGCTCCGATTGCTGAGGCGCCGCCGAGTTTCGCACGCAATTTGTATGCAAAGGTACGCATTAATTTTTTAATAACGTGCGTTTCGCGCGTTAAAAGTATAGAAAGCGGGCGAAAGTGTATCTTTTTATCACCTTCGCCCGCCTAAATCATGGCCGCCGTTGCCGCCCCCGCCGTCTGCGCGGTGAAAGCCATTAGCGCGGTGAGCAGGGCGATGGCCTCGCTGTCAAACGAGCGGCGCGTCTCGCTGAGCAGCTCGTCCTTTAGGGAACTGTTGTACATGCAGTATGTTCTACAAATTGCAAAAACTACGCGCAGCCTCATTCCCGAGCAGAGCTCGCGGGGTGGGGTCAGTATATAATTAGTAGACAAGAAGTTACAGACCCCACCCCCAGCCCCTCCCCTTGAAGGGAGGGGAGTGGCTGCGCACCATTTAATTAATAGAAATCACCATGCACATAACAAATACGTATTTGAATGAAATTTCGGGTGCAAAGGTACACATTATTTTATAAACAAGCTGCATTCGCACGGAAAATGTGACAAAGTTTAACGCGACATAGGGCGAGTGCGGACGCGACACGTCGCGTCCCTACGGGGGCAAGCCATACGAGGGTGGCGTATGTCTGTCGGTCGTCTCCGACAGGCCAAAAAGTTCGCGCCGGGCGGACTATGAGTTCGCACGGCGCGAACTGGGAGTTCGCACGGCGCGGACTGGGAGTTCGCACGGCGCGAACTTTTTGGGGCCTCCGGGGGGCCTGTCGCTATCATGGGGGAGCCTTGACTTGGCGGCCCAAGAGGCCTGCAAGAGAGAAACGAATGTCGGCGACCGAGAGGTTGGTGTTGGCTGGAAAAATGTGCGAACAGTGGCAAAAAGCGATGCACACTTTTAGCTTATTGTGTAGGACGAGAGGAGGAAAGTGGGGGAAAGTGGTATCGAAAAGCAAATTTTTTTTAAAAAATTGGGGCAAAGTGGGGCGAAATGGGGAATAATGACTATCTTTGCAGCAAAATCCGGGAAGCGGACAATCTCTTTCGTCAGCGATGATGTGTGAGACGCTCGCGTTCCCATTTGAACAGCGATAGCAACCGTCAACGAGAAGTCGTAATGAGTGAGATAAGGTTCTTAGGCAACATAGAGGCGAAGACCGACGTCAAGGGTCGCGTTTTCCTTCCTGCAGTTTTCCGCAAGGTTCTACAGGGGAGCGGCGACGAGGTGCTTGTCCTCCGCAAGGATGTCCACCAGCCCTGCCTGGTGCTCTATCCTCTGAGTGTCTGGAACAAACGCATCGACACCCTCATGCAGCGTGTCAACGAGTTTGACAGAGCCAGCAAGATGGTGCTCCGCCAGTACGCTTCGGAGGCTATGGAACTGACGCTCGACGGCAACGGCCGTTTCCTCATTCCGAAAGAATACCTCGCCAAGGCGCAGATAAACCAGTCGGTGCGCTTCTTGGGAATAAACGACACCATAGAGATATGGTCGGCCGAGAACACCGAGCAGCCGTTCCTCTCCGACGAGGACTTCGCAAGCCAGCTTGAGGCCCTGATGGTAACAACACCCAAAACCGTATGACAGCCCACAACAATAATGATAACGACGGCAGAGACATATCACGTAACTGTGCTTCTCGAGGAAAGCGTCGACGGGCTGGACATCCAGCCCGGCGGCATCTATGCAGACGCGACCTTCGGTGGCGGCGGCCACAGCAAGGAGATACTCAGACGGTTGGATGGAACGGGCCACCTCTACGCCTTCGACCAGGATGCCGACGCAGAGCGTAACGCCTGTCAGCTGAAGGCCGGGAATTTCACCTTCATACGCTCCAACTTCTGCTACATGAACAACTGGATGCGCTACTACGGGGTTGGGAAACTCAACGGGGTGATAGCCGACTTGGGTGTGTCGTCGCACCATTTCGACGACGCGGCGCGGGGATTCTCCTTCCGTTTCGACACTCAGCTCGACATGCGCATGAACCAGCGGGGCGGAACGACGGCGGCCGACGTGGTGAACGGGTACGACGAGGAACAGCTCTCGACGATGTTCCACCTCTACGGTGAACTGAAGAACTCGCGCCGGTTAGCGGCGGCAATAGTGAAGGCCCGGCAGCAACAGCGCATAGAGACCACAGGCCAGCTGCTGAAAGCTGTAGGAATGGACATGTCGGCCGACAGCCAGTCGTCGGGCGGACAGTGGAAGAAGGACGGGGCGAAAATATTCCAGGCACTCCGCATAGAGGTGAACCGCGAGATGGAGGTGCTCAAGGAGATGCTCCAGGCAGCCACAAAGCTGCTCGTGCCAGGAGGCCGGCTGGTGGTGCTGACCTACCACTCGCTTGAAGACAGGATTGTGAAGAACATGATGCGCAGCGGAAACACGGAAGGCAAAATGCAGCAGGACTTCTTCGGAAGGGTGACGGCGCCGCTACACATTATTAATAATAAGGTGGTGACACCATCGGAAGAAGAACTGGCGGCAAACCCACGGAGCCGCAGCGCGAAACTAAGGATCGCGGAGAAAGTGTGACAACAAGACATTGAGACAACAAGACATTTAAAACATTTTCAACTATGAAAGTCCCTGAAATGAATATAGAGAAAGAAATTGTAGAGGCTTCGTCCGTCAGTGCCGATGCCGAACAGGGCGGCGCGCTGTCGACAGCGGGCTTGGCAGAGCCTACGGAAGCATCTGCCCCGGCGGGGGACGCCGCCGGGGCAGCGAAGCCAAAAACGAAAGCGCAGTCGACGCTGCAGCAACTCAAAGAGCGGGCCAGCGAAGACGACGAGGCGCCTGTAGGCACGCAGACGCTGCGACAGATAGTAGGCGGCGACTACCTGCTGACTCTTGCACGCCACTACGTCGGGCTTATCATCCTGATTGTCATGCTCACCTGCGTCTACGTCGGAGTGAGATACCAGTGCCAGCAGGATGTCATCAAGATAAGCCAGTTGGAGAAAGAACTGGTCGACGCCAAGTTCAGGGCAATGTCGAGTTCGAGCAATCTCACGGAGCTGTGCCGCCAGAGCAATGTGCTGAAGGTGCTCAGCGAGAACGAGGACAACAAACTAATCATTCCGGAGCAGCCGCCGTATATAGTTGATGTATCTCCTTCGGAGTGAAGGGGGAGTGAAAGAGGAGTGAAAGGGGAGTGAAAGTGACGATACCTTTCAAAACAGGAAGAGGAAGTAATCATAATTAATAATTACTCATTACTAATTATATAATCTGTAGTTATGAGCAAGTTTGAGAAAGACAAGGTACTACCGCGCTATTTCTTCATGGCAATGGCGCTCACACTTATAGGCGTTGCCGTGCTGGCAAAGGCCGGCTACACCATGACTGCCCGCAAGGCCTACTGGGACGTTGTGGCCGACAGCCAGAAGAAGGACAGCGTGAAGGTACGCCCCAACCGTGGCAACATTCTCAGCAGCGACGGCCAGCTGCTGGCCAGCAGCATACCCGAGTACAAGATATTCATGGACTTCCAGCCCGGCGACCCTAACGACACCTTGTGGATACACCGCCGTGACAGCACGTGGGCGGAACTCATCGACAGTCTCTGCGACGGTCTGCACAACATCTTCCCCGAGTGGACGGCCCAGCAGTTCAAGGAGCGGCTTGAGAAAGGCCGCAAGAAGGTGGTGGTGAACAAGCGCGGCGAGAAGACCATCGGCGCCCGCCACTGGTGGGTGTGGCCCCGCCGCATCAGCTACAGCACCTATTGCGAGGTGAAGCAGCTGCCCTATTTCAACCTGCCGCAGAACCGCTACGGCTTCCATGCCGAGAAGTTCGACGCACGCCGCCGCCCCTTCGGCTCGCTGGCCGAGCGCACCATCGGCGACATACGCAGCTACGAGGGTGGCAAGGACACGGCACGCTTCGGCATCGAACTTAGCTACGACAGCATCCTGCGCGGCGAGTACGGACTGCAGCGCAAGGAGAAGGTGCTCGACAAGATTGTGCCCTTCACCGTGGCGCCCCCGATTGACGGAGCCGACATCGTCACCACTATCGACATAGGTATGCAGGACCTGGCAGAGAAATCCCTCGTCGACGAACTGAAGAAATGGGAGGCCTCGATGGGCGTGGCCATACTCATGGAGGTGAAGACCGGCGACGTGAAGGCCATCGTGAACATGCGCCGCTGCAGCGACGGCAGCTACCGCGAACTGTTCAACGACGCCATCAGCTACCGCTGCGAGCCTGGCTCGGTGTTCAAGACGGCATCGATTCTTGTGGCCCTCGACGACGGAGTGGTGGACACCAGCTATGTCATCAACACAGGCAGCGGCGTCATGCCCATGCACGGGGCGAAGATGAAGGACCACAACTGGCACCGGGGCGGCTACGGCAGCATCAACCTGGCACGCACGCTGGAGGTCAGCTCGAACATCGGCGTGAGCTATACCATTGACCATTTCTACGGCAGCAACCCCTCGAAATATGTTGACGGACTCTACCGCGTGGGCATCGGCGAGGACCTGCAGCTGCCCATGGTGGGATATGCCAAGCCGAAGATTCGCTACCCGAACACCAAGACGACCAACAAAGGCCTCTACTGGAGCAAAACCACGCTGCCATGGATGTCGATAGGCTACGAGACACAGGTGGCACCCATCAACACCGTGACGTTCTACAACGCCATCGCCAACAACGGCCGCATGATGCGCCCGCGATTCGTCAAGCAGTTCGTAAAGGACGGCGTGGTGGTGGCAGAGGTGCAGCCCGAAGTGGTGAAGGAGCAGATTGCCAGCCCCAAGGCAATAAGCACCATGCAGACTGTGCTACGCCATGTCGTGAGCCAGGGTTTGGGAAAGAAGGCCGGAAGCCATGCCTTCCAAGTGTCGGGTAAGACTGGCACGGCACAGGTGGCAAAGGGCGGACACTATCGCAGCGGCACCGTGGAGTACTGGCTGACGTTCTGCGGGTATTTCCCCTCCGACGACCCCATGTACACCTGCATCGTGTGCATGAAGAAGGCCGGACTGCCCGCATCGGGCGGAGCAATGTCGGGAGCCGTGTTCCACAACATCTCCGAGGGTGTCATGGCACGCAACCTCAAACTGGATGTCACGGATGCACGCGACTCTACGTCGGTGTTCGTGCCCGTGGTGAAGCAGGGCGACATCTCCGCCGTAGACTACGTGCTGGGCCATCTGGGCATCAGCGACAAGGAGGTTGAGGTATCGAAGCCTGAGTTCGCCGAGAACACCATGCCCAGCACCATTGGCATGGGAGCCAGCGATGCTGTCTACTTGGTGGAGCAGCAGGGGGTGAAGGTGCGGCTGCAGGGCACCGGACAGGTGAAGAGCCAGAGCATTGCACCGGGAACGGTTTTGCATCCGGGAATGGTGTGCTATCTGGAACTGAAATGATTGTGGGGAGTTAAAGGAGTTAAGGGAGTTAAAGGAGTTAAGGGAGTTATTGGGAGTTAAAGGAGTTAAAGGAGTTAAAGGAGTTAAAGGAGTTAAGGGAGTTATTGGGAGTTAAAGGAGTTAAAGGAGTTAAAGGAGTTAAAGGAGGAATAACATGACACTACGTAATGTTTTTGAGAGCATAGAAGTGATGGCCGTCGAGGGGTCTTTAGAGACCACGATCACAGGCGTGTGCATCGACTCGCGGCAGGTGAAACCTGGCAGTCTGTTTGTCGCAATCCGCGGCACTCAGACTGACGGGCACGAGTACATTGGCAAAGCCCTCGAGATGGGGGCTTCTGCCATTGTATGTGAAGAGATGCCCATTCCCAAGCCCTCTGCTGTAGTAATCAGGGTGGCCTCAACTGAGGCTGTCGTGGGGGCTTTGGCCACGGCGTTCTACGGTCGTCCGTCGGAGCAGCTGCGCCTCGTGGGCGTAACGGGCACTAACGGTAAGACCACTATCGCCACATTGCTCTACAACCTCTTCCGCCGCCTTGGCCACAAGTGCGGACTGCTCTCTACCGTGTGTAACTACATCGACGGCGAGCCTGTCGCCGCCACACATACCACTCCCGACCCCATAGAGCTGAACTCGCTGTTGCGCCGCATGGCCGACGCCGGCTGCGAGTATGTGTTCATGGAGTGCTCGAGCCACGCCATAGCCCAAAAGCGCATAGGCGGGCTGAAGTTTGCCGGAGGCATCTTCACCAACCTCACCCGCGACCATCTGGACTATCACAAGACCGTGGAGAACTACCGCGACGCGAAGAAGGCGTTCTTCGACATGCTGCCCAAGGGCAGTTTCGCCCTGACCAACGCCGACGACAAGAACGGAATGTTCATGGTGCAGAACACCCGCGCCACGGTGAAGACCTACAGCACCCGTACCATGGCCGACTTCCGCGGCCGCATCATCGAGGCCCACTTCGAGGGCATGTACCTCGAAATCGACGGGCGCGAGGTGGGCGTGCAGTTCATCGGGCGCTTCAATCTCTCAAACCTCTTGGCCGTCTATGGCGCCGCCCGTCTGTTAGGCAAGCCGGCAGAGGACATCCTCGTGGTGCTGAGCACACTGAAGAGCGTTGCCGGTCGGTTGGAACCCATCTCGTCGCCCGACGGCTGGACGGCCGTCGTGGACTACGCCCACACGCCCGACGCTCTGGAAAACGTGCTGCGTGCAATACATGAGGTGCTCGACGGCAAGGGTGGCAAGGTCATCACCGTCTGCGGTGCAGGCGGAAACCGCGACAAGGGCAAGCGTCCGCTCATGGCTCAGGAGGCTGTGCGCCAGAGCGACCGCGTAATCATCACCAGCGACAACCCCCGCTTCGAGGAACCGCAGGACATCATCAACGACATGCTGGCCGGGCTGGTGCCACAGCAGATGAAGAAGGTCGTCGCCATCGTCGACCGCCGCGAGGCCATACGCACCGCTGCCATGATGGCCCAGAAAGGCGACGTGATACTCATAGCCGGAAAGGGTCACGAGGACTACCAGGAGATACGTGGTGTGAAGCACCACTTCGACGACAGAGAGGTGGTACGCGAAATAATTAATGAAACAACAGATTAAAACGAATTACACGTGTAATCAGTCTTAATCAGTTGTCAGAAAAAAGGAAAAAATATGCTGTACTATCTGTTTCGATACTTGGAGCAATTCGATATTACCGGGGCGCGCCTCTGGAGCTACATCTCATTCCGTGCGCTGCTGGCTCTCATCCTGTCGCTGATTATCTCGGCTTGGTTTGGCGAGTGGTTCATCAAGTGGATGAAGCACAAGGAGATCTTCGACATAGAGCGCGACCCCGAAATCGACCCGTTTGGCGAGAGCAAGAAGGGCACGCCGACCATGGGCGGCATCATCATCATTGTCGCCATACTCGTACCCGTGCTGCTCTTGGGGCGCATACGCAACGTCTACCTCATCCTCATGGTCATCACTACTGTGTGGCTCGGTTTCTTGGGCTTCCTCGACGACTATATCAAGGTGTTCCGCCAGAAAAAAGACGGTCTGAAGGGCAAGTGGAAGATTGTTGGCCAGGTGTCGATAGGCTTCATCGTAGGCCTGACACTCTACCTCAGTCCCGATGCGGTGATGCGCGAGAACATCAGCTCGCCGCAGTCTGTCGATAAAGAGGTGGTGAAGCACGAGAAGGAGGCCCACAAGTCGTTGCAGACCACCATCCCGTTCACGAAGCACCACAACCTGAGCTACTCGGAGATGATGTCGTTTGTGGGTGAGCATAAGGTTGCAGCCGGCTGGATTGTCTTCGTCATCATGACCATCATAGTGGTAACGGCGGTGAGCAACGGCGCGAACATGAACGACGGACTCGACGGCATGTGCGCCGGCAACTCGGCCATCATCGGTGTCGCCCTCGGCATCTTCGCCTACGTGTCGTCCCACATCGGCTATGCCAGCTATTTCGACATCATGTACATCCCACATAGTGAGGAGCTGGTCATCTTCCTTGCTGCATTCGTCGGTGCCATGATCGGTTTCCTGTGGTACAACGCCTATCCCGCAAGTATCTTTATGGGCGACACGGGGTCGCTGACCATCGGCGGCATCATCGGTGTCTGCGCAGTCATCATCCACAAGGAGCTGCTGCTGCCCATCCTCTGCGGCATATTCTTTGTCGAAAGCCTTAGCGTCATCATCCAGAAGACGTGGCCGAAGATTGCCCGTCGCATGGGACAGAAGAAGATGGTGCGTGTGTTCCGCGGCGCCCCCATTCACGATGCCTTCCGTGTGCTCGACAAGACGGTGGTGAAGCGTGAGCAGGAGGGTAGCATCTACATCTTCCGCGACTGGCCTCACCGCCCATTCCACGAGGTCACCGTCACCATCCGCTTCTGGATAGTAACCATCATACTGGCAGCAATGACTATAATAACTCTGAAGATAAGATAAAGCCCCATAAGTCCCATAGGTCCCATAAGTCCCATAAAACGATGAATAACAGGAAAGTCATATTAGGAGCAGGCGAGAGCGGCGCCGGTGCCGCCGCTTTGGCAAAGAAAGAAGGTTTCGACGTGTTTGTCAGCGACGGGTCGGCCATAGCCCCGCGCTACAAGAAAATGCTCGACGAGCGCGACATCCCCTGGGAAGAGGGAGGCCACACCGAGAGCCTCATACTCAATGCCGGGGAGATAATAAAGTCGCCCGGCATTCCCGACACGGCCCCAATCGTGGCAAAGGCAATAGAAACCGGCATACCCATCATCAGCGAGATCGAGTTTGCCGGACGCTACACCACGTCGAAGATGATATGCATAACAGGCTCAAACGGCAAGACCACCACCACGTCGCTCATATACCACATCTTCAGGGCTGCGGGCTACGACGCCGGACTGGCCGGGAACATCGGGCGCTCGTTGGCACTACAGGTGGCCGAAGAGCCCCACGAGTACTACATCATCGAACTCTCTTCGTTCCAGCTCGACAATATGTACGACTTCCGGGCAAACATCGCCATCCTGCTCAACATCACGCCTGACCATCTGGACCGCTACGGCTTCAAGATGCAGAACTATGTGGATGCCAAGATGCGCATTGTGCAGAACCAGACACCCACCGACGCTTTCATCTACTGGAACGACGATCCCATCATTCGCCGCGAGCTGGAGAAATACGACATCAAGGCCATACAGTACCCGTTCTCCGAGCTGAAAGGCCGGGGCAGCATCGGCTACATCGAGGAAGGAA
This sequence comes from uncultured Prevotella sp., assembly GCA_905233425.1. Classification (GTDB taxonomy): domain Bacteria; phylum Bacteroidota; class Bacteroidia; order Bacteroidales; family Bacteroidaceae; genus Prevotella. The sequence goes on along the minus strand of CAJOEC010000070.1, from coordinate 22,543 downwards.
AGTACACGCTGGAGAAGCCAACGCCGTTCAACATGGAGCAGGAAGAGCTGAGCCTCACCGGACGCCACAACATCTACAACTCATTGGCTGCCGGACTGGCCGGCAACATCGCCGGAATAAAGAAGGAAGTGATTCGCAAGAGCCTCAGCGACTTCCCCGGTGTGGAGCACCGCCTTGAAAAAGTGTGCATGGTGCGCGGCGTGCAGTATGTGAACGACTCGAAGGCCACCAACGTCGACGCCTGCTGGTATGCCCTCGACTCAATGAAGACGAAGGTCGTACTCATCGTCGGAGGCAAGGACAAGGGCAACGACTACGAACCCATCAAGCCGCTCATACGCGAAAAGTGCTCCGCATTGGTCTATCTCGGTGCCGACAACACGAAGCTGCACCAGAACTTCGACTCGCTGGGCATCACCGTCCGCGACACCCACTCCATGAAGGAGTGCGTCGAGGCCTGCTACGAGCTGGCACAGCCCGGAGAGACAGTACTCCTCTCGCCCTGCTGCGCATCCTTCGACCTCTTCAAGAACATGGAGGACCGTGGTGAGCAGTTCAAGGAACTGGTCCGCAACCTGTAAGCCCTTCACGTATGTTGCGACTGAGTCGAAACGAACAGAACAAAAACCCATTAATCCCTGAAAAACTATGCCCAAGTTTAAGAATATCTTCAAAGGCGACAAAGGCATCTGGATGGTGTTTCTCTTCCTCTGCCTGATAAGTATTGTCGAGGTCTTTTCGGCCTCGAGCACCCTCACATACAAGACCCACAACTACCTTGGCCCGTTCTTCTACCATAGCGGTCTGATAATTATAGGTCTCGGCATTGTCCTTGTAACCCAGAAGGTGCCATGCCGCTACTTCAAGCTGATAACGCCACTTATGCTCCTCCTCACCTACGCCACGCTGATATGGGTGCTCTTCTGGGGTGAGAGCATCAACGGTGCCAACCGCGTGATACAGCTGCCGTTTTTCACCTTCCAACCATCGGAACTGGCGAAGGGCACGATGGTCCTCACCACGGCACAGATTCTAAGTGCCATGCAGCGCGAAGACGGCAGCGGGTCAGACCCGTTGGCCATGAAATACATTCTTTGGCTTTCTGTTCCCGCCGTGCTGCTCATTCTGAGGGAGAACCTCTCCACCGCCGTACTGCTCTTTGCCGTCATCTATCTGATGATGATACTGGGACGAATGCCGTGGAAGAACATGGCCAAGCTCACCGGGGTCATGGCTCTGGCAGCAGCATTATTCGCCGCTCTTGTGTTCGGACTGGGAAGCATGGACAAGGAGGCATCGCAGGAGCTGGCCGACTTGAAGGCTGGCGTGAAGACTGAGCGGACTGTGAAGAAAGACAAGGGCGACAAGAACATCTTCGAGTCGGTGACCCACCGTTTCGGCACATGGCGCAACCGTCTGCTGAAGCCCGGCAAGCCCGAAGACCCGAAGAACTACGAGATTACCGACGACAACTACCAGGTGACACATGCCAACCTTGCGATAGCTTCCAGCGGAATAATAGGCAAAGGCCCGGGCAACAGTGTGGAGCGCGACTATCTGCCGCAGGCATTCTCCGACTTCATCTATGCCATCATCATCGAGGAGATGGGCATCATAGGAGCCATACTTGTGGTGTTCCTCTACATCATACTGCTCTTCCGCACGGCACGCATAGCCAGCCGCTGCGAGAACAATTTCCCTGCGTTCCTCGTCATGGGTCTGGCCCTGCTGCTCGTGTTCCAGGCAGTCATCAACATGTGCGTGGCCGTCGACTTCGGCATTGTCACCGGCCAGCCGTTGCCGCTCATTTCAAAGGGCGGAACGTCGACCATCGTCAACTGTGCATACATCGGAGCAATTCTCAGCGTCAGCCGCAACGCGAAGAAGGTTACTGTGGAGACGGAACAAGCCCAGTAGTCACTAAAGCAAGTGGTATGTCCAAGGCAATTAACTGAATGAAGAGTATATGGAAGAGAGATACAACGCAAACGTAGGTAGTTCAGCCCCCCACCCTCGCATGGATTTTCGAGTCATCATCAGCGGCGGCGGGACAGGAGGGCATATCTTCCCTGCTGTGTCGATAGCCAACGCCATACGCGAGTTGCAACCCGACGCACAGATTCTCTTCATCGGTGCCGAGGGGAAGATGGAGATGCAGCGCGTGCCCCAAGCCGGCTACGAGATAAAGGGTCTGCCCATACGCGGATTCCTGCGCCCGTTGTGGAAGCCCGGCAACATAGGTGTGGCGCTCGACTATCTGCGCAGCAAGCGCATGGCCAAGCAGATTCTGCGCGAGTTCCGTCCGCAGGTGGCCGTTGGGGTTGGAGGATATGCCAGCAGCGCGGCATTAGGAGCCGCCAACAGCATGGGCATACCGACGCTCATCCAGGAGCAGAACAGCTATGCCGGACTGGCCAACAAGCAGTTGGCAGCGAAGGCAAAGAAGATTTGCGTGGCATACGAGGGTATGGAGCGTTTCTTCCCTGCCGAAAAGATAATGCTTACGGGCAACCCCGTGCGGCAGTCGCTGCTCGACTCAAAGGTCACCCGCGAGGAGGCTTTGAAGAGTTTCGGCTTGTCGCCTGAGAAGAAGACAGTCCTGTTGGTAGGCGGCAGCCTCGGCGCACGCACCATCAACGAGAGCGTGCTTGCCCACCTCAACGAGATTGCCGACTCCGGCCTGCAGTTCATCTGGCAGACAGGCAAATACTACAGCGAGGAGATGGAGCAGCGTCTGAAAGAATACAACTCTCAACACTCTACTCTCAGCTCTCAACGCTCAACTCTCAACTCTCAACTCTCAAACCTCAAGCTCCAAGCCTTCATCACCGACATGGCCGCCGCCTATCGCGCCGCCGACCTGGTCATCAGCCGTGCCGGAGCAAGCAGCATCTCGGAGTTCTGTCTCATTGGCAAGCCAGTAATCTTGGTTCCCAGTCCCAATGTGGCAGAAGACCACCAGACGAAGAACGCGCTGGCACTCGCCAACCGCGATGCCGCCCTCTACGTGAAGGATGCCGAGGCCCGCGAGAAACTCATACCACTGGCCATAAAGACCGTCGCCGACGATGCGAAACTGCGCTCACTAAGCGAGAATGTAAAGAAAATGGCATTGCCCGACAGCGCAAGAATCATAGCCGAAGAGGTGCTGAAGCTGGCTTCAGACACCAAGGGTATTTAATGAAGATTATTATGGAAGAGAAACATAACACAAACGTGGGTTGTCCAGCCTCTCAGCCCCAAAACTCAGGTGGCTTTGCAGGTCGTCCTGGCACCCAGCCTTCTAACCCAGGGGGCTTGAACGCTGTCTACTTCATAGGCATCGGTGGCATCGGCATGAGCGCCATAGCACGCTATTTCATCCATCGCGGCCTCGTCGTGGCGGGCTACGACCGCACGCCCTCCGACCTCACCCGTCTGTTGGAGAAAGAGGGGGCGCTGATACACTATGAAGATGATGTGCAACAGATTCCTGATGTCTGCAAGAACGCCTCACGATGCCTCGTGGTCTACACCCCGGCCATTCCGTCCAACCACCAGGAACTGCAATACTTCCGCCAGATCGGCTTCGAGATTCAGAAGCGTGCACAGCTGCTTGGCACGCTGACACGCCAGATGCGCGGACTGTGCGTCGCCGGCACCCACGGCAAGACCACCACCAGCGCTATGTGCGCCCACATCATGCACCAGAGCCATCTCGACTGCAACGCCTTCTTGGGAGGCATCACCAAGAACTACGGCACTAACTACATTGTCTCCGATTCCGACTACGTTGTTGTAGAGGCCGACGAGTTCGACCGCTCCTTCCACCACCTCACGCCGTGGATGACCGTCATCACGGCCACCGACCCCGACCATCTCGACATCTACGGGACGAAAGAAGCATACTTGGAGAGCTTCGCCCACTACACCAGCCTCATCCAGCCGGGCGGAGCACTCATTGTGCATCGCGGACTCGAGATGAAGGAACGGCTGCAAGATGACGTGCGCCGCTACGACTATTCCATCGACGAGGGTGACTTCCATGCTGAGAACGTGAAGATAGAAAACGGCACGATAACCTTCGACTTCATCTCACCAATCGAGTGTGTCCGCAACATCTTCCTGGGCCATCCCATACCCATCAACATCGAGAACGGCATCGCCGCCATGGCCATGGCACAATTGGCGGGCTGCACGGCCGAAGAGCTGCGCTACGGCATGAGGACATACAACGGTGTGGACCGCCGCTTCGACTTCAAGATAAACACCCCGCAGTTGGTGTTCCTCAGCGACTATGCCCACCACCCGAAGGAGATCTACGAGAGTGCCCGCTCGCTGCGCCAGCTCTACCGCGACCGCCACATCACCGCAATCTTCCAGCCCCACCTCTACACCCGCACCCGCGACTTCTACCGCGAGTTTGCCGAGGCTCTGAGCCAGCTCGACGAGGTGATCCTGACCGACATCTACCCCGCTCGTGAGCAGCCCATCGAGGGCGTGACGTCGCAGCTCATCTACGACCGTCTGGCACCAGGCGTTGAACGGCAGCTCATAACCAAGGACGAGGTGCTTCCACTCGTCAAGAGCCGCACCTTCGATGTCCTCGTAGTCCTCGGCGCCGGCGACCTCGACAACCAAGTCCCCCAAATCGCAAAGATCCTACGAAATAACAATTAGTCCCAACAAGTCACAATAAAAACCCTTCAAAACCATGTGGAAAAAAATTCTTCTCATCAGCTTCAACTTAGTCCTGGCCGTTTACCTGGCCTTAGCCATGATGGCTTTTAACAAACCCGACGGCACAGTTGTCTGCCGCGATGTAAATATCACCATTGAGGAGGACATCATGCCCGGTTTCCTCACGTGTGACGATGTAAGGCGCATGCTCATTTCCGACCATCTCTCACCTGTAGGCAAGGCGATGGAGACCATCAACCTGCGCGAGATGGAAGAAGCTCTCGAGGGCAAGGAACTCATTGAGAGCGCCGAGTGCTGGAAGACCCAGGACAACGTGGTGGAGATAAACATCCACCAGCGCATACCCGTCATCAGGGTGATGAACAGCAAGGGCGAGGACTACTACGTGGACAGCAAGGGCCGTCCCATGCCCCACACGCAGTATTCCTGCAAGCTCATTGTCACCACTGGCGACATAGACCACCAGTATGCAGCCAAAGTACTTGCTCCGCTGGCCAACCTCATCAACAAAGACGAGTTCTGGAAAAGCGAGATCGTGCAGTTCAACATCCTTGCCGACGGCTCGGTGGAGATGGTGCCCCGCGTTGGCGACCACATTGTCTATCTGGGCCAGCCCACAGGTGTGAAGAAGAAACTGGAACGCCTGAAGAAGTTCTACCGTTACGGACTCAATGAGGCCGGATGGAACAAATACTCGCGAGTGAGCGTCGAATACAACAACCAGATTATTTGCAAGAAGAAGTGATTAGTGATTAGTGATTAGTGATTAGTGTTTAGTGATTAGTGTTTAGTGATTAGTGTTTAGTGATGAGCGATGAGTGCGTCAAATCGTAAATCATAAATTTGTAAATCGTAAATATATATAGCTATGGCAACAACAGCAGAACAAAAAGACTTTATCGTGGCGGTAGAGCTCGGCTCATCGAAGGTGACGGGCATTGCCGGCCAGAAGAAGCCCGACGGCAGCATCTCCGTGCTGGCCATTGTCAGGGAGGACTCTTCATCGTTCATTCGCAAAGGCAGGGTCTACAACATCGACAAGACTGCGCAATGCCTGACAAACATCGTGAAGAAACTGGAGGGGCAGCTGAAGCAGCGCATAACCCAGGTCTTCGTCGGTGTTGGAGGCCAGAGCATACGTGGCGTGAAGAACACTCTCGCCATGGACCTCTCGCAGAACGCCATCGTCACACAGGAGATGGTGGCCGACCTCATGGACTCCAACCGCAATATGGAGTACCCTGAGCAGAGAATACTCGACGTGGCCGAGCAGGAGTACCGTGTGGACTCCCAGTACCAGATGGACCCCGTGGGAATCAGGGCAAACCGCTTGGAGGGCAATTTCCTCAACATCGTGGCAAGGAACGAGTTCTACATGAACCTCAACCGCTGCTTCGAGAGCGCGAACATCAATGTGGCCGACATGTTCCTGGCTCCGCTGGCACTGGCCGACGCCGTGCTTACCGAGGGCGAGAAACGCTCGGGATGCGCGCTCGTCGACATCGGCGCCGACACCACCACCGTCTCGGTGTTCTGGAAGAACGTGCTCCGTCATCTCGTGGTCATACCCATCGGCTCCAACAATGTGACAAAGGACATCGCGTCGCTGCAGATGGAGGAGAGCGAGGCTGAGGCCATGAAAATCAAGTACGCATCGGCATATACCGACAACAGCGAGATCGACCCCACGCTGAAATACTCCATCGACCCCGACCGTCAGGTGGAGAGCCGCCGTTTCATCGAGATTGTCGAGGGCCGCATGGAAGAAATCATCGAGAACGTGCGCTACCAGATTCCCGATGAATACTACGGCAAGCTGCTCGGAGGAATCATCCTCACCGGCGGTGGCGCAAACATGAAGAACATCGAGAAGGCTTTCTCCAACAGCACACGCATTGAAAAGGTGCGCGTGGCAAAGTTCGTCACCGCCACCATCAACAGCGGCAACGACCAGATAAAGGCCAAGAACGCCATGTACAACACAGTCTTAGGACTGCTCATAAAGGGCGACCAGAACTGCGCAGGAGGCATCATCGACCCCAACGGCGACCTCTTCGACAACGACAACCACGAGACACCCGGCGTCAACCCACGCAAGCCCCGACAGGCCCACGAGGTGGCCCCCGGAGTGATTCGCACAGCACAGGAGGAAGAAAGGGCCCAAGAGGAAGCAAGGAAGATGAAAGAGGAAGAAGAACGTCTGCGCCGTGAGGAGGAAGAGCGCCGCGCCGAGGAGGAACTCCGGCGCAAGAAGGAGAACAGCAAATGGAACAAATTCAAGCGAGGCTTCGGAAACTGGATAAAGGACTTCACCGAGCCTGAATAGCCCATAAGCCCCTTGGGGAGCCTGAACAGACAACATCTATATAATGACATCGAGACAACTAACAATAAAGACACAATGAACAACAACGAAATACTCGACTTCGGCGTTCCCGAAGAGAAGCACAGCATCATCAAAGTCATCGGCGTAGGCGGCGGTGGCGGCAACGCTGTGAACCACATGTACAAGGAAGGCATTCACGACGTGACCTTCGTAGTCTGCAACACCGACAACCAGGCTCTCAACGACTCGCCAGTGCCCGTGAAGCTGCAACTTGGCAGCGAGGGCCTCGGAGCCGGCAACCGCCCCGAGAAGGCACGCGCCGCTGCCGAGGAGAGCATCAAGGACATCCACAACATGCTCAACGACGGCACGCGCATGGCATTCATTACCGCCGGCATGGGCGGCGGCACCGGCACGGGCGCAGCCCCGGTCATCGCCCGCGTGTCGAAGGAGATGGACATCCTCACCGTCGGCATCGTCACCATCCCCTTCCGCTTTGAGGGCAACCGCAAGATCGACCAGGCCCTCGACGGCGTTGAGGAGATGTCGAAGCACGTCGATGCGCTGCTGGTCATCAACAACGAGCGACTGCGCGAGATCTATCCCGACCTGTCGTTCCTCGACGCCTTCGGGAAGGCCGATGACACACTTAGCGTCGCCGCCAAGTCGATTGCCGAGATCATCACCCTCCACGGAACGATGAACCTCGACTTCAACGACGTGAAGACCGTACTCCAGGACGGTGGCGTGGCCATCATGTCGACTGGCTACGGCGAGGGCGAGGACCGCGTGAAGAAGGCCATCGACGACGCGCTTAACTCACCGCTGCTCAACGACAACGACATCTTCAACTCGAAGAAGATACTGCTCAACATCTCGTTCTCCCACCAGAAGGACTCGCAGGACAACTTCATGATGGAGGAGATGAACTACGTCCACGAGTTCATGGAGCGTTTCGGCAGCGACTTCGTCTTCAAGTGGGGCGTTGCCGTAGATCCCGAGCTGGGCAAGCGCGTCAAGGTCACCATCCTTGCCACGGGCTTCGGTATGCAGAATGTCGACGGCATGGAGGAGCGCATGGCCAAGCAGCAGACCCGCGAGGAGGCCAACCGCCTGGCCGAGGAGCAGGAGAAGGCAGCAAAGCGCGACGAGCGCCGCGGCCACTACTACAACGACGGCGAGACGGCAAAACGCTACAAGCGCCGCCCCAACATCTACATCTTCGCCCCCGAAGACCTCGACAACGACAACGTAATATCGCAGGTGGAGCAGACGCCCACATACAAGCGCACAAAGGAGATACTGGCAAGCATAGGCAGCGAGAACGCCACGCCCGAACCCCAGCGTCCCGACCAGCAGGAGCCTGTGCAGGGTGTCATCAGCTTTGTGTAAATGCATTCGGACGTGCCGTGGCACGTCCGAATGCATTGTCTAAGGTTGCTCCTGCTTCTTCACCCTGATATACTTTATCTTCGCGCCAAGCACGTCCCACTGCGTCTGCAGCGAGTCGCGCCTGACGCGAAGTTTCGTCAATGCGGTCAGTTCCTCGGCGGTGGCGCGCAGTTCCTTCTTGTGCTGCTCCACCTCGATTTTCATTCGCTCATATTCGGCGTTGACGGCCTGCAGCGTGCTGTCCACGATGGCCAGTTCGCGCTGCGATGCCTCCAGCGTGCTGTCCTGCTTGTGTTTCAGGGCGGCGCGGCGCTGGTCTATCTCCTGGCGGCGCGAATTGTCGGTGCATGAAGAGAGCATCAAGGCCAAGACGAGCATGACTGCTGCCAAGCGTGCCCCATTGTTGAGTGTAATCATAATATATTACCTTAGAAATTGACGGCAAACGAGAGGCCTACGGTGAAATAGTTCATCTTCTTGTCTTTCTTGAACACGTAGGGTTCGAGTTCGTATGCCAGCGACGAAATCGGGGTGCCGTCGCTGGCGGTGAGTCGGCTGCTCACCAAGTTGTAGGCCGAGCTGCCGAGAGCTTTCTTCACGTAGTGGCATTCGTCGACCGTCATGGTGTAGGTCTTCTCCGAGTAGTCGTAGTCGCAGAACAGTTTCCACGAGAAGTTCGACTTGTAGCGGTATGTCAGCGAAATGCCCGTGCCGTAGGATGTCGAGTTGTCCGAGCCGAGCCTGATGTAGTCCCAGTCGTCGGTATAAGTCTCGCCGGTGCTCACCGGAGCCTCAACGGCGAATGCCAATCCCCCTTCTTCCCCTTTGTACACCTTTCCGTCCTCTATGAGCATATAGTACTTGATGTCCTTCACGTTGCCCTCTACGTGTCCGTCGATGTCGAGTTCCTGCGTTATGGAGCGTCCGATGAGGAATTTCGTGCCCAGGGCGAAATGCTTGTTCAGCGGCAGGTTGAGGTAGAGTCCCACGCTGCCAGTGAACTCTGCTAAGTGGTCGCTCTTCACTATGCCTTGCATGTTTGTCACCGAGGCTCCGTCCTTTGTCACATCGGCCATATTGAGCGTATTTCCAGCGAGTTTGTAGATGTCATCGATATACAAGGTCCAGATGCTGTTGTAGTCCTCCGACGAGATATCGGCATACTTTCCGAACGACTTTGCCGACATGGCCCTCACGCGGAAGCGGCCTCCCACACCGACGTATTTGTTGAAGAAATAGGCTCCCTCGGCATCGACAACGGTTGCTGAGCGGAAGTCGATGTTGATGTCGGCGGCGTCGCCTAAGAGATCATACCCCTGTGCTGCTATCTCCTCGGTCATGCCGTGAAGCTCCTTGTCCTGCATGTCGGTGAAGTAGTTGAAGTCGATGTCCTTGCCGCCTAAGCCCAAGCCCATGGAGATGCCGAAGAACGATGGCTTCTCCGAGTCGAGGATCATGTCGTTGCGCAGCAGTCCCTTACGCTTGAAGAGGAGGTCGCCGATGGCATAGCCCAGCTCTGTCGACATGATGCCTATGCCGGCTCCCGACATCACGTCGGAGACCCAGTGGCGGTTGTTCAGCACGCGCATGACGCCCGTTGCCGTGGCCACGCCGTAACCGGCGACGCTGAACCAGGGCGAGCGTGTCAGACCGTACTCCTTGTGAAGTATGGCGGCACCAACAAACGAGGTGGCCGTGTGGCCCGAGGGCCACGAGTTGGCTGTCGAGCCGTCGGGGCGCATCTCCTTGGCGGTGTACTTGATGCCGTTGACGAATCCGGCCATGATGGCGTAGGACATTAGCGACGAGGCCATCAGGCGGGGCCAGTCGCTGCGGCCCTCATATCCGCCCAGCTTCAGGCCCACGGTCATCACCGGGCCGAAGAACTGCGTGTAGTCGTCGATGCCGGTCTTGAAGTCGGTGAGCAGCTGTGTGTTTTTCTTTCCGTCCTTGTTGTTCACGCGGAACATGGCCTTGTCGCCCTTGATGGCCCAACCGGCCACGAAGAGGGGCACGCCCACGAAGGTCAGGTCGTCCATCACCTTGTAGGGCTTAACGTCGTCGGCTGTCTTGCTCTTGAAGAAGTCGAAGTCCATCTTGGCGTTGGCCTCCATGTCCGTCTCGTGTCTCACGAAGGGGAGGCACTCGCGTCTTACGAGGGGGACGTTTTCGGGGTCTGCCTCACCAAGATGTTTCAGCATCTTGATGTCCAAGTCGTAACTCATGTCCTGGTTGATGATGCGCATCACCTCAGGACTCATCTCCGGCACGTCGAGCGTCATCGGCTCGTTGTTGAAAAAGCCGGTGGCCATAGCGTCAGTCCATGACGACAGGGCCACAATAACCATTAGTAGTGTTTTTTTCATAGTTGTTTGATTGTTGTTATTTGGTTTATTGGGGGCAAAGATACACTTTTTTTCTGAAACCACAAAGAATTTACTGGAAAAATTAAACCTTAAGTTTGCAAATGGCCGAACTAACAGCCAGACCAACAGCCGAACCAACGGCCAGACCAACAGCCGAACCAACGGCCAGACCAACAACCGAACCAACTGCCAGACCAACAACCGAACCAACTGCCGGACCAACGGCCAAACCAACAGCCAAACCAACGGTCGAACCAACGGCCTGAAAGGCCAATGAGCACATAGCCCAGGGCAGCGCCCTGGGTACACAGACGAAACGAACTGCGCCCTGCAAGGGCAAAAGAATTATAAGTATGTTCTACAAATTGCAAAAACTACGCGCAGCCTAATTAGTAGACAAGAAGTTACAGACCCCACCCCCAGCCCCTCCCCTTGAAGGGAGGGGAGTGGCTGCGCACCATTTAATTAGATTAATAGAAATCACCTATACGGAGGCACCGCCTCCTATTATCGCTTTTGCCCTTGCAGGGCGAACCCTCACCGCCAATTTTACCCAGGGCGCTGCCCTGGGCTATGTGCTCATTGGCCTTTCAGGCCGTTTTCATAGGGTGATCTCGGTTCTCTGTCAGAATTGCACCAGTTCTCTGTCAAAATCGTACCAGTTCTCTGTCAAAATTGCACCAGTTCTCTGTCAAAATCGTCTCCGAGACGTCTTTCAGTTCGCCCGGCGCGAACTCGGAGTTCGCCCGGCGCGGACTGACAGTTCGCACGGCGCGAACTTTTTGGCCCCTCGGAGAGGCTTCAGAGTTGCCCTGTTGCGAACCGAGAGTTGCCCCGTTGCGAACCGAGAGTTGCCCCTGTTGCGAACCGAGAGTTGCCCCTGTTGCGAACCGACAAAGTTAATGTTCTGAAAATGGCTTGGCCGTTCCACCGATTATTATTACCTTTGCAGCAAACTTAGTTATATAGCGTCTATGGCACGTCAAGATTTGTTGTCATACATCCGCGAAGGTCGCACAATGAGCCGCAGTGAGCGACTACGGCTTATAGTGCAGCTGTCTGTCCCCTCCATCCTCGCCCAGATCTCAGCCACGGTGATGTTCTTCATCGACGCGGCAATGGTGGGCCACTTGGGGGCTAAGGCCATAGCGGCCATCGGACTGGTGGAGACCACTACATGGCTCATGGGCGGTCTGGGGTCGGCGGTGAATCTTGGTTTCTCCGTGCAGGTGGCCCATTTCATCGGGGCAAACGATTTCGAGGGGGCTCGCCGCGTGCTGCGGCAGTCGCTTGTGTGTGCCTTCGTTTGGAGCCTGATGCTCTCCATCGCTGGCATCGCCGTACACAGCTACCTACCCTACTGGCTTGGCGGCACGGAGGAGATTGCCGCCGACGCGTCGCTCTATTTCGTTCTCATAGGTGTCTGTGGAATCTTCTTCCAGATGAGCGGGCTGGCAGGAACGATGCTGAAGTGCAGCGGAAACATGAAGATACCCTCAATGTTGAATATAATGATGTGCTGCCTCGACGTGGTGTTCAACTACATCTTTATATATATACTCGGCATGGGCGTGGCGGGAGCCGCCCTTGGCACTGGTCTGGCCGAAATGGTCACGGCCCTGCTCATGCTCTATTTCCTGCTGTGGCGCAGCGACATGCTACGGCTCTTTGGAGAAAAAAACAGCGAGACTTATAAGTCCTATGAGACCCATAAGTCCTATCTCAGCACTTTCCGCCCCACGGCCGATATCGTCGGCACGGCCTTCAAGATTGGTGCGCCGATGGCCCTGCAGCATGTACTCATGGGCGGGGCGTACATAGTGAGCACCATCATCGTGGCACCGCTTGGCACGGTAGCCATAGCCGCCAACTCGCTGGCTATCACCGTGGAGAGCTTGTGCTACATGCCGGGCTACGGCATCGCCGAGGCCGCCACGACGCTCGTTGGCCAGGGCATAGGGGCAGGACAGCTACAGCTGACGCGCTCGTTCGCCAACATGTCGGTGGGGCTTGGCATGGCCGTGATGACATTCATGGGAATGTTGATGTGGGTCTTCGCCCCCGAGCTGATGGCCTTTATGACCCCTGCGCAGGAGGTGATAGCGCAAGGGGTGGAGGCGCTGCGCATTGAGGCGTGGGCAGAACCCATGTTCGCCGCGGCGATAGTTGCCAACGGCGTGCTGATAGGTGCCGGCGACACGTTATGGCCCGCAATCATAAGCCTCGCCTCGATGTGGGGTATAAGGCTGACGCTCGCCTCATGGTTGGCCACGGTGCACGGACTGCGCGGAGTATGGACGGCCATGGCCGTGGAGCTTGCATTCAGGGGAAGCATCTTCCTTGCACGACTGTTCCACGGAGGATGGATGAAAAAAGGAATAGTGAAAAGGGAATAGTTGCCGCAGAAAGGGGAATTTGCTGAAGAATAATAAGTTTTCACAGAAATAATTTTCACAGGAAAGAAAAAACGTGTAAATTTGCAAACAAAATCACAGAGGTCACAAAAACCACAGAGTTCACAGAGCCCCCATAGGTCCCATAAGACCCATAAGTCCCATAAGACTCATAAGTCCTATAAGTCCCATAAGACCCATAAGTCCCATAAGACCCAGATCATGGAAGAGATACTCAGACAATTCGCACCAATAACGCTGGCCGAGATGAGCGGCGTGAAGCTGATGAACCGCACCGACACGAAGTTCGTCACCACGATGACGCAGTTGGAGCGGCTGCTGCTCATGGCCCGCGACGACTACTACGCACAGGAGATTGGCGGCGAGCGCAACATGCTCTACGACACCACCTATTTCGACACCACCGGCTTCGACATGTACAGGCAGCACCAGAACGGATTCGCACGGAGGCAGAAGATTCGCTTCCGCACATACGTCAGCTCGAACCTGCAGTTCATGGAGGTGAAGACGAAGAACAACCACGGGCGCACGAAGAAGAAACGCATTGAGGTGACCGACATGGACCTAAGCGACCCCACAAAGCGCGACTTCCTGGCCCAGGTGCTGCGCTTCGACGTGGACAGACTGCAGGCCCACACCCACAACTATTTCCACCGCATAACGCTGGTGAACCGCGCAAAGACCGAGCGGCTGACCATCGACACGCAACTGGAGTTCAACAACCTGCTCACCGGCGAGCACCTCGACATGGGGCCGTTAGTGGTCATCGAGCTGAAGCGCGACGGCCTGGTCTATTCGCCAGTGGTTGAGATGCTGCGACAACTGCGCATCCATCCCCACGGCTTCAGCAAATACTGCATGGGCGCGGCCCTGACCAACGACACCCTGCCGCAACACCGCTTCAAAGTGAAACTGCGAGAGGTGGAGAAGATTGTAAATGCTTTTTAGTAAAACAGATAAAAACAAGAAAAACAGATAAAAACCAAAAGGTACTACAATGGAACTAATACTTAATTTTTTTACAAGCGACTTCGGGAACGCGCTGGTGCGCTTCCTGCTGTGTGTGGTTATGAACTGGGTGATCGTCGATCGTCTCTACTACCGCAAGAGCAAGCGGCGTGACTTCTACTTCACTTTCATGCTCATATCCGTGGCCATCTTCTTCCTCGTCTACTTCATGATGGGCATGGACCGCGGAAAGGCCACCATGGGCGTCGGACTCGGACTCTTCGGCATCTTCAGCATCATGCGCTACCGCACAGACACCATGCCGGTGCGCGAGATGACCTACCTCTTCATCATCGTCTGCCTGTCGGTTGTCCATGCCATGGTCGATGTCACAGCGCTCTCGACCACGGCGATATGGCAGGAACTGGGCAAGCTGGCCATCATCGACATCATCTTCATAGTTGTCATCATGCTCTTCGAGCGTATGCTCAAGGTGCAGGCGTCGAAGCTGGTGCAGTATGACCGCATCGACCTGATAAAGCCGGAGAAGAAGGAGGAGCTGAAGGCCGACCTCGAAGAGCGCCTCGGCGTGAAGATCATCAAGGTGGAGGTCGGCGGCGTTGACTTCCTGCGCGACTCGGCCGTACTGCGCGTCACCTACGAAGGCAACAAGCAATACGACGTGAACAAGCAGTTCGACGTGAGGAAAGCGGAATGGAGGGATCTCGACAAGAAATAGGTATGGACAGAATGAAAGCAAAGTCCCCGACAGAGGTACAGCGGAAACGGTGGATAACGACGGCCCTGGCAGCCGTTCTCCTCCTTTCCGCCGTCCCCACCTTCGCCCAAAGCGAGGGCGGACTGCTGCTCGGTGCCGAGGTGAGCAAGAAGATTGACAGGAAATGGAGCGTGGGACTGGAGGCCGACTTCCGCACACGCAACAATTTCAAGACTGTCGACCGCTGGGGAATCAGCGCCGACCTGAGCTATAAGGCGACGAAATGGCTGAAAGCCGACATGGGCTACTCGCTGCTCGACTACAACATGCGCGAGAAGGTGGAGCACTATACCACCGAGAAGGGCAACGCCAAGATTCACTGGCGGCCGTCGTACTGGGGCTTGAAGCACCGCTTCCACGCATCGCTGACCTTCGACCACAAAGTGGTGGGCGACCTGCGCGTGTCGCTGCGCGAGCGGTGGCAGTACACCTACCGCCCAGAGAAGGCCGTCACGCGGTGGACTTTCCGCGAGGATGTCAGCAACCAGGACATGCGCCTCGACGATGACTACGTGCGCTCGGGAAAGGGGAAGAACCAGCTGCGCTCGCGTCTGCAGGTGGAGTGGGACAAGAAGCGCGCCCTCTTCACGCCCTACGCCAGCATGGAGCTGTACCACAGCTGGGCCATAGAGAAAATACGCTACACCGTGGGTACGGACATACGCCTGAACAGCCAGAACTCCTTCTCACTCTACTACCGGTTCCAGAACATGAAGAACGTGGACGAAGAGGACTACGACCCCGACATGCACTTCATCGGCCTGGGCTACAAACTGAAATTCTGACCTATGAAAACATCAATATCGTTCATCCTCCTCTCCGTCGCCGTCTGCGCCCTGCTCCCCTCCTGCGAGAAGGACGACAGCAGCTTCAGCGACTACGATTTCAGCAAATACTCACTACGCTCGCAACAGGGCGATGACGACGAAGAAGAAGTCGTCACACTGCCCGACACCATAGCCCTCGCCATCGCCTGGAACGGTGCCCAGGCCACCATCACCGGCGACACCGGCGACAGCGTAACCATAGCCCAGAGCGCCGGCGACATCACCGTCACCTCGACAACACAGCGCTACCTTCAGATCACCGTCAGCGGCACATGCCCCGACGGCTCGCTGCTCGTCTACAGCGACCGTATGTGGGGCCTTGTCCTCAACGGCCTGACGTTGACCAACAACGACGGCCCGGCCATCAACAACCAGGGCGGGCACGCACTCTACGTCACCCTTGCTGACAGCACCGAGAACGCCCTCGCCGACGGCTCCGTCTACGCCGACGCGCCCAAGAATGCCGCCGGGGCTGTCATCGACCAGAAGGCGACGTTCTTCAGCGAGGGCCAAGTCTACATCAGCGGAAATGGCAGCCTCAGCGTCACCGCCAACAGCAAAAACGGCATCGCCAGCGACGACTTCCTCGTCATCGAGGCCGCCCCCGCTTCGGGTCCCACTATCGCCATCCAGGCCAACGGCACAAACGGCATCAAAGTGAACGACGGCATGGAGATTTACGGCGGCACGCTCACCATCGACGTCACCTCCGACGGCGGCCGCGGCATCAAGAACGACGCCTCGATGACCATCGCCGGCGGACGGACTACCATCACCACCACCGGCGACTGCCGCATAGAGACCGCCGACGGCATCATCGGCACCACATCGTGCGCAGGCATCAAGTGCGACAGCACCTTCACCATGACCGCCGGCGAACTGACCATCCTCAGCACGGGCGACGGCGGCAAAGGCATCAACAGCGGCGGCAACGTTGAGATGAAGGGAGGCACGCTCGTAGTCACCACTACGGGCGGCAACGAGATGGCGAAGCCCAAAGGCGTGAAGAGCGACACGGGTATCATCCTCAGCGGCGGCTCGTTCACCTCGAAGGTGAACAAGAGCTGGGCCTGCGACAACGGTTCGGACAGCAGCAACATCATCGGCATGATCACCATCGTGGGAACCCCCAACATGGAAACCCTGACACTAAAGAAAAAGGAAGTTATTGTGGAATTCTGACCTAACACCTCCTAAGTCCAAAAGTAACGTCCCTTTCACTCCCCCTTCACTCCCCCATTCACTCCCCATTCACTCCCCCATTCACTCCCCATTCACTCCCCTTCACTCCCCTTCACTCCCCCTTTCACTCCCCCTTCACTCCCCCTTTCACTCCCCCTTCACTCCCCTTATTAAAAAAATGGAAAAAAGAATAGTAATCAAAGTTGGCTCCAACGCCCTCACACGCAGCGACGGCCGTCTCGACGTTACACGTATGTCATCGCTTGTCGACCAGATTGCCTGGCTACGACAGCACGGCTACGAGGTAATCCTCGTTTCGTCGGGAGCAGTGGCCTGCGGGCGGCGCGAACTCGACAGCGTAGACCACGAACTCGACAGCGTGGAGCAGCGGCAGCTGTTCTCGGCAATGGGACAGGCAAAGCTCATAGGTCTCTACTACGACCTCTTCCGCGAATACCACATCCATGTGGGCCAGGTGCTCACCATGAAGGAGAACTTCCAGCCCGGCGAGCAGTACCGCAACCAGCAGGCCTGTATGCGCGTGATGCTCGACAACGGTGTGCTGCCCATCGTCAACGAAAACGACACCGTCTCGGTCACCGAGCTGATGTTCACCGACAACGATGAGCTGAGCGGACTCATTGCGCAGATGATGGAGGCAAAGACGCTGGTGCTGCTGTCGAACATCGACGGCATATTCACCGGCAATCCTTCCGACCCGTCGTCGCGGCTCATAGACCAAGTGCCCCCCGGCACCGACCTCTCGCAGTTCATTCAGTCGGAGAAAAGCTCGGCCGGGCGAGGAGGAATGCAGTCGAAATATGCCACGGCGTCGCAGGTGCAAAAGGCCGGAATACGCGTCATCATCGCCAACGGACGGCGCGAGAACATTCTCGTAGACCTCGTGCAGCATCCCGAACAGACACCTCACACCGAGTTCCTCAACACTTAACCCTCAACTCTCAACCCTCATCTCTCAACCCTCATCTCTCAACCCTCATCTCTCAACCCTCAACTCTCAACTCTTAACTCTTCACACTCAACTCTCAACTCTTATTTTCGTTCATTGTCCCGGCTGTGAGCCGGCTGTAAAAACCCCTCAACACCCATCTCAATATGACTATCATCGGAATCGCCGGCGGCACTGGTTCTGGCAAGACCACCGTCGTGAGAAGAATTGCCAAGGCACTGCCGCCACATTGCGCTGCCGTCATACCACTCGACTCGTACTACAACGACACTTCCGACCTCACACCCGAGGAGCGACGGGCCATCAACTTCGACCATCCCGACGCCTTCGACTGGAAGCTGCTCACCGAGCACATCAAGAAGCTGAAGAACGGCGAGGCAGTGGAACAGCCCACATATTCTTATATAGAGAGCAACCGCCAGAAGGAGACGGTGCACGTGGAGCCAAAGCCCGTCATCATCCTTGAGGGCATCATGACGCTCCACTACAAGAAGCTGCGCGACATGATGGATTTGAAGATTTTCGTCGACACCGACAGCGACGTACGCCTCATTCGTAATATCCGCCGCGACGTGGTGGAGCGTGGCCGCACCGTCGACATGGTGCTCGACCGATACGAGAAAATCCTCAAGCCCATGCACGAGCAGTTCATCGAGCCGACAAAGAAGTTCGCCGACCTCATCATTCCCTGGGGAGGCGAGAACCGCACGGGCATCAACATCCTGAGAAACTATATCGAGGGAATTGTCACCGAGGTGTAACTTGCAAATGACAACACTCTTTTTGGTTCGCCACGGTGAGACCTACGATAACGCCAACCAGATGATGCAGGGCCAGACGCAGGGCCAGCTCAACGCTACGGGCGTGGCCCAGGCGGAAGCCTTGGCGGAGAGGCTGCGCGACGAGCATTTCGACGCCATCGTCGCCAGCGACCTGCACCGGGCGGTGCAGACTGCTGAGATTATCGCCCGCCCCCATGCGCTGCCTGTAGTCACCACACCGCTACTGCGCGAGCGCGACTGGGGCGACTTCACCGGACGTTACATCCCCGACCTGAAGGGGCTGCCCTTCCCGGAGAACACCGAGAAGATGGAACAGCTGCTGGCACGCGCTGGAAAGTTCCTCGACTTCATCCGCACAAACTACCCCGGACAACAGGTGCTCGCCGTGGGCCACGGCATCATTAACAAGGCCATTCAGGCCGTCCACTACGGAAAACTAACACGCGAAATAGAGAAAATGGAGAATGCAGAAATACGCATACTCTCACTCTATTAACACTAAAAAACGATACAGGGCTTCGTGGTTTCGAGAAATCGAGAAACTATGAAGCCCTGTATCGTTACTTATTTATCATTACCTAATTCTTCTTCAGCACCACAGCCGAGCGGGCGGGGATGTAGAGCTTCAGCCATTCCTTGTGGTCCTTCACGTATAGCGGGTCGAAGTTGGTGAAGTGCGTCATCGTATCATCGGCAAAGCCATGGCCACCAAACTGCTGGGCGTCGGAGTTGAGCACCACCTCATACGAGCCTGTCGGCACGAGGAAGCCGTAGTCGGTGAACGACTGTGTGGGCGAGAAGTTGAACACGAAGAGCAGGTCGCCACGCATGAAGGCCAGCACCTGGTCGCCGTCGTTGTGCCATATCTCCACCACGGGCTTGTCCTGGAAGTTGCGCACGAGCTTGATGACGCGCAGCATCTCACGGTCGAAGTCGCCGAGCCAGTGGTAGCACAGGTCGTGGTTGTCCACCAGGTTCCATTGGCGGCGTGCGTACTTGTAGCTCCAGCCGTTGCCCTCACGTGGGAAGTCAATCCACTCGGGATGTCCGAACTCATTGCCCATGAAGTTGAGGTAGCCGCCGTTGATGGCCGCAGCCGTCACCAGTCGTATCATCTTGTGCAGGGCTATGCCGCGCTCGGCCACGCCGTTCTCGTCCTTCTTGGCGAAATGCCAGTACATATCGGCGTCGATGAGGCGGAAGATGATGGTCTTGTCGCCCACCAGTGCCTGGTCGTGGCTCTCGCAATAGGAGATGGTCTTCTCGTCGGGGCGGCGGTTCTTCACCTCCCAGAATATCGAGCTGGGTTTCCAGTTCTCGTCGCTCTGCTCCTTGATGGTCTTGATCCAGTAGTCGGGGATGTTCATGGCCATGCGGTAGTCGAAGCCGAAGCCTCCGTCCTCGAACTTCGCGGCGAGGCCGGGCATACCCGAGACCTCTTCGGCGATGGTGATGGCGTTGGGGTTCACCTCATGGATGAGGCAGTTGGCCAGTGTGAGGTAGCAGATGGCGTTGTCGTCCTGATGGCCGTTGAAGTAGTCGGCGTAGTTGCAGAAGGCCTCGCCCAGTCCGTGGCTGTAGTAGAGCATAGAGGTGACGCCGTCGAAGCGGAAGCCGTCGAAACGGAACTCCTCAAGCCAGTACTTACAGTTGGAGAGCAGGAAGTGCACGACATCGTCCTTGCCATAGTCGAAGCACAGCGAGTCCCAAGCCGGGTGCTCGTGGCGGTCGCCGGGATAGAAGAACTGGTTGGGGTCGCCGCAGAGGTTGCCAAGACCCTCCACCTCGTTCTTCACGGCGTGGCTGTGAACGATGTCCATGATAACGGCGATGCCCAGTCGGTGAGCCTCGTCGATAAGTGCTTTCAGCTCCTCGGGCGTGCCGAAACGGCTGCTTGGAGCAAAGAAGCTCGATACATGGTAGCCGAAACTTCCGTAGTAGGGATGCTCCTGAATGGCCATCACCTGTATACAGTTGTAGCCGTCCTTGGCCACGCGGGGCAGCACGTTCTCGCGGAACTCGGTGTAGGTTCCCACCTTCTCGGCATCCTGACCCATGCCCACATGGCACTCATAGATAAGCAGCGGGTTCTTCTTCGGCTTGAAGTTGGCCTTCTTCCACACGTAGGGCACGGCGGGGTTCCACACCTGGGCGGAGAAAATCTTCGTCTCGTCGTCCTGCACCACGCGGCGGCACCAAGCGGGTATGCGCTCGCCCTCGCCACCGTTCCACTTCACCTTCATCTTGTAGAGCTGGCCGTGCTTCAGGTCTTTCTCCTTCAGCTTCAGCTCCCAGTTGCCAGTGCCCTCAATGCGTTTCAGCTTATAGCGCTCGTCCTCCTTCCAGTCGTTGAAGTCGCCTATGAGGTATATCTCCGTGGCGTTGGGTGCCCACTCGCGGAACACCCATCCGCGTCCGAGCTTATGCAGGCCGAAATAAAGATGTCCGCTGGCAAACTCGCCAAGCGTCTTCTTACCGTTGCGGGTCAGCTGGTTCAGTTTCCACACTGCGTGGTCGTGGCGGCCGCTGATGGCCTGCTCAAAGGGTTCGAGCCACGGGTCGTTCTGCACAAGGCCAATGTGTTTCGGGGCCTCAGGCTCCTTCTGTACACTCTGTGTTTTTTTCTTTGTCGTCTCTTTCATATAAAGTCACTGTTTGGGTTAAAAAGGAATTTAAGACCACAAAGTTAGTGAAAGTATGTCTAACCGCAAAAGTTTTGCCGATTATTTAAATATTGTTTAGAATTTGACCATTTTTCTCGCCAACCGTTACGGTAGCGGACTGGGAGAAATGGCCGACCCCTATAGGAGGAAGAGCCGGCCTTGCCGTTTCACAGCGGCCGTCAAAAACATTCACGGCGGCCGCCAAAAATATTCTTAGCGGCCGCCGTGATTGTTCGTGGCGTGCGCCACGAACCTGATTTTGACCCATGAGGCCTAATTTTGCTCTGTGGGGTAGATTGTGACGGTGCCGCCGTCGCTGGCGGCATGCCTGCGCAACAGCTGCTGGATGAACAAGGCGTTGTCCTCAACACGCTGGCGGTTGCCGTCGTAGCCGTTGATGAGTACTACGAGGTGGGTGGTGTCGAGTGTGATCTTCGTGCGCTCGTTGTCGCTGGTGGGGGTGCCCACGCCGCCCTGCGCGTCGCGGTAGACGGGCAACCCGGCAATGTTGAGCATACCGCGGCCTATGCCCTCGTAGGGTTCGCCCTCGCGGCCTATGCCGAGGGTGAGCGTGTCGCCCACGAAGCGGTCGGCATCGAAGCCGCCGATGCTGTAGCCAAAGGCCATCGATGCCACGTTGATGAGGTCGACGAGGGTGTCGATCTGGTAGAGCTGCTTGCCCTGCAACAGTCGGCGTATGAGCTGCTCGCTGGCCGGGCGGTAGCGCGACGGGTCCTTGCCGCAGGCACGGTAGACTGTGCGTGTGGCGGCTATCGACGGCAGCTCCTTCAGCGAGTCGGTGGTGAGGCGGCTGCGGAAGTCGTCGCCCATGGCGTTTATCTCCTCCCACAGCTGCGGGCAGTAGGGTGTGTTCACGACGCGTGCCTCAACACAGGCACCGACAAAGACGGGGCAAACGGTGGAAATCTCCTGGGAAACAATAATCTTCATTTTGTTGTATTGAAAAGGTCGTTCATCGTTCCTATGCAAACTTCATCTCGCACAGATTGATGACTCTGTCGTTGCAGTCGATAAGCAAGTTTTTTGTTTCGACATGCAAAGTTACGAAGAATAATCGTAACGAAAGAAGAAAAACAGGGAAAAAACATTGCCTCTTTAGGGCTCTTTCATTTACTCTACATCTGCTTTGGCATAGATTTTGCTATCTGATGACATTTTATAGTTTTGTGTATCAACGCTTTGTGATAGGCACAC
>CAJOEC010000069.1 GCA_905233425.1 uncultured Prevotella sp. | reverse complement strand
TGGTTGCGCTTATTTATACCACAAAGGTACGACTTTTTCTTGAATTATGCAAATAACTTATTGATTATTAACACTTTAATTTATAGAACACCCCTATAAATATTTTGGAAACGAATATGAATAATTATTATAATTTTGTCCACGAATTTGAATAATAATAATAATATATTCGTGGAACAAATTATTCATATTATTTACATTCGTTTCTTGTTATGAAGACGACATTTATACGTACAGACAAGAAGAACAAACGGCACGTGAGGCTGTGTGCGATGGACGAGACGCTTCAAGCCATCACGGGCGGCACTTACGGCAAGGACGTGGAGCTGCTGCGCAACTTCTGCAGCTGGAGCCTTGAGGTGACAGAACTGGGGACAAGTTGGGGACAGACTGGGGACAGAACTGGGGACATGCCCCACTTTTTTATGTTTGCCATATATGCTATTTCTCTATTACTTCCCATTTCCCGCCAAAGTCAGGACCTATCCGCCTTAACAAGCCTTGGGCTTGCAGTTTCTTCAGCTGCCACTTGACACCATCAGGAGAGATACCAAAAAGCTCAGCAAGTTTTGTCCTGCTAATCGTCGGCTCATTTTTAATGGCATCAATTATCCTCTGGGTAGTTGTCTGGGTAGTTGTCTGGGGAGTTGTTTGGGTAGTCAACGATGCTTCACCCAATGATTCATCTTCGCTGTTGTTTGATGTGGATGGTACTGTCACCCTGAATGCCGTAATCAGGCTCACATCAAACTCGGCAGGCTGGTTGCCGTTGTCCTTAAGGTCTGTCTGCACTTGGCGCACACCACGGTTGAACATATTGACGTAGCCCATTGTCTTCATTGCACTGGCAATAAGTGGATTACGATAGTCGTTCACTGTCGGGAAATTCTCAGGCCGTGCGTTTCCGTAAAGCCCTCCAGCATTCAGAATCTCAATATAGTGGTCAAACTCATAGAAGCGTAGCGGTGTATTACTCTGTATATCGCGATGCATGCAAGCGTTCAAGAGCAGCTCGCGTATTGCCTGATAAGGATAGTTACTCACCATCTCCTCACGCAAAATTGAGACGAATACTGGCCGCTTTCTGACAACAGACATTTCCAGCAGCGACTCCAATCGAGGTAACAACTCATAGTAGTTGCCTTCCAGCTGCATCTCGTTCTCCACATAACCAGTCACGTCTTTTCCATGAAAGCGCACGTACTGAACATATAGCCCCGGGAAAAAACGCCGGGGCCGACGGCCGAACAGCACCACAGCTGCATTTGTAGGGCAATTGTGAGTATTGTCATACATACCAACAGCCGACATCTGCTCTTCTGTTGAGCGGGTGTCAGAAGTAGCCAATTCATTTCCCATCAAACTGACCAGATACTTCGACTTGAACAATTCTATATCAATGTCATCGATGGTTGCACGGAGGCAAGGCATGGAATCGAAGGTTGGCATAAATGCTGTACGTCGTTCTGCCAATATTCGCTCTTCAGCTTCCGTTGCTATGTCACGGCGTGGCCCAATGCGGATAAAGGTGCGTCCGCGATAGCGCACAGGCGGTAAGTCGGATGGCGACACTTCTGCAACCAACAAATCGCCATCGGGGAACTCGTACCTGTCAACACTCATAACGGGAATGGGCAGGATGTTACCGTTGGAGCGAATTGCAGCTATTTTCTTCAGCAAGTCATCGGTTACCTTCAGACCAGACAACGTGCCGTCGTCGTAGGCACCGAAAATCAGGTATCCATTCTTACGGCTGTTGGGCAAATCGTTGGCAAAGGCACAGACAGCCTCCTGGAACTTATCCATGTCACCTGTTGAAATGGTACGTTCCACTCGGTAGGTCTCTGTGCTATGCAGTAACTCTTGTATCTCTTCTTTTGTTATCATGCTGTCAGTTTATAGGAAAGACTGTGCAAAGATAATGAATTGTTTTGAAACGGGCAAGAAATGAGGCGGGTATTTCGTGCCGAATGAGCGAAATACCCGCCTATTGCCGTTGTAGGGGCTATGTTGCCGCCACAGGGAACGGCTCTTTACGAAAGCAACGACGTTAACGACCCAGTACCTTCCTCATGTTGACACACTCTGGCAGCTCCTCGTCGTAGTGGGTGACCATTATGAGTGTTTTGCCCTGTCGCCGAGAGAAGGCTTCGATGATGTCCTTCACCATCTGCTGGTTGTCGTCGTCAAGGCCGTGCATCGGCTCGTCGAGAATGAGCAGGTCGGGGTCTTTGACAAAAGCCCGTGCGAGCAGCACCATACGCTGCTCACCGCTTGAAAGGGTGAGGAATGGCTGACACTCCTTGCCCTGCAGGCCGAAAACGCCCATCCACCGGCGACACTTTTCCCTCTCCAACTCGTTTGTGCGGGTGTAGAGACCCACCGTGTCCTTCAGTCCGCTGGCCACAATCTGCTCTGCCGGCAGGTTGTGGCGGTAGGAACGGTGCATCTCAGGCGAGACATAGCCTATGCGCCGTTTTATGTCCCAGATTGTCTCTCCCGTGCCGCGCCGACGGCCGAACAGGCTGATGTCGCAAGCGTATGCCTGCGGGTTGTCGGCACAGATAAGCGAGAGGAGTGTCGACTTCCCGCTGCCGTTGGGTCCCAACAGTGCCCAGTGCTCACCCTCGCGTATGGTCCAGTTGATGTCGTTGAGGATGGTGTGGCTGCCGTATCGGATGGTGACGTGGCGCATATCGACAACAATAGGAGCGGAGGCCAGAAATTCCTCACGTGGCGTTATCCAAACTATGTCGTCGACGTAGTCGGGGATGTCGCCCCTTCGGGAGACGACTATAAAAATGTCTATGTGCTCATCGTCGGCAAGCTGCCGTAACATCTCCTTCAGCTGTATGCGGGTGTTACGGTCAAGTCCGATGAAAGGGTTGTCGATGATGAGTGTCTTTGGGCACGAGAGAAGTGTCTTGGCCAGTTGCAGTTTCCGCAGTTCGCCGCTGGAGATCTGTATGACGTACTTGTCAACAGAGTCCGTCAGCCCCATTGTCTCCACCAGCTTCGTCATGTATTCGCGCCGCTCTATGGTGTCGGGGCCTGTCATTATGAGATTACGCTCCAGAACATCGCCAACTGTGGGAGTCTCCTGGTCGATGTCGTGCTGGTTCCATCGCAGCTGCAGATAATAAGCACGGTCGGTCTGCGCCCCGTAGCTGTCGCAGAAGGCGACATAGCGCACACTGTCGCTGGCCATCAGGTGTCGCATCTGCTCCACGTAGCGTGTCTTTCCGCTACCGTTCTTGCCAACAATGGCCGTCACTTTTCCCATGGCAGTTTTTTCCATTCACAACAAACGCTCAAACCAGTACGAAGTCGAGCTGGCGTTTTTCCACATTTGCCCTGGCCACCTTTATGCGTACTTCATCGCCAAGCTGGTACTTGCGGTGGTGGCGCCGACCAATGAGCTGATAGTTCTTCTCGTCGAACTCGTAGTAGTCGCCGTCGAGGTCGTGCATGCCCACAAGGCCCTCGCAGTGATTCTCGTCGATTTCGCAGTAGATGCCGTAGGACTGCACTCCGCTGATGTGCGCGTCAAACTCCATGCCCACCTTGTCGGCCATGAACTCCACCATCTTGTACTTTATGGAGTCGCGCTCGGCGTTCTGTGCCGTCTGCTCCATCTCGCTGCTGTGCTCACACAGTTCCTCGTAGTGGTCTTGGTTGGCCGAGCGCCCGCCGTCCTGGTATTTGGTGAGCAGTCGGTGGACCATCATGTCGGGATAGCGGCGTATGGGCGAGGTGAAATGCGTGTAGTAGTCGAATGCCAGTCCGTAGTGTCCGATGTTGTGTGTCGAGTATTTCGCCTTCATCATCGCACGAAGTGCCACTGTCTCAATGAGTTTCTGTTCGCGCTTGCCCTCTGCGTCGGCCATCAGCTGGTTGAGGCTCTTCGAGATGGCGCCCCTGGTTCCAGAGGTCTTCAGCTTGTAGCCGAAGGGAGCCACCACCGAGCAGAGATTCTCCAATTTCTGCGGGTCGGGCTGGTCGTGGACACGGTAGACGAAGGTCTTGGCCTTGGCTCCCCTCTTATCCCCCGAGGGGGAAGAAGCCTCCCTTCGGGGAGATTTGGAGAGTGCTCCCACCGACTCTGCCACTGTACGGTTGGCCAGCAGCATGAATTCCTCGATGAGTTGCGTTGCCAGTGTCGATTTCTTGAAGAAACAGCGTGTGGGCTTGCCGTCCTCGTCGATGTCGAAGTGCATCTCCTCACGGTCGAAGCGCACGGCCCCATTCTTGAAGCGTCGCTCGCGCAGTTTCTGTGCGAACTGGCTTAACAGTCGAAGCTCTACTGCGTTGTCGCCGTCCTTGCCGTCAAGAATCTCCTGCACCTCTTCGTAGGCATAGCGACGGTCGCTGCGTATGACGGTGTGAGCCAGATGCCAATTCTTGACATTAGCATCCTCGTCGATGACGAAGATGACGCTGTAGCACAGCTTCTCCTCGTCGGGGCGCAGGGAGCAGATGAAATTGCACAGCCTTTCGGGCAGCATGGGTATGGTGCGGTCGACGAGGTAGACACTTGTGGCCCGCTGCTGTGCCTCGCGGTCGATGATGCTTCCCTCAGCGACATAGTGGGAC
Source organism: uncultured Prevotella sp. (assembly GCA_905233425.1). GTDB lineage: Bacteria > Bacteroidota > Bacteroidia > Bacteroidales > Bacteroidaceae > Prevotella. Next base: position 19,035 of record CAJOEC010000069.1, on the reverse strand, counting down.
ACATCGGCGATGTGGACACCGACCTCGTAGAGAGACCCACCCCTGGCCCCTCCCTGTGAGGGAGGGGAATAGTTACTTTCGGCGTTTGTTTTTTCTGCGGAAGAAGTATATACTCCCCTCCCTACAGGGAGGGACCGGGGGGTGGGTCTGATACTTATTGCATCGTCGAAATCCTTTGCGTCTGCCGGGTCGATGGTGAAGGTGAGCACATCGCGGAAGTCTTCGCGCCGTGCAATCTCCTCGTCGCTTATCTCTGCGGGAATCTTGTTTGCAGCGTCCTCCACGCGCTGCGGGTACTTGTAGGGCAGACCGTACTGCGCGAGTATGGCGTGCATCTCGACGGTGTTGTCGCCTTGCTTGCCCAGCACGTCGACGACCTCTCCGACGAGGTTTTTCGACTCTGCCGATGGCCACTGCGTGATCTTCACCACGGCCTTCTCGCCAGTCTTGCCACCCTTCAGCTTCTTCTTCGGGATGAGTATGTCCTGGGCGAAGATGTTACCCTCGGCATTAAGGAAGGCATAGTCCTTCTCCACCTGGAGTATTCCCACAGCCTGGTCGTGCTTACGCTCGAGTATCTCGGTGACGATGGCCTCCTTGATGTGGTTCTGCCTCCGCGCCATGAATGCCACCCTCACACGGTCGCCGCTGAGAGCGAACATCGAGTTGCGCTCGGCCACGAAGACGGGCTTGCCACCATCGTCGGGCAGGAACGAGTTCTTGCCGTTGGCCTTGCGCAGGAAGGTGCCCTCCTGCACCTGCGTCTTCATGTTCAGCTTGTAGGCCGAGTCGCCCACCTTCGACAACCAGTCCTCCCAAGCCATCTCTTCCATCACGTCGATGGCCAGCATCTTGGCCGGGTGGGTGTCGAGCTTCAATGCCTTGAATATCTGCTTGAATGTCAGTGTCTCGCCAGGATGTGCCTGGAACAGGCTCTGCAACATGTCGGCCACAACAACCTTGTTCAGCCGACGTCCTCCTCTTTTCTTTCCCATGGTTATATATTGTTTTTTCCGTAAGCTCCTGTTGACTCCATTTAATTGTCAGTTCTGTACCTCCACCACGGTGGGGAAGTCCTTCCAGTACTTACTTGCGTAATAGGTGTTCTGCATTCCCTTCGGCACAAAGACGGTGGCCTTGTACTCGTCGAAGGCATCCTCAACAATCGGGGGATATTTCTTCACACACATGATGGAAGTGAGGCTTGTGCATCCCTTGAATGCGTCCTTTTTCAGCCGCTCAACGCTCTTCGACAGCGTTATGATTTTCAGTTCGGAGCATCCGCTGAAGGTGCCAGGCTCTACGAAGCGCACTCCCTGGGGCACGATGAACGCCTCCAGGCTGGTGCAGTCGCGGAATGCCTCTTCGCCTATCTCGTCCATCTTCTCAGGCAGTGCCACGGCTTTAATGGCACTCTGGCCCCGGAAAGCCTGCGGGGCAATGTAGCGCACGTTGTCCAAGACTTTCGTCGTGCGGCATCCTGCCACGAGCATCAGCTTGCCTTTCCATGTGCAGATGATGCCGTTGCAGTCCTCGCGTGAGTCGTAGTGGGTGTTGGCGGTGTCCACACGCATCTCGGTCAATGCGGGGCAGTCTGCGAAAGCTCCTTCGCTAATACTGATGACATTCCGTGGAATAGTGACTGAAGCCAGCTCGATGCTGCCGGCAAAGGCTTCGGGAAGAATCTCCTCGACACCGACGAAATAGCCGAACTCGTGGAAATGCTTCAAGTTGCTGCCTTTCAGGGCATCGCCAAGCTCTTTTACCTTCGATGCGTCGATGCTGGTCATCTCTGTGGCGTCTTCACCTATCCACCCCTGTTTTTTCGCCAGGGCGATAAGTTCAGGATTGGTCTGCCCAGTGGCAATGACCACCTCTTCAATCTCAGGTTCTTTGGGTTCGTCGGGCTTGCTCACATAGTCGATGGCTACAAAACAGAGCACGAACACGGCGATGATGACTAAGCCACCAAGTAGCCATGGTGACTTGTAGAATGGTGTGTTGTTTTCGTTGTTCATAGTTTTAGGGGGTATTATTGGGAGTTAAGGAACTGTTATTTAATTAACCTTACAATTATTATTTAGAAACGAATTACCGTAATAACCATAATTTGCCCGTAATTTTTATAATTAAGGATATTACGGATAAATTACGTATATTACGGAAATTTGTTTCAGAACTTGCAATTTATAGAACATACTTTAAAGAAATTAAAAGGAGTTAGCGGGAGATGGTCTATCTCCCGTTAACTCCCTAAACAGACCGATGTCGCTACTTTGTGTCGTAGGCCCATCGCAGGTAATTCGCTCCGTGGACGAACCCGGCCCCGAAGGCGGTCATGATGATGTTGTCGCCCTTTTTCAGCCGTTGTTCGTTTTCCCAAAGTGCCAGTGGAATCGTCGCCGCCGAGGTGTTTCCGAAGTGCTCAATGTTCACCATAACCTGCTCCATTGGCACTTCAAGCCGTTTTGCCACAGCCTCGATGATGCGCATGTTTGCCTGATGCGGGATGATCCAGTCAATGTTCTCTTTTGTCAGTCCGTTGCGTTTGGCAATCAGCTCGCAGTCGTCGCTCATGTTCGTCACTGCATAGCGGAACACTGTGCGTCCTTCCTGGTAGGTGAAGTGCATGCGGTGGTCTACGGTGAAATGGCTTGCCGGACTTACCGACCCTCCTGCCTTCATGTGAAGGAAGGGCAGTCCCTGTCCGTCGGTGCGCAGGTATGAGTCTCTCAGTCCCAGCTCTTCCTCCGATGCCTCGAGCAGCACTGCCGCAGCGCCGTCGCCGAAGAGCGGGCATGTCTGCCGGTCCTTATAGTCGGTCACCGACGACATTTTGTCTGCTCCAATGACGATGATGCGCTTGTAGCGTCCGCTCTGTATCATCGAGGATGCCACGTCGAGCGTGTAGATGAATCCGCAGCATGCAGCCCAGAAGTCGAATGCGAAGGCATTTTTCAGGCCCAGCTTGCCGATGACGATGCTTGCCGTCGATGGGTAGTGGTAGTCGGCTGTCGATGTGGCAACTATCAATGCGTCGATCGTGTCGGGGTCGATGCCCGTCTTCTGTATGAGCTGCTTGGCAGCCTTCCGGGCCATGTACGAAGTGCCGAGACCCTCCTCGGTGAGGATCCGGCGCTCCTTTATTCCGACACGTGTCATTATCCACTCATCGTTGGTGTCGACCATGCGCGACAACTCCTCATTGGTGAGGATATAGTCGGGCACGTAGCCACCCACGCCGGTTATGACAGCGTTAATCTTTCCCATTGACTATTCAGCTACTTCTTCTTCCTTCTTGATTGCAACCTTTCCACGATAGTAACCGCAGCTGGGGCAAACAGTGTGGTAAACATAGTATGCGCCACAGTTAGGGCATATTGCCAGTGTGGGGGCTACTGCCTTGTCGTGAGTACGGCGCTTGGCTGTACGTGTGCTCGATTGTCTTCTTTTAGGATGTGCCATAATTCAATTTTCATTTGCCCCCTAAGTCAGGGGGTTGGGGTTCAGGCCAATATGTCCTTTGCCCCTGGGTTATACTTCCTGTTTATTGTCTCTATTTTTTGTACAGGCCTTCTGTCCCTTTGCTCAGGAGTCAAAAAGGCCCTTCAACTTCTCCCACCTCGGGTCGACGGTTTCCTGTGCGTCCGCATCACTGCTTCGGGCAGCCGAGAGTTCGTTGAGTTTCTCGCTCATAGCAACGTTACAATCGCCAGGTTGATGAACGTGCTGGATGGGTACCGCCAGTGCTATCGATTCGTATATGGGCCAGGCTATGTCTAACATGCCGTCGCGCTCGTCCACCCAGATGACATCGTCATCGTCGGTGGTTAGCGCCTCGCGGCTTCCCAGCTTCACTGTAGCCATGAGGTCGGCCTCTATGGGCTGGTCCATCATGTCGAGGCAGCGGTCGCAAGGGACGCTGACTGTGCCGGTGGTAGAAAGATGCAGCTCGTAAAAGCCGGAAGCCTTGCGTATAGACCCCGACACGTGCAGGGAGCCGCTCTTCAACTGTGCGTCGTCAAGGGCAGCGAAAAAACTGTCGTCAAGCTCATAGTCCAGCGGAGTCTCATCCGCTGTCAGCGCCATCAGGTCAATCTCAAACTGCTCTAAACCGTTCATAATCTTTCGTTTGCTCCACCCTTCACTTAGGGTGCAAGGGCTTTATGCCTCCATCAACTTGCGGAACTCGTCGAGCGTCACCTCCTTAACATTGAGCTTCACCAGCTTCTTGACTGCCGGCGCGAGCTTCTGGTCGATAATCTGGTCAACGTAGTTCTGGGTGTTGTTCTCGTTCTTCAGCTGCTCGTCGGCATACTGCTCAAGCATATCGTCGGGGACATCGTTCATGCCATACTGTGCGAACTGCTGGCGCACGTGGTCCTTGGCAATCGACTTCAGGTCGTCTTTCTCAACCTTCACGCCAGTCATCTCCACGAGCTGCTCCTTGATGAGATGCCATTTCAGCTCCTTTATCGAGGCCTCGAAATTCTTGTCCACCAGTTCCTGGGCGTTCTCCTTGTCCTTGTTGTTGTCAAGCATGACACGCTTCAGTATGGCCTCGGGCATGGTCACATCGCCGATTTTCTCCTCGAGGTATTTGCGTATGTCGAGCATGAACTTGTAGTTGCCATTGCCGACAAGCTGCATCTCCAGACCTTTTGCAATGCGCTGGCGGAAATCCTTCTCGTCCTTGCAGTCCTCGCCGAAAATCTTCTTGAACAGCTCTTCATCGACCTCTGCGGGCTGGAAATGCCGTATCGAGGTCACCTGGAAGCTGAAGTCGCTCTCAAGATCCTTCACCTCTTCCTTCTTCACCTTCAGCAGTCCGGCCAGCTCGGTGTCGTTGGGATAGGTCTTCTTGGGATTGAAAATGATGATGTCGCCGGGCTTTGCCCCGTCGAACAGCTTTTTCTGCTCCTCATCTTTTATATATGAAGGCATCACCTCGCCGTTTTGCGTTGTCATTCCTCCTTCGAGGGTGTTGCCATCGGCGTCGAGCTGGCGCAGGTCACCGATCAGTGTGTCATTGCCGCTCCACTCTTCGGCCTCGACCATCTGTCCTGCCTGTGCGGCAAACATGCGGACTTGCTCGTCGATTAGCTTGTCGTCGGCAATAATCTGATAGAAGTCAACCTTGTCCTTCTCGGTAAGCTCCACATTCATCTCGGGTGCCACGGCGACGTCGAAGACAAACTCCAGCGGGCCGTCGGCCTCGAAGTTCTGCCCCTTCTGTTTCTCACTGGGAAGTATCGACCCCAGCACCTTAATCTTATTGTCGTTGATATACTTGTTTACGCTTTCGCCCACGAGCCTGTTCACCTCGTCGAGCTTTGCCCTCATACCGAATTGTTTCTTTATGAGTCCCATGGGAACCATTCCCGGGCGGAAGCCAGGCATCTGTGCCTTTTTGCGCACTTCCTTCAATTTCTTGGTCACCGCCTCCTGGTAGTCTGCCGGTTCCAGCGTGATGGTAAGTAGTCCGTTCACCTTGTCGGTGCATTCAAACTGAGTGTTCATCTTGTTGTTTTACTGTTTACGAATTTACAATTTACGATTTTGGGGTGCAAAATTACTCATTTCTGCCCAAAAAACCGCAAAATTACGTTTTTTTAACAGCCTACATGTTCATTCCGCCGTCTACTTGTATCACCTGTCCGCTGATGTAGCTCGACAGGTCGCTGGCGAGGAACACGGCGCAGTTGGCAATATCATCGACAGTGCCTCCACGGCGCAGGGGTATTTTCTTCTTCCACTCCTCGCGTACAGCCTCCGACAACTGTGCCGTCATGGCCGTCTCGATGAATCCGGGGGCTATGGCGTTGGCACGTATGCCCTTAGGTCCCATCTCCTGCCCTATCGACTTTGCCAGGGCTATCAGTCCGGCCTTCGAGGCCGCATAGTTGGCCTGCCCGGCATTGCCGTGCACTCCCACCACCGATGCCATGTTGATGATGCTCCCGTTGCGCTGGCGCATCATCACCGGCACACACGCATGGATGAAATTGAATGCCGACTTCAGGTTCACGGCAATCACGGCGTCCCACTGCTGCTCGCTCATGCGGAGCATCAGGCCGTCCTTCGTTATCCCGGCGTTGTTCACCAGAATGTCTATCGTCCCGAACTCTTCCTTCACCAGTTTCACCACCTCTTCGGTCTGTGCGAAGTCGGCGGCGTTTGAGGCATAACTCTTGGCCTTCACGCCCTTGGCGGCAATCTCCTGTTCGGTCTCTAAGTTCACCTCAAGGTCGGTGAAAGCAATGTTTGCGCCTTCTTCGGCAAATTTCAGTGCTATGGCCTTGCCAATTCCACGTGCCGCCCCAGTTATCAGTGCGGTCTTTCCTTCCAGTAGTTTCATTATGTTTCTGTATTATTAATGTTTAGCGCGTGCAAAGGTACGGCAGTTTTTCTATTCTGCCAAAATAACGTGCCAGTAAATAAGCAATTTTAACTTTGGCAAAAAAATCACGTTTGATTTTTTTGCGGACCTTTAAGGAGTACTCCTTTGCTTTCAATATAGCAAGCCAAATAGCCAGAGGGGAATCTTGTCACCATGACCGATGTCGATGTTGTCACTTACAACAAAGCTGTCTTCAATATTCTTGATTTGTGAGAAGCCCTTGTTCTTGCCTCCGACCTCAAAGAGCCATTTTCCGTCAACCACCAAATCGCCTTGTGAAGGCATGTGCAGCCGATGACTGACACCTAATTGTGAAGCAAGATACGTTTCTCGCTTAGTTCCGTCCTCAACTAGAGGGGATAGGGCATACATCAGATTTGTGTTGTTGAAAAGTATCTTCTCTGGTTTTGTCAGCATATTCATTCCCTCCGATGCTGCATAGAGGCGACGAACCAAGGCGGCCTTATCCATCAGGTCAATGAGTTTCAACACATTGTTTCTTGAAGACTTGAGCGTGGTACATAACGATGAAATGTTCAGCGTATAAGGAGATGTTTCAGCCAATATTGCCAACAATTGCTTGGCTTTATAAACTGAGTCGTATTCTATGTTGGCAACGGATGGTATTTCAGAAGTGACAATGGTATCGATGACCTGTTGTAAACGGTCGGCAAAACCGTCGCCTTCCTCCTTGTAAAACGGATAATAGCCTGCAACAAGATATTTTTCGAAATAGGAAAGGACCTTCACCTTAGAAGTTATCTGGGAGGCTTCCATAAAATGATTGGAGAGTATCTGCTCCAAAGTCAGGACCGGTAGTTCTGCTACCTGTTCCAGAAGCAGATATTCTCTGAAGGAGAGTCCCTCTAAGGTATATTGTCGATGACGGCGTGAGAGGTCTCCCAGCAGTGACTCTTCCAACTTCAACATGGAGGAACCTGTCACAACGATGTGCATTCCAGGATAGGCGTCATAGATATTTTTTACCTCTTGCTGCCACCTTTTATATTTGTGTACCTCGTCTAAGAAGAGATGCGTCCCACCATGCGTGTAGTGGTATTCCGCCAAGTCAAGTACTGAATGATTGGCAAACCAAATATGGTCTAATGAGACATAGAGCACTTTTTCTTTATCATCAAAACTTCGCAGAATATGCTGTAATATCATGGTGGTTTTACCCACACCTTTGGCACCTTTAATGACGATAAGCCTGTTGTCCCAGTTTATCTTTTCATAGAGATAGCGGGTAAATCGCAAATTTGTTTCTGCCAGCAGTCGACCGTATGTCGTAAATAGTCTGTCCATTGTCTTATCCTTTTAAATCTGCGGCAAATTTACGCATTTTACTTTAGAGAAACAAATATTTGGTCGATTTTTTACTTTTGAGAGACGAAACTTTAACTGTTTTTTTACTTTCAAAAGTCAAATACAACTACTTATCACCCCTATTATAGGGTCGGCCTTGTGGGTCATGGGGACAGGAACATTGACCCAGACTTGGGTCAAGTGCCTGTCCCCATGACCCACAGATTACTATAAAAACACCACAATAAATGATTAAAAATCTAATTAACTTGCGAAAGTTTAACGCTATTTCCAATAATTAGTTGTACCTTTGCACGCGATTTATACAACGTCCTCGTGTTTAACAGATCGGACGATAGGACAAAAAACGCTTTAATGAATAATGAAAACAAAAAAACTATGGATGTTCACCGCCATCCTGATTTGCGGTGCCATGACGATGCTGACATCGTGCAGCGATGACGATAACACAGTAGATAACAACAACACGCCGACGGACAAGAAGCTCACGGGTATGTACACCGTCGTGCTGGACGACGAGAAAGGTAATATTGGCGACTATGCCTATAACCGGGTGCTCGTGGCCTACGACTTCAACGCCGATGGTACGGGTCTGTGGTCGGAGTTGTGTTACAACGGCGGAGCCAGCGAACCCTTCGTTGGCCATGGAGCCGAAGTCGGCGGTCAGTTCAAGTACACGGTTTATGCCGATGGAAAAGTATCGTTCACCTTCGAGCACCCTGAAATTGCCGTGCAACGCGGCACGGTCACATTGCTGTCTGATAGGCTTATCGTCTTTCACCATAACAAGAATGGCAAGGACTATTCCGGAGAGCTGCAGGATGAGAAATCAGCCAATGACATCCGTACGCTGATGACACAATTCAACGGCGGTTCAGACGAGCAGACCGCCACTGGCCATGCACTCACATCGGCAGCAGTTGGCGAAATCGTCGGTAGCGACGGGAAAGCCTACGCAGGTACCGACTATAACATCCTGCCTACCGGCGTGACTGCAGTGGCCATGGTTTGCTATGTTGATGGCAACGCCCACGGCCTGGCCATCGCGCTCGACAACGAGAACGGCGCTATGGACTGGTCGGATGCAATTGATGCTTGCGACGACAAGACTCCCGTTACGGGTAGCACATGGCGTCTGCCCTCTATCAAGGACTGGCAGTACATGTTCATCGGTTGCGGAGCTACTGGTTCATATAGTGACAATCCGTCCATATTGAGTTGCAGCGAGTTGAATTCCATGCTTAGTGCCGTCCAAGGCACAGTCTTGGAAAATGACTTCTTCTACTGGTCGTCTACAAAGACAGACACTGACTACCACTGGGGCCTGTACATAGATGGCGACGATGTCGAATTTCGCAACCAATTCGATGGCAATGGATTACATGTCCGTGCCTGCCTCGCTTTTTAACCCCCAGATGTTAATAATAACGCCGACTATTGCATGGAACCCATTAGGCTGCTACGTCCGTATCGCGGAACTCAGCTTTTCCGACTATTAATAAACAGATAAACAGCATTTAAATAAATTAGAGAAAATGAAATCAAAAGATTATCAGAAACCGACGATGAAGTTCGTCAAGACCGAGAATGGTGAGGAGACAGGCGAAGAGACCGACTTCCCTGCCGACGAGTTCTACAGCGACTCCGACATTGACGACGACCCCGTAGGCATCAGCGAAATTGTAAATAGTAAATCGTCAAATGGCCAATGGTTCGACCTGCAGGGACGCAATTTCAGCGACAAACCGACTGCTAAGGGCATCTACATCATAGGTGGTAAGAAGATGATATTTAAATAAAAATGAAAAGAAGATTTGTTATAACTGCACTTATAGGGCTCTTTTCCACATGGAATGTATCGGCACGAGCGGATAACTGGCAAGCGAAAGTGTCGCCCCTGTTGCGTCAACAGGTGGCCAGGCATCGGATGGAGGCTCGTGCTGCCACCCGGGGAGAACAGCCGGAGAACTATTTGGGTGCCTTGGTGAAACTGGCCGAAGGACAGGACGGCAGCGTGCTGCACCGTGAGGGTACGGTACTGCTCGACAGTCTGGATGGAATATACATTGCGCTGCTGCCTGCCAGTCGGATTCCTGCCATGGCCAACAGTCAACAGTCAACAGGTGGTGGCTATGGAGGCCCACCAGCGGAGCAGTCTGAACATGGACGTCACCCATATCACGACAGGTGCAGACAAGGTGCAGACAGGCACCACGACGACAGCCACAACGATTCCCGCCTATACGGGTAAGGGAGTCGTCGTAGGCATCTCGGACAGCAACTTCGACTACACCCACCCGATGTTCCGCGACGCCAATGGCAACTTGCGCATCAAGAAAGCATGGGACTTCTTTGCCCCGAACAGCAACGGCTACGGTGGCCTCGGCGCTATCTATACCACCCAGGAGGAAATGCTTACTGTACAAGGCTCCAAGGTTGCCCAAAGCTCGCATGGTACCCACGTGATGGGCATCGCCGCCGGCAGCCCATGGACGGCCAAGACCTTCGACGGTCAGGAGATGACCTACCGCGGCCTGGCCTACGAGGCAGACATCGTGGCAGCCACCGCATACCTATCAACCAGGAATGATGATCTTGACAGACAGTTAGAAGAAAAGGTGAAGGGTTTGCTTTTCGACAACGCCTATTTACAGGACCTGAAGGACAAGGGGATGGAAATCAACAACATCATCGAGCTGCTCAGCATGAAGACGGCCTTCGACTACGCCCAAGAGCACAACATGCCCTGCGTGGTGAACTGTAGCTGGGGCGGCCCCTGTCATCTTACTGACCGTAGGGCGGTGGACAACGAGTTCATCATGAAGTTGACCGGTCCCGGGCGCATACTCGTCGCCGGGGCAGGTAACGATGGCGACAACAACCTGTATCTTGAGAAGCCTGCCAACGAGTATGAATGGAAGCCTGATGTTGACGTGAAAACGGCAGTTTCCGAGTTCACTTTGCATTGCGACGGGGAATTTGAATTCGGTATGGAAATTTTTACAGATGAAACTGACGAGGAAGGACGTGTGAACAAGCAATTTGAGACCATTCCCCTGATTAAGTCGGAAGACATCCGCATGAAATGCGACAAAGATGAAAGTTATTGCATTGGGACCTGGACGAACAAAGAGGGCAAGGAGGAAAAAGTCACCCTGACTTTCTATTATGTAAAAGGTGTGACTTCGGGCTACGACTATTTGTTTAAACTGGAAATGCCTGAAGAATTCTTCAAGGAACTTTTTTTCTTCGCCAATATTACATTATGCTCCAACAGCGATATGCGCCTGATGGGCACGGCGGACAATATACATTTTGGCGACGTTTACGAATTTGTCAATCCTTATACCATCAGATGGCCAGGAGAGACAGAAGCCGCCATCACGGTGGGAGCGACCAGCCATCGTAACTTTGTGACCAACATCAATGGAGAGTCCGTCTTCGCTTCCGGCAACCTGTATCCTGAGGGGCGCATCGTCAACTGGTCGTCGTGCGGACCCACTCTCGACGGCCGCATGAAGCCCGAGGTAACTGCTCCCGGCTACAACATCATATCGGCCCGCAGCAAACTCTACACAGGCAATGCCAAGGACTGGGAGGATGAAAGCGAGCTGGTCATCGCCCGCAACATCTACGACGGCGAGGAGCACGAGGTGGTATCATTAAGCGGCACGTCGATGGCGGCACCAGTCATGACGGGTATCATCGCCCTGTGGCTGCAAGCCAAGCCCGACCTGACCCGTGAGGAGATTCTCACCACGCTGAGCCGTACAGCCAAGAAGCTGGATTCTAACCTGACCTATCCCAACAACAAGTATGGCTATGGTGAGGTGGACGCATACGCCGGACTGCTCGATATTCTGGGCGTAACAACCGCCATCCCCACCCTTTCACAAAAGCTTGTGGGTGTCAGTCTGCAGGGTCGCAAACTGCGCATCGAGGGCATTACGGAGCCTACTACCGTCAATGTCTATACGCTCAATGGGCAGAAGGTGTTTAGCACCCAGACTGCCGATGGCATTGTTAATCTTCCAAACCTACCTGCCGCCGTCTATGCCGTGCATTGCGGCACACTGGGCTCGTCGCTAATCAGAATGTAAATCTATTTTTATATCACTAACACCATCCTTTTATGAAAAAATTAAAGTTTATGATGCTCGCCGCCATCGTGACCTTCTGCGGCGCAACCTTAATGCTGACCTCATGCAGCGATGATGACGAAACGCCTGTGGTTCCCATTGACCCTAACAAGGAGATGACTGAAGCGGAATTGCAGAAAGCCCTCGTCGGCATGCACACCGATATCTCTGCCTACGTGATGGGCGGTGAAGTCCTCCGCGTATGGGATCTGCGGAACGACAACACCTTCACCGCCTACGACCTCTACTACGACTATGACTTGAATTTCGTGGTCGACACTTTGTTGGGCAAGTGGAAGCCGCTGCTAAACATCGACCCGTGGTGGGAAGGAGCAGAAAAGATAAAGCTGAACGGCTTCACCGTGATTTACGACAATGAGTTCGTGCCCGAAGGCTACAATGATGCTCAGGGATCCTACTTCGCATTCTTGGCTGATTCTGTGACGACAGAGAATATAAACAACACGTTGTTCATTCTCGACGACAATGCCGTCAGTACACTGACCACGCTCGACCAGGAGGAGACAGAGGAGAACGCACAGGCCCGCACCCGTGCCGCCAGCTTAGGCGGATCGAGCACGGATGCAATAAGCACGTTAGGGGCCTGCCTCACCGATGGTGTCACACCACAGCAAATCAGCACCAAGGACAATTCACAGAAGTACTACGATGCCACGATCAACGACCTCAGTAAGGCCGGCCTGAAGGAGTACTTCAACCCCAACGACAACGGCATCTTCACCCCTGCCAACTGGCGTGAGCAGAAGTCGATACTGCTGTACGACAGGAACGGTACGCAGCAGCGCAGCGACGGCAACGGCAGCACCTACCACTTCATGCAGGTGGAGCTGCCATGGAGCAACGGGACGGTAATCAGCAACCTGCCCCTCAACTTCTGCGACAACATCACCCCGGAAAACGGCTGGGAGCTGGTCATGAACAACTGCGGACGCACGGATGTGGAAAACGCCAACTTCTTTGCTGTCTATAACAAGTTCATCGGCACTCTGCGCTTCTTCGTCTTCGTGCCCCAGGGCTTCACCACGAGCGACATCAACGACCACGCCTGGGAGGTGACCATGTCAGAAGAACTGGCTCAGCACATGAGCATGACCTTCGGTCTGCCCATGGATGCCAAGATTATCGACAAGTCGCTCATTGGTATGACCGGCTCTGACTATACCATGCTGACAAGCCCCTGGATCAGCAATAAGTCTGACGACGGACTATCCACGCCCCGTCCGGGATGGTGGGCCTTCGATATTGACCTCTCGCTCTATCGTCAGAACTCCTCGCCCGTCGGTCAGAAAATACGCCTGCAAATGGACGGATGGAAGAAGAGCCAGGTATCGCTCAGCAGCACCATCAAGGCCAAAATCCAAGAGGAGAGCTATCCCGAAACATTTGGTGTTAACACCGTCGTAGGTCTGATTGGCAAGGGAAAGAAAGCCTACACAACATTTACCGACTTCTTTGAAAAACAAGCAACTTTCGGATTCTTCGATTGGGTCGGAGGTTTCTTCGGCGTGATATCAGCAGGAAGAGACTTCGTGAAGGGCGTCGCTGGCGTACCCAAAACAATAGGAGCCTCGGGTGAACTGGAACTTGTGACTAAGCAGTATATAAATGGTACCATCGACACCAAAGGACTCATCACCAGCTCAACGGCCATCACCAACATGTATGCACCGACGTTTGAGATGAACCGCTTCGAGACAACGAAATCGACGCTTGGACAGGGTGTGTGGAACCTCAAGCATGCACCCATCGTCTATCAAGGCAATATCGGGTTTTATAATATGGTACACGATGAGCAGCGTCAGTCTTATCTCGGTACAGCCGAGGCTGCCCTCTGTCTGTATGACCCCACCAGCGTCGAAGTGGAACTGAACCCCAACGTGTTCCGCGACCAGGAGATTGAGTATGTCCATGTGGCCAGCCTCTGCGGCGTGCGTAATGGTGTTAAGCACAATTCCTACGACGAATATCGAAAGGCATACGGTCTGGACGTGAACGCGGTGGTTACGCCGATGGCTCCTAAAGACATGAGTTTAGACACCGCTGCCGATGACTATCTCCATGAGTCACAAGACAAGACTGGCAGCATGGTCACCTACGCAGATTACGACAAAAAAAATGACACCAACTTCAACCTCAGGGGGCGCGGCAAGATGGATGGCAAGGATAACTACCTTATAGAGCCTATCCTGTTAGGTTATGTGTCTGATAAGAAGAGCTCAAACGTCCCCGCCGCAAATATGATCCTGCCATGCTACGAGGTCAACGTCACCGTCACCATCAAGCTCAAAGGTTACGACACGCCCCTTGTATATACCCGCAGATACCTGCCTGAAATCAAGAAACTACTCTTCGACGATGCCAAGACCATCTACAGCAAGATGAAGGAAAAACTGGAGCAGATCAAGAAAGACCCCATCCGAAAAGTCTCCGCCACCGTCTTGGAGTATCAGGTCAATCACTTCAGGGAGAAAAGTCTGTTGGCACGACCCAACTTCGACGATCAGGAAACGTTCTACTATAAGAACGCCCGCTTCTCCAATAATCCATTATATGAACCCGCCCCTTTGCTCTTCGACGGCGATTACACCACCGAATGCCAAATACATTATCGTTATAAAGAAAACGGTATGTGGACCCTCATGTTTGAGACCACTCGCCCAGTCACGCCGAAACAATACAAACTGGTGACATCGCAGAATACCCAGCGTCTTAAAGGCGAAAACAATCCAAAGGAGTGGGCACTCTATGGACAGAACAGTTCAGGCGCGTGGGTAGAACTCGATCGGCGCGATGCCGGAAATATCGCCGCTGACAGGCTCCCCACCGACAACATGGTTGGCAAGAACTACACCCTCAATAGAAATCAGGGCACCTTCCAGAAATTCAGGTTCGTTGTCTATTCATTCTTTGGCTATGATTCGTGGATAGAAACATTTACCAGAGAGTGTGATTACCTCGAGCTTGCCGAGCTGCAACTCAGCGAACTCGAACCAGTAGTGTTCACCTTCGAAAAGAGTACCGGCGGCGAGCCGGGAGGCTATGAGGGCAAGAACCTCATCGACGACGACCACGTCAGCGAGTGGCACTGCCCCAATAGCGTAGACGGCAAGTGGTTCGTCGAGTTCAAGGCCAATCGTCCCATCTCGCCCATCTCTTACTATTTCATAACAGGCAACGACTCTGGCGAACATTGGGATCGTACCCCTAAGGCCTGGAAACTCTATGGCAAGAAGAATCAGGGCGACGAGTGGACACTCCTCTCCGACCTCGACTACGACCGCGACGGTAGTGATGCTCATGTTCCCGGCGCCGTCAGACAGAAGTCCTGCGTATTCAAGTTCAACAAGCAGATGCCGCAGGATATGCAGCACTTCCGCTTAGAGATCACCAGCAACTTCGGTTCCAATGCCGTGCAGCTCAATGAACTGGTATTTAACTATTAAGTACAAGTAAAAAAATTAGTTGGTACAAATAGGTGAGTCAGCCCAGGGCAGCGCCCTGGGTATGATGACAGGGTTATCGTCGCCCTGAAAGGGCAAAAGCCTTGGACGGAGGCGACGCCTCCTACTCATTCTTTTGCCCCTACAGGGCGGGGGCTGTGCATTCATGCCTACCCAGGGCGCTGCCCTGGGCTAACTGCTCATTGCCCCTTTGGGGCGTGGTCGAGCACACAAAATCGTACCAACTTATTTTTTAATCATCACTAAGGTATGTTCTATTAATTGCTAAAACTATGCGTAGTCTTTCCCCCTCCCTTGTATCCCTTGTAGGGGATGGGCTGGGGGTGGGGTCAGTAACTTAATATATAGAAGCCACATTAAAAAGAAAACGATAATGAAAAAGATTTTATCCCTACTGGTTTTCAGTATGACAATGGGCATCGCCCAAGCACAAGATGAAGAAAAAGTCAATGCGTATTTCACAACGGCAGAGATGCCCGACATGTTGCAGTTCCTGCCCGGTCCTCCCGCCAACGACTCCCCTGGCTTTGCCTACGATGTGACCCGTTACTACTGGGGCAAGGAGATGCGCAAGGATGAAGAACGCGCCGCCCAGGCCAAGCGCGATGCCGTCTATGGTCTCGCCACGATTCTCACGGAGTTTGAGGAGGCTTTCGGTCTGAAGGTCACCAAAGAGGACACGCCAGAGATCTACAAGGTGTTGCTCGAAGGTACCGCCACCTGTGACAGCATCTGCACGCTGCCAAAGACCAAATATGGCCGCACACGTCCATACGTGCTTTTCGGTGAACATACGCTTGTACCCGAATTAGAGGAAGAGCTGAATCCTCACAAGTCGCATCCCTCGGGACATACGCTGCTGGGCTGGAGTTCTGCGCTGCTGATGATGGAGATCAATCCCGACAGAGCCAACGAGATCATGGCCCGCGGCTACCGTTACGGTGAGAACCGCCTGGTGGTAGGCGCCCACTGGCAGAGCGATACTGATGCTGCCCGACTCGCTGCCTCTGTGGCATACGCCAAGCTGCATACCAGCGAGCGATTCCTCGAGCAGATGAAGAAAGCCCGTGAGGAGTTCAAGGCCAAAATGGTTTCCGAACCTTCAGCCATCCGTCAGACCCGTGCCACACAGGATGAGTCGGCCGTCATTTACGACCTCTCAGGCAAAAGAGTGAGCACCCCCCGAAAAGGCATCTATATTCAGGACGGTGAAAAGAAGGTTATGCACTAACGCCACCCGCTGACCTCGTCCATACATCGTTGGGATGTGATACTTATAAATAGATTATCAAATATTTTTGAAAAATTGGCTCAAGCCATCATTCTTATAGTTATATCATTGGTTTACAAAATGTTACCCTATGACGGATTACTCTTTGAGCCATCATATAGCCGTCATACAGCCCTCATTATTTTGTTGGACGAGTAGTCAAAATATAGGAAATGGTAAGGTAACTTATTGGTTTAAACGGAGTTGTTTGACAACCATATTACTGATAACTGACAGTTTCCCCCGTGGAAACTGTCAGTTTCTCCCGTGGAAACTGTTAGTTTCCTCCAGGGAAACTATGTGGAACTGCCGTTCTGATGATGAGAGAGAACGGCTATGATGGTAGGAGAAAGGTAAGGAGATTATTGGTGTCCGCTAAACATGCGACCAATTTGTTGAAAAGCCCTGATGGTAAAAGTGTTTCTAACAATTCAAAATGGAGGGGGCTTGCCAGATTGGCCTACGGCCTGAAAGGCCAATGAGCACATAGCCCAGGGTAGCGCCCTGGGTGTGCAGATGATGCAGACTCCGCCCTGAAAGGGCAAAAGCCTTGAACGGAGGCGGCGCCTCCTATTATCTCTTTTGCCCTTGCAGGGCGAAGCCTCACCGCCACTTTTACCCAGGGCGCTGCCCTGGGCTATGTGCCTATTGGCCTTTCAGGCCGTTTTTAGCGGACACCAATATAAGGAGATCAGGAACTATGACGGCTATATGATGGCTTCAGGAGTAAGCCATCATAGTACAATCTTCTGTAATACAAAAAGTTAATAATAAATATGATGGCTGATGGCTGTTTTTAAGATTTTTGATGAGGATAATATTTAGCCAACTGCACGGGGAAATGCAGTCTCGGGCACTCCAGATGGTTGGTCATGGCCACAGCGAAAAGGCAAAGTGACTATTTACAAAGCTGTGTTCTGTGAGAAAGCTCGGACGTAACGACCTACAGGTGTCACCACGATAGGTTTCTTCGGAAATTCTTCTGGTTGCCAGTCGCGGGGCAGGCATCCTCTTTTCCTACATTATTATACTAAATGATTATCCGCAATCACCCGATAACGCCCCAAAGGGGCAATAAGCCATCAGCCCAGGGCATCGCCCTGGGTGGCAAGACGAGTGACCCACGCCAAGAAAGGGCAAAAGCTTTAGTAGAAAGCAAGGCTTTTGCCCTTTCAGGGCGATGGCTGCGCACTCTCTATACCCAGGGCGATGCCCTGGGCTATGTGCTAATTGGCCTTTCTTGCTCCGTTGCTCTACGCAAGCGAACAAGTTCGAGTGCAGGCCGTCTATCGGGTACATGCGGATAATCATTTAAAAAAACACCATCCTTGTTGGGAATATCGGAAAAATGTCGTACCTTTGCACCGTGAAACTAATAATCATCGAGAATTATGGAAACAAAGAAACTGCAATTTACCTCGAAGCCTGGAACATTTATTGATTCTATCAGAGCATATCGTGAATACAAGAAAGAGTGGCGCGCACGCATGGAAGTCAAACTGGCAGAAATGGAAAACCAAATACAGCGTGCCAAGTCGGACCCCTTCTTTAAGATGGAAATGGTATGAAAGAGCTCGACCCGCAGCATCTGTTCTACGACAGCCCCTATCCGGTAAAGCTGGACGACGGAGAATACATATTCAGGACCGACCACGACATTGTCTATGCCGTAAGTTTCAAGCAGGAGCCGTTCTTCGACCCAATACCCGCCTATTGGTTTGACCTGACGAACCGCAGCGGCAAGGCTTCGCCCAGCGACCCGAAGGTGCGCGAGACGGTGATACGCATCATCGTGGAATTCTTCCGCGCCAATCCCGACATCATGCTCTATATGTGCGACAGCGCCAACGACCAGCAGGCCATGCGCAACCGCCTGTTTCTGCGCTGGTTCACGGGAGCCGAGCAGAGCAAACAGTTTTTCTTCAAAAGCGAAATGGTCGTTGACGAGGGCATGGAGAACTTCATCGCCATTATTGTGCCGCGCAGCCATCCCTACCTGGAGGACATCATAGAGCGTTTCGATTCGGAGATTACCATGTTCCGCGCCAACAAACCGTAGGCAACACTTTACCCCCGCACAAAGAAAATATCCGCCGAGACATTCGCAAGATGTTTCGGCGTTTCCTTTTTGTCTCACGTATAATCGGAAGGATGACCACTGGCTGTGTCATCCTCCCGATTTCTCTTTTCCTACATTATTATACTATAGGGCATCAATGTTCTCTATATTCAGCCCTGTGTTTTCACGACCAATAATAGCCTTTTCCATATCCTCAACTCAATAACAGTAAAAAACATGCAGACATCTGTTAAATAATCTTAGCCTGAATATTGCACACTAAATAAGAAAAAGTGAGGATTTTTAACGCTATCTCTTTGGTAATCAGAGAGAAAAGTGTTATCTTTGTGTCGTCAAAC
>CAJOEC010000068.1 GCA_905233425.1 uncultured Prevotella sp. | reverse complement strand
CTCATTCTTTTGCCCTTTCAGGGCGGGGGCTGTGCACTCATGACTACCCAGGGCGCTGCCCTGGGCTGACTGCTCATTGCCCCTTCGGGGCGGGGGTGAACAACGTACTCGCTTTGAGCGGAGCGACCAAAAATGCCCCTCCGACACGCCAAAAAGTTCGCGCCGGGCGAACTGTCAGTTCGCGCCGTGCGGACTCGGAGTTCGCGCCGGGCGAACTCTTTGACGTCCCAGGGGCGGTTTTGACACAGAACGCCACCCACTGGAGGGGCTTACGGGCGTGCTCTATGTTAAAGATTGTTTAAACCTTTGCCCTTGTGAGGCCTGTTCGGAATAAAAACCGTAACTTTGCAACATCAACGGATAAAAACAACGACAAGAAGCGTGAAAACAAGACAAGTGCTGAGCGCCCTTGAACAGTTCGCGCCCCTGCCGCTGCAGGAAAGCTGGGACAATGCTGGCCTGCAGATAGGATTGACAGAGGCGGAGGTTTCAGGGGCATTATTGTGTTTGGACGTGACGCCCGACATCATCGCCGAGGCCGTCAAACGCGACTGCAACGTCGTGGTGAGCCACCACCCCCTGCTCTTCCACGGGCTGAAGCAGGTGGCCGATGCCGACGACGTGCAGCGGGTGGTGAGAATGGCCATCAAGAATGACATCACCATCATCTCCATGCACACCAACATGGACAATGCCCGCGACGGAGTGAACTGGAAGATTGCCGAGAAGCTGGGCCTTGCGGATGTTGCCTTCCTTAGTGAAAAGGGGAAAGTGAAAAGCGAGGGGTCGGCAGACAGCGGCAGCGGCGTCATCGGTTTGCTGCGCCAGCCCATGGAGGCCCTCAAGTTCATCCATCGGGTGAAGGACGCTTTCGGCGTGGAGTGCGCCCATTGCAACGAGGTGCTACAGCGGCCTGTCAGGAAGGTGGCCGTCTGTGGCGGTGCCGGCGACTTTCTCCTCGACGAGGCCATCGCCGCCGGGGCCGACGCATTCATCACGGGCGAGATGCACTACCACGTGTTCTTCGGCCATGAGCAGCAGCTGCAGATATGCGTCATAGGCCACTACCAGAGCGAGCAGTTCACCACCGAGGTGTTCCGCGACATCATCAGCCGCGAGTGCCCGGGAGTGAGATGCTGCATAGCAGAGACAAATACTAATCCGATAAAATATTTATAACTATGGCAAAAAAAGATCCTACAGACCTGTCGGTAGAAGAGCGCCTGAAAACCCTCTACCAACTGCAGACGGCCCTATCGGCCATCGACGAGAAAAAAGCACTTCGTGGCGAACTGCCGCTCGAAGTGGAAGACCTGGAGGCCGAGATTGAAGGCCTCACCACCCGCATTGAGCGCATTGAGAACGAGATTGGCGAGTTTGAAAGGGCCATCTCGCAGAAGAAAGGCGAGATTATCGAGGCACAGGCAAACGTTGAGCGATACAAAGGCCAGCTCGATCTGGTGCGCAACAACCGTGAGTATGACACGCTGTCGAAGGAGATTGAGTACCAGACACTGGAGATTGAACTGTGCAACAAGAAAATCAACGAGGCAGAGAAGCGCATCGAGGAGAAGCAGGAAGAGCTGGCCCAGAACCGCGAGGTGCTGGAAGAGAAACAGAGCGACCTCGAGTTGAAGCGCGGCGAGCTGGACGAGATCATCGAGGAGACACGCGCCGAGGAGGACCGCCTGAAGGACAAGGCCCACGACTATGAGTCGAAGATCGAGCCGCGACTGCTGACTTCGTTCAAGCGCATCCGTAAGAACGCCCGCAACGGACTGGGAATCGTCTACGTGCAGCGCGACGCCTGCGGTGGATGCTTCAACAAGATTCCGCCCCAGAGACAGCTCGACATCAAGATGCACAAGAAAATCATCGTGTGTGAATACTGCGGACGAATACTCATCGACCCCGAACTGGCTGGAGTGAAGCTCGACAAGCCCGTTAACCCTGAGGAGAAGAAGACACGCAAGAGGACAACAGTGCGAAAGACATCGACATCGAAGAAATCGACCGATGCCAACGACATGGATTAAAGAGTTATGAACCGAATATTATTGTTTGGCGCGTTTTGCCTTACAGCATTAGTGTGCCCGGCGCAGAACCGCGACGGCGGCATCAGCGACAAGATGCTCCGCGAGATTGAGAAGGAGCAGAAGCTGACTGCCGCCGACAAGGCTCTGATGAACGCCATCGCCGCCAATGCCATCGACAACCTGGCCGTGAACCACGAGAACGCCGGGGCAATAGACACCCACTTCACCATCGAGACGAAGAAGCAGAGCATCACCGACCAGCAGCAGTCGGGGCGCTGCTGGATGTTCTCGGGCATGAACGTGCTGAGAGGCGACTATCTGCTCAAGACCGACACGGTGCAGGTGGACTTCTCGCAGGCCTACCTCTTCTTCTACGACCAGTTGGAGAAGACCAACCTCATGCTGCAGGGATGTATTGACACCGGCGAGAAACCCATTGACGACCAGCGAGTGCAGTTCTTCTTCCACCATCCCATAAGCGACGGCGGAACATTCTGCGGAGTGGCCGACCTGGCCGACAAGTACGGACTGGTGCCCCGCGAGGCTATGCCCGAGTCGTTTGCCTCGGACAACACGTCGAAGGCACGCCAGCTAATATCGTCGAAGCTGCGCGAGTTCGGGCTGCAGCTGCGCGAGATGGTGCAGAAAGGCAAGAAGCCGGCCAACTTGGAGAAGGCGAAGACAAGGATGCTGTGCCAGGTGTACCACATGCTGCAGTACACCATCGGCGAACCGCCGCAGAAGTTCACTTACACCTTCCGCTCGACCAAGGGTTATTCCGTGGGAGAGGCCGAGGAGTACACGCCACAGTCGTTCTATAAGAAAGTGGTGGGCGACAAGCTCAACGGCACGTTCATCATGGTGATGAACGACCCGCGCCGCCCATATTACAAGACCTACGAGGTGGAGCTGGACCGCCACACCTACGACGGCCATAACTGGAAATACGTGAACCTGCCCATGGACGACATCGAGGATATGGCCATAGCCACACTCCGTGCCGGGCACAAGCTCTACTCCTCGTACGACGTGGGCAAGATGCTCGACCGCAAGCGCGGATATGCCGACACCGAGAACTTCGACTACGGCTCGCTCTTCGGCACAACATTCGGCATGGACAAGGCCGAGCGCATCAGCACCTTCGACAGCGGCTCAACCCACGCCATGACACTCACCGCCGTAGACCTCGACAAGCAGGGCCATGCAACGAAGTGGAAGGTGGAGAACTCGTGGGGCGCCGACTGGGGACAGAAAGGATGCCTGATAATGACCGACCGCTGGTTCCGCGAATATATGTTCCGTCTCGTGGTGCCCACGGCCTACGTCCCCCAGAAGGTCATGGACGCATGGCAGACCGAACCTATCATGGTCATGCCCGAAGACCCGCTCTTCCTGCCCGATGAATAACGATGCCTCGCAATGAGAAACACACAACCTATGAAAAACCGTTAACTAAAATCTAAATTGATGCTATGAAGATACTTGCTATTAACCCGGGAATGATTTCC
The DNA here is from genome assembly GCA_905233425.1 of uncultured Prevotella sp. Classification (GTDB taxonomy): domain Bacteria; phylum Bacteroidota; class Bacteroidia; order Bacteroidales; family Bacteroidaceae; genus Prevotella. The sequence continues at coordinate 16,816 of CAJOEC010000068.1, read as the reverse complement.
ACAAAGGTGGGAGTGTTCCACGACGAGGAGCTGGTCATGCACGCCACGCTCAACCATCCTTATGAGGAGCTATGCCGCTATCCGTTCATCATGGACGAGTACGACTACCGCAAGGAGAAAATCACCGAGGAGCTGCAGCGCCGCAGCATTGCCATGGACTTCGATGTCGTCGTGGGCCGCGGCGGACTGGTGAAGCCCATAGAGAGCGGTGTCTATGAGCTGAACGACAAAGTCATCGAGGACACCCGCCACCCGCGACTGCACCATGCCTGCAACCTGGGGTCGCTCATCGCGCTGAGCATAGCCCGCGAGATTGAGGGCTGCCGGGCCTTCACCGTCGACCCCGGCGTGGTGGACGAGCTGGACGACGTGGCGCGCATAACTGGACTGCCGGAGATGCCTCACCAGACCATCTGGCACGCGTTGAACCAACGCGAGATTGCCAAGCGCTACTGCAAGGAGCACGGCGTGAAATACGAGGAGCAGGACCTCATCGTCTGCCACATGGGCAGCGGCATATCCTTCGCTATGCACCACCACGGGCGGGCCATAGAGTGCAGCGATGCGCTTAGCGGCGACGGCCCGTTCTCGCCGTCAAGGGCGGGAATGTTGCCAACGGTACAGCTGGTACAACTGTGCTACAGCGGAAAGTACACCGAGAAGGAGATGCTGCGGAAAATTAACGGCCACAGCGGACTGACGGCCCATCTGGGCACCAACGACGTGCGCGAGGTGGAGCGCCGCATTGCCGAGGGCGACGAGAAGGCACGTCTCGTCCTCGACGCCATGATCTACAGCATCGCACGCTGGATGGCATCGGTGGCTCCGGCCACCAATGGCCATGTGGATGCTATAATCCTGACGGGAGCCATCGCCCACAGCAAATATGTCACCGACGGTCTGCGCCGCCGCCTTGGCTTCCTCGCCCCCGTGTTCATCTATCCCGGAGAGGACGAACTCACGGCCCTTGCCATGAACGTCCTCCGTGCCATGCGTGGCGAGCAGGAGATAAAAGTCTACGAGTAACAGCCCTTATTTATGAGAATAATGAGTTGAGGGCCTGCTGTTCGCCTACAACCCAGATAATGTCACCCTGTTGGAAACGGTAGTCGGGCTTAACGGGCGAGAGGTTCTCCTTTCCTTCCTCCAGCCCGACGACCATGCAACTGTATTGGCTGCGTATGCCGCTCTGCTGCAGAGTCTTCCCCACGAAGGGGCTGTTGTCTGCGATGATTAGTTGCCGCAGTTTCATTTCGTGTTTCACTATGTCGTAGTCGTCGGCGATGACTTCACGCTCGAGTGCCTGTCGCAGATTGTCGAGCTGCTGGTCGCTGCCGATGACCTGTAGCTTGTCACCTGGGAAGATGATTGAGTCGCCGTCGGGGATGTTCAGCCGCCGCTGCCCGCGCAGAATGCTGCTGACGTGTACACCGTATTTGTGTCCCAGTTGCAGCTGCTTTAGCGTCTGCCCCGTCCACTGCGATGTGGGAGGGACGAGGAAGTCGGCAATGTGAACGTCGCGGTCCAGTAGGCGTGCCTCATAGATCGGACGCTTGTCGCCATGGGCCTCTGCCTGGATCTCGCGTGAACGAAGGTTGTTTATGAACAGGCGCTCCATTAATATGCTGCGCCGCTTTATGCGCCGTGAGAAGACGATGAGCAGCAGTATGCCCATGCCGAGCACGATGATGATGGCCGGGCGGATGTTGGTCAAGTGGCTCACCACGCTGAACACGAAAGCCACGGCAATCACAGCACGCACGATGATGGTGAATATCAATGGCAGACGGTTGCGGTTGCTCTCGGCCCATAGTGCGCGGAACTCCTCGCTGCGGTTCTTCTTCATCACCATGGCGCGAAGGAACGGGGCTATGAACGTGAGCGTGAGGATGCCCGTGAGAACGTCGGAGAACGACAGGGTGTGGCTGAAGACGGTAACGCTCAGGATGTCGTCGAAACGGGCGAAGAACGGCCTCACGAACATGAACATCACCGCGATGACAGCCGAGGAGAGAATGCTGTAGACAAGAGTGTTCAGCCCCATCTGCGTGAGAAGCTGCCTCCACTTGCTCTGCTCAGTGCTCTCAGGATGACTAATGGAGAGGTGGTTGAGCGCACGTATCACCTTCGCCGGCAACCGTGGCTCCAAGGCATTGTAAACCGGTGTGGCGAGCCGTATCATGTAAGGTGTGAGAAATGTAGTTATGACTGATACGGCCACCACCACCGGGTATAGGAAATCGCCGATGACACCCAAACTGAGGCCAAGCGACGCTATGATGAACGAGAACTCACCGATCTGCGCCATGGAGAATCCGCAGCGCATGGCACTCTTCAGACTCTCGCCGCCGAGAATGAACGACAGCGAGCCAAGGACGGCCTGACCCACGATGATGGTGAGAACGAGTGTGACGATGGGCAGGGCGTAGTCGATGAGTATCTGAGGGTCGACAAGCATACCCACTGAGACGAAGAAGATGGCACCGAAGAGATTCTTCACCGGCTCGACCAGGTGCTCTATGTGTTCAGCCTCGACGGTCTCGGCGAGGATGCTGCCCATGATGAACGCGCCGAAGGCCGAAGAGAAACCAACCTTCGTGGAGAACACGGCCATGGCACAGCAAAGGCCAATGGCGACGATAAGCAGCACCTCGTCGTTGATGAGCTTTCTGACCGACCGCAGGAATAGCGGAACGGCGAAAATGCCCACCACAAGCCAAAGGACAAGGAAGAACACTATCTTCAGCACCGACTCCACCATGTCGCTGCCGCTGGCGCCTGTGCCGCTTGCAATGGCCGAGAGCATCACCATCATCACTATGGCCAGAATGTCTTCGAGTATGAGCACCGACATGACAAGTCCGGCAAACTGCTGCTGGCGCAGGCCCAGGTCGTCGAAGGCCTTATATATAATCGTTGTGGAACTCATGGCGAGCATACCGCCAAGGAAGATGCAGTCCATGCGGCTCCAGCCGAACAGCTGGCCCACGCCCATGCCAAGCATTGCCATGAAGAAGATAATGCTCACCACGGAGATGACGGGCGAGGCGCCCATCTTCAGGATCTTCTTGAACGAGAAGTCGAGTCCGAGGGAGAAAAGCAGGAACATCACACCGATGTCGGCCCACAGGTGGATACTCGACATGTCTACCACGCTTGCGGTGTAGGGCATGTGGGGCGAAACGAGGAAACCGGCAACGATATAGCCCAGCACAAGGGGTTGCTTTAGGCGTTTGAACAATAATGTGACAAAGCCCGCAACTACGAGTATCAAGGCAAGGTCTTCAATGAGGGCAGGGAGTTCGGACATGATGAGTGTTAAGTGTTGAGTGTTGAGAGTGCAAAAGTAAGGAAATTGTGCGACACAGCCAAATCTTTTGCCTTTTTCTTTGTCGGTTCACCTAAAAATATTATCTTTGCACCCTCAACCCTCAACACTTATGACCTACGAAGAAGCACTGGTAAAACTTGAAACCATCGTCCGCAAGATGGAAAGCGACGAGTATAGTATTGACGAAATTGCTGCGCAGTTGAAGACTGCGCAGCAACTAATCGCGTTCTGCAAGGACAAACTGTCCAAGACAGAACAGGAAATCAAAAAGATACAGGGCAGTGAGTAGCACACGACTCCCCATTCAGTCCCCTTTTAGAGATAGATACCGAAGGAGAGTGACTGGAACTTTGGTCCGCGGTCTTTCTTCAGCACGCTCATGGGCGAATACTTGCAGTATATGCCGAGGTCGCCGAGGTGCACGATGCCCAGAACGTCGACCGTGAAGGGACGCTGACCGATTTTCTTGGTGTAGCGGTCAAAATCGTCGTCCCCTTGTTCGTAAGAAGTGTGTATGCGGGCATAGTAGTTCCAGTTCAGCTGGGCACCCACAGAGACCGCAAAACTCTTGCTGAACCTCTGCTTTATGAGTAGGGGCATGGAGAGGGATGTGGTGTGGATATTCGACGAGAGATCATCCATCTTCATATCGGGTGTAACCATAACCCAGTCCTTCACCTTTTCGAACATCTTGTCATGTCCCTTCAGCGTGTAAGTGCGCCAGTTGAATCCCAGACCTGCGGAGAACGTAGTCTTCCAGTTCTTCGGCGTGTAGTCGTACTGCAGTATCGTCAAGTTGAACTCCCAGGAGCGGAAGGGCGCGAAGTCTATGCCCTCGGGGGCGCCTGTAGGCACATCGACACCCACGTAGGCATGCAACGACCAGCGGTCGTTCTCGTCCTTGCCCTGACCAAGGTCGAGAAGGCTCTTGTCTGGGGAATCTTCAACATCATTGTTCACAATCGTTTCGGCATTGGCCGTCATTCCGAAGGCCAGGAATGCCATTAAAAACATTTTCTTCATCTTTCTTTTTTTTGTATTAAGTTAAAAACGTAAATAACAATCGTCAATTAGTCCTTATGCCACCGCTCTATCTGGCTGATTGGTGATAAAGACACGGCTTTTTCCTGAAGCTTATACACCTTAATTCAAGGTTTAAGCCTGTGCAAAGGTAGGCAGAATCAACAAAATGGCCAAACTTTCCCGTCGGAAAGTCTGGTCGTTTAACATTTTTACAGTGTTTCAACCCATCACTTCGCAACATCCCTTCCCCCCCGATAGCCGTATCTGGCAGGGACAATAGGCGGTTCCTCCGGGGTTGTTATCTGAACATCTGCTTTATTGGCTCGAGGTATGGCGACGGTTGCCGCAGACATGTACGTCCCCATGGCGTGACGCTCTGTCGGCACCAGGCGATGATGAGGCGGCGGCGGGCACGGGAGATGGCGACGTAGAATTTGCGGGCCTCCTCGTCGGAGCCGTCGGCGCGGGTGTTGGCGTAGACACTGGGGTACTTGCCGTCGACAGCGTCGTAGACGATGACATGGTCGAACTCCAGACCCTTGGCCTTGTGGACGGTCGAGATGAATACACGCTCGGTCATGCTCGACGCACCGCAGAGGTCGGCCTCGCGCAGAGTTGCCAGCTCCTGGATGTGGCGCGAGAGCTGCTCGGCCAAGGAACGACCTGAGGATGGGGTGAGCATGTCTTGCTCGATATACCTTATTATGTATGGCATTTTCGGCAGCGGTTCTAAGCGTGCCGCCTTGCACAGCTCATCGTAGGCACGTGACAGTTCAATGGCAAGGAGTGGTGTGGGAGATGTGGCCTCCGAGTGTCGGCCCCCACTGCTCCCAGGAGCGTCTGACACTACGTAGAGGCGGTCGCGGGTGCTGCGGTAGATGTCGGCGTAGACGTGGCAGAGGCGGTCTATGGTCTTGCGGTGGCGGCTGATGAACTCCATCTGTCGGCCCACTATGCTGCGTGCCCGGTCGTAGCAGTAGACCATGAGGCTCTGCGTAGCCACGATGTCGTCGCTGGCAAGGTGGGAGTTCTCGCCCTCCAAGTGCAACTGTGCCAGCAGGTCTTTCAGCTTATAGCTGCGCTGCCGAGGGTGCAGCAGACGTGCCAGCTTCAGCGTGTCAAGGTATGTGGGCCACAGCGCCTTCATCGACAAGTCCGGGGCGTATCGGCGCATGTTGTGCTCCATGATCTGGTAGTCGTAGGTGGTGTTGTGGCCCAGGATGACACAGCCTTTGGCGAAGTCCACGAAACGATGGAGAGCCTCGGCGTGGCTGGCATGTGGTTGGCGGCTGTATTCCTCTACCAATGGGTTCACCAAGTCGCCTAACATGGCGGGAATGTCGCGGTCGGTCTCAATGAAGAGGTTCAGCTCGTCGACAACACGGCCCCGCCGCACCTTCACGGCCGCCAACTGAACCACGTCGTCGGTGAATACGTCGAGGCCTGTAGTTTCTGTGTCGAATACCACGATGTCGCGCTTCTCATACTCACCGACAAACTCCGATAAGTAAGTGGCCTGTCCGCCGTAGTCGATGAAGTCGACAGGAGTGAGCGCCAGCTCGATCATCGCACGGACAAACTGGCGCGAACTGCTGTTGCTGCTGTAGATGCGCAGTCCTGTGAGCAGCTGCGACCAGGCTATGAAATTGTGCTCCATATTCACCACTTCGAGGTGGGCCAGGAGTGTGCGCATGGTAGGCATGGCGAAGACGTCGGTGCCCGACACCTTGAAATGGGGCAGTGTGGTGAGTGCTGCGCTCACCTCGTCGGCATCGCTGTTGAAAGCCACGACGACGGCAACGGTCTCACCGGGGCACTCCGCGTAGATGCGCTCCACCTCGCGGGCCACCATCAGGGCCTCGTCGGTGTTGGTCATGGCCTCCATCATCAGCATGTCGCCGGGTCGCCGCGGCGTGGTGTTGACAGTTCGCGGCAGCAGGCTGGGGTCTATGCCGAGTGCTTTCTCGCCGTAGGTGTTGAACACGTCAAGCAGATACTGCGGCGAGCGGTAGTTGATGTGGAAATTGTGGAAATGGGCGTCGCCGCAGCGGCGGTGGAGCATGGCGAGGGTGTCGGTCTTTGCGCCCATGAACGAGAAGATGGCTTGCTGCGAGTCGCCGAGGTAAACCACAGTGGCGGGGGTGCAACAAGGCTGTTGCGCGTTATGGCAAGAGGACAATGGAGAAGGGCCGCCAACGGTGAAGAGGTCGATGATGGCCAGCTGGAGGGGGTTGAGATCCTGCACCTCGTCGACCTGAATCCATGAGAAACGGCGGTGTAGGGGCAGACCCTGTGCCAGCCCGTCACCGTCCACGGCAGAACCCTCTGCCAGCCCGTCACCGTCCACGGCAGGGTCTTGTGCAATGAGGGTGTCGTATGTAAACAGCAGGAGGTCTTCAAAATCGAGCAGGTCGTTGCGCAGCTTGTACTCCTCATACTTGTGGGCGGCATTCATCTGGTGGAGCAACTGGCGGGCGTCACGGCTCAACAGCACAGGCTGGTCGAGGTAGTGGTCGGCATGGCGGTAGAACTCCAGAGTGCTGTCTTGCGTGTATGCAAGGCCGAAGGTTAGGCACAGCTCTTTGAGCAGCGTAGGCACGATGGCGTCGCGGTGCACCATCAGCCGTCCCGGGTAGTTGTGCCCCACCTGGTAGAGCAGATGCTGCAGGTTGATGACCTGCGAGTATCGCTGCCTCTCCTTCGTGTCGCCAAGTACCCGCAGCTCGTCGTCGCCAAGGAAGTCGGTCAGTATGCTTATGCTGGTCTCGGTGTCGATTATTGCCGTGTGTTCAGGCACCGTGCCGCTGTCGAAAAGGAAATGCGAACAGAAACGGTGCACGTTGCCCACGAACAGCTCGTCGAGTCCTGCCGCCGTCGTTTCCCTTTGCGGTCGCTGGGCCTCCGGCAATTCGCCAGCTGACTCTTCAGCAGGTCTGCCTATTCGTTGCTCTATGCGCTCGCGCATTCCGCGTGCGGCGCGGTTGGTGAACGTCAGGCATGCCATCTCGCTGAACGGCACGCCCTGCTCGTGCGCCCATACCACGCGCTCGGCCAGCACCGCCGTCTTGCCGCAGCCGGGAGGCGCCAACACCAGATGGTAACCGCCCTGTGCGTGGATGACAGTCAGCTGCTGCTCGTTGAATTGCCGTTCCATTATGTCGCTGTTCTTCGTTAAGGTATCTCAACTGTCCACTCGTTTCCTCATGCTACTCTTTCTTCCACGGCTCTATCTGGCATTCGTGCTTCTTGGTGGCCTCGTCGTAGTTGATTCCCACAAGTAGCATGTCGCCGGTGTATTTCTCCACTTGCTGCGGGTAGTTACGCTCTTTTATCTGGTCGATGGCGGCCTTCACGCTCTTGTCCTTCTTCAGTTCTATGACAAGTGCGGGCTTGCTGACATTCTTCCGGGGCAGGAACACTATGTCGGCGAAGCCTTTGCCTGTGGGCAGTTCGCGTATCGTATGGAAATCGTTGCGGGCGTAGTAGTAGGCGATGCTGATGACACATGACAGCGAGTTCTCGTCGTTGTACTTGAAGATGCTGGTGTTCTCGGTGTGCGCCTCGTCGAGTCGTGCGGCCACGTAGTCGCCGTCGCCGCGCAGGGTGGCCTCAACCAACCGCCGCGACTGGTTCAACGCTGTGGTCACGCCCTCCCATTTGTTGGCCTTCACGGCACTCTCCATTTCGCCAGCCACCTCCATGTTGGGTATGAAGCACTCCTGAGTGGTGCGGTCGTATGTGAGATAGCCAAGGTGTATGAGCACGGTGAGCACGTCGTCGCGATTGTTTATTTCGGAAAGGTCGTTAAGGAAACCTCTGGGATTCACCACGGTACGGTCTCCGGCAAGTAGTTCCACAATGTCATCGTGCAGATTTTCATAGTTCATCTTGATATAACTTGCCACTGCTTCAAAAGACCCTGTTGCCGACCAGAAACTTTCGCACCATCCCTCACGCAGGGCCTGCATCACCGAGTTAGGGTTGAACATCGACTGCTGGCTGCCAATCTGATAGCCGTCGTACCATTTCTCCAGTTCGTCGAAATCCATGCCGTATTTTTCTGCAAGCCGTTGCACTTCGTCCTTGGTGAAGCCGAAATAGCGGGCCATTTCCCCTGGCTTGACCATCGAGTACTCTGTGAAATTGTTCATTGCCGACTCTGTCTTGAATCTCTTTATTGGCAGGATGCCTGTCATATAGACGGCGGCGAAAGCCTTCATGGCCGTCACGTCCTTGAACATGCGGCGCAGCCAGTTCAGGTATTCGCCGAATCCCTTGGTGTGCGGGTTGTAGATGCGGCAGATAGCATCCCACTCGTCGATGATAAAAACGAAACGCTCGCCCGTAACCTCAGCCACGCGCAGCATGAAGTCCATCATGTCGTCGCCTTCATCATGGGGAATGACGGGATATGCTTCCATCAACTCTTTCAAAATCCGCTTCTCAATCTCCTTCACGATGCCCACGTCACTGGCCTGTGTGGTGAAGCGCGTCATGTCGAGGAAGATGGTGGGATATTTGTTCAAGTGTTTTTCAAACGATGGGTCGCGGGCTATCTTCAAGTCAGCGAACAAAGACCGCGAGTCGCACGAGTGGTCGTAGTAGGCATAGAGCATCTTTGCCGCCATTGTCTTGCCGAAGCGGCGGCCACGGGTGACACAGCTGAAACACCGCTCACTAAATAATGTGTCGTTCACCACGGCTATCAGGTCCGACTTATCCACATACTCACTGTTGCGGACATGTCGGAACTCCTCGTTCCCCTTGTTGATGTATATTCCCATCGAGTATAATTACGATTTATTGCGATTCACTTGTGTCTGCACGATGCCCAAAATGGCTTATTACAGCTCCAGGTCGCCGTCGTGGATCTCGTGCCAGGGCAGGCCCTGCTTGTTCAGCTGCTCCATGAACGGGTCGGGGTCGAACTCCTCGACGTTGTGCACGCCGGGCTTCTTCCACAGGCCCTTGCAGAACATCATCGCGCCAATCATGGCGGGGACGCCGGTGGTGTAGGATACGCCCTGCATGCCCGTCTCCTCGTAGGCGGCGCGGTGCGAGCAGTTGTTATATATATAATATGTGTGCTCCTTGCCGTCGTTGCCTATTCCACGTATGCGGCATCCGATGGAGGTCTGGCCCTCGTAGTTCTCGCCGAGGTCCTGCGGGTTGGGCAGCACAGCCTTGAGGAACTGCAGGGGGACGATCTTCACCTTGGCAACGCCAGTACCGTCGGCTAACGGGGCTTCGTAGACCACCTCGTCGATGCGGCTCATGCCGATGTTCTGTATCACTTCGAGGTGCTTCAGGTACTGCTGTCCGAATGTCATCCAGAAGCGTGCGCGGCGGATGGTGGGGTAGTTGATGACCAGCGACTCAATCTCCTCGTGGTGCAGCAGATAGCTGTCGCGGGGTCCGATTTCAGGGTAGGTCAGGTCCTTGTGAATCTCTAACGGCTCGGTCTCCACCCATTTGCCGTTCTCCCAGTACAGGCCTTTCTGCGTGATTTCGCGGATGTTGATTTCGGGGTTGAAGTTCGTTGCGAAAGCCTTGTGGTGGTCGCCGGCGTTGCAGTCCACGATGTCGAGATACTGCAGTTCCTTGAAGTGGTGCTTGGCGGCGTAGGCCGTGAAGATGCTTGTCACGCCCGGGTCGAATCCGCAGCCCAGGATGGCTGTCAGCCCAGCTTTCTCGAAGCGCTCGCGGTAGGCCCACTGCCACGAGTACTCGAAGTGTGCCTCGTCCTTCGGCTCGTAGTTGGCTGTGTCGAGATAGGAGCATCCGCAGGCCAGACAGGCGTCCATGATGGTGAGGTCCTGATAGGGCAGGGCAAGGTTGATGACGAGTTCGGGCTTGTAGTCCGAGAACAATGCCTTCAGCTGCTCCACGTCGTCGGCGTCGACCTGTGCGGTCTTTATGGGCATGGTGTACCCTTTGGCGTGGATGGCCTCAACCAGCGCGTCGCATTTGGCCTTGCGGCGGCTTGCAATCATAAACTCAGTGAACACGTCGGCGTTCTGTGCGATCTTGAACGCTGCTACTGTGGCGACTCCTCCGGCGCCAATCATTAGTACTCTACTCATGTTGTTATGTGTTTTTAATAGGTTTTTGCGGTTACAAAGATACTATTATTCGTTGTGCCCGACAAAATTTTTGCAGAAAATCAGCATTATTTAACGTATTCAGTCCGGTATTTCGCGTTGCGGCAACTAAGAGATCAGGTGGAAAAATGGGTTCGTAGCGGCCGCCGTGAATGTTTTCGGCGGCCGCTATGATTGTTTTTGGCGGCCGCCGTGAATATTTTTGGCGGCCGCCGTGAAACGCGGAGGCACAGCCAGACTCCCACGAAGAACGACTCCCCCTCCCACTTTTCCCATGCCTTTCTCCCCGATTCCCTGGCAATCTTCATGAAGCCGGCGACGTTGGCCCCCTTCACGTAGTTGATGTAGTCGCCCTCACGGCCATACTTCACGCACTGCTCGTGGATGCCCTGCATGATCTGGTGGAGGCGCTGGTCGACCTCGGCCGCCGACCACGACATTCGCATGGAGTTCTGCGTCATCTCCAGTCCGCTGGTGGCCACTCCTCCGGCGTTCACGGCCTTACCGGGGGCGAAGAGCTGCTTGGCGGCGATGAATTAGAACGGGTCATGGGGACAGGCACTTGACCCAAGGCCGGGTCAAGTGCCTGTCCCCATGACCCGCTGGAGAAATATGGGCAATGAAAAGCATACGATGACAATCAAGAAGATAGAAGTGACAGAAAAGGCATCCCGCTTGTGGATGCCTTTTTTGTGGATTTCGCAAACTTTTCCGCCTTTTTCTTCGTTTATTCCCAATTATTTACTACCTTTGCAAGCGGTTCGAGGGAGTCAGCAGAAATGACAAAAGGAACCGTTCACAAAAGAACAATAGGAATGGAATATACAGACTTCAAAAGGCTCATTGACGGCCTGAGAGGCAGGAACAAAGAGACGGAATGGATAGAGTTCAAGGCTAACTTCCACTCCAAAGAAGAGATAGGCGAACACCGACCTCGACAAGCAGAAACGCATCTATGCCTGCTACCAGCACGCCTGCCTAAAATATGTTACCAATGACAAGATGACAAACCAAAGCCTTCGGGAAAGGCTTGGGATAGAGAAGCAGAACTATCCCATTGTATCGCGAATTATCAAAGAAGCCATTGAGAAAGAGTTGATAAAAGAAGCAAAGAAAGAAAATTAAAAACGGCTATGTTTTGGATGACGAGGAGTACGACAAGTACAGGATAATTCAAGACCGACTGTATATGTCAGACTTTGACAAAGAGGTAAAACGCCTGAAAGATGAGATGGGAATAGAGTAGGAAACGCTCCCGATTTAGTATTATTCAAATTCGTTTCCATAATAATTATAATGCGTTTGGTTTGAAAGTAAGGTGAATAGGAACTATGACTGTAAAAGATGTGTTTGAACTGCGCAAGCAGGGAAAGATTGAGGAGGCCTACGAGGCCATACGCCCCATGTACGCTGTGCATCAGGGCAAGTACACCACGCTCTGTATGTTCTGGACGGCCAGCGACATACTGAAGAAGCGAATACAGGAGGGGCGAATACAGGAGGCCGAGAACATCTTCAAGGCCCTGCTGCGCTTGCAGCCTAACATCGACGACAAGGACGGTAAGGCACAGACGGCCATGATGCACAATGCGCTGCGACTGAGTGACGAATTACCGGCATTCCGTATGCTCGACTTCGTGGAGTCGCTGCCCGTGGAGGCCCTCACCGACGCCGACTGGCAGACGGGCATGAGCCAGGACGGCAAGCACCAGCTACCCTCCACTGCCCAGCGGCTGCTCACCCGTGCCTTCCATGAGATTCAGGAGCAGATGTATGGCGACTACATGACCCGCACAGCCCCATCGTCGCACGATGTCGTCCTGTCCAGTGCCCTGAAGGTGATGCCACTGCTGCAGGAGGCCATGCGCCGCAACCCCCGTGACAAGCACAACCAGCGTTATATGGCCGTCGTCTACACCATCATGGGCGAGCGCGAGAAGGCCGCCGACATATACCGCCAGCTCCTCGCCCGCCACCACGACAGCTACCTCTACGCCGAGCTGGCAGACCTTACCGATGCTCCCGGCCCAAAGGCCGCCCTGCTCTGCCGCGCCATCATGAACCAGCGGCAGGAGAAGTTCCGCATGGGCTACCGCCTCGCCCTCGCCCGACTGCTCGTCGGTCACGACAACCAGCGTGCCGCCCACGAACTGCAGAAGTGCATCGCCACCCGCCAGGCCCTCGGCCACCCTGTCACCCGCGAGCTGCAACAGCTCTCCTCCCAGCTGCAAGGCGTCACCCCCGCCACCGACGACCAACAGCACGACTTCTACCAGCGCATGGCCGCGAAATATCCCACCTGACCAAAAAGAACGACCACGGATTTCACAGATTACACGGATTATGTTGGGTTGTGCGCAGACAAAATCTGTGGAATCTGCGAAATCTGTGGTAAGAACGTTTTGATTCGTTGTTGTTTTTTTACGTTAAATCATGCTTGCATTTGTGAATAATTGCCGTTTTCTTTGTACCTTTGCACCCAATTATTCTATTAAAATTATGACATTGACAATTAAGGCGATTGCCGATTTCTTCGGTTACGGAAGCCCAGTCCCCAAGGTAGTAATGTGCCTCAGCGCACTTGTTTTGATGACATTCTCCTCCTGCAGCGACAGCGATGACGACCCCGCCAGCCAGCCGGAACCCGCCGACATGGTGCGGTTAGTGTCCCATACGAATGAGACCATCTCGGGGCCTCTCACCGTGACCTCACAGCTCAGCAACGTGTGGGAGAACGGTCGGCTGATACGGCAGACGCAGACCATCACCTCGATGGGCATAAGCACAGAGGTCGTTGAAATCTTCACCTACAACGAGCGCGGCCTCTGCACGGAGATGTATGATAGGGATGGCCATTTTCACCACTACTACTCTTACACTCCCGACGGGCGCATCGCCAAGGATGTGCACATCATCGACGGAGACACGGCGGCGGTCACCGAAGTCCTTGCCTACGATTCCGACGGCAACGTCGCGGAGACGAGATACCATGTGCCCGCCAGCTCCATCACCCGCAAAAGCCGCCTCACCTGGCAGGACGGCGACCTTGTGAAAGCCACCACAGAATATGTCTCGGAGGACAGGGAAACCGACACCTACACCTTCACTTACGACAACTATCCCTCGGCCTATACCGGCTATCCCGTGGCCATTGGCATCAGCAATGTCACGTTTATGGCCCTGCACTGCTCCAAGCACAACGAGATAGATTCGGGCTTCACCCCTTCCTACGAGAACGGCCGTCTCGTCTCGCTCGTCAAGGACGACGGCACCGACAATACGTACTTCACCTACGACGACGGCACTGGCCAGCGAAAATGAGTTGCAATATGAAAAAAGCATTCTTTATCTGCCTCTTCGCGCTGTTATGTGTGGCGCAGGGGGCGTGGGCAGAAGACGAGTGGCCCAAGACATGGAATAGTGGAACAACTACCTACACCCTCACGGCTGATGGCGTGTTCACCGTGACGCCGACCAACGGCATTTCCGGTGCAATGGCCGACTATGACTTTTATGGAGGAACAGGCCAGTTCGCACCATGGTATCAAGACTTTAAATATATCAGTTCCGTTGTGATTGCGGATGGCGTGACCCATGTAGGCAACCATTCGTTTAATGGTGTGTATGGAATTTACTCAGGCGGGCTTAATCTCAGTAGCGTATCCTTGTCCAATGACGTGCAGACCATTGGTGACTTCGCTTTTTTCGACTGTAACATGACTTCAATCACTATTCCGGATGGTGTGGTCAGCATAGGGAAGAGCGCTTTTTCAACCTGTGGTGAATTGACCTCCATACATATTGGCGATGGTGTGACCACGTTAGGTGAAGATGCTTTCGGAACATGCACAGCCGTAGAAGAGGTTTATATCGGACGCAATGTAACATTGCCATGCGGCGCCTTTCACAACTTGGGAGAACAGTGCTACGGATTTCAATAGCGGCAGATGCAAGTTCCATATCAGCTATGGGTCATTCCTCGACTGGGTGGCTGCTTACCCTGCTGTTGAAGGAAGGCTCGTTCCTGACTTGGACACAGAAATCCATTGGACCTCAGGTGTCTGCACGCTCGACCTTGACGGCTACGGCACGCTAACTATCAGCGGCACGGGTGCCATGGCTGACTACGCCACTACCGCCGACTGTCCCTGGAACAATGCCGGCATCATCAGCAAAGTGACCAGAGTGATTGTGGAAGACGGTGTCACCACCCTGAGCAACAACGGCTTCACGGGCTTTACCAACGTCGCCGATGTCATCTTCAATGGCGACGTGCTGAGTGCCTGGCCAAGCCACACCACTGATTTCGCGAACAGCACCGTCTGCTACGTCAACTACAGCTGGACAGGCCGATATACCGATGCGCTCGCCACGTTCCATTTTGACTGCGGCAGCGGATTGGATTGGACATTGAGTGGCGGTATCCTGGCCATCAGCAAGACCAAGGAGGGCACAGGCACGTTCTACAATTACCAAAATGCCAATGAGGTGCCTTGGCGCAACGATGTCGGCAACATCACCGCAGTCGTTTTGGAAGATGGTGTGGCTGACATCGGCAGCTATGTGCTTTCAGGCATCAACGCTACGACCCTCACCCTTGCCGAGAGCGTGACACACATCTGCGGCCATGCCTTCGACGGTTCGCTGATGACAGAGTTCACTGTACCCGCCAGCGTGACAACGATAGATGCATACGCCTTTGCCAATTCGGGACTGACTGCTTTTGTCACGCCTTCGTTCATGACAGAGATTCCTGAAGGTCTTTTCGATGGCAGCAGCGACCTGTCGGCGGTGACCTTCGCGACGGGTACTACGGCCATCGGTGCCAACGCCTTCCGCAACACGGGACTTACCGAGATAACCTTCCCCGCCACCCTCACCACCATCGGTGCCAACGCCTTCGGCAACTGGACTGCAGCAACAAACGTCTATTGCTCCGTCCTCGATCCAGGCACGCTCACGTGGACCAGCAGCGCAACCGACTTCAAGGAGGGCGTTCAGTTCCATGTGGTCTATGGCACGGTTACCCAGTGGCAATCCCAGTTCCCTTCCGCCCGTGTCACCTTCGTGGGAAGTACCTATAGCTCGACACAGCCGTTTGAGATCGCCTCGCGTGAAGACTGGAATACCTTCTGCGACCTGGTGAGCAATGTCTCTACCAGCATCTGTGCCAACCTGACGGCCGATGTGGACCTTGGCAGTTATGAACTGCCAGGTAAGTGTTGGAGGAGTCACATATCTCGACTCACAAGGACAGCACGTGATGCACAAGCCTACAAAATGCGGTGGCTTCGTGGGTTTGAACAATGGAACGCTCTACATTGCCAGTTCGTATTTCAACCCCCATAAACCAGTAGGCTTTGACGAAAACCACAACTTTGTAGGGGAGACCAACGGCGAAACCCACATAGACAGCAAAAGCTTCTACAATGGATCGTTAGGCGACAGCCAAGGCACCAATGCCTCGGGTTACAGTAACTGGCGTCTCTCCGCAGAGCTTGGCGACGGATGGACGTTTGACAGCTACACACAAATTATGCCTGTAATGACAGAATACTCGCTCGAAGGCGAAGGCACCGAAGGGAAACCTTACCTCATCGCCAATGCCGATGACTGGGCCTATCTCGCCCGTATGGTCAATGGAAACGGACATTTCAGCCAAGGCAAGTACTTCAAGATGACTGGCGACGTCAGCACCAATATCCCTATGGGTATTGCCACCCCTGCAAAGCCATTCGAGGGCATCTTCGATGGCGACGGTCATACCCTGGACGTGGAATTCTACTATAAGGACGATTTTTCGGCACCGTTCGGTTGTATCAACGGAGCCACCATCACAGGATTAAAGGTGACTGGCAGGTTATTCGGCGGCCAACACACCGGAGGCTTGGTAGGCACATCACCTACAGATGCCAGCGATAACGTCATCAGCAACTGTAGGGTATCTACAGTGGTAGCTACAACATCCGACTATGCCGGCGGCATCATGGGGCATGGATTGTTTTGTCAGCGGCACCTTTAACAACTTCGACAAGATGGGCATGAACTATGTCTACAGCCACGGCAAGTTTGCTGGAGAGCACTGCTATCACCGCCTTAGTGGAGGTGACTTTCAGACCAGCCAATATGGCTACAGCGTCACCTGCGGAACCCCTGGACTGAGCTTCATCGTTCAAGATGTCACCACAAGATATCCTGTCAGCGGCATCGACAGCTATACTAACCCAGGAATGACAGTTGATGGTGTGCTTTATGGCAATAATAGGGCTCTTTCATTTAGCACTCCTCATACTGCCATTCTGACATTGCGAAAAGACAAATGTCTGAAAGTAAGGTGATTATACAAAACACGTCACGCTCC
>CAJOEC010000067.1 GCA_905233425.1 uncultured Prevotella sp. | reverse complement strand
TTGAGCGTATGTGAGCCTTGATTTCTAACTTTTCGGGGCAATTTGTTCACATTTTTATCTCGACTGGCTTGTAATTCGGAAATTTTATCTAAATTTGCAGCCGTGAAACTCTAAACGACGGAGATTATGGCAAATGAGAGCAGGATGCAGAAGTGGCTTGACATTGTCGACCGGGACATCGATGTGGCCGAATGGCTGCAGGTAGGTGGGCGATGGCTGTACGTAGCCTTCGAGTGTCATCAAGCACTGGAGAAGGTCATCAAGGCCTACTGGTGCGGCACCCGTGACGACGACCCGCCCTACATCCACGACCACAACCGACTGTTAGAGATGTGTGGACTTGCAGAGAAGATGAGCGAC
Source organism: uncultured Prevotella sp. (assembly GCA_905233425.1). GTDB lineage: Bacteria > Bacteroidota > Bacteroidia > Bacteroidales > Bacteroidaceae > Prevotella. The sequence goes on along the minus strand of CAJOEC010000067.1, from coordinate 20,535 downwards.
GGGCAGAGAGACTTCATCGACATGATGAAACCTATGTACATCGCCGCCCGATACCCAGAGCATAAACAGCGCGTCGCAGCCACGCTGAACGAGCATACATGCAAAGACATCGTAGAACAAACCAAAGAGTTCAAGCAATGGATACTCCAAGAATACTCAGCCGCGACGAAGCCATCCAGTTCGTCCGACGCTACAAACAAGTGATTGCCCCACGATTCAACGGTCAGGTGAAGGTGATGATGTACGGCTCATACGCCAAGGGCTGCCCAACCCCGTGGAGCGACATTGACGTGGCGGTCATCATCCCCAAGGTCAACGACGAGGAATGGCTAATGCAGTCCACCGCACTCGTCCGTGACGGGCGAAAAGTGACAAGTCTCATAGAGCCGGTGCTCATGGAGGACCACGAGGACAGCATACTCTTCAATGACGTGATGCATACGGGCGTAGCCGTATAATTTATGGCGATAAAAATAACATACAGACGGACAAGCAGATTGTCGATGCGCATCGTGAAGAATGGCGATGTGCACGTGTCGGCACCCTTAGGGATGCCACGCGAGAAGGTGATGGAGTTCATCCATGAACAGAAAGACTGGATAGACGAGGCGAGGAAGAAGAACTACGAGCGCCAGAAACAGCGGGCAGAGTTCTTCAACAAGCTGCCATTGTACACTGACGCCCAGATTGACGAGTCGCTGGAGCGGTTGAGGACTCTGGTGGAGCCGATGGTGGAACGCCACGCGAAAGAGATGGGTGTCCATCCGAGCGTCGTCTTTTACAAGCCCACCATCTCGCGCTGGGGCCAGTGCAACCTCCACGACCGCAGCATCTGCATCTCAGCCTACGTACTGCTGTTGCCGGAGTGGTGCGTAGAGCACGTGGTGGTTCACGAGCTGTGCCATCTGTTAGAGCCAAGCCACAACGCCCGATTCCATGCCCTCATGGACAAGTATTTCCCCCGCTGGCGCGAGGCCCGCAAGGAGACACACAGGATTTACCGCATGGAGGACGATGAGGAACTGTGATTTGTTTTCTTTTAACAACAAATTAAAACAAACGCACGAATAAACCAATGAGACGCTCCTTATATATAATAAAATATGTATATTGGCCGGACTGGTCATGAAGGGATGCGTGCGTGGAACGGGCGAGAAGGGGCTGACACCCGATGAGGTGGTGGCCGTCAACGAGCAGGTACTGGAGAAGGCCATCAGCCAGCCCGACAGTGCGCTGATGATGATTGAAAGGCTACGGGCGGGCGATTTCTCAGTCCTCGATACGACGACAGCCTCGCTGCAATGGAGCGGGCCGCTACCCGACTACCGCTGCGACTATCTGCGGGCGAAGGTGTATGCGCAGACGTTGGAGGGCCTGTGGCTCGACTCGGCCATCATCATCGGCGAGCGGCTGATGACGACCGACGCGGCCCGCGAGGACTTGGCCTATAGGCAGAACGTGCTGGAAATGCTCATCAACGCCTGCCGCCAGCACCGTGACGACGAGCAGACCATCCGCTGGTCGACGGAGTTTATTGACATATACCGTGAGAATGACAACGAGACGGAGATCCTGCGCACCGAGGCGGAGATCGGTCTGATGCTCTCGGGCATCGGCCACGCGGACGAGGGATTGGCAAAGATTGACAGCGTGCTCACCCTGCTCAGTGGCAAGCGAAAGTTCAATGAACTTGACGCCTCCATCATCGCCTTGAAGCGCAAGGTGAATGTTATCAAGAATATATTACAGACCCAGCAGACCCACCCCCGACCAGAAGATTTTGTCCGCTTAAGGACTAAATCGCCTGTGAGGGAGGGGAGTGGTTACACTCAAGGGCAGAAAAATAATGATGAGCAAGCGGAAGAGGTATCTACTCCCCTCCCTCACAGGGAGGGGCAGGGGGTGGGTCTTATCATCGCTGCTGCCCAGCAGATGCTCGACCTGCTGGCCGACTATGAACAGCACCCCGACGAGTTTCACGACGGCACCTACCGCGAACCGCCCGAGCACCTGCGACCCGGATACATCGACTTCTACCGCGCACAGGCGTATATGTTTATGACAGAAGCGTATGCAAAAGTTCCCCAGCAGACCCTCCCCCAGCCCCTCCCTGTGAGGGAGGGGAGTGGTTACACTCAAGGACAGAAAACTAATGATGAGCAAGCGGAAGAGGTATCTACTCCCCTCCCTCACAGGGAGGGGCAGGGGGAGGGTCTGCAGGGGGAGGGTCTGCAGGGTCTGCAGGGTTTAGCTCGCCATTATCTCTCCCTTTTCGAGAGTACCGACTACGCCAAGACCTTCGCAGCGCGCAAAGACTTCGCGCCGATCTATGGTCTGTTGGGCGAGTACGACAAGATGCTGGCCATCCACGACGAGCAGGAGGCACGTCTGCGACAGCAGGGCGACACGGTGAACGTGGAGTTTGCCACTATCCTCCACGACCGTGCCATGGCCGCCGAGGCGCAAGGACGCAAGGACGAGGCCCTCCGTCTGCACAAAGCCTACGAGACGCTTACCGCAACCCTCAACGACCGTCTGCTACAGGGCAAGGCCAACCTCTACGCCGCCCGCTTTCATGCCATTGAACAGCAGCACGAAATAGAACGGCACAAGGCGACCTCTCGGTATCTCGGCATCGTGGGTGGGTGCATTGCCATCGCCGCCGTGCTGGCCATGTTCTTCGCCGCATACGTCGTCCATAAGCGCCGTGTCGTTGAACAGAAGAACCGTTCGCTGGTGCGCCAGATTGCAGAAGCAGTGGAGTATAAGAAGAAATATGAGGAGTTGGAGGATGCGATACAGACCCCACCCGTGACCCCTCTCTTTGAGAGGAGGGAAAGGACTTCTGCCGAAGAATCCCCCCTTGATGGTGGGAAAGAGACTGAGGACAGTCATCAACCCATCGATGCCGACATCTTCCAGCATATTCATCAAGTCATTAGGGAGAAGAAGCTTTACCTCGATCCACAGTTCAACCGCCAGGCCGCCAGTGACTATTTCCAGATTACGACGAGGCGTGTCGGCGCGGCCTTCTCACAGGGTAGCGAGTATGCCAAAATTACCGACTTCATCAATCAGCTGCGCCTCGACCATGCCCGCGAACTGATGACCGTTCATTCTGAGATGAACATCGACGAGGTGGCGACATCCTCTGGCTTTGCCGTGCGCCGCACCTTCAGCCGTCTCTTCAAGGAGAAGTTCGGCCTCACCCCAACCGAGTACCGAAATATTTATCTGTCTGAAATCTAATCTTTCAAGATAGAAGTGGGCAGACCATTCTTGCTGTCCAATCACACCCAGGGCGTTGACCTGGGCTGTTTGCTTTTTGGCCTTTCAGGCCGTCCTGCGGAAACATACGATAATCAGCTATTTGTACCAACTTTTTACTAAACTGATTTTGGGCTGACAGAGCTGCCTATGGGGCGAAAAGTCAGAGAAAATCAGTCCAATCAGCGTCACAAAAGCATCCCCTCGCTTTTGTATTTGTATCATTTCACTTTTCTATTTGTATCAACCCAAAAGAAAACCGTCCTTCGGAGGGGGCGATATGGCTTAAAGAGGGAACAATGTGTGTCAGGGCAGGGTCCAATGTGTGTTAAGTATTGTACGCGCAAAAGAAAAGTCATAACTTTGCACAAAATTTAAAATGCAAACGGATATGACAAAGACAGACCAAATGCTCACCCTTCCGACAGTCATTGTATTGCTGTTGGCCTTCGTCGGATGTACTGAGAGTGGAACGGGCGGGCAGACTATGGAGTCCGAAGAGTTGCGCACACTTAATGAGCAGGTGATGAAGCAGGCCGTCACCTCGCCCGACAGTGCGCTGCTGATGATCGATGCCTTCCGGGCCGACGGCCTTCTGCCCGACTACCGCAGCGAACTGCTCCGTGCCAAGATCTTTGCGCAGACCGTAGAGGGTATGCGGCTCGACTCAGCCATCATCATCGGTGAACGGCTGATGACCATCGACGAGGCCAAAAAGGACCTGGCCTACCGCCAGGATGTGCTGGAGATGCTGGTCAGTGCCTGTCACCAGCACCACGACGACGAGCTGACTATGTTCTATTGCAAGCGTCTGATGGAGCTGCGCCGCCAGCAAGGCGACGAGACGGAGGCCCTGCGCAACGAGGTGGAGATAGGCATGATACTTGCCGCCACTGGCCGTCTGACAGAAGGTTTGGCAAAGATTGACAGCGTCATCAGCCTGCTCAGCGGCACGCAAAAGCTCAAGGAGATGAACGTCTGCCTCTTCGCCTTGCAGCACAAGATTACCGTCCTCAACAATGCACAAAGCGCCATGCACAATGCGCCATTGGGCCATGCGGACAAGAGCCAATGTGCCGACAATAATGCGTTGAGCATTGTGGATTGTGCATCGAAAATGCTTGACATGCTGTCCGACTACGAGCAGAAAGCCAACGAGGTCCGCGCCGGCACCAACGCAGAGCCGACAGCTGACCTCAGTCCTGATTTTATCGACTTCTTACGCTCGTGGGCATACGTCTTCATGGCGAATGCCCACGCCAGGCTCAACGAAAAGGAGAAAGCCGAAGAGTACCTTGCGCTATGCGAGAGTACCAAGAGGGCACAGTCCTACGAGGTTCGCAAGGACATTGCCCCAGTCTATTGCCTGATAGGCGAGTTCGACAAGATGGATGCCATCCATGCCGAGGAGGAGGCCCGGCTGCGCATGAAGAACGACACCATCAGTGTCGACTATGCCGCCATACTCCACGACCGCGCCGCAGCCGCCGAAGCACAGGGCCGTTATGCCGAAGCCTTCCGTCTGTGCCGGGAATACGAAGCCCTCGTCAAGACCCTCAACGAGCGTCTGCTACAGAGCAAGGCGAAACTCTACGCTGCCCGCTATCATGCCCTGGAGCAGCGGCGCGAGGCAGAGCGCCAGAAGGCGGCAAAGAAATTATACGGATTCCTGGCCGTTGGCCTCAGCCTGCTGGCCCTCCTGGCTATGTGGTTCGCTGTTTACGCCATACGCAAGCGCCGCGTCGTAGACCAGAAGAACCGTTCGCTGGTGCAACAGATTGCAGAAACGGCATCTTACAAGAAATTGTATGAGGAGACCCACCCACAGCCCCTCCCTATTAGTGAGGGGAATGGTTACCCAGATAGAGATGCAGCGGAAAGTCCGTCTACTCCCCTTCCTCACAGGGAGGGGCTGGGAGGTGGGGCCGATGCGCTCTTCCAGCACATACATCAAGTCATCAAGGAGAAGAAGCTCTACCTCGACCCGCTGTTCGACCGACAAGCCGCCAGCGACTATTTTCAGATTACGACGCGGCGTGTCGGCGAGGCTTTCGCCCAAGGCAGCGAGTACGCCAAGATTACCGACTTCATCAATCAGTTGCGCCTCGACCACGCCCGCGAGCTGATGACCGTCCATCCTGCGATGAACATCGACGAGGTGGCGACGTCCTCCGGCTTTGCCGTGCGCCGCACCTTCAGCCGTCTCTTCAAGGAGAAGTTCGGCCTCACACCCTCTGAGTACCGCAATGTTTACCTGGCAGGCATCGAGACCGACAGCCTAAGAAATCACAAATCATAACCCCCCGTGACGATATGACAAAGACAGACCAAATGCTCATCCTGGCGGCAGTCATCGTATTGCTTCTGGCCATCGTAGTAGTTGTGTTGCTGTGGCAGATGCATCGTAGGCGTCGGCTGATGCGACTGCGTGATGAGGTTATCGCAGATGAGACAGAGAAGATAGAGAAACTGACCGATGAACTCAAACAAAAAGGAATCATGATATGAACACAGAGACCATATTACAACTGCTGCTCGTCAGCATTGGCACGGTACTCGGCATACTCGCCATCAACCTCTACCGCATCAAGCGACATGAGGACGACATACTGATGGACAAGACCAACCGCCAAGTGAGACTCATGGCCCGGCACACACGCCTGTCGGCCCTGCTGTAATATATACTTAAACGACCACAGAGTGATGAAAGAGAAAGAAAGACTTACCCCATTCCAGAGGTTGCGTGACCACCACGAAAACTTCGACAACTTTTGTTTCTGGTTAGAAGGTCATTGGGAGGATGTTGTGCTCTACGGGCTCAGCACTATTATCATCGTGCTGACAGTCCTCTTTTTCCTCATCTTGTGTAACGCCTGCTCCGGGCTAATCAGAAGTTAGAAAAGAAAAAAACAAAATATATGAAGGATATGAAAGCAAAGACATTTGTCGGTAACACTGGGAGAGCCGTATGGGCTTTCCTGTTCGCAGTGTTGATGAGTGTGGGCCTGACGGCCTGTAGTGACAGTAATGATGACTCTGGCGGTGGCGGCGGCGAGGAGCCGACGACACAGACCGAGACAGTGACGCGGACGGTGGCCATCGTGGCACCGACGGGCGACGCTACGTTGAAAACGCGCTTAGAGCGCACAGCCGACTGGTTCCAGGACAACTTCAAGAAGGCGCAGTCGGGCCAGACAACCACCATCGAACTGAAGTTGGAGTGGTACGACGAGCTGAGCGAGGATATGGTCTCCCTCAGCAAGACGCTGGCGGGCCGCACGGACATCGTGGCCGTCATCGGCCCCTTCGGCAATGAGGCCGTCTCCACTTTCGCCTCCGCCTGTAAGAAGAAGCAGAAGGCGCTCGTGGCACCGACATGCACCAGCGAGGAGGTGCAGCGCAGCTACGCCATCACCAGCTCCACAGACCCCAATGCTGGCGACCCCTTCTTCTGGTGCCTCACCATGTGCGACACGCGCTTCTCCGAGGAACTCATGGACTTCTATTCGTTCACCGTCAGCGATGACCAGAAGCAGACATACCAGCCCAATGCCGCCCTGCTGTCGCCCGACGACAAGTTCGGCAAGACCTTCACCGACTGGGTGCCCTATTACGCCGAGAACTTCCAGGTAGACCTGACCGAGAACATCAGCTATGCCGACGGCGACGAGCTGGCGGAGTGCATGAGTGATTATATGGACTCGGCCTTAGACGAAGAGGGAACTCCGACGGGCCGTTCGATGGTGGGAGCCACCGTCTGTGTGCTCGAGAGCTTAGACGACCTTGTCAGCGTGGCCCGTACCCGCCGCCAGTGGATGGTGGAGAACCTGCTACATTCCGAGCACGACGATGCCGACTGGGAGGATGCCGTCTACGATGAAGACTCCGTGGTAATCGAGGGATTCCTCCGCACCTGGTCTGTCTATAACGTCCTGAGCAACGAGGCCCTTGAAGGTCTGAGCAAGCGCAACTTGGCGATGCTCAAGAACTATCAGGGTTTTTCTCTTTACGCCAACCCCACCACGGGTTTCGCCGATGCCTACAAGGAGAAGTACAGCACCGAGCCTCTCTTTGCCGAGTGCAAGCTCTACGACGCCCTGCTGCTCGTAGGCCTCGCCGCCATCCTCTATGAATGCACAGAGGACACGGAGAAGACAGAGGGCACAGAGGAGTCAGAGTCGATAGACGACTCCACGATGAACGACTGCATCTGGGCCATTGGTGCCGAGTACGACAGCGACAGCTATGAGAGCGACCCCATCTGGGACGTCTCCGACCTGCGCTCCTACATCAGCTCCCTACGCTCCGGCAAGGCCGCACCCCACAGTTTCCACGGTGCCTCCACCTACGTTGCCTTCGACAGCGAGACCACCAGCCAGCTCGTCTATCCCACCTTCCTCCACTGGCAGATTCAGGATGGCAAGCTCACCCACAAGGCATACATCTCCCCCGACAAGACCACCATCCTCAGCGACGGCGACTCATGGGACGTCACCTATGACGAGGATGAGGCCAACGCCGAGTTCGCCGAGATGGCTGAGGACAGCGACCCGGACATCCAGTATGCTACGCTCACCGACCAGTATGCCGTCCTCGTCCACGGCAGTAAGGACTTCACCAACTACCGCCACCAGGCCGACGTGCTCAACGTCTATCAGCTGCTGCGCAGCAACGGCTTCGATGATGACCACATCATATTGATAATAGACAAGGACCTGGCCAACGACTCGCAGAACGAGGAGCCTGGCGTCATCCGCATCTCCACCGACGGCCAGGACCTGCTCGACGGCACCGACGGCCTGCCCAAGGCCGTGGTTGACTACGATGCCGCCGACCTCACGCCCGAGGACATCAGCGACATTCTCGAAGGCAACAGCAGCGACCGTCTGCACACTGTCCTGCCCAAGGATGCCGGCCAGAACGTGCTCCTCTACTGGAGCGGTCACGGCTCGAAGGGTGAGTTCAACTGGCGCGATGCCGACGAGGGATTTACCGACGACCGTCTGAGCGAGACCGCCGAGGCGATGACCTTCCGCAAGCTCTTCATCGTGGCCGAGCCATGCTACGGCGAGAGTGTCATCAACGCCATCAAGGGCATCACGGGCGTCCTCGCCATGTCGGGGGCCAGAAGCACCGAGCAGTCGTGGGCCGACAACTGGAACTCGTCGATGCTCGTATGGATGTGCGACCGTTTCACCAAGAACGTCGTCAACTTCCTCACGTCGAACCCCACCGACAACTACAACAAACTCTACCTCTATACCGTAGAGAACACCCTCGGCTCACACACCACAATCGTCAACGCCTCCTACTTCGGCAACCTCTACAAGGAGACACCCGAAGAGTTCTTTGTCAAACAGTGACTTCTCTCGACCACAAATTACACGAATTAAACGAATTAAACGAATTATAGAATGAAAAAGAACGATTTCCTTAGAACGCGGCGCATGAGCCTGATGGCCATGCTGCTGGCCGTCGTGCTGCCGATGGGCTTCAGCGCCTGCAGCAACGACGACGATGACAACAACACAAGTAACAACACTGAACAGGAGGAGGACGACACGAAGACCAACGACCTCGCCTACTTCCAAAAGGCCATCGTACAGACCGACACCCTGGGCAACTTCATGTACTACCACTGGGGCGAGGAACTCTACGCCAACGACAAGGGTCACCTCTACATCGGTGTGGACGACTATGCCGCCGCCGAGAAGATTCTCAGCTACTGGATACCTGCCGACATGACGCTGACGAAGACCTCCACCCGCTCGGACGATGTCGCATTGACGTATGTGACGGGCACCTTCACCGACGAGAACGGCAACGCCCAGACGACCCTCTACTTTGCCCCCGGCGAGGACACCCACGTGGCCGAGGTCACCTTCTCAGATGATTCGCAGCTACCCTACTTCTACCAAATCACCTTCATGTACAACAGTGCCTGGCCCTACAACTCAGGCGACAACAAGTGGGAGGTCGGCAACGTACTGAAGAACATCACGCTCACCAGCACCAACAACGTTCAGAACCAGTTGGCCGATACTGACAAGACGCTCAACTTCGTCTGCATCCGCGAGGCTGGCAACGGCTATAAGCCCATGTTCGTCGCTGTCACCAACGAGGTGTACAAGTGCGGCTACAAGTCCGACTATCCCGACTACGATGCCATCCGCTTCTCGGGCTTTGCCCCCGACAAATCGGGTGCAGGAACCATACAGAGCCTGATGAACGAGAACTGGGACGTCATCGAGAATGCACTGAACAATGCTGGCTCTGGCCCCTTCAGCGGCACCACCGACTATTGGATTGACGAGAAGACAAACATGAAATGGTACGCCTACCAGTATAAGGACGGAACGACGACGGGCTACAAGTCCAGCAACAAGCAGCGTTTCCTCCTCTACTTCGACAACAAGGCCGACAGCGACATCGAAGACGAGATGACCGTAAAGGTGACAAGCCACTAAGACTTTCGACCACGAATTACACAGATTACACGAATTTAGTTCGACTACGAATTACACAAATTACACGAATTAAGTTCGACCACGAATTACACGAATTAAGTTCATTATTAAATAATTGTTTAATTTAAATGTTTAAAGACATGAAAAGAATGAGACATTTACTGCTGACCGGGGCGATAGCCCTGACAGCAAGCATGCTGAACACAGCATGTAGTGACAGCGACAACGCGAACGACGGCAACAGCTCGTGGGACGCTGGCAAGATTGGCGGCAGCGTGGCTGGCACCTGGTGGGGCGAATACGCCAACAGGAAGACCGTGACGCTCGACAACGGCAAGAAACTCCGTGGTGTCAAGTCGGTACAGGCCTACACGTTCAACAACGACGGCACCGGCACGTGCTACAACTACCTGACCAACACCGTCTGCGAACCCATCGAACTCTACGGCGGCTCTATGGACTCGAAGAACGGCTCGTTCACCTGGACCACCAACGCCGACAGCACCATCACCATCACTCGCACGGGCGACGGCGACAGCGAAAACCCGAAGACATGGACCGCTGTGCTGACTAAGGACGGCCTGAAGGTGAAGTACGGCTCGAAAGAGTTCACCTCCGACAGCACCGGGGATGAGCTGAATGAGTTGATTTCAACCTGGGAGACGAAGCTGCGCACGGGTTCCAACTCCGAACTGGCCGACGAGAGCTTCCTCACAAACTGGTGGAACGTCGGCAAGGTGAAACTGTCTGGCATCGACTCACTAGTGTGGACCCCCTGGGGCTACTACGACGGAAAAATGCAGTCGCAGGACATTCCTTCGAAGATTCGCTACTACAACTCGAAGAGCGACGGTTGGCAAATGTGCTTCGCCTACCTGAACGGCTCAAGCTCTGAGAAGACCCACTGGTTCGGCCTCTACAACTCGAACACCGCCGTGATGCGCGTGTTCTTCTACGTGGACAACTCCGCCGAGTTTGGTAACGAGCTGTTCTTCGACTGCGTATCGTCTGATGACGACTTGTTGAAGTATCCCCTCTACCACGCCATGGAGTATGGCATCCCCGCCAACCACACCATTGAGGGCAAAACCCTGAGGAAGAACTGTGACCTGAACAGTGCCTCCTGTTCGAAGAGCAACAGCTGGGAGTGGAATCTCTCGCCCTACAGCACCTATTCAGAGGCCACTGGTGTAGACCCCGGCTGGCACGTCGTGGACTACGACCTGTCTGCCTACGTGCCCAGCGAGACCAGCTGGGTTGACGGCATCACCGACGATTTCAAGGCCTACTTCAAGATAAGTCCCAAGACACAGAAGACCTCGAACGTGACGCTCACGGGTGCGCTCACGGGTAACATCTCGGGCGAGATTGAGACATACAAAACGGAGATACAGACATCTTCAGGCAATTCCGCACAGTCGACGGCTTCCAGCGTCTTCAGCATCCTTGGCAACACCTGTTCGTCAGTCGGTATGGCAGGTATGCAGACTATGATGATGACTAATAAGCCCAATACGAAGGCGCGCCAGTTTAACACTGACACCGCCACACGTGGCGTTACCCGCAGTGCCGGCGGTGTCTTTGCCGGCTTTAGCTGGGCTGGTGTGGGTCTGAGCCTCATCAGCAGCATCCTTAGTGCAACGAACACCTCGACGACAACCACGACCTACATTGACACCATCCCCAGCAAGGTTGACCTCTCCGTGGACTGCGACATCGACCTGAGTGGTGAAATCACCTCATGGGAGTCGGTCAACGCCTCACCCATCGAGATCACCAGAGGCCTGCTTGAAGACTCCAACGACTCCATTATCATCGGCCAGGGCCTCTGGAGCCTTGCCGACGACCCCGTCATCTACATCGACACGGAAGACATACTCAGTTCCTCCTCCTACTTCACAGTGAAAGCCACCAAGGACGGCTACAAATACACCGGCTTCGACGAGGACTCCGTGCGTCTCGTGTCCTTCCTCGACCCACACAGCATCAAGGTGAACCTGAACACCGATGTGTACCACAATATCAAGAATGTGACTGTTCTAACGGGCTATGGCGTCACTTACAACGAGTCAGTAGGCCACACCGACTGCTACCGTACCTTGATGTATCTTGACGACCGCCCCACCTTCAAGTTCTACGACAGCGCCTCAGAAGGCGACCTCATCAGGGCTAAAAAAGGAAGTCTGTCATCGAGCGAGCAAAGTGCCGGTTACAAGCTGGCTAAACAGTACGTCATACAGTTAGAACCTCAAGAAATGGCATCGTGGTACGATCCGAGTTTCTGGGAGCAACGGACTGACAACGAGTACGCCGACTTCAAGTTTGTGGACCAGACGATGGCCAAGAGCAGCGACAATACCATCCACTACTTAGGCCCGACGCTCGAGGTCCTCGGCACCAAGAAGGTGGTCTTCCCGCAGGTTTTCGTGGCCTACGATGACAACGGCAACATCAGCTATCCTGAGTCTCCCGACTTTTTCGTCTGGGTTGACGTGGCCTTCGAGTGCAAGGAGGGTAAGGTGGAGTTCATCAAGCAGTTCATACCCCAGGTGAAGCTCATCGACCACGAAACGACGTGCAGCAAGTATCAGAACATCGTGGACTACATCAACAAGTGCGATAACGGGGAATCCTATACCACCCTGGCCAACGACAAAAATATTAAGGTCACTGCCGGCTATGCCAGCGAAGGCTTCACGCCGATCAAGAAGATGTTGGAGAAGGTGAAGAACAGGTAATTCTAAGAGAAGAGAACTATTGTTTAATTATAAATGTGATAGACATGATGAGGATATTTAAATTACGAAAACTCGCCCTGCTGGCAGCCTTCGTGCTACCACTGGGCTTCGTCGCCTGCTCAAACGACGACGACAATGACAACAACGGTGGCAGCGGGACTGAGAACAAGGGAACCAAGCGGACCATCTGGGATGACCTGGCGTATTTCCAGACCATCATTACCGACCTCGACTCCTTGGACAACCTGCGGGGCTACCATTTTGGCAAGGAACTTTACAAGGACAACGACCCAGGCCATCTCTACATAGGCGTGGATACTTGGAACGAGGCTGAGGAGATCTTCCGCGAGTGGTTCCCCAAGGATGTCACTGTAAGCAAGATTTCCTCCGACAGCAACGACTTGCAGGCCAAGCTGACCGACGAGTCGGGAATTGCTCAGCTCATCGTCTACCTGAAGTCCGCCACGTCAAGCACCAACGTGGCCGAGGTGACCGTCTCCGACGAGTTGAAGCTGAAGTACTTCTACCAGATTACCTTTATGCTCAACAGCGCCTGGCCCCAGAATGCCAAGTCGGGAAGTCATTGGAAGAAGGGCGACATCCTCTATAGAGGTTATGCCGTCGGCATAGAAGAAAAACTGGACGAAGTGGACTTCCCTATTAACTGGGTCTGCATACGCAGTAGTGGCAATGGCACAAGGCCTTACTTCGTTGCTCTCACCAAAAATGAATACAAAGAATACAATAAGAATAAGATTCTCAAGTCGCGCTACAGTCCTGATAAAGACACCTCTGACTGGATATATGGCATATTTGAAGACGACAAGGAAATCTTCGTGGCTACATTCCAAGAAGCCGGTCACGGTCCGCTCGAAGATGATGTCCTGTACCTGATTAATGACTATTATAGTAAGGATTATCATACATACGATTTCTATAATGGAACCCAAACAGGCCTGGGTGTCCCGACAAAGCGGGTAGCACTGAAGTTCGACTGGTACGACGACGACGAAATTCATGACGACATGACCATCGACGCCGACTACAACAAAGAAGATTGAGTGATTCGCCTTGTGCGTTCTTGAGCTGACGCCCGTAAAACGGCTTCGACTCAGCGCGTTCTTTGAGGCTACGCCTCGAAGATCTCAGCGCTCGGAAGAGCATAAGAGCAAGCTCTCAGCTCTTCACTCGCTAAATCGATCTTTGACATACTGAGACAAACGGATAAAATCTCTGGGGAGAGGTTTTAACACGAATCGTTGTTTTTTCTTTAACACGAATTATCACAAATTGCCCACAAATTATCACAAATAATTAATGAGCAATTAATGGGTAATTCGTGATAATTCGTGTGAAAAGAAAAAGAATCCCGATAATTTGCGTGGAAGTCGGAAAAATGTTGTATCTTTGCAGCCGTAATTACCAAACAAACTAAAAATATGGCACGAGAAGACAGAAACGTTTTCGGCTTCACGGTGGCACTCATCAGTGAGTTCGCAACGCATTTCGGAATTAATCCTCGTCAGGCCTACGCCTATCTGAAACGCTTCAAGGGCATGAATCACCTTAGAGAGCATTATGCAGTGCTGCACACCCAGTCGTTCCCAGATACTGTCGAGGTACTGGCCCAGGTCTGCGCAAACAATGGAGGACAGCTGCAATGATCAGACTTTACCACGGCTCGAACCAAATAATAGAGGTGCCCGACCTCGTACACTCCAAACCCTTTAAGGATTTCGGCAGCGGCTTTTACCTTTCGCCCGACAAGCAACAAGCCTGGGATATGGCCTTCCAAAAATACCGCCAGACGCAAGAGGGTAAGGCCGAGGTCACCGAGTTCCTTTTCGACGAAACGGCGATGACCTCCCCAGATTTCAAGGTGCTCAGCTATCCCGACTACTGCGAAGAATGGGCGCTTTTCGTGCTCGCCAACCGCGACAAGAACGCCCAGCACCCTGTCCACGACTACGACATCGTATATGGTCCAATAGCCGACGATGGCGTCACCTACCAGCTGCGTCGCTACGAGGGCGGCGTCATCTCTCTGCCTCGCCTCGTCGAGGAACTGAGATACGCCAAGGGCATCACCTTCCAGTACTTCTTCGGCACCAAGCGCGCATTGCAACTCTTAACGAAAAGATAAACTATGACACTTAGCAAAGAACAGAAACAACTGATGAAGGACGACATCTGCGTCGAGATAGCCGGTTACCTGATGGATGACTACAACTACAGTCGAGAGGAGGCCATTGACGTGCTCTACACCTCTGAGACCTTCGACCGTCTGCAAGACGACACCACCGGCCTCTACTACCAAAGCCCCGGCTATGTGTACTCCTTCTTGCAGAACGAACTGAACAAGGCAAAAGTCGCCTGACGACCTTTCCACTTTCCTTCCCCCCAGAGATTTTTATCCGCCGAGACATCCGTTGCGATGTCCCGGCGGAATCAGTTTGTGTGTGTCATATATACAGACCATATACATATTTTATTATATTTTTAACAACAACAAATTAATAACAACATGAAAAAGATTCATTATCTTATCATCGGCCTGCTGTGCATGATGGCACAGGGGGCTTGGGCGCAGACAAACGTCGCCACTGAGGATGAGCTGAACAACGCCGTCCAGACCGACGGCGCCAACATCAAGCTCACGGCGGACATTGCGCTGAGCAACTACCTTGGCATCGGCGACGGCGACGAACTCGAACCGAGCGTGACCATCGACCTGAACGGCTACACGCTGAGCCGCAGCCTGAGCGCGAGCGATGGAAACGGCCACGTTATCTGGGTAAGAACGGGCAGCACGCTCTACGTGATGGACAGCAGCGGCAACAACAGCGGTAAGCTGACGGGCGGCTGGGCCAACAATGGCGGCGGTATCTGCAACTACGGTACGCTTTACTTCCAGGGCGGCACCATTACCGGCTGCAAGGCCTCATCGACTGGCGGTGCCATCCGCAACAACGGCGATGTCTACTTCGAGGGCGGCGTCATCGATGACAACGAAGGCGCTGACTGCGGCGGTATCTATAATGCCGAGGGCGCCACGCTCTACTTTGATGGCGGCACTATCCAGAACTGCACCAGCAACAGTGGTGGCGGCGGCATTGTCAATTATGGCACGGCCGAAATCACTGGCGGCACCATCAAGGACAACAGCGCCAAGAGTCGCGGCGGCGGCCTGTGGAACGGTACCAACGCCACACTGACCGTCAGCGGCGGCACCATCACTGGCAACACTTCCGAGAACTACGGCGGCGGACTCTTCAGCTATAGTTCGTTCAAGATGAGCGGCAAGGTTGTCATCAAGAACAACACGGTGAACGGCGTGACGAACAACCTCTACCTTCACGGCGGCAGCAGCGTCATCAAAGTCATCGACGCCTTCACGAGCGGCACCAGCATCGGCATCAGCCGCGACGAGTCTGACTACAACAAGAAGTTCACATCGGGCTTCAACAGCAAAAACAGCGGCTCCGTGGCTACCGACTTCTTCAGTCCCGACGTCAGCGGTGCCAAAGTGACAACCAGCGACGGCGAGGCATACCTCTCGACCAACAGCGGCGTATTCTACATCGATCGTTCATGGACTGGTGGCGACACCGACGGTCACGTGGTCAGCACCAGGAAGATTGCCACCGGCGTCGGCACATTCTCAGGTGCTGAGAGCGTCAGCAAAGGCTGGTACCTCATCAGCGGCAGCAAGAAGTACGACAGCAAGCGCGTCAGCGTCACCGGCGAGGTGCATTTCATCCTGCAGGACGGCTGCGACCTCGAACTCACCAAGGGTATCTACATCAAGGCTGGCTCGCACCTCTACATCTACGGCCAGAGCAACGGCACGGGCAAACTGCGCTGCACGGGCGGTGACGGCGACAACGCTGCCATCGGCGGCAACGACGGTAACCGAGGCGGCAGACTGACCGTTTACGGCGGCTACGTCAAGGCCCACGCCAGCAGCAACAACGCTGCCGGTATCGGCGGCGGCAACCACGGCGACAGCGGCATGCAGAGCTTCACCATCTTTGGCGGTGAGGTCGATGCCTACGGCCAGAGCAGTGCAGCCGGCATCGGCGGCGGCCAGCAGAACAACAGCGACAACCACCCCGTGGTGAAGATCTACGGCGGTAAGGTGACGGCTAAGAGCGAGGACTACGGCGCCGGCATCGGCGGCGGTGAGGACCGCAACGGTTGCGATGTCTATATCTACGGCGGCACCGTCACCGCCAAGGGCGGCGCACACGGCGCCGGCATCGGCGGCGGCGAGGACGGCAGCAACAAGACCACCTATATCTACGGCGGCACCGTCACGGCCAAGGGCGGCAGTCAGGCAGCCGGCATTGGCGGCGGTAGGAACCGCAACGGCGGCACCGTCTATATCTACGGCGGCACGACGACGGCCACGGCCGGTAGCGAAGGCTCGGGCGTCGGCGGCGGCGATGAGGGTGCAGGCGCCAACGTCTATATCTACGGCGGCACCATCACGGCAAAGAACGTGGAGTATGGCTGGGCCTTCGGCGGTGGCCACGACTGCAACCAAAACGGCTCGGTGACCCTCGGCGACAACATCCAGGTTAGGGGCGGGGGCACCAACGGCGGCCTCGTCAGCAAGGACAATCGCGTGAGCTACCTCATGTCCAGCGGCGAGCGCACGGCGATGGAGTGCACCCACGAGAGCGGCCTCACCTACGCCGACAAGGACGAGAGCTACCACCGTGCGAGCTGCTCATATTGCAACGGCTTCGACGAGGTTCACAGCAAGGGCGACGACAGCAAGTGTCCGAAGTGCGGCAGAGGCATGCCCCAGCGCGCCTTCACCTTCTACGAGTCCAAGTCATCGGGCAGAGGCTATTCCAACAACGGTACCACCTATTATGTAACGGAGGATACCGAGTTCACCTTCCCCTCATGCAACAAAGTACCAACGGGCTTGATGTTTGCCGGATGGGAAGAGAGCGACGAGGCCCCCAGCAACATAAAGGTCGAGAGTGCCGAGGGGCTCATCAAGGCTGACAGTGTCATCACCCTCCCGCTCTTCTCCTCTGACCGCAAGTACTATGCCCGCTACATGGATATTGCCTTCAGCGGCGGCAGCGGCTCGGAGGCCGACCCGTTCATCATCTCCACGACTGATGACTTCAGCGATTTAGCCACCGCCATTGGTAAGGGCTACGACTTCAAGGACTTCTACATCGCGCTGACCGACGACCTCGACTTCAGCGACAAGACCTTCACGCCCATCGGCACGGAGAACGTCAACTTCAACGGTAACTTCGACGGACAGGGCCATACCATCAAGGGCATCAGCCTCTCGAATAGCAATAGCTATCAGGGAATCTTCGGCTACATGGATGCCAACGGCATCATCCAGAACCTGACGCTCGACGACAGTAGCATTAAGGGCGGCTCACACACCGGAGCCATCGTTGGACGTAGTCAGGGCACCATCAAGAACTGCCACGTCACCAACAGCGTCACTGTCGGAGGCAATGGTTCAGTCTCGTACATCGGCGGTATCGTAGGCTACAGCAAGGGCACCATCGAAGGATGCACCAGCGAAGCCACCGTCGGATCCAAGAATAACACCAAGGTGGGCGGCATCGCTGGCTACGGCGGCAACACTATCCAGAACAACCTCTTCCTCGGTAGCAGCATCAGCGGCAGCAAGTATGTCGGCGCCATCGTCGGACAGGACTACAGCACCAGCATGACATCGTGCTACTACGCAGCAGCCAACGGACTGCCCAAGGCAGCAGGTACCAGCAGCTCGTCGAAGGACAAGAACGGTGCCAAGGCTGGCTATAGCGTCAGCAGCGGTACCGAAGGACTGACACTCAGCTACGGCGAGACAACCGCCGCCTACGACTACGACGGCATCAAGGCCTACAGCTTCGGACTGCTCTACGGCGACAAGCTCTATGCAGCCTCCGGCGCATCGGTGAACTTCAACGCCGGCGCACCTGAAGGCAAGACAGCTGCCAACGTGACTGCCAGCGCAGGCACACTCGTAGCCAACGAGGATGAATCGTACACGCTCGTGATGACCAGCAGCGACGCCGTCATCACCGCAGAGCTGGAAGAAGTGTCGCTTGTCAGCTTCACCGACGGCGTGGACAACACCATCGTACTGGCCGCCTTCGACGGCGAGATGGTGGACGTGGAATACGACCGCGAGCTGACCACCGGCGAAAACGGCGAGAGCACCGCCTACACCGTGTGCATCCCCTACGACTTTGACGCCGAGGAGTACACCGCAGAGGAGGATGACGAAGACGACGAGGACGCAGCAACAGCACGCCGCATCCGCAAGGCTCCCGAGTACGATGCCGTCATCAAAGTGTTCACCCTCGCTGCCGTTGACAAGGAGAAGCAGCAGTTCATCTTCACCGACGCTCCAGCATACATGCCCGCCGGTTCGCCCGTGGTCATCGTAGTCTATGAGGGAAGCATCTGGCTAAATGCCGAAGGCGTCATCCTCAACAGCTTGGCCGGAGAGGGACAGCCCGTCTATCCTTCCTACGAGGACTACCTGAACCAGAGCGAGGACGTCCTCGGCTACTGGAAGGGATCGTTCGAGACCTTCCGCGCCTTCTTCGAGGCCCTCGAGACCACGGAGGTTGGCACCTACAAGGCCATGTACCAGCCTGAGGACGGCGAGCTGCAGGACTTCCCCGCCGAGAGATTCGCCGACCCCATCATCATCGATGGTGAGGCCGTGGGCATCAGCGACGCCACGCGCCAAGGAGAAATGGCAAATGACAACTGGTTTGACCTGCAGGGTCGCAAGCTCTCCACTCCCGCCGCCAAGGGTGTGTACATCAAGGACGGCAGGAAGATTGTGAAGCCATAAGGACATTATTTTCTAAGGAATTAAGGAATCAAGGAATGGCTGCGTGCAGCCTCCTATATTCCTAAATTCCTTAGAAAAAAGAGACAGGCCCGCCGGGGTTCGACTCCCCGGCGGGCCACAATAACGGAACGAACAAACCCCGTCGCGCAAGCCAATTATTATAATTATTCCAATTTCTTTCCAAAAAGAAGACATTTCTTTCATCTATTCGTGTGAAAAGAAAAAGAATCACGATAATTTGCGTGGAAATCGGGAAAATGTTGTAACTTTGCACCGTCAAAACCAAACAAACAACAGATTATGGAAACTACTACAACAACAAAAACCGCTCCGAGAAAGCGGATTTCGAGAACAGGAAGGTGGGCAAGGTCCCACAAGTGGGTAATAGAAGTGGTGGATCCTGAGTTACAGGCACAATGCAAAGCCTACAAGGACGGACAAAAAATAATACGGCCATGAGACTGATGCTCGACACCTGTGTCATCATCGACCTTCTAACCGACATCGACAGCCTTAGCAAAGGGGCAAAAGACATTATTGACGACCCGGATAACGTGCTCTTCGCCAGCTGCGAGTCGATGCGCGAACTGGTGGTTCACTTCAACAACAAGAAACTGCTCAACCGCTACTTCAAGACATCGACCGATGTGCTTCGAGCCGTGGAGGAAGAACTTGACATCGAGTTCCTGCCCATCCGTCGCGACGTGGGCTACACCTACTCGCGCCTACGCCTGAACGAGGCAGGCGACCACCGCGACCCAAGCGACCATGTCATCATCGCCCATGCCATCACCACACGAATGCCGTTGATGTCGAGCGACCATAACTTCCCGTTCTACCGCAATCAGGGGCTGGAACTCATAGAGTACTAAATCCCCCTTCCCCCCAGATATTTTTATCCGCCGAGACATCCTTTGTGATGTTCTCGGCGGTTTCCGTCTCGTCCCAGGACAGAAACAAAATCGTCTCCGACATGCCTTTTAGTCCGCCCGGAGCGGACTTCCAGTTCGCGCCGTGCGAACTCCCAGTTCGCGCCGGACGGACTCCGAGTTCGCCCGGCGCGAACTTTTTGGGCCTCCCAAGACCTTTTCAGGACACGCCCAAGCACTGACTTTTCCTGATTTCACTAGACACTTTTTCTCTTCATTAGCTGAATCAGTAGACACTTCTGTTGTGATTTTACTGAAACGATAGACACAAGCGAAAA
>CAJOEC010000066.1:21555-22521 GCA_905233425.1 uncultured Prevotella sp. | reverse complement strand
CCTCACCAAAAACTGATTTCGGATTCGCCTTCGGATAGTCACGGTAGCGTTCGATAATCTGCAAGGGTACTGCCAGCAGTTTCACCTGATAGGGTACACTAGTCTTATGACGCTTGCCGACAATCCATTTTTCACCGTTCACCTCTACAATGTTATCCGTTGTCAGTTCCCTCAAGTCCACAAACGACAGAGCGGTAAAGTTCATGAACACGAAGAGATCACGCACATAGGCGAGGTTGACATCCTCAAACTCATGCGCCATTACCTTCTTAAGTTCCTCTTCTGTCAGAAAAGTACGCTCCTTGCACTTGGGGCTGATATGATACGACTCCTTTCAGGTGCATACACGTCAGCCAGATGGTGGAACTTGCAAGACCTCGGTCATTGCTGAGATAGACGGCAAACTCCTTGATGAAGTCGGGGGTGAGTTCCTGCATGGATATATCAGTGCGACGGAAATTCATCTGAAGAAAGTCCGCTACGTAGTTCCTCGACCTCACTTGTAGTTTGTATGTTCCCAAAGCCCGGTCCTTGCCTACACGTCTTTTCAGATTGGCAATGTCCTTGTCGAACGCGCCCAGCAGGGTTTCGTATTCACTGCCGAAACCTTGATAGGCATTACGCACCATCTCTGCCGTGACGAATGCCTCACGGTCTGAAAGGTGCTGGTAGTGCTTGATGATTTGAGCCTTTATATTATCAAGGTCACGGTTCAAGTCAAGTGCCTCCCTGCTTCTGCCCTTGGCACAATTACCCTTCACGTCCCATATTGTCAGTGGAATGCTCCGCTTGCAACTGAACTGGCTCTGTGTACCGTTGATGGTGATGCGTCCCATCACTGGTGCTGTGCCGTTCTTGACTTTACCCTTGTTCACGTAGAACAATACCGAAAATGTGCTTCTGTTCATTCTTCTTAATCGTTTTAAAATTCGGGCTGCAAAAGTAATACCTTTCTGGGAGAAAACC
>CAJOEC010000066.1:0-21506 GCA_905233425.1 uncultured Prevotella sp. | reverse complement strand
GTGGCCCAATCGGGTTACGAATAAGAGACCTAAGTCGTTCCGCAATCCGCCTCAATTTGCGTTGTGGCTCCTTGCGGACTTTCCTCGATTTTCCTCGAAATGCCTTTATTTATGGGACTAATTGCGTTAATCTTCCAAAATCGCTTTCTTTTTACAGATTAATTTCGTAATTTTGCCGAAAAATTGATAAAAACCGAGAAACTATGGTTTACAAGTACGACTTTCTTATTATCGGAGCTGGCGTTGCCGGCATGAGCTACGCCCTGAAGGTTGCCCGCGAAAAGAAGGGCAGCGTGTGCATGATCTGCAAGACAAGCCTTGACGAGGCGAACACCTCCTTTGCCCAGGGCGGCGTGGCCTCGGTGACGAACATGGCCGTCGACGACTTCGACAAGCACATCGAGGACACGATGATAGCCGGCGACTACATCAGCGACCGGGCAGCCGTAGAGCAGGTGGTGCGCAGCGCACCGTCGCAGATACAGGAGCTGGTGCAGTGGGGCGTGAATTTCGACCGCAAGGAGGATGGCACCTTCGACCTGCACCGCGAGGGCGGCCACTCAGAGTTCCGCATCCTGCACCATGCCGACGACACCGGCGCTGAGATACAGCGTGGGCTGATGGAGGCCGTGCGCCAGAACCCCGGCATCGAGGTGAAGGAGAACCACTTCGCCGTGGAGATTATCACTCAGCACCACATGGGCGTCCGCGTAACCCGCCGCTCGCCAAACATCAAGTGCTACGGCGCTTACGTGCTCAACCCAAAGACACAGAAGGTGGACACCTATCTGGCGAAAATCACGGTAATGTGCACCGGCGGCTGCGGCGCCGTCTACCTGACGACCTCGAACCCCGTCATCGCCACCGGCGACGGCATCGCCATGGTCTACCGCGCCAAGGGAACGGTGCAGGACATGGAGTTCGTGCAGTTCCACCCCACAGTGCTCCACAACCTGAAGGAGACGCACCCCGCCTACCTCATCACAGAGGCCATGCGCGGCTACGGCGGCATTCTGAAGCTGCCCAACGGCGAGGAGTTCATGCAGAAATACGACGAGCGGCTGTCGTTGGCACCACGCGACATCGTGGCACGCGCCATCGACAAGGAGATGAAGATCCACGGCATTGACCACGTATGCCTCGACGTCACGCACAAAGATCCCGACGAGACGCGCCACCACTTCCCCAACATCTACCAGAAATGCCTGTCGATGGGCATCGACATCACCACCGACTATATACCCGTCAGGCCCGCAGCCCACTACATGTGCGGCGGCATCAAGGTCGACCTCAACGGACAGACGTCGATAGAGCGGCTCTATGCCCTCGGCGAATGCTCGTGCACGGGGCTGCACGGCGGCAACCGCCTTGCCTCGAACTCGCTCATAGAGGCCGTGGTCTATGCCGACACAGCGGCAAAGGACTCCCTGAAGCACGTCGACCTCTACGACTTCAACGACCGCATACCCGAATGGAACGACGAGGGAACGATGACCAACGAGGAGAAGGTGCTCATCACCCAGAGCGTGAAGGAGGTGAACCAGATCATGGCCAACTACGTGGGCATAGTGCGTTCAGACCTCCGTCTGCACCGTGCCTGGGACCGTCTCGACATGCTCTACGAGGAGACGGAACGGCTCTTCAAGCGAGTGAAGGCATCACGCGACATCTGCGAGCTGCGCAACATGATCAACGTGGGCTATCTCATCACCCGCTTCGCACTGGAAAGGAAGGAGAGCCGTGGCCTGCACTACACCATCGACTACCCCGTCCACGCTTACGACAAGGACAATAAACAATAGACTATAAACAGGAAGCGGCAGATGACGATGCACTATATGCAGAGGCCAGACCTGGAACGACTGACTATTTCGTCGTCACCTTCCCGTTGACGATGCTTGCTTCAACCATTTTGCCGCTGAGGGTGTATAGCCTGAAGCGGCAATTCCATTCTTTGGGCCATGCGGGGAAGAGGAGGGGCGTGCCGTCGGGAGTCTCTTGCAGCAGCATCTCCTGAAGGCCAATCATGGCCGCGCCGCCACGGTTATGGTCGGGAGCCCAGTCGAAGCCAGGGTCGTAGAAGGCGGGGAAACGGTAGGGGCCGTCGGCAAATTTCCCGGTATTCAGCCGTCGTGCCTCGTCGGTCAGTCCAAGACAGGCGGCCCAGATGTTGTCCTGCTTCCACCCCTTCGTGCTGCGCATCTCCACGGCATGCGGGTCTTTCCAGTAGGTGTTGCGGGCGATGTCGAGACCGGGGCGGCCAAGGCCGTAGATGCGCCATGGCCATACGGGGTAGAGCTGCGGCGACTCCGTGTTCTGTACGCGTGCCCAAGCCACGGCGGGGGCGATACATGTGTCGCCGCCGATGACACGGAGTGGGATGTTGGGGAGTCTTTGTGAGTAATTAGTAATGAGTAATGAGTAATTATGATTACCTTTGTGGATGGTGTCTTGGCTTGCCATGTAATTGGTGGCGGTGTCTTGGCTTGCCGTGTAATCATTTTTACTCATTGCTAATTGCTCATTACTAATTACAGCCTTCAGCCCGGCGATGGTGCTGCTGGGGTTGTAGGCCATCTTGTAGGTCTCGCAGGCAGAGCCGGGATAGATGATGAGGCGGCCCTGCTCGTCAAGGGCTTTTGCGCCCATGCGCTTCGCCTGCCACTGGTAGTGCTCATCGAAGAAGCGGAGACACTCGGCAGCAAGTGTCTCATAGGCCCCATAGGTCTTATAGGTCCCATAGGTCTTATAGGTCTCATAGGTCTTATAGGTCTTATAGGTCTCATAAGACTTATAAGTCCCATAAGACTTAGAGGCAAGGATGTCCATAAGCGCGAACTCCAAGGCCGTGTCCCACTGGTATTCCAACCATGCGTTTCGCTCCACGCCGGGGTCGGTGCCCTCGGGGTGCTTGCCGTATTCGGCGGGGTTGGGGAGTCCGAAATTCTCAATCTGCTCGGTGAACGACGCTCCGCCATGGCCCCAGTAGTAGCGTGTGCGGGCAATGGCATTGGGCAGCATACGGTAGTAGGTGCCTATCTGAGCGGCCATCATGTCGTGGTCACCCGAGCGTAGCATGGGCCAGTAGACCAGCCGCTGGTTCTGTGCCGTCATCGTGCCGCCGCCCCATTTGCGGTAGTCGGGGGTGAAGGTCATGGTGGAGTCGACATATACGGGGTCGAAGGTGAACAGCCCGCCGTTGAACTTCGTCGGCCACAGGCCGTAGGCGTTGCAGCCAAGCATATAGCGCATCAGCTCGTAGTTGCGGATCATCGTCTGCAGACTGTCGTTATCGGTGTCGCTCACTATCCAGCTGCGCTGCCAGAAGGAGTGCCACCAGCGGGCAGAAGCAGAAGCAGACCCACCCCCGACCCCTCCCTGTGAGGGAGGGGAGTATATACCTTCTTGGGCAGTTTTGTTAGCAAAAGCAGCTACTCCCCTACCTACTATGTAAGGGTCGGGGAAGGGTCGGGGGCTGGTGGCACTAAGTCTAATCTCTATCGTGGCCTCTTTCAATTTCTCGTTGCGGAAGTTCCAGGCCCGGTAGTCTGTCGAGGCGTAAGTGCCGTCGGACGTGCCGGTGAATTGGAAGCCCGGCGCGTACATCTCGCCCTGCATCAGCAGCCCGCCGATGGGGTTGTAGAGCGAGTCCTTGATGGCGTCGAGCTGCTCGCGGCTGACGGTGAAGTCGAACACCGTCTCTGCGCGGTTCTGGTGCCAGAAACGGAGCAGCGGTTTCTTCAGGCTTGCTTTGGGGCTTATGGGACTTATGGGGCTTATAGGACTTATGAGACCTATAGGACTTATAAGACCTATAAGACTTTTGGAATCATCAATCACCTCAATGCTGTCGGCAAATGTCGTGCAGTCCTTGGGCAGCACCCACTTGTACGAGCACTGCTGGCACTCGGCCTTAGTCACCGGGCGGTCGCGGTAGCGCCAGCTCTCGTAGCTCAGCGTGGCCTTTATCGTCTGTTGCGACTGAGTCGCAACAAACACTACAGGCTCGAAGACATCGGCCCACAGCCGCACCTCCACGCCGCCACCTCTTATATATATGCAACCCTCGTCGAGGCACAGCCGCTGCTCGAAGTCGTCGCCGTCGAAGGGATGGCCCTCAAAGTGCAACCGCCAGCGCCCGGCCTTCAGCATGGTGTTGTTCTCGTCGAACCAGCCGCTCTGCTGGACGTAGAAGAGCACGTCGCTGCAAGTTGAACGTTGCCCTTCGGCGACATGCCTTTCCACCCACACGTTCATGCCGATGTCGTGGCCGCCACAAGGCATCGACTCACTGCTGTTACGGCTCTGCGATGTCCACACCAGGTCGCGTGGAACGTAGTCGGCGGCACGCATTACCGATGCTGCCAACGCCATCAACAATACAAGGAATTTCTTCATAGTACAAAATTAGTCATAATTAATGAGAAACCCACCAACCCAAAACCGAAATATGCAAAAAAGGCAAAACTTTTAGCTTTTTTTGATTTTTCCTTGGCTGTTTCGCATAAAAACCGTAACTTTGCAACACTATTTATCACAAAACACGGCGTGAAGCTCAGTCTTAAACTATCCCCCCACATTATGCTACAGATACGCTGCAAGAACAACAACATCACGAAGAGCTTTCCGGAGGGCACTTCGCTGCTCGAAGTCTATCAGGAGTTCGCCTCCGACCTGAACATGCCCTACCCCGTTGTGGCGGCAAAGGTGAACAACGCGCCCCAGGGGCTGAAGTTCAGGCTCTACCAGAACCGCGACGTGGAGTTCCTCGACGCCCGCGAAGGCCCAGGCCACTACGCCTACGTGCGCTCGCTGTGCTTTGTGCTCTACAAGGCCACACAGGACATCTTCCCTGGGTCGAAGCTTTTTGTCGAGCACCCCATAAGCCGCGGCTACTACTGCAACTTCAGGAAGAAGAACGGGGTGGTAAGCGATGCCGACGTGGAGACCATCAGACAGCGTATGCAGGAAATCATCGACCTTGACATGCCCTTCCGCCGCAACGAGGCCACCACCGAGGAGGCCGTCCGCGTGTTTGCCGAGCGAGGCCTCAGCGACAAGGTGAAGCTGTTGGAGACCAGCGGACAGGCATACAGCGACTACTACATCCTTGGCGACACCGCCGACTACTACTACGGCCCGCTTGTGCCGTCGGCAGGCTATCTCAAAGTGTGGGAACTGGAACATTTCCAAGAGGGAATGCTTCTGCGCGTCCCCGACTGGAACGACCCCTCGCGGCTGGCCGAGTATGTCCCCATGCCCAAGACCTACGAGATGTTTGCCGAGAAGGTGCGCTGGGATGTTATCATGCGCCTGTCGAATGCCGGTGACGTGAACCGTGCCGTGCTACGCGGACACGCCTCGGAGCTGATACAGGTGAGCGAGGCACTCCAGGAAAAGAAGATTGTGCAGATAGCCGAGGAGATAGCACGGAAAGTAAGAGGAGAGAGGAGAGAGGAGAGAGGAGAGGGGGCTGACCAGCAGCAGAACAATACTCCCACCACCAAGATAGTGCTCATCACCGGCCCCTCCAGTTCGGGAAAGACCACCTTCTGCAAGCGACTGAGCGTGCAGCTGTTGGCCTGCGGACTGCGGCCCTACTCCGTGTCGACCGATGACTACTTCGTGAACCGTGTGGACACGCCTCTGCTGCCCAACGGCGACTACGACTTCGACAACGTGGAGACCGTGGAGTACCGTCTGCTGCAAGACCACCTGAAGCGGCTCATGCGCGGCGAGAAGGTGGAGGTGCCGGAGTATAACTTCAAGACCGGCAAGCGCGAGTGGAACGGCAAGAAACTGAGACTGTCGGGCGACACCGTGCTCATCATCGAGGGCATCCACGCGCTGAACCCGCTGATAACACAGGGCATCGACGACTCGGCGAAGTTCAAGATCTATATCTCGGCACTAACGAGCATCTCGCTCGACGACCACAACTGGATTCCGACACGTGACAACCGTCTGCTGCGCCGCATCATACGCGACTACAACAAGGGAGCCTTCACCGCCCGCGAGACCATAGCGCAGTGGAAGAACGTGTGCGCCGCCGAGGACCTGTGGATATTCCCCTTCCAGGAGACCGCCGACGTGATGTTCAACTCGGCCCTGAACATCGAGTTCGCCGTGCTGCGCCCGCACGCCGAGATAATCCTCTCGAGCGTGCCGAAGAACTGCCCAGAGTACACCGACGCACGCCGTCTGCTGAAGTTCATACGCTATTTCATCCCCGTCAGCGACAAGGAGATACCGCCAACGAGCATCATGCGTGAGTTCGTGGGTGGCAGTAGCTTTAAATACTAATAGCGGTATTACTGCCGCACAACAGCCACTAAGAGAGTTTATAACCATGAACAAACTATTCATCGCTTTATCGATCATGGCCTTCACGGCCTGTCCGGCCTGGGCGCAGAAGACGCTGACAATACTGCACAGCAACGACACGCATTCGTGTATCGTGCCGCTGAAAGAGAACATGGCCGACACCGCCCTCGCCGGGCGTGGCGGATTCATCCGCCGCATAGCCCTGATAGAGGAGGAACGGCGGAAAGACCCAGACCTGCTCTATTTCGACAGCGGCGACTTCTCGCAGGGCTCGACCTTCTACACCATGTTCCAGGGCGACGTGGAGATAGGACTGATGAACCGCATGGGCATCGACGCATCGACGATAGGCAACCATGAGTTCGACTTCGGAATCGAAAACATGGCACGCCTCTTCCGTATGGCCAATTTCCCGATAGTGTGCTCGAACTATGACTTCGCCGACACGGAGCTGAAGGACATCGTAAAGCCCTACATCACGCTGAAGCGAAAGGGGGTGAAGATTGGTGTCTTCGCCATCTGCCCGCAGCTCGAAGGCTTGGTGTCGACGAAGAACTACGGCCCGCTGCGCTTCCTCGACCCCGTGGAGGTGACACGGCGGATGGTCGACGTGCTGAAGCGCCAGGAGAAATGCGACGTGGTGATATGTATCAGCCACCTCGGCTGGGCCGTCACCGAATATCCCGACCAGAGGATGATTGAGAACACCAACGGCATAGACCTCGTCCTCGGCGGCCACTCCCACACCTATTTCAAACAGTTGGAGTATGTCAAAAACAGCGACGGCAAGCCCATCCCCGTAGACCAGAACGGCAAGCACGGCGCCTTCATTGCCAAGCTCCTGCTAACACTCAACAAAAAGTAATAGACCCCATAAGACCTATAAGTCTCATAAGTCATATAAGTCATATAAGTCTCATAAGTCATATAAGTCTCATAAGACCTATAGGCCCCATAAATCCCACTAACACTCACACCCCATGACCGAAAAACTCTTTTCCTCCATTCCCTACGACCAGCTTATGTCGTGGGCACTCACCTTTTGCAAGAACGCCGTACTGGCACTCGTCGTCTACCTCATCGGCCGCTGGCTGATAAAATGGACTTTGCGCATAGTGAAGAAGATGCTTCAGCGCAGCAAGGTAGACCCCACGCTCTACTCTTTCCTCGACAGCATCGTCGGCGTGGTGCTGTGGTTCTCGTTAGCCATCGTCATCATCTCAATCCTGGGCATCGAGACATCGTCGTTCATCGCACTCTTCGCCTCCGCCGGTGTGGCCATAGGCATGGCCTTGAGCGGCACGCTGCAGAACTTCGCCGGCGGCGTGATGATACTGTTGTTCAAGCCCTTCAAGGTGGGCGACTTCATCGAGGCACAGGGATATGCCGGAACGGTGAAGGAGATACAGATCTTCAACACCATACTGCGCACCACCGACGCGCAGACCGTCATACTGCCCAACGGCGGACTGTCCACGGGAACGATGAAGAACTACACCACGGAGAAATACCGTCGCGTGGATGTAGCCTTCAACGTGGCCTACGGCAGCGACCTCGACGAGGTGAAGCGTGCCATAAGCGAGATACAGGCCCAGTGCCCGCAGATATTGCAAGCCCCCGTGGCCGACTCGACCGTTGTGGCCGCACCATGGATAGGGCTTTCGCAGCTTGGCGACAGCGGGCTGGTGGTGAACACCCGCTCGTGGTGCTTGGGCACCGACTACTGGACTGTCTATTTCTACATGAACGAGACCGTCTACCAGCAGTTGCGCAGCCGAGGATTCATGTTCCCCTTTAACCGCATGGACGTGGCAATAGTGAAGGATTGAGAGCTGAGAGTAAGCCCCTTCAGGGCTTTCCTCTGGGCTTTCCCTGCATAGACTCAACCACAGTACGTAAAATTCCGGGCCGTGCACGAATAGTTGCACGGCCCGGAATCATTAATTCTCAAATATCAATTCTCAAATCCAGATTACCTCAGCACCTTCTTTCCGTTGATGATGAAGAGGCCCTTCTGTGCGTTCACCACGCGGCGGCCCTGCATGTCGAAGATGACGGTGTTCTCAACGGTTTTGCTTATGGTATTGATGCCATCGGTGATGTTGGCCTCAATGAATGCGCGGTAAGCCTTCACGAGGTTCTTGATGGCCTCGCCAATGGTGACGATGTTGGGGTTCTCAGCGCTCATGGCAGCAATGGCGGTGGCCAGTGCGGCGTTCAGCTCGTCGGCCAGAGCCTTGCCTTCGGTGTCCATGGCCTGGATGCTAATGATGAATGCAGCGGCGGCAGCCTGGAACTTTGTGGCGATGTCCTGCATGTCAGAGATGAGGGACATGAAGTCGTTGGAGGCCAGGTCGGCCTGAGCCTTGGCGATTGCGTCGACGAGGTCAGTGTTGTCGATGACATCGGCGATGGTCTCAGCATATCCGTTCACCTTGGTCAAAGCATCCTTCACAGAGGGCAGTGCTGTGAAGCCCAACGTTAAGATGGCAGTCTGGATTGCCTCTATGTCGCCGCTCTCCACGGCAGCCTTTGCATTGGCAATGGGTGTCAGCAGAGTGGAGTAGCCGTATTTGTTGGCAAATTCGGCGGCCAAGTCGAGAATATCCTGTGCCACGGGCTGTGTGGCTGTCACGAGTGCCTGCAGAGTGGTCAGCAGCTCTTCGGCTGAGGCATCCTCCTTTGCCAGTACTGCGGCGGCAGCTGCCAGTTCGTCGGCCAGGTCGTCGGACTGCAGCATCCCGGCCAGTGAGACGGCCGTCTGCAACAGGCTCGTGGCGGCAGTCTTGATGGCGTTCTCCAGCTTCTGTGCTGCTGCGGCAATGCTTGCCACGGTGGCATCGTCGGCATTCAGGGCTGTCTCAGCCTCGGCAATGGCACTGGCCAGCTTGCCGGCGAGTGCCGACCCCTTCACCATGTTGATGATTTCCTCGAATGCAGCCTTGGCCTCGATGAGCGGACTGCTGTAGATGTTGATCTTCTGTACGGCGTTGGCCTTGACAATCTCGAAGCCCAGCATTCCACCATTCTCCATCCTGTAGATGGCACGGCCTACACCCTCGTTCAGTGCAGACTTGGGGGCACCGTCGTCCTTGCGAACAGCATCATCCTTGCTTCCGGTGTAGAAGCCCTCACCGGTGTAGATGATCTCCACTATCTGACCTTTCAACAGGTTGCAGACAGCAGCGCAGCGGCCGGCACCCTTGCCAAGATACAGGCCTCCGCCGTCGGCAATCGACCAGCCCTTGCCATCCTTGTCAGCAGCAGCCTGGATGGCGATGTTTTCCAGTCCCGTATTGGTGCAGAAGAACACATCGTTGGGTTTGTTGTTGGCTTCGTTCCAGATGGCACCGGCTTTTTCTCCCATCGTCAAGCTGACATCGCCCATGGCGGTGAAGTCGTAGGTGTTGACGGTATAGACAGAAGGATTGAATTCTGCCACGGTGACGACAACTCCGTCGGCGACGGTGGCATTGTCGGCCCACTGGTGGCTGATGGTGGCGGTGCCCGGTGCAACGGCGGTCACGACTCCCTCCTCATTGACGGTGGCAACGCTCTCGTCGCTGCTCACCCACTGTGTGGTGAACGATGCCGGGTCGACATGTACCGACAGCTTCGACGATGCTCCGGGAACGAGTGCCAACGTCTTCGGCGTCACGGTGATGGTGGGCTGAGTGGCATCGGGACGCTCCCAGTTGATAATCCACGAAGCGTTGAGCTGTGTTCCGGCGCTGGCATTGCTGTTGTCGAAATAGAGCACAATTTTCTCTTTGGCCTCAATGTTATCGACAGTCAGTTCACTAGCCTCGGAAGCATTCTTATCAGGGAATTCTCCTCCATCGAAGTCCACCTCTGTGCCGTCAACCTCCACCTTCGACACTTTGACGTATGGAATGGTGTTGTCATCGGCTTCATAGTTACCAATAGCAGCGATGTAGAGCTTGGTGATGGTGTAGTTCTCGCGCACGGTGAATTCCAGCGTGTTGCCATTGACGGCAGTGCGGAACTTCAGGCCCTTGCTCGTCATGGGCGGGGCCTGCTTCGAACCTGTACCTGCGATGTAGGCACCATCGATTGTGTAACTCTGGCCTTCAGCAGTGGTGTTCTTGTTACCATTCTTCTGGTTGGCCTCAGTCTCCGTCCCCGTCTCGGCAAAAGCCATACTAAACGAGAACAGTGCTGCAAAGAGCACTAAAAACGATTTTGTAAAATGTTTCATGTTGTTAATAGTTAAGTTAATAATATAAAGAATAAAAAGGTTATAATGAATTTTGCGGCAAAGGTACGAATTTTCTGTTTAACTGCAAAGCAATTAACAAAAAATCGACCTGTAAGGTTAGAAAAACTCTTCGGGGCTGGCTGCACATAATTTAGAGGGAGGAATTCAGGAAAAGTCACTTAACTGACTTCTGAGTGAGGATTCCCCCCGTAGGAATGATTGGGAAAGACAGTGAGCAAGACTTCTACTCCACCGTCTCCCACATCAGTACCGCACCGTTACGGCGGGCTGGGTCGGGGCCAGCAAAGTCAATCGAGTAAGGGCTGCCCGTTGTGGGACTCTTTCCGAGGTAACGGTTGTTTTTCAGCGAGAGGAGCATGAAGTCGTGGTCGAGATAGTCCTGCCAGAGGAAGAGTTCAGCCTCTTCGCCTTTGTCGGTGAAACGCACGTCGCCGGGCAGTCCGTCGCCATAGACTTTCACGAAGCGGCCATCGGCACATTGCAACGATACTAAGCCTGTTCCACGGTCGATTACGCGGAACTGCGTCAGGTTGCTCTTGTCGCCGGCGTGGGTGTCGTAGAGCATACCGTGCTTCAGTGCAATGGCTGGACGGCCCGTAGCCTTGTTGATGATGCGGACGACCTTGTCGTAGGGGATATTTCCACTACGGTCGGCCATGGGTTCCTCGACGGTGAAGTTGTCGAACTCGGCATATCCGCCGTTTTTGCCTTTAACATTGAAGGCGAAGAGGGCGTGGCGCGAGCCTTGGAAGGTGATGAGCTGGTAGGTCAGCGGCATCTTGCGCCCCAGCGTCTTAAACTCCTTGCCGTCGGTAGAATAGGCATACTGTGCCTCATTGTTGTCGTAGTCGCCGATGCAGCGGAGGAAGATCCTCCCGTCGGGAGAATCGACGGGCGCGGCCACGGTGTCGTTGGTCATCTGCTCGAAACAGCGGAGGGTGAGACCGTTGCCTTCCTTGACGATGCCTATCCACGAGCAGGGCACGTTGATGTTGCCGAGACCGCAGACATCCCCGTCCTTCATACCCTTTGTATAAAGCTCGACAGTGGCAATCGACTTCGGGCCGATGACGCGCTGAGTCAGTGTGTTGCGTGCCCACATCAGCTGCTCGGCGGGCTGTGCCTGAATGCGCAGACGGCCACCCTTCAGGCTCCACATCTTGTCATCGGGGTTGTGGTTCCACTGCCAAACACGACCCAGCGTCTTTCCGTCGAAGTTCTCGTTGCGGTCGTAAGGAGCAGACCCTCCCCCCTGCCCCTCCCTGTGAGGGAGGGGTTGGGGGTGGGTCTCTGGCTTGAACCAAGTGCGGGGAGCGCGACCCAGGTTGCCCTTCAGTCCTACCATCGGCCACCCGTCCTCCCACGTCATCGGCATGAGGCAGACGGTGCGGCCTATGGAGTGGAAGTCCTGCATGAGCAGGGCCCACCACGAGCCGTCCTTGGCCTGCACGATGCCGCCCTGGTGGGCGTTGTCGCAACCCGTGGCGTCGGGACTGGCAGCATTGACACCAAACTTTGTGCCGTCGCTTCCGATGCGGTATTTCTCACCGCGAGGCACCGCTGTACGCCCTACGCCGTGGTAGCCGTAGGTCTCGTCGGCCTGGATGACGCGTGTCTCGTAAGGTCCCCAGATGCTCTTCGAGCGCGAGCACAACGTGCGGCCGTTGGGCGAATAGTCGGTGGAGATGAGATAGTACATGCCGTCGATCTTGTAGATATGGTGTCCCTCGCCAATGCCGTTGCCTTCGGGAATAATGACGCGGTCGGTGCCCTCCACGGGGCCGCTCATGTCGGGCTTCAGCTCTGTGCAATGCACCTCTCCGTACTTGTGGATGGCGTAGATCTTGCCGTCATCGTCGAAGAGCACCCCCAGGTCGTAGATGTTGCCCTGCATGTTGTGGTGAGTCCACGGCCCACGGATGTCCTTCGCCGTGTAGCACTGCAGACCCTTGCCGTTGATGTTTGAGAACACATAGAACTGCCCGTTGGCATAGCGTATGCACGGCGCCCAGATGCCCTGGCCGTAGATTTCCTGGTGGTTCTTCAGGTAGAACTTGTCGTCGGTGAAGTCGAATCGGTCAAAGCAATAGCTGATGTTCTTCCAGTTCACCAAGTCCTTGGAGTGGAGTATGACCAGTCCGGGCACCGCGTGCATCGTCGTGCCGGCGAGGTAGTAGTCGTCGCCCACGCGGATGATGTCGGGGTCGCTGAACTCATCATAGAACAGAGGGTTGGTGAACGTGCCGTTTCCGTTGTCGGCAGTCCACGACTTTGGCTTTTCAAAGCTACTGTCGCCAGTTTGTGCCTGTGTGCCAAGGGTCAGGCAAGCCAAGAGGCCGGCGCACAAGAGTCTAAAGTCTTTCATTGCTGTAATTGTTTAACTATGATAGTGCCACGGTGAGTCCTGCCATGACGATGCTGACCATCGACATGAGCTTTATGAGGATGTTCAGCGAGGGGCCGCTGGTGTCCTTGAACGGGTCGCCGACGGTGTCGCCGACGATGGTGGCCTTATGG
Organism: uncultured Prevotella sp.; assembly: GCA_905233425.1. Lineage (GTDB taxonomy): Bacteria > Bacteroidota > Bacteroidia > Bacteroidales > Bacteroidaceae > Prevotella. The sequence continues at coordinate 8,425 of CAJOEC010000066.1, read as the reverse complement.
GCGAAACTGCCCTTGCCGCCGAAGTTGCCCTCCTCGACCATCTTCTTGGCGTTGTCCCATGCGCCGCCGGCGTTGGCCATGAACACGGCGAGGGTGAAGCCGCAGGTCAGACCGCCGACGAGCAGGCCGAGCACGCCAGCCACGCCCAAAACACAGCCCACGATGATGGGGATGGCGATGGCGAGCAGCGACGGGAAAATCATCTCGTGCTGGGCGGCACGGGTGCTTATCTCCACGCATGAGCCGTAGTCGGGCGTGCCAGTGCCCTCAAGGATGCCCTTTATCTCACGGAACTGGCGGCGCACCTCTTCCACCATCTTCTGGGCAGCGCGGCCCACAGCCTCCATAGTGAGACCACAGAAGAGGAAGGCTGCCATGCCTCCAATGAAGGCACCGACAAGCACCTTCGGGTTCATCAGCGTCACCTGGAAGTAGTTCATAAAGTCGGGAATGGTAGCCTGTGCGGCGTTGATGACCTCGCCCTTCAGGTTGGTGAGCGTGGTGCCTGTGCGCTCCATGGCAATCTTCACCTCTTCTATATATGAGGCAAGCAGGGCCAGGGCGGTCAAGGCAGCGGAGCCGATGGCAAAGCCCTTGCCCGTAGCGGCGGTTGTGTTGCCGAGCGCGTCAAGGGCGTCGGTGCGGTGGCGCACCTCCTCGCCCAGCTCGCACATCTCAGCGTTACCGCCGGCATTGTCGGCAATGGGGCCGTAGGCGTCGGTGGCAAGTGTGATGCCCAGTGTGGAGAGCATACCCACGGCGGCGATGCCGATGCCGTAGAGACCCTTTGACAGGGCTTCGGCCGTCATCTCCATGTTGAAGCCGTTGGCGCAAAGGTAACTCAGAAGAATTGCCACGCCGATAGTCACCACGGGGATGCAGGTCGAAATCATGCCCGTGCCGATACCCTTGATGATAACGGTGGCCGAGCCGGTAAGTCCTGCCTCGGAAATCTTCTGTGTGGGCTTGTATGAGTGAGAGGTGTAATACTCTGTTGCCTGACCGATGATGACACCGGCGCAGAGGCCAGTAATAACGGAGAACGACAGGCCGAGCCAGTTGTCAATCTGCAGCATGTAGAGGATGCCGAAGGTGGCGGCGGCGATAAGCACGGCGCTGACATTGGTGCCCAGACTGAGCGAGCGCAGCAGGTCGCGCATCGTGGCGCCCTCCTTCGTGCGGACGAGATATATTCCAAAGATGCTGAGGAACACGCCCACGGCGGCAATCAGCATCGGGGCGATGACGGCACGCAGCTGCATGTCGGGCATCATGGCAAAGGCCGTAGCTCCGAGGGCAGCGGTAGAGAGGATGCTTCCGCAATACGACTCGTACAGGTCGGCACCCATACCAGCCACGTCGCCAACGTTGTCGCCAACGTTGTCGGCAATGGTGGCTGGGTTGCGCGGGTCGTCCTCGGGGATGTCGGCCTCCACCTTACCCACGATGTCGGCACCCACGTCGGCAGCCTTCGTGTAGATGCCGCCGCCAACACGTGCGAACAGCGCCTGCGTCGAGGCACCCATGCCGAAGGTCAGCATCGTGGTTGTAATGGTGATGAGTGCCATGCTGTCGCCCTGGTAGAAGTGGTTGAGCACAAGGAACCAGATGGCGATGTCGAGCAGTCCGAGGCCCACAACCGTGAGACCCATCACGGCTCCGCTTCGGAACGCAATCTTCAGACCGCCGTCCATGCTCTGCCGTGCAGCGTTCGCCGTGCGTGCCGAGGCGTATGTGGCGGTCTTCATTCCGAAGAAACCAGCCAGACCGCTGAAGAAACCGCCCGTGAGGAAGGCAAAGGGCACCCACGGGTTCTGCCAATGGAGCACGTAGGCCATGAAGGCGAAAAGGACGGCGAGCACCACAAAGACGATGCACACCACCTTGTACTGTTGGTTGAGATAGGCCATGGCGCCACGGCGCACATGTCCGGCAATCTCTCTCATGCGCGGAGTGCCCTCGTCGGCGTCCATCATCGAGCGGAAGAACATCCACGCCATGGCAAGTGCCACCACCGATGCGACGGGCACAAGCCAAAAAGCAGAAGGGATAGTTGTCATTAGTTTTAGTGTTTAAATGAATTGTTTATAGTTAATTGTTCTAAAACTCTCTGTTCATCAGGAAGTTGAAGGCATTCGTCAGCTCGTAGCCATAGCGCACGGCGAAGACCGGGTCTATTGTCCGCGAGCCCTTGGTTATCTCATGCACCAGTCCGTCGTCGTCGGCGCCCTCCTCTTCGCTGCCGAAGTAGAAGCGCGTCTCGTTGTCCTCGCTGCCGTCCTTTTCGTAGTAGAACACCAGATTGCCCTCTTCATCGAAGAGGAACTCCTGGTAGAACTTGTTTGCCGCCACGTTGTAGCTGTGTGTGATGAAATAGGGCTGGTAGAACTGCCTCTCCTGATCCTCGTCGTAGTCGCCGGCGAAATAATAGTGGGTCACATCTGTGCACGGCCCTGCCCCGGCCACCATGTAGTCGCCCGTCACCACCAAGTCGTTGCGTGGCAGTCCGTCGGTCTTCATCGAGTCGGCGCGGGCTATCGATGCCTTCGCGTTTGCATAAATCTTCTTTATCTCGGCCACGCGGGCCTTTGCGGGTGCCGATGTCTGTGCGCTGGCGCTGGCAAAGGCCAGAAGCAGGGCACACACGACAAAAAGTGTTTTTCTCATCTTATTTATATTACTTTGGGTTTATTCATCGTTGCCAATCTTGTTGCCTTCGGCATCAACCGTCCCTTCCACGCTGCGTGAGTAGACAGGCTTCATGCCGTCCCACCGGTAGATGTGGCTGGTGCAGTTCCACCCCTCATACTCGTAGACCACCATGTCCTTTCCCTTGCGGGGCAGACAATGGCTGAACTGGTTGTCGCTTTGCATAGCCTTGCGCCCTGTAAGTATGTCGGGTTCGGGTGTCATGGTCTTGGCATTGGGGTCGTAGTCGTAGAAGCACACGAAGTCGACCGACGGGTCGCAGGGCGACCCTAAGTTGAGGGCCAGCAGACGGTGGCCGTTGCTGCGCCGCCACACACAGGCCGACATGTATTCGGCGTCGGTGCCGGCATCGTTGATGCTCACATAGCCGTTGGCCACGTCGTTGATGATGGTCAGTTCCGTCTCGTCGTCGAGCACGGTCTCCTGCGAGCCGTAGCCCATGACGGGCATCACGTCGGCGACGGCGGTGTAGGGCCACTCCTCGTTGAACCTCTTGAGCATCATGCCCAGCGTGCCGTCGGCCACATTGACAATCTTTTTCTCAGCCCAGTGCAGGCAGACGCTGCCAAGGCCGTAGTCGGGAACATTCTGCTGAGTCTGGCCGGACAACGGAAGAGCCAGCAGCAGGGCGAACAGCAAAAGTGTGGTTACTTGCATAGTTGATATATTTTGCAGACAGGGGTGTCTGCGCTATTCGCTTGCAAAATTACAACATATTTTCCACACAGCCTTCGTTTTTCCGGAAAAAAGCAAGAATAAGTGAAAAAAAGTGATGCGGGAGCATCATCAAGAACAAAACCGCGACTCAGTAGTTCAGACCGAAAGCCCAAAGAGGAACGATATTGAGGAAACCGTATTCGATATCGTCTTTCACCACAATGCCATTGCTGAGACCCTCAATCTGCTTGTTTCCTTTCTTCCTGCCACCGACCTCGAAGGTGTAGCCACCGATAGTGAAGTCGGAGACACGCGAAGCCAATACCGGATTGTTCACACGCATCTGGTTGTAGAAGAATGTCTCGCGCAGATTGCCTATATCCGGTCTGCCGTATGCAAGAACGGTCATCAGGCTGGGATTGTCGATATAGACTTTCTCCACTTTCCCCAAGCCGCGCAGACCACCTGTGCTGTCGCGCAACAGACCAATCATTCCGGCTTTCTCAAGATAGACAAGATAGTCAGGTATGTTGTTCTTGCTTACACCTATCTCCTGCGACAGGCTCTCGGCATTGGGCTTCATGGGGGCAATACTCGAAATGACTCCCATCAGCTGAATCAGTTTGCGCGCCGTGGAAGCTTTGAGGTCTGCATACTGGGCAATGTCCGACTCAATAGTCTGACGCACAATTTGCTCCAGCCTGAGTGCAAAATCCGGCTCAGCACTGAAGGGGTAGTAACCGTCTTGCAGATACTGCTTGAACAAAGGAAGGGGATGCTCCAAATGGGCGTAGATGTCGGTCTGATGAGCCAGTATCTGCTCCAATGAATAGACTGGCAAGTCAATGTGGTGGAACAACGCCAGATACTCACGGAAACTCAGGCCCTGCATGTTGTAGATGGGTGCACGACGACTCAAATCGGCCTCGCCGTCGATAATGTCCAATATGGAGGATCCGGTGAAAGCCACTTTGAGCTTTGCATGGGTGTCGTAAATCTGTTTCAGCTCGCGCGACCAGTTCTTGTATTTGTGCACCTCGTCGATGTACAGACGCACTCCACCGTATTTTACAAACTCATCGGCCAGTTCAACAAGTGTATGGGTGGCCAGATACAGCGAATCGGCGGAAACATACAAACTCTGACCGCATTCAGGACTTTGAGCCAAATGCTGCAACATCAAAGTCGACTTGCCAACCCCCCGGGGGCCTACAAGCCCAAACATACGTGCATCCCATTTGATGCGGTCATACATATACCGGTGAAAAGCGCGGGGAGTCTGGCGCAAAAGCTCTTCCTGATAGGTAATCAATGAATTGTCAATCATACCAATTACTTTACGATATTCTCAAAATCGATGACAAAATTACTGCATTTATTTGATATATGCAAATAAAATACACAAAAAAGCACTCATTGAGGGAGATTTTCAACAAAACGAGCACTTATTGAGGGAGACCACTAACAAAAATGAGCACTCATTGAGGGATATTATCACCAAAATGAGTGCTCATTAAGTGCGATGCCATTCACCCGACGGTTAACGGCGGGGATTGCAAATCCCCACCAGCATGCGTCGCCTCGTTTCTACTCCTCATAACCGCCCTGGAGCCTGGCGTTGGCAGCCATGATGTTGATGATGGCAGCGATGTCGGCCACGTCAACCACGCCGTCGCCGTTCACGTCGGCAGCCTTGTCGTTGAGTCCCTTGGCCATGATGTTGATCACGGCGGCGATGTCGGCCACGTCTACCACGCCGTCGCCGTTAGCGTCGCCCATTTTCCCGTCTTCCTCTTCCACAATCTTCGAGAAATTCTTCCATCCCGCCGTATTCTGGTATTTCGACTTCGTGCCCTTGGGAACATAGAGGGTGGCGGTGGTGAACTTCTTTCCTCCGACAGTACTGTATGTCTGGAACACGCTCAAGTCGATGGCCATTGGCTCTTTTATTTTCGAGTGCACCTCGTTCAGCGATGTACAGTTGTAGAATACGTATTCGCCTATGCTCTTCACCGATGCGGGAATTGTGATGGTGGTCAGTTTGCTACATTCCTCATAGGCGTAGTTACCGATGGCGGTCACACTGGCTGGAAGGTTGACTGCCGTTATCCCGTCGAACGCGTTGAAGGCATAGTCGCCAATGGCGGTCACGCTCGATGGGATGACCGTGGTGCTACAGCCCTGCACCAGCTTGTTTGTCGCTGTCTCTATCACGGCATTGCAGTTGCCGCGTGAGTCATAGACGGTGTTGCCACTCTCCACGCTGATGCTCCTCAATTCGTTGCACATTGCGTAAACGCCGTCATCAAGGTATGTCAATGAGCTGGGTATGACTACTGCTGTTAAGCTCGTCCCCCCGAATGCTTGGTAACCGATAGAGGTGACAGACTTCGTCAGATCTGCTTTCTGAAGTTGTGTGCATGATGCGAAGGCGAACTTTCCTATCGTGGTCAGGCTGGGTGGGAATACCACGGAGGTCATATTTTCGTTGCCCAAGAAAGCCAACTGACTGATGGCTGTCAGGCCGGTGAAATACTGCAACTCGTTGAACGACTTTATCTTCTTGTTGTTGTAGAACAACATTCCTATGTCCTTCACCGCCGCAGCCTCAGCCATCGACAGCTCGCCGTCACCGTCGGTGTCCCAGTTCGCCACACAGATGCGCTTCACGTTAGTATCAGCGAAGGTAATGTTGCCATCGATGGGCACTTGGCCACCCAGCGTGAAGTATCCGCCGAAGAACTGATTGCCGTCGAATTTTGCGGCATAGTTGTTCCTGAACTGTTCGGGAACATCGAGCGTAGCAGGGGCATCAGCTTTACCGACACCCGTGAAAAACTTGCTGTTGATGCTGGAAGGGATGTCGCCGGTGAATGTCACAGTATTAAGACTGCTGCAACCAGTGAACACAGAAGTTCCTACAGAAATATCGTCATTTGAAGTGAACAAATTGCCGAAAACAATATTGGATACTATATTACAGTACGCAAACATGGATTTCATATCAGTAACGTTTCTTGTGTCAAAATTGCTGACGTCAAGTTGCGTAAGGCTGCTGCAAGAAGCGAACATGCTATTCATTGATGACACTTTTGACGTGTTAAAACTACTCACGTCAAGGCTCTTCAAACTCTTACATAACTCAAACATACCCTCCATATTGGTAACATTACCAGTGTCAAAACTACTGATATTAAGGTCGGTGAGACTTGAGCAGTTATAGAACATAAACCGCATATAAGTGGCTTTACTGGTGTCAAAATTACTTAGATCCAAGCTGGTAAGACTTGTACATCCTTTGAACATATCAAAAATGCGAGTAACATTTGATGTATTAAAGTTACTGACATCAAGCTGTGTAATACCACTTTGCTCGAACATTCCACACATGTCTGTGACCTTCTCGGTGTTGAAATTGCTCACGTCTATGTTTTTCAGGTTAAAGCACCTGAAAAACATTCCTCCCATGTTAGTGACCTTGCCAGTATTGAAATGGGAAACGTCAAGACTGCTCAGGCTGTTACAATTGTTAAACATACTTTCCATGTTTGTAACTAACCCTGTGTCAAAATGGGTCACATCCAAAACGCTTAGATTATTGCACCCCCAAAACATCCCTCTCATGTTAGTGACTTTACTCGTATTCAAGTTGTGGATGCCTTGAATCTCGGTAAGATTCTTGCATGAGTCAAACCACTCGTATGTCGACGTCGGACGAGCATTGGCAAACGAGTTGTCAAACACGGCCAACGTAATGTTTCCTGCATTCTCGTTCCATCCAGGTTTGTTGTTGCCTGTATTCAGGTCATACGCCGTGCCCTGTCTGTTGCTCCGCTGGTTGTCGCAGTAGAAGGTCAGCGTACCGTTGTTATAGACCGCATAGGGTGCGGCTTCAATAGACTCGCCGCCCATCTCCACGATGTTCGAGAAGTTCTTCCAGCCGTCAGTGGCCTGGTATTTGGCCTTCGTGCCCTTGGGAACATAAAGTGTGGCGTTGGTGAACAAGATTTCTCCCACATCATCAATCATTTTACTGAACTGGAACACATCATCGTAAATAGCAAACGGTTCCTCTATAAAAGAACGAACTTCTGTTAGTCCAGTGCAATCATTGAATGCTCTGCTTCCAATGGAGGTGATAGAACTGGGAATAGTGATGGAAGTCAAACTGCTATGGCCATTGAAAGCCTTATCTGCAATGGAAGTGACAGAGTTAGGTATAACAGTAGTCTTACATCCAGCAACCATTTTGTTGGTTTTTGTCTCAATAATGGCATTGCAATTGTCTCTGGAGTCATACACAGCGTTCCCGCTTTCAACTTTAATTGATTCAAGGGCACTGCAATATTTGTAGGCATAACTCCCAATTGACTTTACTGAACTGGGAATGGTGACAGACTTCAAACTGGAACAATACTGGAAAGCTTCATAACTAATGGTTTCGAGAACACTGGGCAGGTCGATAGACTGAATACTGTTGCAGCCAGAGAAAGAATAAGTCCCTATGTATTTGACGGTATTGGGAATGGTTATATTCTGAAGTTTATAGCTTCCGATAAATGCCAGTTCTCCTATTGATCTTGTACCATCAAGAATGGAATAATCCGCCTGTTCCCTACCGATAGGATAGGAAATGATGCTGTAGCCATTCTTGGAGTACATGACACCATCCACCGATTTGTAGCTGGGATTGGATGCGTCCACAATAATTTCCTTCAAGTTCTGGCAATTGACCAAAGGGTTAGAATCAACAGATTTCAAGTTCTTAGGCAATGTAATAGTGGTCAAAGAAGGGCAAGCCTGGATAGAAAAGCTCCCCATACTGAAACCGTCGTTGTCAGGGAAAACCACTGAAGACAGTAAGTCGCATTCAAAAATAGCCATACTTTCTATGCGCACTATACTATTGGGCAAAATGATTTTGGTCAATTCCCTGCAATAGGCAAAAGCGTAGCCTTTGAGAGTAGATTCTGTGCAAATTTCCAAATTTCGCACAAGAAAAATAGGACATTTTAACAAAAGGGAAAAAGAAAGGCTATAGCTGCAAAGAATTATCCTC
>CAJOEC010000065.1 GCA_905233425.1 uncultured Prevotella sp. | reverse complement strand
TGACACCACAAAGTTACAAAAAATCCTTGAAACAAGGAAATCTCCAAGCCTTTTTCTTTGTAAGAAATCAAGATTTTTTACTTCCGAAACTTAAGTAATGTAGAAGCAACAATTCATTCTCGTTACTATGAGTCTTTCCAAACAGACTTGAAGAAGCACAATGAACAGTATCGTGAAATCAAGTTCGTGCAACTGCCACACAGGAACCACGACCGTTTCCTCATTATTGACGATGATGTCTATCTGCTTGGAGCCAGCGTGAAGGATATGGGTGTTGGCATGTGTGCCGTAACGAAGATGGAGGTATCACCAGAGACGATGTTAGGATTATTGAAATAAGCAATAGAGATATGGCATTTACTTGGCTATAGAGTATGTGGAGTTTGAAAATATGCTCACAAGGAATTCCTAAAGTATGTTACAACCGCCGCAGGGATGCAAACGTTTGCATCCCTGCGGCGGTTGTTTGTGCCCTCTTTCATAGCCTACGTACAAGGAAAAAGCCGTAACTTTGAACCTACTTTGCGAAAAACAATAACTAAAATACTTACTATATGAAAATTCTTTTCAACATTGAGTACTTAACAGCATACGGCGAACAGCTGGTGCTGAACATCATTGGCCCGGACGGAGCCACTGAGAGCCACACCATGTCGACCGTTGACGGGCATGAGTGGACTTTCGACTACAACACGGCAACACCAACGGAAACGACAACGCTGACGTATTTCTACAGCGTGAAGCGCGGCGACAGCGTGGTGCGCACGGAGTGGCTCATCGAGCCTCACCGCCAGGAACTGCTGCCCGAAGTGTTGCGCTACACTATGCAGGACCGCTGGATAGACATTCCCGAAGACGCTTACATGTACTCTTCGGCATTCACCGACTGCGTACTGTGCAGGGACAGGAAGGCTGCAAAGCCAGCCAACCACAGCACACAAGTGGTGCTGAAGGTGCGTGCGCCGCAGTTGCTGCCCGGCGACAAGCTGGCAGTGGTGGGCGAGTCGGTCTATCTTGGCGGATGGGACACACAGAAGACGCTGAGGATGATCGAGCACCAGCCAAACGAATGGATGGCGTGCCTCGACGGCGGTCGGCTGCCCGCCGACACTGAGCTGAAATTCGTCGTGCTCCGTGAGAACGGCGATGTGCTCTGGGAAATGGGCGAGAACCGCCATCTGCTGATACCCGAGATGCAGAAAGGCGAGACGATTTGCTACGACCTGGAGCAGGCGTGGTTCGACATTCCGCTGTGGAAAGGCGCGGGAACCGTCATACCCGTCTTCGCGCTGCGCTCGGAGGGCAGCTTCGGCGTGGGCGACTTCGGCGACCTGAAGGCAATGGTCGACTGGTGCGCCAAGACCGGACAGCGGACATTGCAGATACTGCCCATCAACGACAGCACCATCACCCACACATGGCAGGACTCCTATCCTTACAACTCGATAAGCATCTACGCCCTGCACCCGCAGTATACCGACCTGCGCCAGCTGCCGGAACTGAAGGACGAGGAACAGCGTGAGAAATTCGAGAAACTGCGCGTGGAGCTGAACTCGCTGCAGCAGATTGACTACGAGCGCGTGAACCGTGCAAAGCGCGAATACCTGCACCTCATTTTCGACCAGGAGTGGGCCAACATAAAGCGCCGCCAGACGTACAAGACATTCTTCGAGAACAACAAATACTGGCTTGAGCCTTACGCCCAGTTCAGCGTGAACCGCGACCACTACGGCACCGCCGACTTCTCGCAGTGGCCAAAAGAGGCGTTGAGAGATAAGGGTTCAGAGGTGGAGCTGGAGTACTGGTATTTCGTCCAGTACAACCTCGACCAGCAGATGCGGGCCGCACATGAGCACGCCCGCCACCAGCGCGTCATCCTGAAGGGCGACATACCCATCGGCATCTCCCGCGACGGCGTCGAGGCATGGGTGGAGCCACGCTACTTCAACCTTAACGGCCAGGCTGGAGCGCCGCCCGATGCTTTCTCCGTCAATGGCCAGAACTGGGGATTCCCGACCTACAACTGGGATGCCATGCTCGCCGACGGGTGCTCGTGGTGGGTGCGCCGCTTCCGCAAGATGTCGGAGTATTTCGATGCCTACCGCATAGACCATGTGCTCGGTTTCTTCCGCATCTGGGAGATTCCCATCGATGCCGTCCACGGACTGCTCGGCCAGTTCTCACCGGCACTGGCCATGAGCCGTGAGGAGATTGAGGCCTACGGACTGCCCTTCAACGAGGGTCACATGACGCGCCCGTTCATCGCCAACTGGACGCTGGAGCGCATCTTCGGCGAGCGTGCGGCATACGTCAAGGAGAATTTCCTCGACCTCTGCCACGATGACATCTGGCAGATGAAGCCCGAGTTCGACACCCAGCGCAAGGTGGAAGCTTGGTTTAGGGATAAGTGTTTAGAGTTAAGAGACACTACCTCTAAAGCAGAAGACACCAATGAGAACTCCGCTGAAAATGTAAAGTCTCTCAACTCTCGACTCTCAACACTAAACAATCTTCGCGACGGGCTGTATGCGCTCATCAGCGACGTGCTCTTCGTGCGCGACCGCAAGGACCCGAACAAGTTCCACCCGCGTATCGGCGTGCAGAACGACTTCGTCTACGAGGCTCTGTGGGACAAGGACAAGGATGCCTTCAACCGCCTCTACAACGACTATTTCTACCGCCGCAACAACCAGTACTGGTATCACGAGGCCATGAAGAAACTGCCGCTGCTCACTCAGGCCACGCGTATGCTTGTCTGTGCCGAAGACCTTGGCATGGTGCCCGACTGCGTTCCTTGGGTGATGAACGAGCTTCGCATCCTCTCGCTCGAGATACAGTCGATGCCTAAAGACCCGACCGTCACCTTCGGCCAGCTGCCCCGCAACCCCTACCGCTCAGTGTGCACCATCTCGACGCACGACATGTCGACATTGCGGCAATGGTGGGACGAAGACCCGAAACTCACACAGCAGTACTACGAGCAGGTGCTGCGCCACACCGACCAGGCCCCGCACCCGCTGCCCGGTGACGTGGCAAAGGAGATTGTGACGGCTCACCTGATGTCGCCCTCGATGCTCTGCCTGCTGTCGCTGCAAGACTGGCTAAGTATTGACGAGCGTCTGCGCCTGCCCGATGCCGACAAGGAGCGCATCAACATCCCCGCCAACCCGCGCCATTACTGGCGTTACCGCATGCACCTCTCCATAGAAAGCCTGATGAAGGCCGACGGACTGAACGAGGTCATCACGCAGTTGATAGCAAAGAGCGGCCGGTAGAGGCCACCACGATAGGGACAGACTCTCTGCCCGATTGACAGAAAAAACGCAGGCTGTTCGCCTGCGTTTTTTGTGCGTCTACCGGAACTCCACGGGGATGAAATAGCGCACCGGCACAGTCTCTCCGCGTTGCCGTCCAGGTTCCCACCATGGCATGGAGCGCACAAGCCTCACTGCCTCGGCATCGAGAAGGGGATGGACAGGCTTGAGCACCGTGACACCATCGAGTTTGCCCGACGTCATCACAGTGAAACTTACAATGACTCTGCCACTGACACCCGCGTTACGGGCCTCGTCGGGATATTGTATGTTCTCCGCCACCCATCGCTTCATGGCCTTCTCGCCACCCGGAAACCGAGGCATCACCTCGGCGATGTCATAAACGCCCTCCTCGTCGGGACGGACATTGCGCCAGTCATCATCTTGGGGCTTCACCACAGGCGGGCCGTAGACGACCTTCATCTCCTGCCGCTGCACGATTACCGTGTCCACCCTTTCAATTTCCACCACGTCGACAGGAGGCGGACCGTAGACACACTCCACACGCTGCTTCTGCGTCTTGCAAGCACCGAAACCGAGCAGCGACATCAGTCCCAGGCAAATGCCATTGGCCGTTGAATAGAATCTTTTCCTCATACGCTTTTTGCGACGCCGTAAGCGTCGTCTCCATCTTTGACGTTGCAAAATTACGAAAAATCCTGCAAACGGCAAAATAATTTGGTGGTTAGAACGCTTTTTCGTAACTTTGTGGCCAAAATGAGCCAAAATTATGAATAACCGCTACTTACCGAGTGCTGTTGGCCGTTGTATGCCGACACGTTTCCTGTTCGTGCTGCTGCTTTTCGCCGGCAGTATTGTTGCACAATCGAAAGACATATATGTTTCAACTTCCTTCCACGAGCCTGCTACTGAGGGTCTGCGCTTCATCTACAGTCACGACGGCCTGCGATGGGACAGTATCGAGGGCGTCTTTCTGCGGCCGGAGGTAGGCAGCCAGAAAGTGATGCGCGACCCGTCGATAGTGCGAGGCCCCGACGGGACGTTCCACCTCGTGTGGACATCATCGTGGCGTGGCGACAGGGGATTCGGCTACTCGTCGTCGAAAGACCTGATTCACTGGACTCCGCAGCGGTTCATCGAGACCGGCATGGACACAACGACGGTGAACACCTGGGCGCCGGAGCTGTTCTACGACGGACAGAAGCGCCAGTTCCTCATTGTCTGGGCTTCGTGTGTGCCGGGACGTTTTCCTGACGGACAGGAGGACCACAAAAACAACCACCGGCTTTACTATATGACCACCCGCGACTTCAAGAAGTTCTCGAAGGCGCAGCTGTTCTACGACCCGGGATTCTCGGTGATAGACGCAACGTTGGCCCCCTTAGGGGGGGCATCTTACGTGATGGTGCTCAAAGACAACACCCGTCCCATGCGCAACATCAAGGTGGCCTTCGCAAAGTCGCCCTACGGCCCGTGGAGCGAGGCATCCGAACCGTTCACCGAGAGCTTCACCGAAGGGCCGAGTACAGCCAAGGTGGGCGACTGGTGGTACATCTACTACGACAGCTACCAGCACAAGATCTACGGTGCCCACCGCACCAAGGACTTCAAGACTTTCCAGGACCAGACAGGGGCGGTATCGTTCCCCGTAGGCCATAAGCACGGCACCGTCTTCATGGCCCCTGAGGAGCTGGTAGAGGGTCTCATCAAGTACAACCGCGACGTGGTGCACTACAGTGGCAAGACCATCGCCCGCCCAGAGCGCCACGACGGCGGACTGAAGCCCGTGGTCGGCATCCACACCATACAGACCATGCGTGGGGGCACCACTGTTGACGGGGATTCGCAATCCCCAACATGGCTCTACAACCACCAGCCGATGCTCACCTACTGGAATGGCCGTTTCTGGCTGCACTACCTCACCGACCCGCGCCATGAGCATGAAGCCCCGGGCAAGACGATGCTCCAGACCTCGACCGACGGCTACACATGGACTGCCCCCACAGAACTCTTCCCCGAATATCCTGTGCCCGAAGGTTGGACGAAGGAAGGCAAGGACTTTCCCCCAGCCCATAACCTCAAGGCCGTGATGCACCAGCGGGTGGGATGGTATGAGGCTCCCGACGCTAACGCGCCGGGCACGGTGGCGGCTTCTGGGGCCTCAGTCCTGTTAGCCACCGGCAGCTACGGCATCTGCCTCACCATGAAGGACGACCCCAACGACGGCAACGGCATCGGCCGTGTGGTGCGCCGCGTCTTCGAGGACGGCAGCCTCGGCCCCATCTTCTTCGTCTACTACAACCACGGTTTCTCTGAGAAGAACACCATCTACCCCTACTACAAACGCTCAAAGGACAAGGCATTCGTGCAGGCCGTCGACCAGATGCTCGCCGACCCCATGCAACGTATGCAGTGGGTAGAGGAGGCCGACCGCAACGACCCGCTCATCCCTCTCACCAAGCCCTACAAGGCCTTCAGCGGCTACACCCTCCCCGACGGGCGCAAGGTGGCTTTGTGGAAGCACGCGGTGACGAGCCTCTCAGCCGACGGCGGCAACACCTGGCGGCAGATCATCGTGCCAGAGAGCGGCCGCCTGGGCTGCGACCGCGCCCCCGGCTTCGTCAACAGCAATGCGAAAATCTGGGGGCAGCGCCTTAGCGACGGCACCTACGCCACCGTCTACAACCCCTCGGAATACCGCTGGCCATTGGCAATATCCCTAAGTGCCGACGGACTCGACTACACCACCCTCTCGCTCGTCAATGGCGAGGTGACACCACTCCGCCACGGCGGACAGTACAAGAGCTACGGCCCACAGTATGTGAGGGGGATAGAGGCCCCCCTTTCGCCCCCCGAGGGAAAAGCCCCCCTTTCGCCCCCCGAGGGGGGCACGATAGATAGCTCCTCAAAGGTCAAAACTATAGAAGCCCCCTCGGGGGCAGTAGGGGGGGCTTCTCCCTCGGGGGCCGTAGGGGGGGCTTTTCCTTCGGGGACTGGAGGGGCTTTTCCCCTCTGGGTCACCTACTCCAACAACAAGGAGGACATCTGGGTGTCACGCATCCCCGTGCCCGTGCGACTCAATGCCACCACCCACGCCGGCGGGTCGTTCAGCAAGTACACGAAACTGGCCGACATGACCGACTGGAACCTCTACTCCCCCCTTCTCGCCCCCGTCGCCCTCGACGGCCAATGGCTCACGCTCAGCGACAGCGACCCCTACGACTATGCGAAGGCCGAGCGTATCATCCCCAACACGAAGGAGTTGCAGGTGGAGTTCGACCTCCGCTTCGACCAGTCTGACCACGGCGAGCTCGACATCGAGTTCGTCGACGACGAGGGCAACGTCTGCTCCCGCATCGTCGTCGATAGCACAGGCGTCATCCGCGTAAAGGGCGGCGCCCGCTATGGAACGCTCCTCCGCAAGTACGAGCCGGGAAAGTCCTACCATATCACCGCCACCCTCTCTTGCGGGCTGCACCGAGCGAGCTACACCATCTATGAGTCCCATGAGACCTATATGTCCTATAAGCCCCATGAGTCCTATAAGTCCTATAAGACCTATGAGTCCCAGTCCCCTCTTGGCCGCTGTACCCGTCAGTTTGACACCCCTGTGGAGAGCATCTCGCGCATCGTCTTCCGCACCGGCCCCCTCTTCCGCGAGCCAGACACAAACACCCCCGCCGACCAGCTCTTCGACCAGCCCCTCGCCGACTCCACCGGTCGCGTGGCCAGGTTCTCCCTGGCCAATGTCTGTAGCCACAACGGAGATAAAGGTAACTACGCCCCTCTCCTCGGGAGAGGGGATGGGGGTGAGGCCCTCATTTCCCACTACGCTGACCGCTTCAACGCCATGGAGGACGAAAACATCGTCACCACCATCCCCAATGCCCAGGCCTCGGAGTGGATGCGCGAAAACATCCCTCTCTTCGACTGCCCCGACGAGCAGATGCGCGAGATGTACTACTACCGCTGGTGGACGCTGCGCAAGCACATCAAGCGCACGCCAGTAGGCTATGGCATGACCGAATTCCTCGTGCAGCGCAGCTACGCCGACCGTTACAACCTCATCGCCTGCGCCATAGGCCACCACGTGATGGAGAGCCGATGGCTGCGCGACACCACCTACCTCCACCAGATACTGCGCACCTGGTATTTTGGCAACGACGGCCAGGCTATGACGAAGATGAACAAGTTCTCCTCGTGGAACCCCTACGCCGTGCAACAGCTTTTCAAGGTGGAGGGCGATACCGCCTTCATCCTCTCCCTGAAGCCCCGCTTAGAGGAGGAGTTCGCCCGCTGGGAGAGCACTAACCGTCTGTCCTCCGGCCTCTACTGGCAGGGCGACGTGCAGGACGGCATGGAGGAGAGCATCAGCGGAGGCCGAAAGAAGCAGTACGCCCGCCCCACCATCAACAGCTATATGTATGGCAACGCCGTGGCACTTGCCTTCATCAACAACCTGGACTACGATTTTGAAAAGACCCGGCTCTACATGGCGAAGGCTCGCACAATGCGCAACCTCATTGTGACTCACTTGTGGAACGAGAAAGACCAGTTCTTCGAGACCCGTCGTGGCGACGTCGGCGACACGCTGGCTGCTGTCCGTGAAGCCATCGGCTACCTGCCGTGGTATTTCAACATGCACACCGGGCCGGAATACGATGTGGCTTGGCAGCAGCTTCTCGACGAGCAGGGCTTTTCGGCTCCCTACGGCCTTACCACCGCCGAGCGCCGCCACCCGGAGTTCCGCTCCCACGGCGTGGGCAAGTGCGAGTGGGACGGAGCCATCTGGCCCTTCGCCACCAGTCAGACGCTGACGGCTCTGGCCAACTACATAAACAGCCCCAACAGCCTCACCCCCAACCCCTCCCGCGAGGGGGAGGGGAGTATATACTCTCAACAGCAGAAGAGCCATAAAACGTCGCAGGAAGAACTATATACTCCCCTCCCCTCCGCGGGAGGGGCCGGGGGTGAGGCTTTATTCTTCCACCAGATGCAGCTCTACACCGAGAGCCAGCACCACCGCGGCCGTCCCTACATAGGCGAATACCTCGACGAGAAGACCGGTGCCTGGCTCATGGGCGACCGCGAGCGCAGCCGCTACTACAACCACTCCACCTACAACGACCTCATCATCACCGGCATCTGCGGCCTCCGTCCGCAGGACGATGGCAGCATCGTCATTAACCCGCTCCTGCCAAAGGACACATGGCCCTGGTTCTGTCTCGACGGCATCAGATACCGAGGCCACACCCTAACCATCATCTGGGACAAGGACGGTCAGCGATACCATCAAGGCACCGGTCTCACATTGATGGTCGACGGCCGTCCTGTGGCAAATCGGAAAGACATAGGAATCTTATTCTTCCCACCGGGGGAATGATTTGTTCCCACCGGGGGAATGATTTGTTCCCACCGGGGGAATGTTTTGTTCCCACTGGGGGAATCCTTACTCAGGCGGAATGTGTGAAAACAAAACCCGGGCCGTGCAACCATTTGGTGCGCGGCCCGGAATCTCTGTGTTACGATTGTTCAGTCCGACAGGCTTACTTCACAACCTGCTTCTTGCCATTGACGATGTAGAGGCCCTTGCGAGCGTTCTTCACCTTCTGGCCGTTGAGGTTGTAGATGCCGGCAGCGTTCTGCTCAGCAGCAGCGTTGGCAGAAGCGATGCCAGTAGTAGTACTATCCTGAACGACAGCAATCTGCTTGATGATCATGCCCTTCTTGACCTGGAACACGATGTAACCAGTACCATTCTCGGCGGGAGTGACGCTGTTCACGACAATCTCAGCACCGGAAGCGATGGTGGTCGTACCACTCACAGCCTCAACACCGTCGATAGTGGCGGTAGCACGGACTGTGCCGGGGCCTCCCTCTGCAGTACCGTCACCGATTGCCCAGATAATATTCTTGCTGTCCTCAGCGGCACCTGTTGCATCGTAAACGATGATGACCTTGTCGCCAGCCTTCAGGCCGTCGATAGCCATTTCCTTGTTGCTCGGGCACTTCAGGCCACCGTCAGCCACGTTGCCATTGATGCGGTCTGAGCGACGCCATACGTGGCATTCCTCGGGCAGCACGCTACCCTCGGCCCATTCGTAGCCCTTGTAGTCCTGACGCTTGCTGTCGGTCTTTTCGGGATTCTCCCAGCCATAGAAGGCCTGTCCGTTAGCGGCACTACCGTTCTTGTTGCCAGGATTCTCACCAGCAGCAGCGGCGGCAGCGAAGTCATAGACAGTAGCACCTTCGGGGAATACGATTGGCTCTGGCTCTTTGACAGAGTAGTTGACGTTCATGAACGACAGCCAGCTGATGTTGTTGTCGGCAGCAATGTTGAACGTGATGTTCAGCACGCCGTCCCCGGCCACGGTGCCGATAGCGGTGACGTTCTTCAGATAGAAGTTGCTCTGCTCAGAGACACGGTCGCCGATGACGCTGACAGCCTCGCCGTCGTTGGCCTGCATGGTGATGCCGTATGCGGGCAGCGTGAAGTTGTTCTTGCCGCGGACGCGAACCCATGCGCTGATCTCGTATTCACCCTCAGGCACGTTGGTCATCGTGGCAGTCCAGGTCTTCTCGCCAAGTGAGTTGGCATCGCCAGTCCAGTACTCGAAGAACGGTACGACGAAGTTAGTGCCGTCGTCAGCACCTTCAGTACTCCAAGTGTTGATGTAGAGCGTCTGCTCCCAAGGATCGGCGTAGGTCTTGTTGGCCTCGGGCCAAGCGCTGAGCAGGAAGTCGTCGACGGTGTTCTGAGCGTGCCAGCCACGGATGGCAAACGGATCCTCAAGGGCGTTGGCCTCCTCGATGGTCAGCGTGCCGGCATCGTACTTAGCCTGCCACTGTCCGTAGTACTCCTCGCAAGCCTCAGCGGTATAGACATTGGTGCTCTCCACAACCTGCTTCATCTTTGCCAGCACATCCTTTGCCTTGGCGAAGGTCTCGGCAGTGTTGATAGCATCCTTCAGGGCATTGATAGCCTCTTTGATGGCTTCGGTTCCCTGGGCAGCATTTGCCTTTGCGATAGCACTTTCGAGTGCAGTCTTGGCAGCCTCGAATTCGGCAGTCGTGGCAAGATCCTCAGCCTTAGCCTTCAGCTCTTCCATCTCAGCGATGAGGGCTGCGTTCTTCAGCTGGTCGATGTCAGCATCAGTTCCGTAGTACTTCAGCTGGAAGTTGTCCCAGATGCACCAGAGGGTGGTGTTGTTCTCGAGCTTGGCGCCCACGGTGAGCGTGCCGTTCTCAGCCACCTGCACGTAAATCGGGTCGACGGTGTATTTACCTGCAAGGAACGAATCACCGGCGGTGTCCATGCCATTCTCAGTACCTGTGCGGAGCGGGAAGGTCTGCTTCTCGTCGTTGGCATAGAAGTAAGGCAGGTTGTCGTTGTCCGCGCCATCCTGACGGTAGAAGCCCTGTGCGGTCATTGAATAGACACCGGCGGGAACCTCGCCCAGGGCCTGGGACAGGGTGAATACTGAGTGGTAGCTCTCTGCGCAGGTGTTCCAATGTGTTTCGTTGCAGCCGCCATTGAGGTTCTGGTTGCTGGCAGTCATAGTCCAGGCGCTCTTGCGCTGGTCGTTGCGGTTGAAGTCGGCACACTTGATAAGGAAGGTGGCATCGACAGGAGCGGTAGCAGTAGCATCCTTCAAACCCTCCAGCAGGTTGTTCTCCCACCAGTCGGCATCCATGAATGCCCAAGCGTAAGGAGTGTCTGTCAGCTCCAGCTCGCTTGTTGCGCTGACACCGATGTACTTCTTCGCACCGTCGATGGTGGACCAGATGTAGTGGCCATAGTCGGCCTCCTCAATGCTCCATCCCCATGACGAGCTGTCCATGTACAGGTTGCTGCCCAGGAAGTGCGAGTTGGCACCGTTGGAAACACGTGTGTCGAAGTCGTAGGTGTCGTTGCTCTCGTTGTAGGTCAGGGTGATGTCAAGGCCAGTGCCGTTGATGATACCCTTCGTTCCCCAGTTGTGTCCGGCAGCCATGAGGTTGTTGTCTTCCTCGGCCATGGCCAGGATGTAGTAGCGTCCAGCGGGGATGCCGGGTTGGGGCTTCGTGATTGTATAATCGTAAGCCTTGCCATTCTCGAATACGAGGTCCTCGGTCTGCTGCAGGGCATCGCCCTCAAGACCGTTGCTGAAGATAATGTTGGCGGGAGCAGCCTCTGCTTTGAAGCTGATCATCCAATCGTTGCCACCATTGCCAGGTGTCATCTCTGTGCCAGGCCAGTCACCAAGGAACTTCACGACTTCTTCACCTTCACCAGTCCAAGCGTATGCATAGGCTTTCTCCCAACCGGCGTTGGTGGTGAAGGTGGCGGTGAACTCCTGCTCAACAGGCTCGTCCACTGCGTCGCCGAGGCGGATCAGCGTCCAGGGGCCGATGACGGTGTAGTCGCCAGCCTCGGGCTGTGCGGTCTTCACGATACCAATGGTCACGTCGCCGTCGGCAACGTGGTTGAACACCACTTCGTTGACATACTGGCCGGCGTTGAACCAAGCCTTCACGGCGTTAGAAGAGTTGGGAACGTACTTTTCGTTGACGGTTACAGAGCCGTCGCCGTTTGCGTAGTCAGTGTCAGAAGCGCCGTCCCAGCGGTTCAACACCTTTGCACTTTCGGTCTTGGTGCTTGTTGTTGCGTAGAGTGTGGCGAGCTTGGTGTCAGTGCCAGCGACGATAGCGTTGTATTCGTCGGCCTCGCTTCCGCTGTAACGGTAGGCAGCCTTTGCCGTCAGCTTATACTGTCCGGCAGGCAGGGTGATGGTCTGCTTGAAGTCGAACTGGGCGTTGTTGGCGCACTTCACTATGCCAGAGCCGTCGATGCCCTTGGTGCCGGTAGCGTCGAAGCCGCCTTGGCCTGTCAGGTCGGCGTTCACGATATAGCTTGTGTAGTCGTTGGGCTCAACAGTACCCACGGCCTCAACATCGAGCGTCAGCTTGTGCTCCTCGGTGTTGGCGGTGAACGTCAAGTTGTACTTGCCAGCGGGATACTCGTCAGTGCCGAATACGAAGTTCTGGTTGTCGCCAGCGGGCAGCACATAGTCAGTCCAGTTGCCATTGGCAGTGGCCTTGTACTCATATTTCTTGGCCTCAGCCTCGAACTCCTTGGTCAGCGTCCAGATGGCAGGGTTCTCAGCACTCTGAGTCATTGCCCAACCATTAGCGGGATCCCAGTTATCATTGCCCTCTAAGCCGATGAAGTCACCCACGATAGCCATGCTGCTGATGACAACAGGCTGCTCGATGGAGATGGGCAGCAACTGGTTGGCGGTGGCACTCTTTGCCACGAGGATGGCAGTGACGGTCACGTTCTCCAGAACCTTGTCCTTTTCCCAGTCAGCAATCTTGTGCAGCAGCTGGTTGGCGGTCTCGGTACCGTTGTTCACATCGATAGTAGTCTCGCCCAGCGTCAGTTTACCTGCACTTGCGCTGGTCATTGCCAGTGTGGCTCCGCTAATCTTTACGACCTTGTTCAAGTTCTCAGGAACGTTCACCTCTTCGATAGTACCCTCAACGATAGTGTAAGAACTAATAGCCTCAGAGGCAATCTCGCTGTTGATGGTAGCCTCAGCCTCCTTCAGCTGCGGGTTACCGGCGGTGAAGCGCTTGATGGTAAAGACTGTACCATTCACCTTGGTACCCTCCTGGAGACGGTCATTCAGTGAAGTGTACTGAATCCATGCGCCACCGGTGGCATCCTGCACCCATACGGTGCTGTAGCCATCAGCACTCTTACCAATAATCTCAGCATCGGTCAGCGTAATCTTGGCGTAGGTGCCGGCCTCCAGTGCATTGAAGGCAGCGATGTTGGCGCACTCAGCGTACTCGATGGCGGGCAGGGCTGCGGTAGCCTCGTCTACAGCTTCGAGCGTGACGATGGCATTAGCCAGATAGCTGGTACCTCCCTGCAAGAAGCGCACGCCAGCGGCATTGCCCGTCCAAGTCATCTCGTCGATGGCACCGCTTGATGCGGTGAAGTTCTTGATGCTGCTGTTGCCAGCTGCGGTGAACTCAATCTTCGTGATGGCCTTGCCTTCGGGAGCGCGGAAGGTCAGCGTGGTGTACTCCTTGTAGGTCACGAGGTTCTGCCCACGGTTGTTATCGACATAGATACGCGAGGGAGCGGAACCAGCGGTAATCTGCAGGCTGACCCCCTCGGCAGTGAAGGTCTCGTTGTAAATGTAGCCCTTCGTGTCGGTCATGTTCTCGCCGATGTTCTCGCGGAAGTTCGGGTCTGCGAAGTTGAAGGTAGCGGTAGTTGCAGGAACAATCTCGCCCTTCTTCACAACGTCGAGCGTCAAGGTGTGCTCCTCGGTATTAACCGTGAATGTCAGGTCGTAGAGACCTGCGGGATACATGTCGGTACCGAACGTCCAGTTTTGGTTCGAGTCATCGGCAGGAATCTGGTATTCACCCCACTTGCCGTTGGCAGACACCTTGTATTCGTAGGTCTTGCCTTCAATCTCGACGTCGGTCATGGTGTAGGTCCAGATGGCGGTATTGCTCTCGTCATTGGTCATTTCCACGCCCGTTTCCCAAGAAAGGCCGGGGAACGTGCCATAGAGCTGCATGCTACTGATGACAACGGGTGTCTCATCCAACGTCACGTTGGCAGTCACGTCGCCTGCCTGCAGTTCAGCCCCGGTTGTACTCGTGGTTAGTCGTGTGTTGGTGAGGCTGATTGTGCCATTAGTGAAGTTGTCGGCAGCCTTCACCGTCAAGGTGATGATGTCACCGGCAGGGATTACACGTGTACCCTCAGACATTGACATCAGCGAAACACGTTTGGCTCCACTCGTCACGGTGTTTGAGGCAAACGACAGGTTTTCGTCAACAGCAGCCACTGCCTCAAGCGTGAGGCCATCGAGGCTGATGTCGGTCTGTACGCCATAGATGGCACTCTCTGTTACCAGTTTGATGGTAACATCTTTAGTTTCCCCAGCCTTGATGCTGAAGTCGTCAAGAGCGAGCGACTGTGCGGCAGCGCCCGAGATGCCGGCCACCATCATCAAGAGGAGCATGGAGAACCACTTGAAAATAGTCTTGTTGTTCATATAATTAAATATTAAAGTTAATAATTTTCTTTATTTCTGAAACGAATTTGAATAATATGAATAATTATCCCACAAATTAGAATAAATTATAATAATATGAATAATTATCCCACAAATTAGAATAAATTACTTTTGATTCGTGAACAAAATTATTCACATTATTCAAATTCGTTTCTAAAATCTCAGATTCTATTTCACGAACACCTTCTTCACCTCGCCCTTGGCGTTGCGCAGGATGTTCATGCCCTTGTTCACACTATTGGTGCGCACACCGTTCACGTTGTAGATGTCAGCGTCGGCGGTGTCGAATCCTGTCAGGCTGATGCCAGTAGCCTCGCCGCCGAAGCCGAGTGCGTGGGCACGTGCGGCAGCGTCGGCAAACTCAATGTTGGTAACCTCGATGGTGCTGTTGCCCGTGATGTCGAGCTTAAACAGTGCTCCGTCGTTGCCACTAATAGTGTTGCCTTGCAGCGAGAGTGCGATGATGCGCCATGTGTTGTCGCTGATGCGGTTGTAGCTCATGGTCATACCTGCTGCACGCTCTGTCAGCTGTACGCCGTTGAGCATTGCGCCGTCGGCGAGCGTCACGTCCATCTGGAATCCTGCGAAGGGGATGCTGTTAGTGAGGCTCACGGTCTGGCCGTTCATGGTCAGGTAGTTGACGCCATAATCCATGCGTGCGCCAGCCTCAGGAGCAGGCTCATTGTTGATCTCCAGTGCGATGGTGACGATAGCGACAGCGTCGGTGACGGTGATATCGTTAGATTCGTTCACGTCGGCAGCCTTGAACTGCTCCTCTGTGGGCGTTTCTTCCTCCAGTGCGAAGCTGACAGCCAGCACGGCGTCGGAGGTTGTCACCTTGCCGTCGAGGTTAGCATCACCAGTGGCGTACTCCACGACGGGCTTCTCCGTGCCGTAGTACTTCAGCTGGAAGTTATCCCAGATGACCCACTGGTTGGTGCCCGAAATGGCGACACCGACATAGATCATGCCATCTTCAGTAACCTCAAATGGGATGGGATCAATGGCGTATTTGCCATTGGTGAACTCCACTGAAGCGTCGTCCATACCTTCCTGGTTGTTGCCACTGTGGTCGGGCAGCGTGCCCATTGCGGGAACGTCGCCATTGACACCGTTTGCATAGAACACAGGAGCGTCCTCCTCAGCATTGTTGTCCTGGCGGTAGAAGCCCTGAGCGGTGAGTTCGTAGAAGCCTGCGGGGGCTCCGCTCACGGTCTGCTTGATGGTGGCAGCTGCATGATAGGACTCGCCGCAGTTGTTCAAGCTGTTGCCGCCGTTGAAGTTGTGGTTGGCGTCAGACGGGTCAATCGTCCATGCGCTGACACGCTGGTCGTTGCGGTTGAAGTTCGGGTTCTGCAGCAGGAAGGTAGCGTCCTTCGGGGCGTCCTTCGTAGCCAATGCCAGCTCACTCATGCGCTCTTCCTTCACGCCGTCGGCAGTGACGATAAGCCATGTGTGGGGCGTGTCACTCATGACGAGGTTGTTCTGAGCGTCGATACTGATGTACTTGCCTTCGGCATCACTAATATAGAAACCGAATTCCTGCTCCTCCAGTCCCCACTCGTAAGGCGTGCTGTCCATATAGAGGTTGCTGCCCAGGAAGTGGTTATTGCCACCATTGGAGACGCGGCTGTCGATGGTCACCTTGTTGGTCTCCTCATTGGCGGTGAATGTGAGGTCAAGACCCAGCTCGTTCACGATGCCTCGTGTGCCCCAGTCGTGGCCTGCGGCCATCATCAGACCTTCCTCGTCAACACTAATGACATAAGCCGTTCCATTGTAAACGAAGAAGCGGCTCTTCTCAGCAGCAGCAATAGCGGCCTTCAGAGCGTCGATGGCGGCCTGGATGCCTTCTGTACCTGTAGCTGTACCAGCCTGAGCGATGGCGGCGTCGAGTCCGGCAAGAGCAGTCTCGTCGGTCACCTTATCCTTCAGTGCCGTGGCCTCAGCCACGAGCTCCTGCATCTCCTTCAGCAGCTCGGCGTTCTTCAGCTGGTCGACGTTGGCCTCTGTGCCGTAGTACTTCAGCTGGAAGTTATCCCAGATGCACCACAGAGTGGTGTTGGTCTCCAGCTTGGCACCCACGGTGAGTGCGCCAGCCTCGGTCACTTCCACGAAGACGGGCTCGATGGTGTACTTGCCTGCGGTGAAGGAAGCACTGGCGTCAGACATGTTGTCCTCACCATTGGCCATGAGCGGGAAGTATCCACGCTCGTCATTGGCAAAGAAGTACGGCTTATTGTACTCGTCAGTGCCGTCCTGGCGGTAGAAGCCCTGTGCGGTGAGTGCATACACACCGGCGGGAGCGTTGGCCAGTACCTGGTCGATGGTAAACACACTGTGATAACTTTCAGCGCACATATTGGTCTGGGCACCGCCGTTCAGGTTCTTGTTGGTGCAGTCGGCACTGACCTGCCAATCATTGTTACGCTGGTCGGCGCGGTTGAAGTCAGGACCGCTGATGAGCCAAGTGGCATCCTTCGGGCTGTCGGCCGTAGCCTCTGCCAGCTCGCCAAGACGCTGCTCGAGCACGCCTTCCGAAGTGACGATAATCCACTCACGCGGTGTGTCGCTCAGAGCGAGGTTGTTGTTACTGTCGATGTTGATGTACTTGCCATCGGCATTAACGATATAGAAGCCAAAGTCCTGATAGAGCAGACCCCACTCGTATGCCTGGCTGTCCATATAGAGGTTGCTGCCAAGGAAATGGTTGCTGGCATCTCTCTGCACACGGCTGTCGATGGTCACCTTGCCGGTAGCCTCGTTGGCTGTGAAGATAAGGTCGAGGCCCAGCTCGTTCACGATGCCGCGTGTGCCGTAGTCATGTCCGGCGGCCATCATCAGGCCACTCTCTGCGTCGATGATGTAGGCAGTACCGTTGAAAGCGTAGTAGTTGGGCTTGTTGTACTCGTAAGCCTTGCCATCCTCAAATGCGAGGTCAGCAGTCTGGTTGCTGTCACCATCGTTGAAGATGATGAACTGCGGGGCAGCCTCTGCCTCGATGGTCACGGTGTAGACGCCCTCGTTAGCGGTCAGCTCAATGCCGGGCCATGCTCCAAGCTGCTCAACCTTTGGCTCTCCATCAGTCCATGTGTAAGCATAAACCTTCTCCCAGCCATAGTCCGTAGTGAATGTAGCGGTGTAGGTGTTGAGAACAGGCTGAGGCTGAATGGTGTACTCGTAAATCTTCTGGTTCTCGAAAGCGAGGTCCTCAGTCTGCTGCAAAGCATCGTCTGCCAGACCATTGTTGAAGATGATGAATTCAGGAGCCGTCTCAGCCTCGAAGCTATACTCATACTGGCCGTAGCGCTCGTTGTAGGAAATCTCCGTACCGGGCCATTCGCCGAGGAACTCGACGAGGTTGTTCTCTTCCTTAGAGCCACTCCAAGCGTAAGCATAGACTTTCTCCCATCCAGCGTTGGTCTTGAAGATACCGCTGTAAGTGTTGAGTACAGGCTGCTCACCAGCATTCTCAGCTGTAACGCCAATCTCCTTTGTAGCGGCATTGAAGGTAATGGTGATATTGAAGACACCCTCGCCACCAGTGACATCGGGGGTGATGATCCAGTTGTCGCCTGTGGGATACCACCCAGCAGTCTCAACAGCTTCCGGATCGGCGACGTTATTCACTACAATCTTGAACTCGGGCTTTGTGTCGTTGCTGACGGTGATGTTCTCAGCCGTCCACTCGTAGAGTCCGCTCTCGGCATTCTTAGTCATCGGGTTCTTAGTGGTGTCCCACTCAGCACCGCAGAGGTCGGCTGTACCGGCAACGTTATAGCTCAGAGCCTCGTTCTC
Source organism: uncultured Prevotella sp. (assembly GCA_905233425.1). Classification (GTDB taxonomy): domain Bacteria; phylum Bacteroidota; class Bacteroidia; order Bacteroidales; family Bacteroidaceae; genus Prevotella. The sequence goes on along the minus strand of CAJOEC010000065.1, from coordinate 3,553 downwards.
CCAGTAATCTTGGGTCAGGAGAGTCCAAGTAGCAGCATCGGCTGTGCCGTCCTCAATGAGTGCGAAGTTCTCGCCATTAACGGCGGCGAACTTCTTCACACCGTCGATGACTGTGCTGAAGGTGAAGTAGCCGTCGCCCTTAGCCGTCCACTGCTTCCCTGCGAAGAGGTCGGAACCCGTGACGGTGTATGTGCGTGAAGTTTCGTCGAATGTGAAGGTAAGGGCTGCACCGACCTTGTCAAGGCCATTGGCATCAGCCAACAGGCCCGTGTTGGCGTTCATCACATAGTAAGTGCCATCGGCGAATGCAGGCTCTATCACTGGGCGTGTGATGTCGATCTTCGTGATGAAGAGGTTCGTGCCAGTCTGCGAGCGTGTCAGCTGGATGGTCGTGCTGCCTTCAGCTGCTGCGGGAGCTGTGATGGTGACGGTGTTAGGCTCGGTGCCGTACTCGTCGGCTCCAGCCACGTCCTCGTTGAGATTGACAAACTCGGTGCCGTTACCAGTATCGATTTTACTGCCGCTGTCGAACTTGAGGCGGGCACCAGACTTCTTGCCTGCTTGGTCCTTGTTGCGGAATGCCGTGATGGCAATCTGGTCGCCAGCCTCCAGCGTGTTGCCCTCATCGAGGGTGATGGTCACTATATCGGTCGAGTAGTCATTCTTACCGTTGAGGCTGATGGTGTAGTAGCCTAATTGTTCAAAGTTGACGCGGTCGCGCTCAGTATATTTGTTGTGTACAGCCACACCGCCGTTCTGGTCCTGATAGCCGTCGGGCGACTGCCAGAAGTAGACATTGTTGTCTGCGAAGACGGGTGCCTCCCTCTTAACGCCAGTGACAGCGATTTTGTCCTCGGCAGCGGGGTCGAAGGTGATGGTAATGGTGTAGACACCCTCACCGTCGAGTGATTCGGGTGTGATGACCCAGTTGTTGTCGGGCCATGCTGTTTCCCAGTTGGCGTTTTTCACAACCTTGAACTCAGGCTTCTGGCTGTTTGTTACGGTGATGAACTTGGCAGTCCACTCGTAGATGCCCGTTCCCTCGTTCAGGGTCATTTCGTTCTTGGTATTATCCCATTCGTAGCCGGTGAGGTCGGTCGTGCCGGCAACGGTGTAGACGGGAATCTGCTCCAGCTGGTATGCCTGGTAGGCGGCAATCAGCTGACGGATGGCTTCGCCGTAGGCAGCAAGGCTGGGGTTATCGCCCAAGGCAGCAATGGCAGCAAGCTTTGCCTGCACAGTCTCGTCAGGTACACTCTCTGCTGCCACTGTCTGTACAAACTCGTTTGCGGCAGTCGTGAAGGCATCTACAGCACTCTTGAGAGCTGCAACAATCTCGCCGACGGTGCTGGTCGGGCTTGTCACGATAGCTGTTGCAGCGGCAATGGCAGCATCGAGCGTCTCGTTGCCCATGACAGAAGTATAGCCGGCCACCTTGTCCAAAACATCGCTTGCCACCGACTTGCCCTCGGCAATGAGGTCGGTCAGTTGGGTTGTGATGGCATCAATGTCGGGATTCTCAGCTTGTAAGGCTTGTGTCAAAGCTGCAATCTTGGCGGTCAGTTCGGAGTATCCGTATCTGTTTGCCATAGTCCCTAATTCACCCAGCATGGTTGTGACATCGGGCTTGACGGCATTAAACAAGGTCTGCAAGGCAGCGGCTACCACTGTAACGTCGGTAGAGTTCTGAGCCTGCTTTGCAGCAGCAATGGCATCGGCAAGGTCTGCCGAATTGAGCATCTCTGCCAGAGCGATGGCTTTGGCCAGCTTGTCCTTGGCCTCTGCCAGCGTGTTGCTGGTGGTGTAGGTGCTATTACCTCCTCCTTCTCCCCATCCGGTGATGGTGAACACCGTCTGGTCGGCAATAACTGTGAAATCGATGTCGTCGGTCTGGTTCCACACGTTGTTCCAAGGTTCTGGGTCAGTGCCTGAAGGGTTAATACGAGTAAGGATAATGCTTGTGTAAGTATCAGGAATCTGTGTTCCGTATGCTCCGCTTACCTCAACGAATGGGAACCAAGCGTAGCCTTCATCATTCCAAGCGTAGGCAGCGAAGGTAGCATCGTCAACAGCCCATACGCCAGGAACAAAGCCAATGGTTTTCGAAAAGGATGCGGTCATCTTGAATCCGTAGAATCCGAGCTTCGAGCCTGCGCAGTAAAACTTGTAGGCTTTGTCGGCAGTGGCAGTGAACTCGTAAGTACCGTAGTACTTTGAAGCCTCTGTAATTCCGTTATAATCCTCAAGTGCCGTACCGTCCTCCTCAATGAAGAAGGCCTTGTCGGCATTAAGCACAACAGCCACTGAAATAGTGGCATCTACCTTCGGAGTGATGGTGTAGAACGTGCCACCTTCACTGTTGCCGTTGGTGCCGTTGCCCTCAGTGAAGGCAGTGTAGCCACTTACGCTACCATTAGTTTTGGCGGCCTTGAAGTCGGCTCCTCCGCTCTCACCATAGGTGATGGTAGCTACAACAGCGTCACCGTTTTTCACTTCGACAGTCTGTCCCGAGGTGAAGGTGTCTCCTTCCGCCAAGGCGTAATTGACTGTCCAGGCGTTAGCTCCCACTACACATAGCATTAGTAGTGCGAGCAAAGATAGAATCTTTTTCATACGCTTTTTGTTTTTAAGTTAATAATTAGGTTTAGTTAAAAAGTAGTTATTGTTTGTTTTCAAAGTAGTCATCCAGAAATTGGGTAGGTGTTTTGATGTTTCCTTCGTATTCTTTGAAATGCTTGTCTCTCGTTACTATGACATCCGCGTTTTGGGAGTTTGCTGATAACCACTGCACAGAGTCTTCAAAATCTTTCGCCCTCATCCTCAGCGCTTCCCTGACTTTGTCACTATCCACAATGGATATTGTACACAAAGAAGCCAGATTTGCCATTGAGTCATATAGTTCCTCTGGAGTGTATTCTTTTCTGAGCAGGAAGAATGCGTTGACAAATGTTGTTGCAGAAACCACAAGGTCTATCTCCCCCCTAACAGCAAGTTCAAATATAACCTTGGCGGCCTGATAAAAGTCCTCCCTTTCAGAATAAAGGTCTATTATTATATTCGTATCAAGAAAGACTCTCATATTTTTCCCTCAATAAAGTTTCAAGTTCTTCTTTGTAGTCATCGGAAGAGATGTTGACACGTCTCTTTGGCAACAATTTTTTTGTTATTTCTGATACGTCCATATTTTTCCATATTTCTCTTGCACTTTTTTTTGCTTCAGTGTTATCTTCTCTTTCGGGATTCTCGCCATGAGGATTTATCAATAAAAGTGTAAGGAAATACCTTTCCACCATCTTGTCGATGCTGGTGTTGTGACGGCGGGCGTAGTCGGCGGCGTGGTTATACAGTTCGGTGTTGATGCTTATCTGTGTTGTTTCCATTCTGCTTTTTCTGTTGTTGCGTAGTCAAAGAATCTTTTTCATACGCTTTTTGTTTTTAAGTTAATAATTAGGTTTTCAAGTTTCTCAAGTTCCGCAGGCTACGCCCTGAAAGGGCAATGAGCTGTCAGCCCAGGGCAGCGCCCTGGGTAGGCATGGTTGCACAGCCTCGCCCT
>CAJOEC010000064.1 GCA_905233425.1 uncultured Prevotella sp. | reverse complement strand
GCAGTGGTTGGGGGCTTACACCCCCGCCGGTAATCTATCGCCCTTTCAGGGCTTTCGTCTTGTGCCGACTTACCGGGGGTTTCACCCCCGTCTGTAGTCCTGTCGCCCCTTCAGGGCTTTTCAACCGTACAGGTCGAAATATTTGTACAGATTTTGGCTTTAGCCGCTGTAATAGCCGCTGTAATAGGCAACTTGCGCCTAATTTTTGTCTTTTTAGTTTTGTCGTTTCATTTTATTTTTGTACCTTTGTCGCCCCAAAACCTGAATAATTAACAAATAGTAGAATCCCATTGACTTTCCAACTACAACATACCGACCCATGCAGCTCTGCCCGCGCCGGACTTATCACCACCGACCACGGACAGATCGAGACACCCATCTTCATGCCCGTGGGCACCTGCGGCTCGGTGAAGGGCGTGCACTTCGCTGAACTGCGCGACGAGGTGAAGGCGCAGATCATCCTTGGCAACACCTACCACCTCTACCTGCGTCCGGGACTCGACACTCTGCGTAAGGCCGGCGGACTGCACAGGTTCAACACGTGGGACCGCCCCATATTGACCGACTCGGGGGGCTTCCAGGTGTTCTCGCTCACCAGCATCCGCAAGCTGCGGGAGGAGGGCTGCGAGTTCCGCAGCCACATCGACGGGTCGAAGCACATCTTCACGCCTGAGAACGTGATGGACACGCAGCGCGTCATCGGTGCCGACATCATGATGGCCCTCGACGAGTGCCCGCCGGGCGAGAGCGAGTACAGCTACGCGAAGAAGAGCCTCGGACTGACGCAGCGGTGGCTGGAACGCTGCATAAAGCGCTTCAACGAGACGGAGCCGCTCTACGGCCACCGCCAGACGCTGTTCCCCATAGTGCAGGGCTGCAAATATGCCGACCTGCGCCGCGAGGCCGCCCTCCATGTGTGCGAGCAGCTGACGAAGCTCGACGACGGCGGCGGAGCCAGCATCGGCGGACTGGCCGTGGGCGAGCCTACGGAGGTGATGTACGAGATGATTGAGGTGGTGAACGACATCCTGCCCAAGGACCGCCCGCGATACCTCATGGGTGTGGGCACGCCGCAGAACATTCTGGAGGCTATAGAGCGAGGGGTGGATATGTTCGACTGCGTGATGCCGACGCGCAACGGACGCAACGCCATGCTCTTCACCTACCACGGCACGATGAACATGCGCAACAAGAAGTGGGAGCACGACTTTACGCCTATAGACCCCGACGGCTGCTACATCGACCGCCTGCACACGAAGGCATACCTGCACCACCTATTCAAGGCCCAGGAGCTGCTGGCCCTGCAGATTGCCAGCATCCACAACCTGGCCTTCTATCTGCGACTGGTCGGCGATGCCCGAGAGCACATTATCGAGGGCGACTTCTCGCAGTGGAAACGGAGTGTAATCGACGACTTGGGGCGAAGGGTGTGACCTGAATATAACGACCACAGATTTCACAGATTGCACGGATTGTTTTGCCAATCTGAATAAAACGACCACAGATTTCACAGATTGCACGGATTGTTTTGCCAATTACAGCGCATAGAGCCGCGATTAGATGTCTGAAACGAATTTCCGTAATTATCGTAATTTGACCGTAATTTCCTTAATTATAAAAATTATGGGCAAATTATGGATATTACGGTAATTCGTTTCCAAAATTAATTGTAAGGTTAATTAAGTGTCCTTCGCGTCATGCTATCTGCAAATAATTCGACGCAAAATTTTGTGGTATCGGAAAAAGTTGCTACCTTTGCACAGTGAAATGCGGAAGTTGAAAATAGTTTAACTTAATCTAAAAAGAATGGAAATGAAAAGGAAAATTGTTTGTGTGCTTGTCGCCATGATTGTCGGCGGCACAAGTGCCATCCACGCACAGAACGAGTTGCTGGATGTACAGAACGGCAAGGCAGTGCGCCACATTGCCTTCGACCTTGAACAGGTGACCGTCAGCTACAAAGACGGATCGCAGGAGGATAACGTGCAGGAAGGACTCTACGTGTCTACCTCAGAAACAACGGGCATCAGCGAGACTGCGGCCACGGTGCCCGGCAACTCTGCCGTTGAGGTCTACGACCTGCAGGGACGGCGCATCTCACAGTCCTTAACGCCCAACTCCCAGCACGTCAGGGGCATCTGCATTGTGAAGAACGGTAACAAGACAACCATCAGAATCAACAAATGAAAGGAGGAGCACGCACTATGAAGAAACTATTACTCTCATTGGTCATGCTGACGGTCACGCTGGTCGCCGGCGCAAAGGTGGTGAAGTTCACCATGATTGACGGAACGACCAAAGTCTACACCTCGACCCAGCTCGGAGCCATCGACGTGGACGACGACGGCAACGTCACCGTCACCGACTATCAGGGGGCGGAGATAGAGACTATTGCCGCCAACGACATCATGGAACTCTCCATCGGTGACGATGCCGATATCATGGAGATAAAGGAGCGCAACTTGGATTTCAGCCTCTCAATCATCGGCCTCGACGGACCTCCACTCTACTCCCGTCCGATACGCCAGGTGAACATCGTCTATCCCTCGACCGACCCCTTCGGCAACCCTGTCACTTTGAGCGGCACCATGCTCATCCCTGACAATATCTCGGAGGGTAGGGACGACTGCGAGGGAATACTGCTCTTCAACCACTACACCGTGACGCACCGCGACGAGGCTCCCTCACGTGGCTACGACACGTTGGAGGGCTATTTCCTGGCCAACCCCCTCAACCCCAACTACATCATCGTGGAGAGCGACTACTATGGCTTCGGAGTCACCGAGCGCTTCCCGCAGTCCTACATCCAGGGCACCGTCAACGCCCGCGCCAACCTGGACTGTCTGCTCGCCGCACGCCAGCTGCTCACCGACATGGGCATCGACTACGGCCCGCTGACGTTCAACGTAGGCTACAGCAGCGGCGGCTTCGAGGCCCTGTCTTCGCAGAAGCTGCGCGACATGGAGTATGCTGACCAGATCAGCTTCGACAAGACCTTCGCCGGCGGTTCGCCCTCGGATGTCAAGGAGTGCTACCGCCAGTATGTCCAGAATGACACTACGGCCTACAACGCCGTGCTGCCACTCCTCATGATTGCCACCAACGGGACGCAAGGTCTGGGCCTCACCTACGAGGACGTGTTCCAGCCTTGGCTCGCCGCCCGCATCGACGAGCTATACATGTCGAAGAACTACTCCTCCTGGCCCATCTGCGACAGCATTGGGCGCGAGAAGAAAGTCCACGAGATGCTTACCGAGCCTTACTGCAAGCTCACCAGCGCCGAGAGCCGCAAGATTCAGTCGACATTCCAGAAGATAAGTGTCACCAACGGCTGGAACCCCGACCCATCGCAGCGCATCTACCTCTTCCACTCGCGCGGTGACGACTATGTGCCCGTGCAGTCGGCACGCCCAGTCATCAGCTATCTGCAGGCCCGCGGATTCACGCCCAGCATCATCCCCGGACGCACCAACCTGCAGACCAACTTCTTAGTGAGGAAGATGGGGCATCTCTCGGCCACGATAGTCTATTATGTGCAGTCGTTGGCTGCCATCGCCGCATGGCCGAAAATGTATGAGGACGGACAGCTGAAGCCCGTCTATAGCTACTTCCTCACACAGGAGATTAAAGACCCCGTCACCATCTTGCGCTACTTGGACGAACTGGGCATTGACTGCCGTTCCATAATAAAGCAACTCATGTCGCAGATGGTGAACATCATGAACGGCGGTGAGGGCAGTGGCGACGGCACGATCAATATCGTTACCCTCTTAGCTGTCATCGACAACATCTGCAACACTCTGGACATCGACCTTATAGAGCTGACCGAGATGCTCTCAGACTCAGGCATCGACGTCATGACCTTCTTCATCGACCTCGTGCTCTATCTCAGCGAGCAGCCCGACACCGATACCGACACTGGCTCCGCCCGCGTGATGCGCGCCATGCAAAACCTGCCGCAGACACCCGCCTACAGCAACGAGCTGCTGCTGCGCAACTGGCTCAGAGAGAACGGGGTGGATTTCTGAGGAATTGTGATTAAAAATGACTTTTACACTCACAACTAAAAAAATCCCCGTACCATTTGGCGGTACGGGGATTTCTTAGTACCTTTGCAGCCTGAAACTGAACAATCTTATGACAGCACTACAATTGAACGCGGAACTTTACCGCACGATGGGCATCATTGCCGAGGATGAAGCACTTCTGACTAAGGTCTTGAAGTATGCCAAGAAGCTTGTGGCCAAGAAAGAAGACCCGACGCTGATGACGGAGGAGGAGTTCTTTTGTCGTGTGGACGAGGCACGTGAGGAAATACGACAGGGGAAAGGAATCCGGTTCTCTGACCCACAGGCCATGAACGCCTGGCTTAATTCCCTATGACCATGTACGACATCATTTATTCGGATAAGGCCAAGGCTGATTTGGCTTTCCTACGTCGTAACGAGCCGGCAGCTCATAGGAAAGCCGTAAAACTGCTGAATGGGCTAAGAAAATGAAGCGATTAGACTGGTATATTGTAAAGAAGTTCATCGGCACGTACATCTACAGCATCGTGCTGATAATAAGCATAAGCATAGTGTTCGACTTCAACGAGCACATGGCCAAATTCGCAGCGTCACATGCGCCGTGGCGGGCCATCGTCTTCGACTACTACGTCAACTTCGTGCCCTATTTCTCCAACCTCTTCTCGCCGCTCTTCGTCTTCATCTCGGTCATATTCTTCACCTCGAAGCTGGCAAGCAACAGCGAGATCATCGCCATGCTGGCAAGCGGAAACAGCTTCAACCGCCTGCTGCGACCATACATGATTTCGGCGGCAATAATAGCGGCCGTGAACTACTACCTCGGGGCATACGTCATACCCCACGGCAACGTCACGCGGCAGAACTTCGAGGTGAAATACAAGAACAACAAGAAGAACACATCGGCGCAGAATGTGCAGCTGCAGGTGGGGCCGGGAGTCATTGCCTACATTCAGCAGTACGACGATGTGTCGAAACGCGGCTACGGATTCTCCCTCGACCAGTTTGAGAACAAGAAACTCGTAAGCCACATGACGGCCAATGTCATCCAGTATGACACCATCAGCGACTCGCGCAACCATTGGAAGGCCATCAACTACAAGATTCGCACGCTGAAAGGACTGCGCGAACACATTGAGACAGGACTGGAAATCGACACGATGATAATGATGGAACCCATGGACCTCGTGTTCTCCAAGGGCCAGCAGGAGACGTTCACCTCGCCTGAGCTGCTGCGCTACATCTCAAAGCAGATGGAGCGCGGCTCGACCAATGTGGTGCAGTATGAGGTGGAGTATCACAAACGCATATCCAACTCCTTCGCCTCGTTCATCCTCACCGTCATCGGTGCCTCTCTGTCATCGCGGAAGCGGAAGGGCGGCATGGGATTGTATTTAGGCATCGGACTTGCATTGTCGTTCTCCTATATCCTCCTGCAGACCGTCTCCTCCACTTTCGCAATCAACGCAGGCATGAACGCCATACTGGCTGCCTGGATTCCAAACGTAATCTACGCCTTCATCGCCTTCTTCTGCTATCGGCAGGCCCCGAACTGATCACACCAAGTGTGCGATGTACTGCTCGCGGTCTCCGGGAAGAAGGTCGACAACTGGCAGCTCAATCATGGTGTAGCATCCGGGCTGCTGGCGCATTGATGCGCGTGCCACGTTGACGAGCACCTGGCCAGTGAGGGCTGGGTTGTTGATGTTCATGTTGAACTCAAAACGCTGGTTCTGGGTCTTGCCGCTGACACCCTTGCGCACGAGGTTCACACCGTGGCCCATGTCGCGCACCTCGTCGACACTCTCCACCTGGAAGACGTGGGTCTCGTCGGAAGCGAAATAGGGGTCGGCCTTGATGTCGGCAGTCACCTGCTCTAAGCTGGCGCCATCTTCAAGCTCCACATAGACCATGCGGCGGTGGATGCCCTCGCCGAGGGGTATGGTCATCGACAGCGCGTTCTTAACACCTTTCTTCGAGCGCACGCAGACACTGTGGCCCATCGACATGCCCGGGCCGAAATTGGTGTAGCTCAGCCCCTTGGGTGCCAGGCTCTGCATCAGTGTGCGCACCACGCTGTCGCTTCCCGGATCCCATCCGGCGGCGATGACACTCACCGTGCCCGTCTTGCGGTTCAGCTCCATGAGCGTCTTGCGGTAGTCGCTGATGAGGCCGTGGATGTCGAAGGAGTCGACGGTGTTGATGCCTAACGGCAGTATCTGCCGGGCGTAATCCTCGCACGAGCGGGTCGGTGTGGCAAGGATGGCCACGTCGACGTCCTTCAGTTCGCGGATGTCTTTCACCACGTCGTAGGCCGACAGTTCGGCGGGCTTGTCCTGCGAGCCGTTGCGGCGCACTATTCCTGCCACTTCAAAGTCGGGGGCGGCCTCAAGGGCCTGGAGGGCATACTGCCCGATGTTTCCGTATCCAACTACGGCTGCTCTGATTTTCTTCATTTTCTGTTTTCTGTTTGTGTTGTTGTTGTTATGGTTGTTTGTGAAAATTGCGTGCAAAGTTACGAAGAAAGTTTGTAACAGCGAAGCGATTTCGTAAGTTTTTCGCAAATAGGCCCGAATTTTAGGCATTCCATAGAGTCAGGATTTACGGATTATAATTATTTTGGAAACGAATTTGAATAACTTGGTACGCTGGGCTATCTCAATAATTGGCGAACTACTGACACAAAAAATGTTAATGTTGTGCTCGTTTCAGAATCTTTTTTGTAACTTTGCAGCCCGAAAGATTTTCCAAAACGGACAACTTTGCAGGAACGGCTCCGAGAAAAGTTCTCCAAAATAGATAACCTTAGGATGAAGCAAAAACACATAAATCGTTAAAAAACAAAACTATAAATGGAAATAAAGAATTTCACCATCACCAAGCGCGACGGCTCGAAAGACCGTTTTTCGCTTGACAAAATCATGAATGCCATAGTGAAGGCATTCGAGAGTGTAAACGAACCCGCCGACCTGAGCACCATCTCGAAGGTGCTCAACCATCTTGACATCCACGACGACATCACCGTCGAGGAGATACAGAACCAGGTGGAGGTGGCCCTGATGAAGGAGGGCTTCTACCGCGTGGCCAAGTCGTTCATTCTTTACCGCCAGGAGCACAGCGAGGACCGCGAGACACTGGAGAAGATGATGTTCCTCTCGGACTACATGGAGAGCGTCAACGCCGCCACCGGCTCGAAGTACGACGCCAACGCCAACGTGGAGCACAAGAACATTGCCACGCTCATAGGCGAGCTGCCCAAGTCGAACTTCATCCGCCTGAACCGCCGTCTGCTGACCGACCGCATAAAGAAGATGTACGGCAAGGAACTGGCCAACGAGTATATCGACCTGCTGACACACCACTATATATATAAGAACGACGAGACCTCGCTGGCCAACTACTGCGCGTCGATCACGATGTACCCCTGGCTCATAGGCGGCACCAAGTCCATCGGCGGCAACTCCACGGCGCCGACGAACCTGAAGTCGTTCTGCGGCGGTTTCGTCAACATGGTGTTCATGGTCTCGTCGATGCTCAGCGGCGCCTGCGCCACGCCCGAGTTCCTGATGTACATGAACTACTTCCTCGGACTGGAGTTTGGCAAGGACTACTGGCAGCGGGCCGACGAGCAGGTGGACCTCTCGCTGAAGAAGCGCACGCTCGACAAGGTCATCACCGACTGCTTCGAGCAGATTGTCTACACGCTGAACCAGCCCACCGGCGCACGCAACTACCAGGCAGTGTTCTGGAACGTGGCCTACTACGACAAGTACTATTTCGACTCGATCTTCGGCGAGTTCTACTTCCCCAACGGCGAGAAGCCCGACTGGAACGGTCTGTCGTGGCTGCAGAAGCGGTTCATGAAATGGTTCAACCGTGAGCGCACGAAGACCATGCTCACCTTCCCCGTGGAGACCATGGCGCTTCTCACCGACAAGGACGGCAACTGCCTCGACAAGGAGTGGGGCGAGTTCACCGCCGAGATGTATGCCGAGGGTCACTCGTTCTTCACCTACATGAGCGACAACGCCGACTCGCTGTCGTCGTGCTGCCGTCTGCGCAACGAGATCACCGACAACGGATTTTCCTATACCCTCGGCGCCGGCGGCGTAAGCACCGGCTCGAAGAGCGTGCTCACCATCAACCTGAACCGCTGCATACAGTATGCCGTGAACCACAAGATGCCATACCTGCAGTATCTGGGCGGCATCATCGACCTCTGCCACAAGGTGCAGCTGGCCTACAACGAGAACCTGAAGGAGCTGCAACAGCACGGCATGCTGCCGCTCTTCGACGCGGGCTACATCAACATCGGCCGCCAGTACCTCACCATTGGTATCAACGGCCTGGTGGAGGCTGCCGAGTTCATGGGCCTGCAGATAACGCCAAACGACGACTACCTGCACTTCGTACAGGGCATACTGGGACTGATAGAGAAATACAACCGCCAGTACCGAACGAAGGACGTGATGTTTAACTGCGAGATGATTCCGGCCGAGAACGTCGGCGTGAAGCACGCGAAATGGGACCGCGAGGACGGCTATTTCGTGCCCCGCGACTGCTACAACTCGTATTTCTACGTCGTGGAGGACGACTCGCTGACCATCCTCGACAAGTTCAAGCTGCACGGCGCACCCTATATAGAGCACCTCACCGGCGGCTCGGCCCTGCACATGAACCTTGAGGAGCACCTGTCGAAGGAGCAGTACATGAAACTGCTGCAGGTGGCCGCCAAGGAGGGATGCAACTACTTCACGTTCAACATCCCGAACACCGTGTGCAACGACTGCGGCCACATCGACAAGCGCTACCTGAAGGAGTGCCCCAACTGCCACTCGCACAACATCGACTACATGACCCGCATCATCGGCTACCTGAAGCGCGTCTCGAATTTCTCACAGGCAAGGCAGGAAGAGGCCGCCCGCCGCTACTACGCTACCGCATAGACTGTATGCTGAAATACGCTAACACCGACATTGTCTTCCAGGAGATTCCCGACGAGGTGACGCTTGCCATCAACATCAGCGGCTGTCCGTGCCGCTGCCCGGGATGCCACAGCGCCTACCTCTGGGAGGACATCGGACTGCCATTGGACACCGCCGCCATCGACGATTTCGTCGGCAAGTATGGCAAGGACATCACGTGCATAGCATTCATGGGCGGCGACGGCGACCCCAAGGGGGTGGACATGCTGGCACAATACATCCACGAGGAACATCCGGGGTTCCTCGTGGCATGGTACAGCGGAAGGGCGCGCATACCGTCATCGGTGTGCAAGACCGACTTCGACTACATAAAGACCGGGCCGTACATACAGCACCTGGGGCCGCTGAACGAGCGAACCACCAACCAACATCTCTATCGCATAGAGGACGATGGCAGCATGTGCGACATCACCGAGAGGTTCTGGAAGGATATGGTGAATAGCGAATAGTGAATAGTTTGTAGTGAATAGTTATGGTTGCTTCATCAGATTAAATGCATCATAACAAAACATCCTTTTCATGGAAACGAATGTGAATAATATGAATAATTTAATCCACTAATATTTTAAATTATTATTCAAATTTGTGGACCAAATTATATAATAATTATTACTTTACCACAGATTTCACAGATTATGGTTGCACACAATAATGGGATTTCATTTCGATTACAGCAACTAAAGTTGCGATTAGCTGAGCGAAGCGATCTGTGAAATCCAAAATAATCGCGGCTTTAGCCGCTGTAATAGGCAAATAATCCGTGTAATCTGTGAAATCTGTGGTCGGACAAAACAATCCGTGAAATCTGTGGTCGTTTTATAAACTATTCACTATTAACTATTCACTATCCTGCCCGGACTCACCGAAGAGCAGACGGCGGTCGCGCTGTGCTGCCGGCACAGTCCACTCATGAGGGACGAAGCGCCAGTTGCCGTTGGCCTCAGGCGTGACAGTGCCCTTGGCCTCGATATACTTCAAGATGTAGTAGCGCAGGTCTAACGGCGACTGGTAGACGATGCGGCTGTCAAGGTCGGCCTTGGCTATGCCGGCACCTTTGAAGAGCAGTTCGCCGCCGCCATTGCCACGGTAGCTGTTCATCACCACATTATAGACTTTGTCATCGTGGAAGGGAGTGCCGTCGGCCATGCTGATGATGCGCACCTTCTGGCCGTTGGGCTTAGTCACATCAACCTCGTAGACGATGCCGGCGGCAGAGTCGAAGTTGAACGTGTAGTTCTGGAACCCCATGCGCTGCTGGTCGCCCTGCGACTCGTCGTTGAGCAGCAGCAAGTGGTCGTCGGGTGAGTGCATGGTGTCCACCCAGCGGTCGTAGCTCTCCTCAAGATGCCCGCGCACCTCGCGTCCTGTCATGCGTAGGACATAATACTGGTTCTCAAAGCGGTAGAGCTTGAACATGTCGGCCACGGTGACCTCGCCCGGCTCAATGCGGCTGTCGAAGGACAGTGGGGCGTTGAACGAGATGTCGGCTCCGGAAATCTCCAATTGCACGTTGTGGATGAAGTCGGTGAAGGCCGACGACCCGAAATAGCTGTCGCGGGTTGTGGCCCCTGTGGAGAATCTCCCTACGCGGTGGTTTACGAAAGCCTGTATGCTGTCCATCTGAGGCTGGAAGTGGGCCTCCATTTCCTCGTCGGGCTGTTCATAGCGCACGCTGACGATGTCGCCCGTGACACTTTTCTTTACAACTTTACCCTGCCCGTCGAGAGTCACCTCTATCTGAGCGTCAGCCACATTGAGGGCCCAGCACGAGGGGTTGAGCGTAAGCACACCTTCAATCCACTCACTACACTGTATGTGGTCGTGGCCGAAAAAGATGATGTCGAACCCCGGCACCTCGCGGGCCACGCGGGCCGTGGCGTCCTCCTCAATGCCGCCGGGCAGGCTCACTCCGCCCTCCTTGCCGCTGTGGAAGAGGCCTATCACCAGGTCGGGGTTCTCCTCCTCGCGTACCACCTGCATCCAGTGGCGGGCGCTCGAGACCATCTCGTCGAACCTCAGTCCCGACCACAGCCGCTCGTTCAGCCAGCAGGAGATGGTGGGGGTGAGCAGTCCTATTACGACAATCTTAACGCCTTCGCGCTCGAACACGGCGTATGGTTTGAGGTATGGCTTTCCCGTCAGCGTGTCAATGACATTCGCCCCGAGCACAGGACACTGCACCTCGCTTATCCACTTGTCGTAGACAGCGTGGCCAGTCTCCACGTCGTGGTTGCCCATGGCCTCCACGTCATAGCCCATGTAGTTCACCACTTGTGCGGCGATGTTTGTCTGGGGCGTTTTGGATTCCTCGTTGACCACATAGTTCGACCAGTAGCATGTCGGCTGGCCCTGCAGTATGTCGCCGTTGTCAATGAGCAGCAGACGGTCGCCATACTCCCGACGCAGCCTGTTGACGTATGTGTTCACACGGACGAGCGTGCCTTTCAGCGGCTTGCGCTCCACGAAGTCGTAGGGGAAGAAACAGCCGTGCACGTCGCTCGTCTCCACAATCCTCAACTTGACAGTCTTTTCAGCTCCCATGGCACAAACGAAAACGCTTAGTGTAACGACAATCAGTATTATCCATCTTTTCATTGTTTGCATCAGTAACTATTGTTCTTGTCGAGTGCAAAGGTACAAAGAATCGGGCAGACAGCCAAGCAATTTCACAAAACTTATTAAAACCAACGCCCAAGTTACAGATAATCCGAGGAAAATCACTAATTTTGTACCCGCATTTTATGAAAGTTTGTTTGAAGAACCAACAAAAGACTATAATTATGAGACAAACACATTACTTAATCGTCTTTCTTTCGGCCATTCTGCTGGTCTCGTCATGCGGTGAGGAAAAGCCCAAACCCCACGATGCGACCCAGTACAAGACAATGGTAGTGGGCCGGAAAGACATGACTCTCGAGCGACAGTACAGTGCGCGGATGACGGGACGGCAGATTGTGGAAGTACGACCACAGGTGTCGGGGTGCATAACGCGGATTTGCATCAACGAGGGCGAGTCGGTGAGGAAGGGGCAGACACTGTTCGTCATCGACCAGGTGCCGTTCAGGTCAGCACTTGAGGTGGCGGTGGCTTCGCGGAAGAGCGCGGAGGCCCGGCTTGCCACGGCGCGTATGAACTACGAGAACGAGACGAAGCTGAAAGAGGGGCAGGTGGTGAGCGACGTTTCGGTCGAAACCACGCGGAATGCGCTGCTCGAAGCTGAGGCCTCGCTGGCACAGGCCAAGGCTCAGGAGGTGAACGCACGCAACAACCTTTCCTATACCGAGGTGAAGAGTCCGGTCAGCGGAGTGGCATCGATGATTCCGTGGCATGTGGGGTCGCTGGTCAGCAGTTCGATTAGCGAGCCATTGGTCACCGTGGCCGACGACTCGGAGATGTACGTTTATTTCAGCATCAGCGAGAACCAGGCGCTCGACCTCATAGCGCAGTACGGCTCCATCGATGATTTCATAAAAAAGGCTCCCGCAGTGGGACTGCTCATGAACAACGGGCAGGAGTACGGACAGCAGGGGCACATCAGCGCCGTCAGCGGGACGGTGGACGCTCAGACGGGTGCCGTGACGTTGCGTGCCACTTTCCCCAACACGGGCGGACTGCTGCACAACGGCGGCAGCGCTACGGTCGTCGTGCCGACACACCGCACGGACTGCATCGTCATCCCGCAGGAGGCGACGTATGAACTTCAGAACCGCTCCTTCGTCTACCGCATTGTCGACGGCAAGACGAAGGCCACCGCCGTAACGCTGTTCCCACAGAACAACGGCCACGAGTACATCGTCGAGGACGGCATCAGCGTCGGCGACACAATCATCGCAGAGGGTGCCGGACTGCTGAAAGAGGGAATCACCATAAGCAACTAAATAATATTAACGACCACAGATTGCGCAGATTAAACTGTTTTTTTAACGACCACAGATTACGCAGATTCAACTAAATATCTAACGACCACAGATTGCGCAGATTGCACAGATTATTTAAATACCGCGCAGCCATAATCTGTGAAATCTGTGAAATCTGTGGTAGAATAAAAGAAATAATGAACGTAAGAACTTTTATAGACCGCCCGATATTATCCGGAGTGATAAGCGTGCTGATGGTCCTCGTGGGAATCATCGGACTGAGCAAACTCGCGCTGGAACAGTTCCCCGAAATCGCACCACCGACAGTAAGAGTCATGGCGAGCTACACCGGCGCAAACGCCGAGACCGTGCAGAAAAGCGTCATCGTGCCACTCGAAGAGGCCATCAACGGTGTGGAGGGCATGATGTACATGACATCCTCCGCATCGAACAACGGCACGGCCAGCATCGGCATCTTCTTCCGCCAGGGCACCGACCCGAACATGGCGATGGTGAACGTACAGAACCGAGCCGCCACCGTGCAGGGCCGACTGCCGAGCGACGTGGTGAAGAGCGGACTAACGGTGCGCAAGCGCCAGACGTCGAACATCAAGCAGATTGCCGTCTACAGCCCCGACTCGACCTTCGACCGCTCGTTCCTTGCCAACTACACGAAGATCAACATCGAGCCGCGACTGAGCCGCATACCCGGCGTGGGCGAGGTGAACGTGATGGGCGCCGACTACTCGATGCGCATCTGGCTCGACCCGATGAAGATGGCACGCTACGGCCTGACACCAGCCGACGTGACGCAGGTGCTCAACGAGCAGAACGTGGAGGTGGCCACGGGCACACTGGGCGCCGAAAGCAGCAACACCTTCCAGTATGTGCTGAAATACCGCGGACGATATGAGGAAGAGAAGGAGTACGAGAGCCTCGTCATACGCTCGCTGCCCGACGGCGACGTGCTGCGCATTGGCGACATAGCCCGCGTGGAACTCGGCTCGCAGAACTATAATATAATAGGTGAGACCAACGGCAGTCCGGGCGTGAACATCTCAATAAACCAGGTGGCCGGCTCGAACGCCAACGAAATAATCAAAGAGATTGACCGCGAGGTGGAGGAGATACGCCACTCGCTGCCGCCGGGCATCGTCATCGAAGACCTCGAATCGAAGAAGGACTTCCTCGACGCCTCAATCGCCAGCGTTGTGGAGACTCTCCTCGAGGCCCTGCTGTTAGTCATCCTCGTGGTCTGGCTGTTCCTCGGCTCGTGGCGTGCCACCATCATCCCCGCCATCGCCATCGTCGTCTCGCTCATCGCCACGCTGGCCGTCATCTATGCCATCGGCTTCTCCTTGAATATGCTCACGCTCTTCGCCCTCGTGCTGGTCATAGGTACGGTGGTGGACGATGCGATTGTGGTGGTGGAAGCAGTAGAAGCAGAGAGCCATCAGACCCACCCCCGCCCCCTCCCTGTGAGGGAGGGGAGTATATACACTCAAGGACAGAACGGCATCAATCCCAACCCATCATCGTCTTCGCAAGAGGTAAATACTCCCCTCCCTCACAGGGAGGGGCCGGGGGAGGGTCTGCAGGGGGGAGGGTCTGTTGGGCTAGTTGCCACTGCAATGAAGAAGATTACCTCCGCCCTCATCACCACGACCCTCGTTTTCATGGCCGTCTTCGTCCCCGTCTGCTTCATCGGCGGCGTCACGGGAACATTCTACACACAGTTCGGCCTGACCATGGCCATCGCCGTCGCCATCTCGCTGTTCAACGCGCTGACGCTCTCCCCCGCCCTATCCGCAATCATCATGCGCGACTCGAAGCTCAACCGTTTCCAGGCCGGCTTCAACCGCTTCTTCACGTCGTTCTCCGACAAATACAAACGCGCCGTCGCACACATGACACCCATACCCGCGACCGATGGAGGCACACCGCGCCTGAAGAGCCGCCGTGCCTGCCTCGCCGCAGCCCTCGTGGTCCTCGCCATCGCCGCCCTCGGCTGGATGATGAAGACCACCCGCACAGGCCTCGTGCCCAACGAGGACATGGGCACCGTCTTTATCAATGTCCAGGCATCGCCCGGCAGCAGTCTCCAGCAGACCTACGGCATCCTAAAGGAGGTGGAGGCACGCATCAAAGACATTCCCCAGGTACGCATCTACTCGCTCATTGCGGGCAACTCGAACAGCTTCGAGCAGTCATCGTCAAACGGAAACTTCACCCTCAAGCTCAAGAAATGGGACGAGCGGAAGGGCAAGGGCGACGACGACCAAAGCGTGGTGCAGGAAATTTACCGCCGCACAGCTGATATTGCCAACGCGAAGATACAGGTGAACACGCAGAACATGCTACCCGGCTTCGGGCGCATCAACGGCTTCGAGCTCCACGTGCAGGACAAGCACGGCGGCACCATCCACGAGCTGTACGACTATACCAACCGCCTTATCGCCGCCCTTAACGAGCGACCGGAGATCTCACGTGCCTTCACCAATTTCTCACTGAAATACCCGCAATACCGCGTCGAGGTCGATGCCGCCCTGTGCAAGCGCCGCGGCGTCTCGCCCACCGAGGTTCTATCCGCACTCAGCGGCTACGTCGGCGGACTCTACGCATCGAACTTCGTGCGTTTCACCAAGCTCTACCGCGTCATGGTGCAGGCCTCGCCCGAATACCGCCTTGACACCGAGTCGCTCAACAACATCTTCGTACGAAACAATAAGGGCGAGATGTCGCCCATAGGACAGTACCTCACCCTGACCCGCGTCTACGGCAGCGAGACCCTCTCGCGCTTCAACCTCTTTCCGAGTATTCAGGTGGGAGGCACAGCCGCCGAGGGCTACAGCAGCGGACAGGCCATCGACGCCATCCGTGAGGTCGCAGCCGAAGTCCTGCCCGAAGGCTATGGCTACGAGTTCGGCGGCATGACACGTGAGGAGGCCTCGGCACAGAACACCACCGCCCTGGTCTTCGTCCTCTGTATCGTCTTCATTTATTTGATTCTCTGCGCCCTCTACGAGAGTCTCTTTATACCGCTCGCTGTCATTCTGAGCGTGCCCTTCGGCCTGGCCGGCTCGTTCCTCTTCGCCCATCTATGGGGTCTGGAGAACAACATCTACATGCAGACGGGACTCATCATGCTCATAGGCCTGCTGTCGAAGACCGCCATTCTCCTCACCGAGTATGCCAGCACGCGCCGCCGCGAGGGAATGGGCATCGTCGCCGCCGCCCTCGATGCCGCCGCCGTCCGTCTGCGCCCCATCCTCATGACCTCGCTAACCATGGTATTCGGCCTCCTGCCCCTCGCCCTCGCCACCGGTGTCGGTGCCAACGGCAACCACAGTCTCGGCGTAGGCACCATCGGCGGCATGGTCATCGGCACCATAGCATTGTTGTTTATAGTCCCCGTCCTTTTCGTCATCTTCCAGACCGTCGAGGAGCGCCTGTTCCGCCGCCGTTGAGGCCAAAACAAAATAAAACTGGAAACGAATTTGAACAATCTGAATAATTTATTCCACAAATATTTATAATTATTATTCAAATTCGTGGACCAAATTATGACAATTATTCAAATTCGTTTGCAGAAAAAGGCGTTTTCGTTATAATACGTTTGGTTTGTCCAAGTTAGAAATTATACGAGAATCCGAGTGAGGAGTACTCCTTGAACTGCCAGTAGCCCAGGTCCTCGTCCCATACGTTGGAGTCGTCGAAGCGGGGGAAGAGGAAGAGGTTGGCCGTGATATACTTCGAGACCTTCAGCTCGAATGTGTTCTCCCATTCCAGCTCTGCGCGGTGGTAGCTTGTGAAGCCGTAGAGGCGGGTCTTCCACGTGACCACATCGTTCATCTTCCACTCTAACGATGCCGTAAGCTGCGAACCGAAGTCACTCAGGTGGTGCTTCTCCGGGTCGATGCCGTAGCGCGATGGGAACCATGTTTTCCCGTCGAAATATGTGCGGTCAACATAGCGGTAGTTGAAGGCAAAGGGTGAGATGTTGATGGTGCCGGTAAGCTTCTTGTCGAAGCATTCCACCTTGTAGTCCATACCGAGGCCGACGCTGACGTTCAACGGTGACAGGAAATCGGAGTAGGTCTTCTCGTCGTTGGCCTTGAATCCCTGGGTGAACTGTGTGTATGCCAGCATCTGCAGCGTGTAGTACCACCTTTTGGCGGCCTGCAGCCCCACCTTGCTCGTGAGACGCAGCAGATCCTCGTTGGCCTTGAACTTGTGGAGTGAGTCTGAGCGCGATGTCTGGAATCCCAGCTTCATCTCCAGCTTGTTGTCCCACTTCCATTTCGACTTGTTGTCGTAGTTGGCCTCCAACGTTACGCTGCCCACTGCGGCGTAGTTGCTCTCGCCGCCCTTGTACCAGTTGCCGCTGACATAGTTCTGCATGAACTGCAGATAGCCGTCGCCTTTGTAGGTCCAGAACTTAGGTTTCTCTACTGCCACCTCCACGGGGTCGGCCTGTGGCATTCCCGACAGCAACGCGTCGGGGACAGCGGCGGCCTGCTGTACCATGGAGACCTGCTGGGTCATGGGTGTCTCAATGATGTCCTGTCGCAATGTGCCGCTCTTCTCCTGCTCGGTCTCTGTAACCTCCACGAGGTCGGGGCGGTTAAGGTAGACCTTCATCAGAGCGCCGTCGACAGCCTCGGCAACATCGTCCTGGGGGTTGGTCTCGGTGTTCATCGCCAGCTGGCTGCCAGCAACAGAGTGGTAGAATGTCAGAGGAGTGAAAAGTTTGTAGTACTGCCCATTGACAGAGTCCTGGGGCTGTGCTGCGCTGGCACCGAGTGCGAAAACGGCAGCGAGGGTGAAAATAGTTTTTTTCATAGTCGTTTTGTTTTTTTCATAATAATGGTGCAAAGATACAAACTATTTTCCTTTCAGACTAATCTTTTCGCATTTTTTTGTTAAAAAAAGCGGAGATGCAGCAGAGCCATGATAGAAACCATTCTTTTCATACTTCGTCGTAAGTGATTATTATGTCATCTCTCTAATAAATTTGCAGCCAAGCCGTCTGCTGCTTGAATTAGGGCCATGAGTGGGCACCGTTCTCTGGCTGCATTCAAGTTGCCTTTCATCTCAGGCGACTGAAACGCCAAGTCCCATGCCGTCATGTGCCAGCGTATGGCCATAATCTCATCAGCTGTCAGCCTCAGTCCATTCTGCAACAGCCAGATAACCGACTTCTCACCATGCCCCACCGGGAAGTTGCTGTAGTCCACATCATATCCAGGAACGTCGCACCACACCCCATGCTCGTTTTTCTGCCTCTTGACCGTCGGCTTATAGATATCGGCCTTACACACATCATGGAGCAGAGCCGCAATGATGACGCTTTCTTTTGACAAAGAGTCGCGCAGCCCATCTTTCTTCCTAATCATCACTTCCCGCAGTTCCAATGCCATGTCGCACACGTTAATCGAGTGTTCCAAAAGTCCACCCTCATAGTTCAGATGAAACTTCGTACTTGCGGGAGCCTTGAAGAATCCTTGTTCTTCCAGCCTCTCAATCACATTCTCTATGCCCTCCCTGTTCGTAGAGAGCAGCATCTCCTTATATTTTGTTTTTAACTCACTCATATTCTTTACTCTTTATTAGAAGTCTCTTCCCACAAACTTATTTCAATGAGTCTCTATACTTCTTTGTATTTGCCAGGTACCTTCTTTACGCCCTCCTTCACGAACAAGAACGCCTATTGATTGTAGCCAGTTTAAGTCTTTCAATATCGTGCGTTGTGACACCCCGGTCTTTTGTGAAATCTTTTCTGAAGTCAACGTGTCGTCGTCTGCCAGCATTAACAATATAGATTCTTGACGTTCAGATAATTGCGTTCTGTTTTCTTTTACGAAATCTTTTATGAAGTCTTTTATGAAGTCGGCATTCAAAACGACCTTGTCAGCAACAAACGCATCATGGCAGGGAATGTCTATCAAGAAGTACGACCTTTCTTCATCCGTTTCTATTACAGCCTGCGGAGAGCCATTGGCTTTCAGCTCTTCTTGGATGGTTGGTATGCCAGTAGCTCTTCCTTCCGTAAGTCCCAGTTCTTTCAGGAACTCTCCTAACCTGCGGTTGCGGTATCTGCGTGAGCGCAGCGACTTACCCTCACGAATAGCCTCCATTGGGATGGTGTGATTGGGGCCAGAGAAGTTCAGTATTGATATCCTGTTAGGCTCGATGGTTATCTCAACAGGCTCCCTAATCGTCCAGTCTCTATGATATAGACTGTTGACAACTGCTTCTTCCAGAGCCTGATAGGGATAGTTGTAAAACTTGTCGGAATGGGCATCGTCTTTCGGCTTCACTATCTGTTTCTTGATGACATTGGTGCGCAGGTAGCTCAGCGTCTTTTCTATCATCATTGGCACGCTGCCACGGATTGGCTCCACTTCTATCAGATTATTGGGATTCTTCTCCCGTCCCTCAGGAAACAACACGATGTCAACCTGCGCCTGGCGGAAGAAACGGTCTGGCCGCTCGGCAAACATCATGGCCGCCACGTTCTTGATGCGCCATCCTTCAGGAACGGGCTCTAATAAGTCCATCTGCTCCAGCACAGCCTCCATATTCTCTGTAAGAGGGATGTCGGTAAGGCTGCTTTTCACCTTCACTAAATAGTCGTGCAATAGCAGTGGCGAAATGTCTTTCAGCGTTATCTGGTCGTTGCCTCTGTCATCGAAAGGCGTTCTGTTTGCCAGGTTTATCAGTTCCCGCTCGTATTCATCCTTCGGCACGATACTACTGCTGTTGTAGCGGATGTAGTAGTTGTATGTCTTTTGCTTGGCGGTAATCTGGTCTGGCACCTTATAGGGGCGACGCTCACCCGGCGACACTTTGATGACGAGTATTGTCTTGCCGTCAACCTCCTCTATAAAGAGTCTGGGCTGGTAATATGGTCGCATCAGATTGTTATATCCCACCATATCCTTCTCTATGGGTTCAATCTTGTCACTGTCTATGCCCACCACCGGGCGGATGGCGTGTCCGTTCTCTTCTGCCACACCTACCACGATGTAGCCTCCTCCCGTCTCGTCAAAGTCGTTGGCGAAAGCGCAGATGGTACGGTAAATCGCATCAGGGTTCCATCCCGTCTTATACTCTATACGGTCGCCTTCTACAGCCCGACCTCCGAGCAACTCTTCAATGTTGATTGGTAGTCTCATATTTCTATAACGTTTTTATTGCTTATACTATTGCCTTTTCTTTCAGATAGTTGGTGCTGACTGCAATTACCTTTTTGCATGTCTCAACATCAAACATCCCTATATGTGTATAGTCTCGCTCTGTGCCCAACTGCTTCGACAGCCAAGTATAGGCTTGTGCCCTTTTCATGAAGTGTTTTTTCCAGATAAAGTCGAACACATCATGCGCTTCATGCTTATATTTCCTCAACTCAGCATTAGCCAAACGGCCAAGAGCCTTTGTTGTTCCCTTATAGCAGCCCACGTATGCATCGCATGGCCTACAGATATACATCCATCCATAAGAAACTCCATGATAGGCCTCCGTACTGTCTATCAGTTCCGTTTCCTTGCCGCAATATGGGCAAATTTCCCCTTCATATATAAAATGTTGTTTATCCATATTAATGATTGTTCGATAGTGTCTTAGTCCATTTGCTAAATTGCGATTGCAAGAATTTCGTGTTATCATCCTCCACATTAAAGCTTGCTAATATAGTTTCGCCTATATCAATGAGGTCATTGCATTTTTCTATATCACCTTCACTATATGCTTTCTGTATATCCTCTAGTTTAGAAATCAATGAAAGAATGGCGGCTTTATATTCTTTGCTCTTGTTTGGTTGTAACTGTTTTCTTACCTCTGAAACAACCTTTTTCAATACTATTCTGATACTGTTGAAACTCGCGTTCTTGAAAAAAACATACAGTTTGTCTTTCTCATTCTTCTCAGACCATATTATTTGACATCTGTGTTCTCCCTCGTTTCTTATTTTTCTAAGATTCCCCAATGTAGCCCTTACTGGAATGTCATTAGTAAACAGCAGATTGCACAAAGCATTTATTTTATGTACAATCTGTATATCACCTATATTATCATATTGTCCTTTTGAACGGTCAAAACGATACTTTCCTTTTTCTCCATCGTTTTTTGTTGCATCTTCAATTACAGTAAGCAAATCGTTAATGTTAGGGTAAAGAATATAGAAATAATAATTCACTATATTCTCTACCTGATAGAATGCATTAACGCAAAAAATATAGAATCTATCAATTTCCTTTTCTTGTAGATTCAAGGCTGCATTCTCCATACGATAATTATCAATAAGAAGTTGTTCTCTCAACCTTTTCTCTTTGATGAAGTCATAGTCAATACTATGGTTGCCTCTAATCTCCAACGCTGTTCTTATTTCAGAAATATCCTGTGATATTGGAGTGTAATTAGAAATGGGAGATGCAGAAACTGCCTTCCCGAACAATCTCTGCATTTCCAATCTGAACTCTTCATTCTGTTTAGACAGCTTTATTATTTTATTTATAGTTGCTTTCAGTTTATCTTCCATACCATCACATATTTAGTAGTGAATCCAAATCATTATTCAATTCGTCAATGTCCACATCAGTATTTCGCGGCACAATGATTTTATCCAGCCTGTGAATCAGCCAGAACGTATTTTCCTTCTCATCTATACAGAGCGAGATGGCCAGTTGGCCTTTGTTCTTTTCTTCTATTGGTGTAATGCTCTTGTTCACCGATGCCTTTGCTTTCTTATCACCAAACATAAAATGAGCATAACGATGTGAGTTCTCTGACGTAGTTATGACAACTTCTGTTGAATATTTCTTTTCAAACTCCAACACTGGCAGTGTCTCTATGTAGGTAACGTTTTGAGCAGTTGTGACACACTTTTCATTCATCATGTCCACCAACTTCACGAACTTATTGTGCAGTCGTTGATAGACAGAATCCTCTTCCCCTTTGACCATCTTCAGATACATCAGTTTCCCGTCAATCACATTCACAAGATTAGGATTGCCTTTCTTCACGTGACCTTTCTCCGTTTTATATTTTGGAAGGAACTTTGCCATTGCGCTGGCATATCCGTATCTGTCCCAAATATAGAGTATGTTACGGATGTCGCGGACGTATTTTTGTGTCACATTCAGTTTGTCGCTGACAATGATACCCGTTACTTCCTGTCTTGCCCCCTTCTTTTGCAAACGTGTCTTGTCATCATTGATGATGAAGTGTTGGTCTGTGATAATTCGCCTCAACTCCTTTCTGAACTCCCCATCTTTCTGATAGACATGATGCATGGAACTGAATGTGATATCATCAGCATAGCGTGAATAGTGCAAGCCAAATCGCTTTGCCAGACCTGCCAAACGGCGGTCAAGTGTGTCACATACCGTATTGGTAATGATGGGCGAAGTGGGTGCACCTTGCGGAAGTACATAACACGTTACTTGATTTCCGGCATCATCAGTGCGTACTTCCTTCATCGAACATAGGCCAGCAATCAGACTGGCGATTTTCTCAGGAAAACTGAACGGCGCCAACTGTAAGCGTTTCCACACTCGCGGTTGTTCAATACAGGGGAAAAAGTCTTTTAGGTCAATGTTGAAGACATAGTTCTGTCCCTTATGTACACTTGCATTACTCACCACAGAGCGTCCTTCTGTGAATCCCATAGCGTAATCAGAAGGTGTGTATATTGCCTTCAAAAGCTCGTTGACAGCAGAAAGCATCATCATAAAACTCCTGTTGCGTGGAGTCGTAATCAAGCGGAATCCGCCCGACTTCTTCTTTACCTTAAACTGACGATAACGATGGAAGGCGTTATTGGGGTTGCAGTAATAATTAATGTGCTTCATCGTGAATGGATGGAACTGGTCTTGCAGTCCAATATCCTCTAACTCAGCCCGTTTAATGCGGTTGAGCAGTGAGAGCAGATCATCTTTGGTTTTCATCTGCTTAGCTATCTGTGCAATTTCCGTTCTATCCATTCTATTTTTTCTTCTTTATAATAGCGGTCTTTGAAAGTCTGTCTGCTGAAACTTCTTTTCTTTATGTAATAATATATATAGAAATAAAAATACCTATATACATAAATAATAGAAACAGTACGTATGTACAACAGTAAAACGTTAACGTACTAACATTGTTATCTCTAACATACCCCGAAGGGCAGGGAGACATCGAAATTCAAAATGCCGTTTCAGTTTCCAGACTTGTCAAAGACCGCCTTGTTTTTCTTTTCTTGTGCAAAGGTACGAAATAGTTGCGAAATCTATGTTCGTTTCTTCAAAATAATGCTCGTCTATTTCATTATGGTAATAACTCTGGTGCAAATAGATGCTGATATGAAGGAAATTTGACACGAAACACATTAATTTTATTGGGATTGACAAATATAGTAACTCCTATACCATTGTCGTCAAATGCATCATCTCCAATATATTCAATAGAGTCTGGTATATGTAGACGGCATAAACTATTGTCAGCACCAGAACCTGGTCCATATATTCCATGGAAGACTCCATTCTCTATACGCTTAACACCTTCTTTTATTGTATATTCCTCGTTGGTAATACTTAAACTTCTAATAAGCCTTCTCCCATCTGCCGAATAAATTAAGCCTTGTTCACTATCTAACGTCTCATCTGGTTCACACCAATAATCAAATACGTCAGTATCTATACCACCATCAGTTCCATAATAAGAAATAAAGACTATTCCGTTTCTTTCATCTTTTCGATAATCATGTCTTTCATCACTTCCTGCGGTCGGCGGATAGTCACATATATATTCATCATCTTCTATATGAAGATTTCGAATCACTACGACTCCATCATCCCCAACTGCCATCAATCTACGTTCATCGCAAGAGAACGCAGCAGAGGCAACACTCCCAGCACGAGACACAACACCAACTATGCCATCTCCGAAATCATTGAAATGTTCCAAACAAGTTTTAACATCATTCATAGAATGAATAAATATATTCCCAGATGGTTGATGTCCCCAATTTGCATTTGGATGATGCGTATAATCGATATAGTTTTGATCAGAAAAAGCAATATATTTACCTGATGGACTGAAACAAAGAAGGCTTTTCCCTTCTATTTCTTCTATTTTTTTGTAGCCAGAATCCTTTGTGGCAATATAGGCATTTGCCCGACTATCATAATATGCCACATTGCCATCTTTACTAAACATGGTCATCCAAACCGCATATAAATCCTGCCCATGATCTTGGCGAATAATCTCTTTGTCCTCTTTTAAATCATACAAAACAAACACGCCATCTTCTGAAAATCTAAAATCATCGCGTTTCATTTTTGCGGCGAACGCAAGATAGCGAGAATCATAAGAAAAGGAAACATAGTTCAAGAAATATACGCTTCTGCCAATAAGAATCTTCTTCTCTTCATTAGTTGAATTATTTCTGTACATTACATAGCCTAACTTGTCCAAGAATAAAGATGTGAACGTCTCCTTTTTATTTATGTATTCCTCAACTTCAGAATTTACAGCCCATTCTATTCTTTCACTTTTCTCGTTTTCAGGAATTCTGTCACTTGTGTTTATCAAATATGAATAACGTTCAACGATATACTTGAATAAAATGTCTTTACCATACTTGGTTAATAATTCTTTTCTATGAGCAATCTTCCTCTCTTTTTCACCTTCAGAGTCATTCCACAGAAAATCATACTCTTTACATAATCTGTTATATTCGTTAAGAGTTATGTCTTTATCGCATAATCTGTCTTTGACAATCATTTTGAAATCATTATCTGCAGAATAGATTCCGTCAGGACTCATAAAGATATGGTCGGAAAACTCTTGTGATTGAATTTTCACAAGACTAATTGGGTCACGCCAAACAGGTTTCCTGCAATCTAATATCTCAATCTCTGGCTTATACCCATTAAAGCCTGCAAGACGTGGAACTGTCATTCCTTCAATATCAAAGGATTCTGTAGACAAATCTTCAAATCCCATTATATGCATTGTCTTATCCGCACATACAAAAATAACATTTTTTCCGTCACTTGTAAAAAATGCATTTGTATAATGTGAACTATCAAAGACTCTTTTCAATATCATCTGCTTGGTATCTTTCTCCGTGTCCCAATAAAACAAATTGCCTTTCAATTGCGATATTACCAACCTACCTGATTCGGACTTACCAAGTATTGTTTCTTCTTTGGGAATCGAGTAAGGAGTAATTTGTAATTCAGACTCTTTTTTTTGCTCAATTAATGCGTTGTTGTGTTCAACTACACAATTACAGAAATTTGCAGTATTTCCTACTTCACCAACAAGAGTAAATGGAATGTTCACCCTTATAGATGGATGTGTTACAATTTCTCCACTTAATTTCACATAACGTTTTTCCTTCTCCCAATAGTAGTTTAGACTGATTATTTTGATTTCAAAGATAGTACACTTAATATTGGGATAATCTTTTGTTGTTTTATGCTTGACTCTAAATTGGTCAAGTTCACTTTTTAGAGATTCAAGTATACCAAATGAATGACCGCTCCATGATTCAATATAGTAAGGAAAGGTGAATGAGGTTTCCTCCATATACTTTTCACCATTTCCCAATGAGAAGAATTTGTATGTCTTTTGCTCCAAGTAGTCTGACACTAACTTTACAAGATTGTTGTTATAAAGGACATAATTATTCTCAACTTTTCCTACGAAATCTATAGTGTTGATGTATGAAGAGCTGAGGTTGAGAGCATATAATTTACCCTCTTTTACAAAAAATAATTTTGAGTCAAAAGAATATTGGCCTTCAAACTCAATGATCACTTTTTCTAAACGGTAATCATAAACTATAACAGTCTGTTCTGATTTATAGATTACAAGATGATTATTGGTGTAAATATGGTTAAGGAAAGTGAAAACCACTTTTCCTGTATTGACATTATAAATTGAATAATCCTTATTTGTTTGAAACAAAAAGTATTCACATGGCTTTCCATTATATTTTCCAAGAGAAACAATAGAGTCTGGAGTTATATTATATTCTACTTTCTCGTCTCCCGTTTCTATATTTGAAATGTATAATCGGTCTTTTGTGGTTACAAAAATGTAAGGATTACCGTCAAAAACGAAAGCATTCTTAATGCGACCACCACCTAACTTGATTGCATCTTCAATTATGATTTCTTCTTCATGGTCCTTTGTTTTCAATATATGATGACCAGCAGTAAGGTGAATTATTTGTTCATCAATAACGTCATATTTATTTCCAGTACTTGTGTCTTCTAAAGATATGTGACCGTTGCAACTGATAATAATATTGCTATTCAAATATGCGTGATGACTATTTACTGTAAATGCTGCCATATTCTCCAATATATAAAAATTGACGTAAAGATATTACTATTATAGATTTGATTATGTCCGTAACCTGTATTTATTAGTCAATGTTCCAATAGGCATCTGGTTCACCATCGAAAGCATCATTAATAACGTCATCGCTATAGCCCGCCACATCCTGTGCGTATGTGCCAGCGTATTCACCATAATGTCTGCCGTATGCATTATCTGTGTCGTATCGGCGAGCATGGCTTATATTTGGATTGTTCAAATTACCTGTCACAAAATAGAACCTAAGATTATTGAAACCTTCCTTCATTACTCTGGTAGAATTGAGATCAGGCCTATTATGGAAACTCCATATCGAATCATAATCAATAGGAAGGACTACTTTCCCATCAGTATCAATAATGCCCCATTTCTTTCCTTTCTTTACTCTTGCATAACCTTTAGTATAGCCATCAATAATGTTATATTCACCGTAAGGAACTATCTCGTTACCATCACGTGTAACAACGCTATAGCCACAGTCATAATCTTTTAGAGTAAACAATTCCTTGTCATCAGATATAGATATACTGGCATATTTACATTCCATGACAATGTTACCTTTTGAATCAAGAATTCCCCATTTGTATCTATCGTATGTTTGAACTTCACCATTTGCTCTGGAATAACCATACGAATATCTCTTACCAACTTTTACAAAGTCAGTTTCGTCCATCACATTTCCATTGAAAACATCATATTTGGGCTCTACCACAGGAACAGCCTGTCGATTCACAAAACCTATTTTGTGATTTTGCATAATGGGAATAAGCAAACGTTCGTCATCCCTAACATCATACTTGTATGGAGGGACGATGAAAAACGCATTGTCCTCTACTAATTGAGACCTGTTTGCTGCAAACACACCTCTTTGTAAATCTTTGTCAGTCATAACTTCAATATTTTTACGAAGCAAATTTAGATACAAATCACGAACACTATGTTCGCAGACTCAAATATTTATCTACCATCATCGAAATACGTTTGAAAGCCTCGTCTCTGATACTTGATGGTTCCAGCACTATCAGTTCTTTTCCAAACGAGCAGAGTTCGCGGATTAGTTCATAGTTTTGTATGCAGTCGATGGAGAAGAATGCGCCGCCATCAAGCTGGGGGTGTTTTTCGTGCAGATTGTTTTCTGTTTCCCCCTTTATGGATGTCTGCGATTCGTGGATGGGCTTTGTCATGATGTAATCCTTGGAGGCATCGCTTACCCAGAACACGATATGCTCTATGGGGCGGTCTTCGTAGAGAGTTACTCCCAAAATATCCTCAAATCGATTTGAGAGGTCATCAGGGCATGGAACATATTTCTTTTCAGGCAACGTCTCCACCTTGTCTATACGGTCGAGGGCGAAAGTGAGAATCTTGCCGTCATCATCTGCTGCACCAAGAAGGAACCAGCGGTCATTGTATTGCTTCAACATATAGGGATGGAACTGTATGCTACGAATAGTCTCATCCGAAAAAGTATGGTAGTGCAAGCGGATGACCACCTCGTTGGATATATGATCAAAGAGCGTGCCCAGCAGGTTGGAGTTCTGTAGATAGGGATTGTTGCTGAAGGAGATAATCTGACGGCGTTCCTCCAGGCCGAGGCCAATCTTGAAATCATCAAGCCACTTGAAATTGTCAAGGCCGTCGAATTGGCCTATGGTACTCAGTACCTCGCGGAGAAGGTTGCGCTCTTCGCGGGTCATCTCTTGTTTGAATATTGAGAAAGAGCGGTTGCCGTATGCTATGCAATGCTTTCCATTCCAGACGAACCGCTCAATGGGGGCAGAGAAAGGTGCATATTCCAGAGTGTTCAGGTCCTTCTCGATGCAACGCTGAGACACCTTTGGGAAGCCATCATCATAAAGCATGGCGTTCACCCGCTCCGTCAGGTCGTGAATGTCATAGTAATGGTGGTGGTCAGAGAGCAGTCTGTCCAGATACTTATATCTTATGAGTGCGTTCTTATTTGTAGGCATTTATTGATATTTTTTGCAAAAGTAATATGTCTGCACGAACAGTATGTTCGTAATGTGGATTATTTTATTTTATCGGGCTATGACTTCGATTCAACCTGTCGCTGAAGAAAAAGTATTCCCACAGGGCGCCACGCTCTTTCTAATAGGATTCATACT
The DNA here is from genome assembly GCA_905233425.1 of uncultured Prevotella sp. Lineage (GTDB taxonomy): Bacteria > Bacteroidota > Bacteroidia > Bacteroidales > Bacteroidaceae > Prevotella. The sequence goes on along the minus strand of CAJOEC010000064.1, from coordinate 2,033 downwards.
CTTGGCCTTTTTTAGTGCAAAGATAGGGCTTTTATGTGAAACCAACAAACAACTTCGCAAAAATCTTCAATCCAACTGAACGAATTTACGTAAATTCGTTCAAAGGCAAAGAGGGAGAAGTCACGTCTCCGACATGCCAAATAGTTCGCGCCGGGCGAACTGGGAGTTCGGACGGGGCGGACTGACAGTTCGCCCGGCGCGAACTGTTAGACGTCCAGGAGGGCATTCTGGGCAAGTCCCGGAGGGATTCCCGGAATGGCAGTAGATTAAACGCATTATAACGAAAATGCCCTTTTTATGGAAACGAATGTGAATAATATGAATAATTTATTCCACAAATAATTATAATCTTGTTTTTTTATTGTAACTTTGCACCGCAGACGCGACACATCGCACGGACGCGACACGCCACACGGACGCGACACGCCACACGGACGCGACACATCGCACAGACGCGACACATCGCACGGACGCGACACGTCGCACGGACGCGACACGTCGCGTCCCTACAAAGACAACAACATGGCCGGCCCTACCCTGAAACGACAACTGAAAGTGCTCACCATCCCTGTATTCATAGAGATGGCGCTGGTGATGCTGCTGGGGGCTGTCGACACCGTGATGCTGAGCCGCTACAGCGACAACAGCGTGGCGGCCGTGGGTCTCGACAACCAGCTGATGTCGCTCGTGTTCCTCGTCTACCAGTTCTTCTCCATGGGTGCCGCCATACTCTGCGCACAGTACATTGGGGCGGGTCTGCGCAAGCGGCTGGTGCAGGTGGTTGGCATGGCTTTAGTGGTGAACCTGCTTTTAGGACTGGCCGTCAGCGCGATGCTGTTCTTCTATGCCGAGGCCCTGCTACAGCTCATGGGCCTGCGGCCGGAACTGATGGACGACGGACTGGTGTACCTTCGGCTTACGGGTGTGCTGTCGTTCTTCCAGGCGCTGTCGCTGACATTCTCGGCGTCGCTGCGTAGTGCCGACAAGGTGGTGTGGCCGATGGTGGTGACGGGAATTGTCAACGTCATCAACATCGTGGGCAACTACGCCCTTATCTTCGGGCGGTGGGGCTGTCCGCAGATGGGTGTCGAGGGCGCGGCCATAGCAACTGCCGCCAGCCGGGCCATAGCCGCCGTGCTGCTCGCAGCCATACATTTCAGAGTGCACATCCCACGATTCCCGCTCAGATATTTCCGGCCCATGCCGTGGCACGAGCTGAAAAACCTGCTCTACATAGGCATACCGGCCATGAGCGAGAATATATCCTACTGCCTGTCCCAGGTGGTCATCACCTATTTCATCAACAAGATAAGCAACGAGGCGCTGGCCACCCGGGCCTACTGCCACAACATGATAATGTTCGTCTACCTCTTCTGTCTCAGCATCACGCAGGGCGGCGACATTCTCGTGGGCCACCTCGTCGGGCAGCGTCGCCACCAGGCGGCCTACATCCTCGGCAACTACTTCTTCCGATGGTCGATGATTATCACGCTCACCGGCTCGGCCCTGCTCGCCTTGACGGGACGAAGCATACTTAACGCGTTCACCGACAATGCAGAAATCATTGCCATGGGTGTATGGGTGCTCGTCGTCGACTGGTTCCTGGAGATTGGACGCACGGCCAACATCTTTGCCGGCAGCACCCTCCGCGCCACCGGCGACACCGTCTACCCCTTCGTCGTCGGCGTAATCTTCCAGTGGAGCGTCGCCGTTGGGCTGAGCTACGTCATTGGCATCCCGCTGGGCTACGGACTCGTGGGAATGTGGGTGGGTTTCGCCCTCGACGAGAATGTACGCGGTGTCATCCTCCTGCGCCGCTGGCGCTCAGGCAAATGGAGGGACAAAGGGTTCGTGGGGGGAACAGATTAAACGCATTATAACGAATTATCCACGAATTTCTTTTAATTCTTATGTCTTAGGCCACATTCGTGGCCAAAATTAATTCGACCTGTACGGTTGAAAAGCCCTGAAGGGGCGACAAGACTACAGACGGGGGTGAAACCCCCGGTAAGTCGGCACAAGACGAAAGCCCT
>CAJOEC010000063.1:3914-27142 GCA_905233425.1 uncultured Prevotella sp. | reverse complement strand
GTTACATTTCAATTCCTATTACCGGGGGTTTCACCCCCGTCTGTAGTCTATCGCTCCTTCGGAGCTTTCCTTGCATAGACTTTCAACCGTACAGGTCGACAAAGTTTCTGGTGGAGACAACATCGCTTTTACAGTACCTGCCATTGTAAGCATCCTGAGAGATATAAACGGTTGAAAATGGAATCATCTGAGCGCTCGTAGAGTTCTAACCCCCAATAACTGTTCCATCGACTGCTTTTTTTGACATAGCGCAAGAAAAATGGCCGATTTTTTTGGCTGTTTCATATATTTTTGTTTATTTTGCACATTCAAAAGAAAACAACAATAAATATTTGCTAATAACAACATGAAGAAATTCTTTTTCTGTGTCTCTCTCGTCTTGACGACGGGACTGACGACCAGCTGCGTTGATAAAAACGAGCTGGTCGATGCCGAAGAAAAGCCCTCGTGGCTTGGCGGAAGCATCTATCAGGAACTGAAGAACCCTTCCTACTTGGAGGGCACTTTCTCCAACTATCTGGCGTTGGTCGACGACTTGGGCTATGCCGAGACCCTCAACCGCACAGGCTCGAAGACAGTGTTCCCTGCCAACGACGAGGCGTTCCAACGGTTCTTCCAATCAAACAAATGGGGCGTGAAAAGCTATAGAGAGCTATCCACCGCCCAGAAGAAGATGCTGCTCTACAACTCAATGCTCGACAACGCGCTGCTCGTAGGCATGTTGAGCAACACGAGCGGCCCAACGGGAGTGATGAAGGGCATCGCCATGAAGCACCAGACGAGCCTCAGCGTCTCGGACACCATCCAGCACATCACCAGCGTCGAACAGATGCCCCGCAACAACCACTACTGGGACAAGCTGCGCGAAATGGGACAGGCCTACGTGGTGAGCGACGCCACAAACCAGATGCTCGTGCACTTCACCCGCGAGCACATGCTCAACAACAACATCACCACACTGGGAGACCAGAGCGACTTCGCCATCCTCACGGGAACACCCTACGAGGACGGCATGGCCTATATCTTCGACGACCAGATCATCAAAAGCGACGTCACCTGCCAGAACGGATACATCCACCAGGTGAAGGACGTCATCGTGCCGCCAGGCAACCTGTCACAGGTGCTGCGTAGTGAGAGCGACCTGAGCTATTTCAGCCGCATCCTCGACTACTTCTCGGCCCCATACGCCAACCAGGCCGTCACCAACTCATACAACGCCATGGCCTTGGAGACGGGCAAGCCCACCATCGACATGATTTACGAGATACGCTACCTGAACACACAGACCGAGCACAAGCAGACCACCGACCCCGACGGTAACATCGTCGACGCCGCCCTGTTGGGTTTCGACCCGGGATGGAACGAGTACAGCCCGCGTGCAAAGAGCGACGGTGTGGACTACACCATCGGCGACGTGGGCGCCATGTTCGTGCCCACCGACCAGGCCATGAAAGAGTTCTTCCTCACCGGCGGCGACGGAGCATACCTCATAGACCTCTACGGCGACCTGCCCAACACAGAGCAGAACCTTGCCGAGAACCTCGACTCGCTCCACTCGAAGCGCCCGGAGATTCTCACCAGCTTCCTGAAGAACCTCATGCGCCCGTCGTTCACCGGCACGGTGCCCAGCAAGTTCACAGAGATACTGTCGGATGCCAGCGAATACATGGGCATAACACTCGAAAAGCTCAACCGCAAGAGCGACGGCGGCTACGACATAAAGTTCGCCAACAACGGCGTGGTCTACAAGATGACCGAGCTGATAGCCCCCGACAAGTACCAGAGCGTCATGGCCCCATCGTCGGTATATCCCGACATGCAGACCATGGGATGGGCTGTCGACGATGACAACGTGCTCGGCGTCTCCCACCACTTCTATCTTATGGCCATGAAGTCGAACTTCGCATTCTTCATCCCCGACGACCCGGCTTTCGAGAGATACTACATCGACCCCATCTTCCTCGGCCACAAGCAGCCCCGTGCTCTGAAGTTCTCATTCGTCAAGAAGGGAAATTCGTCTACGGTTGAGGCCGTGGCCTACGACTACGACCCCGAGACCAACACCGTGGGCGAGGTCCAGAACAACGGCGCAGTGGTGCCCGTGGCACAGTGGAAGTCGCTGATGGTCGACATTCTGAACTACCACACCGTGGTGCTCGACTCTGCCGAGGTGTTTGGCCTGAACAATTTCTACAAGACCAAGCACGGCGGCGAGATCCACATCACCGGCAGCGGCGAGGGCGCCCAGGTGATGAGCGGACAGCAGATGGACAACGGCGTGGAGCCGGCAACAATAACGAAGGTCTATAACGAGAAGAACGGTACGGCATTCCGCATCGACCATGTCATCGAGGCCCCGCGCAACAGCGTCAGCACTACTCTGCAGAACCACAGCGACCGCTTCTCCGAGTTCTACGAGGTGTGCGGCGGATTCTCCAACGACGAGCTGCTCACATGGGCCGGCATCAGCGGCGACCCCAACGAGTTCAACATCTCCGAGCAGGACGCCTACGTCATCTTCACCAGCGACCGCCGTGTGTCGAAGGAGGAGACAATTTACCGCTGCTGTCTCGACGAGAACGTGAAGTTCTTCAACACCTATAACTACACGCTCTACGCACCCAACAACGATGCCATGCAGAAGGCTTACGCCGCAGGACTGCCCAGCTGGCAGGACATACAGGAACTCTACGATAACAACCTCGACATGGGTGGCGAGCAGGAGGCCAGTGCCAAGAAGCAGGCCAAGGAGATGATCATCAGGCTGCGCGACTTCGCCCGCTATCATTTCCAGAGCACGTCGATCTATGCCGACAACAACGTGAACAGCCGCAGCTACAACAGCCTTTGCACCGACGACCTGGGTATCGCCATCGAGATTCATGTCAGCGGCGGCAGCGGCAAACTGATAGTCACCGACGGTGCCGGTGCCGACCACGTGATTGACGCCAACAACACATCGACGCTGACAAACCTGATGGCACGCGACTACTGGTTCGACAAGGAGCGCTCGGAGGCATCGTCAATCTACACCTCGTCGTTCTGCGTCATTCATGAACTTACGGAACCACTTTCTTTCAACAAACAATAACATTAAACAATAAACAATAATGGTTCTCAAGAAAATATTGCTTACGGTCCTTATGGCTGTCGTCTGCCAGGCGATGGCAGCCCAGGGGATACGTATATCCGGAACACTATCTGACAACGACGGCCCCATCATGATGGGTAACGTCGTGGAGCGCGATGCCAACAACCGTATCGTGTCGGCCACACAGACCGACTTCAACGGTAACTTCTCCATGCAGGTGAAGAGCACGAAGAACAAACTCGTGTTCTCCTACGTGGGCGACAAGGAGAAAGTCGTCACCATCGGCGACCAAACGACATTCAAGATCAAGCTCGAACCCGCCAACACCCAGCTGAAAGAGGTGAAGGTGGTGGGACGGCGCACTAACTCAGGCGGCCTCACCATACAGAAGAAAGAGATGACCGTCTCGTCGCAGACCATGAGCATGGAGCAGGTGGAAGGTCTGGCCTTCACCTCGGCCGACGAGGCCCTGCAGGGTGAGATTGCCGGTCTCGACATTGTGGCAACCTCGGGTAACCTTGGCTCTGGCACACAGATGCGCCTGCGTGGTGTCACAACCATCACCGGCGATGCCAACCCGCTAATCGTCGTCGACGACAAGATATTCGACAATCCCGACGAGAACTTCGACTTCCAGAACGCCACCGAGGAACAGTATGCCTCGCTGCTCTCGGTAAACGTCGAGGATATCGAGAAAATCGAAGTGCTCAAGGATGCTGCCGCCACCGCCGTCTGGGGTTCGCGAGGCTCCAACGGTGTGCTGCTCATCACCACCAAGCGAGGTATGCGCGGCAAGCCACGCGTGAATTTCTCATACAAGTTCACCGGCACCTGGCAGCCCGACGGCTACACCCTGCTCGACGGTGACAGCTACTCGATGCTGCTGAAGGAAGAGTTCTACAACCCACAGCAGCGACCCGACGCCACAACAAAAATATGGGCGCTGAACTACCTTGGCAGCGACCGATGGGCAGAGGCACAGAACTGGGACAACAACACCGACTGGGTGGACGCAGTAAAGCAGTTCGGCGCCATGCACGACTGGAACGTCAACCTGACCGGCGGCGGACAGAAGGCAACATTCCGCATCTCGGCCGGCTACAAGCACCAGACAGGCTCAATCATCAAGCAGAAGTTCCAGCAGTTTACCACACGACTGGTACTCGACTACAACGTGTCTGACCGCATTCGCTTCTCAACAAACTTCGCTCTGACATATACGGGCAACGACAAGAACTATGCCGGACTCCTCGGAATAGCACAGAAGATTGCACCAAACATGAGCATCTACCGCCAGACACCCGACGGACAGGACACCGACGACTACTACATCATGAACGAGAACAGGGAAGGACTTTATCCCAGCGACGGCAACTATTCGAGCTACGAACTGCGCGACATAAAGAACCTTGGCAACCCCGTGGCAATAGCCAACCAGGCATGGTCGAGGGAGAACACCTACCGACTGACACCCGACTTCAGCATCAAGTATGAGCTTTTAGGCACCGAGGCCGAGAAGAGCCGACTGACGTTCAACGGACGTGTGGACTTCGACATCTATGCCAGCAGCAGCCCGACATACTATCCCGCCTCGCTGTCGAGTGCACGGTGGAACGAATCGAACTATAACCAGAGCACCAACAAGGAGACCAACAACTTCAAGGTCGGCGGACGTCTGGAACTGGTGTTCACTCCCTATTTCAGGAACCAGGACTGGAGCGCCACGATGCTGGCCCGCTACGAAATGAGCACGTCGAAATACAACCAGCAGAACCTCACCATGAGCGAACTGCCCACCGGCATCACCTCACCCACTGTCTACGGCTCGCTGCAGGCGATGGGCAGCGGCAGCTCACGCTCAGCTTCGCAGAACCTGCTCTACAACGGTCACGTCAGCTATAAGGACGGCCGCTACAGCTTAGGCTTCTCGCTGCGTGCCGACGGCGACTCGAAGTTCGGCCCCGAACACAAGTGGGCACTCTTCCCCGGCGTGTCGGCCCGTTATAACATCAGCGACGAACCGTTCTTCGCACAAATCAAGGGCAAATGGCTCTCAATGCTCGGACTCCGCGCTTCGTGGGGTGTCAACGGTAAGGCTCCAAGTGCCAACTACCTGTTCTACAACACCTACAACACCTCGGCAGGATACTATGGCAATGGCGGCCTGTACTCCTCAGGGTCAAGCCGTCCCACTGGTTCGCTAAGCGGCCTGAAGCTCGACGACCTGCGCTGGGAGAAGACCACCAGCTACAACCTCGGTTTCAACGTCGGACTGCTGAACGACAAGATCGAGGTGGACTTCGACTACTACCACAAGAGGACGAAAGACCTGCTCATGGCAAATGTGGCCATACCGTCGATGGTGGGCTTCAGCTCACTGGCATATATGAACGTCGGCCGCATGGACAACGACGGATGGGAACTGAACTTCAATGCCAAGAAAGTGGTGAAAGTGGGCAAGTTCTCCATGGACGTGGGCTTTAACATCGCACAGAACTCGAACCTGCTGAAGGAGATGGACGAGAGTGTCCTCGACGCCCTCAACACCTACTACACCAACTACAGTAACGGCAAGACCGGCAGCCCCTGGGCCATCACACAGCGAGGCAACTGGCCGCTGCGCGTGCAGCTGAACAACTCGCTCGGCTCCATCTACGGATTCCGCTGCAAAGGTGTCTACCAGTACACTTACGACTACTTGGTGAACCTGCAGAAGGAGAACGGATGGGATGCTGTCACATTCGAGAACGAAATAAACAATTTGCTGGCAGAGGGAAAGACGTTCCCCATCGCCTTGAAGGAACCAGGGAAAGTGCTGATGACTTCACAGGGACAGCCGACACCGTTAGTGTTCAACTACGTGAACAACAACGGACAGGGAAGCACAACATACAATTTCGAGGGTGGCGATGCCATCTATGAGGATATCAACAACGACGGCCAGATAAACGAGCTTGACATTGTCTACCTTGGCAACTCGCTACCAAAGGTGAACGGCGGTTTCAACCTCACCCTCCGCTATGGTCCCTGGAGCATCAAGACCCGTTTCATGTACCGCTTCGGCAACAAGATTGTGAACGTGGCACGACAGAACTTAGAGAACATGTTCACCACCTACAACCAGTGTGCCACCGTGAACTACCGCTGGCGCAAGGACGGCGACGTGACACCCATACCGCGTGCCATGTACAACACGGCCTACAATTTCCAGCCCTCCGACCGCTATGTCGAGGACGGCGGATTCGTGCGCTTCCAGAACCTGCAGATTGCCTACAACTTCGACAAGAAGCTAATCAAACAGCTGGGTCTGAACCAGCTGCAGATCTACGGCTCGATGAACAACCTATATGTGTGGACCAAGTACAGCGGCGTAGATCCCGAGGTGTCACCCTCAGGCTATGGCGTGGCCGCCGACGTGTCGCAGACACCGCGATCAAAGCAGTTCACCATAACGCTGAATGTGGGATTCTAAAAGACCCTCCCCCGACCCCTCCCTGGAGGGAGGGGAGTGGTTACTATCAAGGCATTATTATATCCTGAACAATTTCAACATATTATAATTATGAAGACAATCTTAAGGAAACTACAGAACTATATACTTCCCTCCCTCACTGGGAGGAGCTGGGGGGTGGGTCTGCTGGCTCTCGGTATTCTTTCCTCCTGTGTCGACACCATCATCCTGCCTGAGGACAAGACGGTGGACGAGGATTTCTGGAAATCGAAGTCCGACGTGCAGCTCATGGTCAATGGGGCCTACCTCTCGATGATGAACTCGCCGGTCATCATGCGTCTCGTCGTTTGGGGCGACCTGCGCTCCGACGAGCTGATGCCCGCCTCGAACATCACAGGCACCACGATGGAGGACATGATTGAGATAAACCTGGCCAACACCCAGCCCGACAACGAGTTTGCCACCTGGGGAAGCCTCTACACTGTGATTAACAACTGCAACATCGTGCTTGCCAAGGCCGAGCAGGTGATGGACGAAGACCCGTCGTACACTCGCGGCGACTATCTGGCCGACCGCTCGCAGATGCTCGCCCTTCGCTCACTGTGCTATTTCTACTTGGTGCGCAACTTCCGCGATGTTCCCTATATCACCTGGGCCTACATGAGCAGCGACCAGGAACGCAACGTGCCACAATCGGCTCCCTCGGTGGTGCTGCAGGGCTGTATCGACGACCTGACGGAGGCCGAGGCCAATGCCGTCTCAGCCAATGCCTTCACCGATTGGCGCCGCGTGGGCTATCTGACCCGCGACGGCATCGACGCCCTGCTCGCCGACATCTACCTCTGGCGGGGCAGCGTCAACCACAATGCGGCCGACTACCAGAAAGCAGTGGAATATTGTGACAAGGTCATTGAGTCGAAGAAGGCACAACACGTAAAAGGACGTTTCGAGGTGGAGGAGAAAGAATATCCGCTTGAAGACGGGCTGACAGCTTTCTATTACCTGTTTGTAGGGCAGAATGCTGAGGAGAGCATCTTCGAGCTACAGGCTAGCGGTGTGGAGAATCATGATGACAAAAATAAAGAGTATCGTGGTAACAGGGGTGTTTGTGAAAGCTACTGCCATTACTCCAGAAGCAACACCTCTATACCTTATTTCTATGCCTCCCCGCTGTTCACCACTTCTGTGAACACCATCTGGGAAGAAGACAAGGGCGACTATCGCCGCTACAACATTACTTATTCGACTGATGTGCCCGTGGGCGAGTCTAACTGCGTGCGTATCCGCAAATTCGTCACCCAGCAGGCAGTCTTACTTAATACACAGGTGGCCTCAGACGCATCCATCAACCGTAGTTATACGCAATACATGCAGAACTACGTGTTCTACCGTCTCACCGATGTCATGCTGATGAAGGCCGAGGCCCTTGCCGCCCTTGTCTCTAACGACGAAGACGAGGAAAATCTGCGTAATGCTTTCACCATCATCCAGTCGGTAAACACCCGCTCGAAGGTCAACGAGGCCGACAGCCTGAAGTGGGATGACTACAAGTCGGGCGGTGTCGCCGCCTTGGAAAAACTCTTGCTGGCCGAGCGTCTGCGTGAGCTGGCCTTCGAGGGCAAGCGCTGGTACGACCTGCTGCGTTACAACTACCGCCACTCCGAGGGCGTGGACTACAACACCATGCTGGCCGACCAGACTGCCTTCGTGCCCACAAATTCCGATATGCTCGACCTGATGAAGCGCAAGTTCGTCAACGGCGGAGCAGTGGCTGCAAAGCTGGGCACCGAACCGCGCCTATACATGCCCGTGCCACTCTCCGACCTGAAGATATGCCCGGTGCTGAGGCAGAACCCCGGCTACAGCTCAAACGACAATTACTCGAAAAACTATTAAGGACCCTCCCCCTGCCCCTCCCTGAAGGGAGGGGAGTGGTTACTTTCAAGTCGAGAATAATTATTTACACATTAAATCTATAAAATATTTCCAAGTATGAAAGCTATCATAAGGAAAATACAGAACTATATACTCCCCTCCCTCAAAGGCGATTTAGTCCTTAAGCGGACAAAATCTTCTGGCTGGGGGGTGGGTCTGCTGGCTGTCGGTTTACTGACCAGCTGCAACCCCGAACCCGACGAGTCGGACCTCTACACCTTCACGGGCGAGACCATCGAGTCGTTCATCGCCAAGGACAGCACGCTGACATCGTTCAACTACATCCTCTCGCGTGTGGGCTATGACAAGATGCTGGCAGCCTACGGCAGCTACACAATCTTCGTGCCAACCAACGACGGCGTGGAAGCATACATTGACAGTCTGTATAATGACGAAGAAGCCTCGATACCCCACAACGGCATGACCGCCAACTCACTGGAAGGCCTCTCCGACAGTCTCTGCCTCGTCATCTCACGCTATCACATCACCAACCAGTATCGTGACATCGTCTCGATGACAGAGGACAACGAGATCCTGACCCTGCTGGGCTATGAGTTCTCATTCTCATCGGCAACGGGCAAGACGGTACTCGCAGGAAAGTCCACCATCATCAGTTCCGACAATGCCACGGTGAACGGACTTGTGCATATCGTCGATAACGTCATTCCGCGTGTCGACAAGCCTGTTTCAGACATACTTGAGCAGCACCAGGAACTCTATTCAATATTCAGCAAGGCATTGCAGCTGACAGGGCTTGCCGACTCCCTGCAGGGATTCAAGAAGGGCGAGTTTGAGTTCAAGCAGCTTGCCCGCGAGAGCTTCAGCGGAAAGCTATACCCATCGTCGGGCGTGGGGACAACAGGCGTCGACGAGTGCAAGCTGGGCTATACCATCTTTGCCGAGACCGACAGCGTGATGCGCCTCAATGGCATCAACAGCATTGAAGACCTCATCGACTACGCCAACAATGTCTATGGCAATGCGCCTCACTGGTACGACTACATGGCAGAGAACGACCTCACTGTCAGCACTGGCACCGACTACACCAACCGCTTCAACGCGCTGAACATGTTTGTGGCCTACCATCTGCTGAATGCGTCGATGTCCATCAACCAGCTCGTATTCGAGAAGGGGTCGAGCAAATACTGGAACTATGCCCCAGACGCCGACCTGTACGACTATTACGAGACAATGCTCCCCCACACCATGCTGAAGGTTTGGGAGCCGGCCTCAGAAGGCAGGCGGCTCTTCATCAACCGTTACCGTACATATAACACGCTGACCAACGAGGTGGGGTCGATGGGCACCAACCATGAGCTGGTTCTAAGGGGCGTCGCCATCGACCGCAACGCTTCCATCTCAGCAGGCAATGGCTACATCCACTCCATCGGCTCCATGCTGGTCTACAATGCCGACGTGCCCAAGAAGGTGTTCAACGAGCGTATGCGTGTGAACTGCACTTCGCTCTTCGTCGAACTCATAAACAACAAGTTCCGCTACTACTCCACGGGCGACGGCAACATCCCAAGCACACACGACGGCTCACGACGCGGCATACCCAAGCACTTCTTCGACAATATGGTGCTCTACAACGAGGATGTCTGTCTGTGCTACTGTCTGCGTGGCGCATGGCGTTGCTACGAGGCCGACCAGATGCAGTTCTGGGGCAAGTATGATCTGGCGTTCAAGCTGCCGTCGGTGCCCAGCGGCCTCTATGAGATCCGCGTGGTCTATGCACCCATGCCTTACGGCTCGTTCATGCAGTACTACATCGGAACATCGTCGAGCCTCTCGTCGATGCTGCCCATCGGACTGCCCTTCGATGCAAGGGTGCCTGTGGAAGACCCACGAGTCGGTCTTACCAATGCCGCCGAAGAAGACGACAGGGGTATCGCCACCGACATCGCCATGCACAACCGTAACTACATGCGTGGCCCCTACAGCTATTGCGGCCACGGCGAGAACGGATGGAGCGAGGAGAACAACGGACGCTTCGAATGGGGTGCCAGCATGACCGTGCGCTACGTGCTCGGACGCGTGGAGCTTCAGCAGGGCAACGAGAACTGGTTGCGCATCAAGTCGCTTGACTTCAACAAGAACACCAACCCCGTGGGTCTCGACTTCGTGGAGCTGGCTCCGGTCAGCGTAGTTGACAACCAGCTATACAGTGAAGACTGGTACTAAAAGACCCTCCCCCTGCCCCTCCCTGTGAGGGAGGGGAGTGGTTACTTTCAAGACAAGGTTTTATTCTGAACATTTTCAATATAATAAATTATGAAGACAATCTTAAGTAAACTACAGAACTATATACTCCCCTCCCTCACAGGCGATTTAGTCCTTAAGCGGACAAAATCTTCTGGCTGGGGGGTGGGTCTGCTGGCTCTCGGCATTCTTTCCTCTTGTTCCGACTTCGACGACTACAACAAGGAGGTGGCCGACGCCACACCCTCGGCCAACCAGACGTTGTGGGAGAACATTCAGCAGAATGCACAACTCAGCGACTTTGCCGCACTGGTGAAGAAGTCGGGCTTCGACAACGAGCTGAGCCAGAGCCATTATTACACGGTGTGGGCGCCCTTGAACGGTACATACAATGCCTCATTCTTCCAGGGACTTGACAACAACGCCCTGCTTACTCAGTTCGTGAAGAACCACATTGCCGACTATGGGCACTTGGCCGTGGGAAGCATTGACGAGCACGTGAAGATGCTCAACGAGAAGACATACGACTTCACAGGCACCTCGTCATACTCCTTTGGCGACAAGGATGTGGCTCAGTCAAACTTGCCCAGCAACAATGGACTGATGCACATCCTCAACGGATCGTTGACATTCTATCCCAACATATATGAGTACATTACCGATGCCATTCTTGCTGCCGGCAAGGACATCGACTCCCTGCGCAACTATGTGCTGGCCTACGAAGAGACCTATCTCGACGAAGAAGCCTCTGTGCCAGGCTCCATCGTCGACGGTATGCAGACATACGTAGACTCCGTCGTTGTCACTTCCAACTCACTTTGGAGGGACATGAATATCCGCATGAACAATGAGGACAGCACCTACACCGTGCTGCTGCCCAATAACAAGGCGTGGGTTGACAGCTACGGCAATATCAAGGAGTGTTACAAGTATGCCGCCACGACCAAGGCACAGGTCTTCGCCAACGGTGCCATAGCCACCAACCCCGCATCGATCACCATCGACCCAACATTCTGGCAGGACTCGCTGACATGCCGCCAGCTGATACGCAACCTGTTCTTCAGCAACAACGACGACTACAACACCTGGATGGAAGGGACACCGTCGGCATACGGCTCAGACACACTGCGCACCACACTGCGCAACAAGCTGTCGAACCCGAAGGACATCATGAAGCAGTCCAACCAAACCATTGAGTTGAGCAACGGAAAGGCACTCGTGGTCGACTCGCTGGCCATGTACTCCTGGGAGACTTACTCACCAGAATACACAGCTATAGCTGCTTCTGCAAACAACATCGGACGTGTGGCAACAGGCTCAACCAAGACTGAGAACCTTCCTGACAGTGTAGAGACTGAAGTGCCATCTTATCTGCACGTCATCCCCGCCGGTAACTTCGGACGTCCTGAACTCGATATTCTCCTGCCCAATGTGCTGAGCACAACATATAATATTTACTGTGTGTTCGTGCCGTCTTTCTTCGACGACAAGGCTGCCGAGGTACTGCCAAACCGCGTCATCTTCACGCTCAACTATTGCGATGCCTCAGGCAACCTGAAAGACAAAGAGTTCCTCGACGAGAGCGAGGAGAACATAAACGCTTTCCAGGAGAGGTTCAACCTGGCCGACAACGCCTCCAACAGAACCACTATCAGGGCATTCTCAAACGACCCCACACGCATCGACACTCTTTTTGTGGGCGAGTTCACCTTCCCAGTCTGCTATGCCGGATTAGGCAACGAATACCGCCCGAACATCAAGATCACCTCACCCTTCTCTGTGTTCAACAAGAACCTGACCGCTGCCTTCACACGCGACCTGCGTATCGCCAGCATCATCTTGCGACCAAAGGAAATGGAGGACAATGAACAATAAACGTTAAACAATAAACATTTGAAAGAATGAAAAAGCAATCAATAATATGGAAGATGACCCATGCAATAACGGTTATTGGTTATTGTTTATTGGTTACTGGCCTTTTCTGCCCCACCACCGCCTACGCCCAGTCGGAAGATGACGAGGAGGAAGAGGAGGAGACCGCCATCAAGCAACCCAACCGCTCGCAGCTGAAGCAAGTGAATTATCCCACCGTGACGCTTCGTGGCATGGTCACCGACCTGGCTACAGGCAAGCCCCTCGCCGGAATCCAGCTGCAGGCACTGGGCCACTCGCGCTACACGGCGATGACAGAAGAGGACGGAACCTTCGCAATTAAGGTACCCACCTTTGCCACGTCGCTCTACGTCCATTCCCCGGAGTATATGTCACAGCAGGTGGCCGTGGCTGCCGGCGACAGCACGCAGCAGATCTCCATCCGTATGCTCAGCGACAAATTCCAAATGATGTACGACCGTGGAACGACATATACCGCACGAAAGACGGCAGAGATTGACCGTTTCGGCGTTACCGTCGACAACGAGATTGCCAACAAGCTGGGCGGCGACATGCACTCCATCATGCGTTCGGCTGCTGCCGAGGTCGGAGCCTCGATGTTCATACGCGGACTGAACAGCATCACTACCGACGCCCAGCCCCTCATCGTCATCGATGGCATTGAGCAGGACATGCAGCGCAACCGATACTCACTCCACGACGGACAGTTCAACAACATCCTGGCCAACATCGCACCCGACGACATTGAGAAGGTCACCGTGCTGAAGAACGCGACTGCCCTCTACGGTGCACGCGGCGCAAACGGAGTGGTGCTCATCGAGACAAAGCGCGGCAAATCCATGGCAACACGCATCGATGCCAACATCTCGGCCGGCGTACAGCTCATACCGCAACTGCCAACGATGATGAATGCCACCCAGTACCGCAACTATGCTTCGGAGCTGCTGGGCACCGTTCCCAACATCGACGAATACAAGGGTTTCTACTTCCTCAACGACACACCGTTCATGGATGCCACTGGCCGTATCACCAATTATTATTATTACGACTATCACAACGATACCGACTGGAAAGACTATGTCTACCGCAATGCCATGACGCAGAACTACAGCATCAACGTGCAAGGCGGCGATGACATTGGTATGTACAATCTCTCCGTGGGCTACGTCGACGCCAAGAACACAATTAAAGAAAGCGGATTCAACCGCATGAACGTGCGTTTCAACACCGACATCAAGATTCTCTGGAACCTCAACACACGTTTCGACATCGCCATTTCACGAACCAGCAGCAATGTCTACGACGACGGCATGCTTGAGGACTTCTCAAAGGCGACGGTCACCTCGCCCACCGCGCTGGCACTCCTCAAATCGCCATTGGTGGCTCCCTACGAGTACAACGCCATAGTGAAGCGTTTCACCAATCTTCTCAGTGGCTACGACAACATACTGACCTGCAGCACATATCCACGGACAGGCTTGATAAAAGCCGACACCGACAGAAACACCACCTACACCAACCAGTCGCTGGCCAACCCACTGTCAATCTTCGAGAATGGCACGGGCGACAACAAGAACAAGGCAGAGAACACCAATTTCACCGTTCACGTAACACCCGTGTGGCAGTTTGCACACGACTTCAAGCTCACCGCCGACTTCAACTACATGCTCAACCGCAACGCCCAGCGTTACTACCGTCCCTACAACGGAGTCCCTGAGTTCGAAGTAGAGGAGATGGGAGAGGTTACGGCCAAAATAAATTCCATGTATGTACAGGAACAGAACTTCATGGGCCGCCTACAGATAGACTGGAGCAAGCAGATGGGCAAGCACACCATCGATGCCTTTATCGGAGCACGCTACAACTATTTCTCATTCGACAATAGCGATATTGGTTTTAATGCCGACGGAGCTGTAGCAGACAAAAATGCGACTGTCGTCTTGGGCAAATACCCCGACGTGCTTGGTACCAACGATGTGTGGAAGAACATTATGTGGTATGGCAACGTGGACTACAACTACATGAACCGCTACTTCGCCACCGTCTCGCTTGCTGCCGAGGCCAACAGCCGCTTCGGCGAGAATGCCAACGGTCTGGGACTCTTCGGCGTGAAATGGGCCGTCTTCCCCAGCATACAGTTAGGATGGGTGCTCACTAACGAGGCTTGGTTCCAAAGACTCACATCCTCAGCACCCCACCTCCTCAACTACTTGAAACTGAACGTCGGCTTCGACATGAGCGGCAACGACGGCATCTCAAACTATGCCGCACGCACCAGCTACACCGCTGTGAAATACTACGACAAGGCCATGGGCATACAGCTCACCAACATCGGTAACGACAAGATACAATGGGAAAAGACCAACAAGTTCAACATCGGACTTCAGGCATATCTTCTCGACAACCGCGTGGGCATCGGCTTTGACTGGTTCATCCACAAGACCAGCAATCTGCTCACCCAGAAGTCATTCTCCAACCCCATCGGAGGTATCAACCGCTACTGGAGCAACGGTGGAGAGCTGAAGAACACTGGCTTCGAGGCAAGCCTCTCGGCAAAGCCTGTCGTGGCCAAGGACTGGCGCGTGGAGGTAGGCGCAACGGTGGGCCACTATAAGAACGAGGTGACCAAACTGCCCGACGGTGACTACACCACCTCGGTCTATGGCGACAACAACATCCTGACATCCGTGGGCAACCCCGTGGCATTGTTCTATGGCTATAAGACACAGGGAGTGTTCGCCGACGATGCCGCCGCTAAGGCCGCCGGAAAGAACGGCTACCTTTACATGGAGGACAACGCTGGAATACGCAACAATTTCATTGCCGGCGACATACATTTCGTCGACATCAACGGCGACGCGATGATTAGTGATGCCGACAAGACCGTCATCG
Organism: uncultured Prevotella sp.; assembly: GCA_905233425.1. GTDB lineage: Bacteria > Bacteroidota > Bacteroidia > Bacteroidales > Bacteroidaceae > Prevotella. Next base: position 11,678 of record CAJOEC010000063.1, on the reverse strand, counting down.
GCGACCCCAACCCCGACATCTACGGAAACATCTTCGCCATGGTCAACTATAAGAACCTGACGCTCAACATCGGCTTCAACTACACCCTTGGCAACGATGTGTTCAACTACCAGCGCTCGGTGCTGAACAGCGGAAGCACTTTCTACAACCAGCAGACCTCTACAGCCAACCGCTGGCGTTACGAGGGACAGCAGGCCACTCTGCCGCGTGCCACCTTCGGCGACCCCATGGGCAACAACCGCTTCAGCGACCGATGGATCGAGGACGGCAGCTACCTGCGACTGAAGACCGTGCAGCTCTCCTACCGCGTGCCCATTCCCAGTTCGTGGACATGGCTGCAGGGACTCACCGTCTGGGCCGAGGCACAGAACCTTCTCACCTTCACAAAGTACTTAGGCAGCGACCCTGAGTTCTCCATTGGCAACAGTGTCTACTATCAGGGCATCGACTGTGGCAACCTGGCACAAGGCCGCTCGTTCTTCGGAGGACTGAAGATTAATCTCTAAAGACCCACCCCCGACCCCTCCCTGCGAGGGAGGGGAGTAGTCAGATAAAATGATTATTAACTTATCCCATTAAAAGAATATGAAACAATATATGTTTAATAAAGCTCAGAGGTTGTTCCGTTTCGTTGTCTATATACTCCTCCCCCTCACTGGGGGAGGCTGGGTGGGGGTCTCCTGCTCCGACATGCTCGAGAGCGACAGCTCGCGCCAGGTGTTCGATCCTGCCCTCGACCAGAAGACCGACTCGGTGTTCTACGCATTAGGCATCCTTCAGGGCATGCAGCTGCTGGCCGACCAGTATGCCTTCCAGGGCGAGATGCAGGGCGACCTCGTGGAGACAACGACCTACACCGACAACAACCTCCGCCAGCTGGCCAACTTCTCGGTCACCACGGAGAACAAGTACGACTCGGCATACGTCTACTACCGCGTCATCAACAACTGCAACTACTACATAGCCCACCGCGACACCACCCTGCGCACCGGTGCCACCTACGTGGCCATGAAGGAGTATGTCGCCGTGAAGGCCATACGCGCCTGGGCCTATATGCAGCTGGCACGCACCTATTCCAGCGTGCCGTTCTACACCACGCCGCTGACGCAGATCTCACAGATTGACGACGCCAACTTCCCCACACTCGACATGAAGGGAATCGTAGCCCAGCTCTCACCCGACCTGGAGCAGTACTCTCATGCCTACAACGAGAACTTGACGACAGACTACAACCAGACTCCCACATACGGTGGTGTGGCACCTTCGTCAATACTGCCCGAATACCTTTTCATCCCCGTTGATGTGGTGCTTGGCGATATGTTCCTCGAGACAGGCGACTACGACCGCGCTGCACGCCACTACGTGTCATACCTGACCGACGTAGCCGATGTCAGCAACAACAATATCGCATATATGCAGCCATACGCCTCACGACGGAACCGCATGAGTGGCGACGAGGAACTGCCCGGCAACTGGAAAGCCCAGAGCAACGGACAGATGCAGAACAGCACGTTGTGGTCGTCAATATTCGCCGGCAACGCTGGTGTGGACTACATCACATATATCCCCATGGCACCCAATAAACTCACCGGCGTGGCCTCAGCCATACCCCTCGCCTACGGCTACGACTACTATGCCAATAATTCGGGCTATGTCGACGAGATTCAGATTGTTCCCAGCAACGACTACTTGCAGCTTACGAACACCTCCGACTACTGCTATGTGACCACCGCCACCACCGAGGTGTCGTTGGATGTCAGCGCGGCCAAGCTGGGCGACACCCGTTACCGCAGCATCATTCGCGAGGACGAGGATGTCGAGACCAACGATGTCACGGTATGGATCACAAAGAACGCCACACCCCGTGTCATCCTCTACCGCCGCTCCACCGTCTACCTGCACCTTGCCGAGGCTTTCAACCGTCTTGGCATGTACGATGCCGCATTCGCCATTCTCAAGGACGGCATAAACAAGTACCTCGTCAGCGAGGAGGGAGGAGCACAGTACATCAGCCCCGAGACGCGCCTGGCTCTCACCACGACCTATCCGCTGCTTTCGCAGGACAACATCTCGAAATTCTCTGAAGAGAAGGCCTATTTCGGCGTGCACACACACGGTGGCGGCCACACCCGCGACTACACAGGCTCCACCTATCAGCCCGGCCTGTCGCCCTACCAGTGCGACACCATAATCGGCCTCAAGCTCGCCGAGCTTGCAGCCGACGGTTACCCCGTCGGCACTACCAAGCAGGACTCCATCAACGCCATGGAAGACCTCATCTGCGACGAGATGGCTCTGGAACTGTCCTTCGAGGGATGCCGCTGGTACGACCTGAAGCGCATCGCAGCCCACAAGAATGCCGCCGGTCTCTACGCCCCCAACTTCGGCTCGCTGTGGCTCTCGCGCAAGCTCGCATACAAGAACCCTGCAAAGGACCTCACCGACCCCAACAACTGGTATCTGCCTTTTAAGTAGGTTCTCTTTTGCACAACGTATTTAAGCGCTTTTCTTTTGTAGCTGCCATGTATATGGCGGTCAGCAATGTTGTACGGGCCGGCAATGTGACGTGGTTCGACGGCACACATCCTGTCACTTATCAGGTTGTCGGGAAGACTGACCCCGTGGTTAGTCAGGCGTTGCGGATGTTCTGTGACGACATGGAGTTGGTGACAAGCCAAAGGCCCGTACCACTTTCCTCTGTCCGCTCCGGCGGTTCCCCACCTTCAGCAGTCATCCGCATTGTGCAGGGCCATGGCAACGACGATGGCTTCCGTATCAGCATTCAGGACGGCCAGTTAGTGGTGGAAGGCCATAACGCACGTGGCACCGCCTACGGACTTCTGGAGCTGTCACGTATGGCCGGAGTCTCGCCATGGGTGTGGTGGGGCGATGTTTGCCCAGCCATGCGTCACGATGCTCTGTCGCTGCCCGACACGTTCCTTTATGAGCACACGCCGTCGGTGAAGTATCGCGGCATTTTCATCAACGACGAAGACTGGTCGTTGCGCCAATGGTCTAAGGACGACATGGGGCCGCAGACCTACCGCCGTCTGTTCGAGTTGCTGCTGCGTCTGCGTGCCAACACCATCTGGCCTGCCATGCACGACTGTTCGCCGGGATTCTTCACCGTCAAGGGCAACAAGGCGATGGCCGACTCCTTCGGCATTGTCGTCGGTTCCAGCCACTGCGAGCCGTTGCTGAGGAACAATGTGGCCGAATGGAACACCGACGAGCGCGGCCCTTACAACTACATCGCCAACCGCTCTCAGGTGCAGCGGTACTGGGCAGAGCGGTTGCAGCAGGTGCGCGGCTCGGAGGTGCTGTTCACCATTGGCATGCGCGGCATCCACGACGGCTCAATGGAAGGCGTGAAGACACCAGAGGAGAAACTCAACGGCCTACAGCAGGTCATCGACGACCAGCGCCAGCTCATCCGAAAGCATTATCTTTCCAAGTCCGCCAAGCCAGGGGGTAAAGGGGGCTACGCAGCCCCCGGGGGCTTAGAGTCGGTTCCCCAGGTATTCATCCCCTACAAGGAGGTGCTGGAGATAATGGAGAGCGGTCTCCGCGTGCCCGACGATGTCACGCTGATGTGGTGTGACGACAACTACGGCTACCTGACCCGCCTTCCCGATGCCGCGCAACAGCAGCGCAGCGGCGGCGGCGGTGTCTACTACCACCTGAGCTACTGGGGCCGTCCCCACGATTACCTATGGCTAACCACCACTCAGCCCGGTCTCATCTGCTCGGAGATGCGTACCGCCTACGACCACAACTGCCGCCGTCTATGGATTGCAAACGTCCACGACCCGAAGGTCGCCGCCTACGACCTCGAACTGTTCCTCGACATGGCATGGGACATCAACTCCGTCGTCCCTTATGCAGCCACCACCGTGCCCGGCGCTTCTCCGTCAGGTTCCGCCGCCGTGCCCGGCGCGTTAGCGTCGGGTCTAACAACCGTCGCCCAGCACCTCGAGCGCTGGCTATGCGCCCAGTTCGGCCCGCTCGTCGGCCATGGCATAGCCCCTGCAATGCGCGAGCTTTACCGTCTCAACGCCATACGCAAGCCCGAGTTCATGGGATGGACGCAGGTGGAACTCGACAAGAAGAAATACCCTGGCGGCAAGTCGGTGCCCTCGACAACCGCTTTCACCCAGTCTGAGGCATACGAGCGCATGGCTGCCTTTGCCCGCATAGAGGCCACAGTAGACACATATAAAGGCATGGTGCCCGAAAGATGCCAGGATGCCTATTTCGCCGCCGTGCTCTATCCCGTCCATGCCTCGGCGGCCATGACGCGCAAGATGCTCTCCGACTCCGTGGTAAGCCATCGAGCCTACGAAGAAATACAGCAACTCACCGAGCATTACAACACCATGAACGGCGGGAAGTGGCACGGTCTCATGTCGGCTGCGCCACGCAACCTCCCCGTCTTTGGCAACGTGCGCACCCATTTCCCCTCCTCCGGGGAGGAGGGGTGCCCGAAGGGCGGGGTGGTAGCGAAAACCTCCGGGGAGGAGGGGCTGGGGCTCCAATGGATAAGCAGGAATGCCAGCGAATATATCTCGGCCACCGACGGCGTACATGCCATTCAGATGCTTGGCCACTCGATGAACGCCGTCGCCATCCCCAAAGGCGGCGAAGTGGTCTATGAGTTCGACACGGGTCATGGGGACAGGAACATTGACCCAAGTCTGGGTCAAGTGCCTGTCCCCATGACCCGCGTCCTGCTCTACACCGCCATGATTCCCACTCAGCCCAGTTGTCCCCCTGCCAAAGGAGAACTGTCTGAAAAGGTCTCGGTGAGGGAGGGCGACTTGCGCTACCAGGTGACGCTTGACGACCAGCCCCCCGTCATCATCTCTCTGAAGGAGAAATACCGCTCCGAGTCATGGAAACAGAACGTGCTGCGTGGCCAGGCTCTGAAGCAGACACCAGTGAAACTCTCGAAAGGCCGTCACACGCTGAAGATAAAAGCCCTCGACGACCACATCATCTTTGACCAGTGGATGCTCGATTTCAGTCCCGCCCACAAGTTCTACGTCATACCCTATTAGCAAAGCCAATCACGGATAATCTTAAGAAGCATGTATTGAACGACCACTGATTTCACAGATTGGGATTATTATACCCGACCACAGATTTCACGGATTTCACGGATTTTTTGCCTATTACAGCGGCTAAAGCCGCGATTATGTTGGATTTCACAGATTGCTTCGCGCAGCTAATAGTAACTATAATATCTGCTTTTTGTTTGATTTAAAGCGTTAGAATATCGACTCTACAATCTTGTCGACAATCTCATCGAAGTATTTCTGCTTGATGCTACCAAGACGACGCTGGACATCTCGCTCGATATTGCCGGTGATAATCTGGCATTTGACGAGGCTGGGCTTCGAGAAGGTGAAGCCATCGACCATGTCATCGCTCAATGGATAGGAATACTGCGGGTTGAGCCAGTCGTTCGACGTGATGAGTACGAGGTAGAACATGCCGTCCTCGTCAATCTGCAACTGGTCGTTGCTGACGATGATGGCGGGATGGGGCTTGAACGTGCCGTCGGGAAAGAGGAAGCTGACCTCTACGATGTCTCTCTGGTGGTACTTCATAGGTAGCGTGCGATGATAGATGCCATGGTCTTGCGGGAGTGCTCAAGGGCAGCATCCCTGAGTTCGCGGTGAGCCTCCACCTGTTCGGGGGTGGGTTCTTCGGGCTGGAAGTCCTTCTTTAGAAACAGCCCCGTGGCCAGCAGCTGGGCGAGCTTGCGCCGTGCCAGCGCGTTGCTTTGGTTAAACTCTAACGTTACTGTGCACATAATCTCAGCTTTTTGTTTGATTTACTTTGCAAAGGTACGACTTTTCGGACAAACAGCGTAGCATTTTGTGCAAAAAAATCATAAAAATGCAGCGGTAAGTACATATAATTGCCATATAATTGACCACGCGCTCGGCCTTTGGACGCTTGCGTAGAGTAATGGAACAAGAATTGTTCATATAAAATTTATTAATGATAATTCGTGTTCAATTCGTGGTAATTCGTGGTAATGAACAAAATCGGGGACCATGCGCATCCTTACGCATCGTCCCCGATGATTGGTTCAGAGTCTTACTATTCTTCTTCAAGAGCTTCGTCGTCCCAGACGTTGCGACGACGGCTCAGGGCGTCGTCCCAGGCGTTGCCGGTGGGGTCCTCGTCGTCCTTGGAGAGTTCGTCACCGAGGCCGGTGGTCTCCACGGAAACGGCGAGTATCTGGCACTGGTGCTGAATCAGCATAACCTGCAGTTCAGGCTTCATATAATCTTTCTTTGTCATAACTCTTACAATTTTAATTAATTCAAGATTCTATTGTTCTTTTGACCACGAATTTCACGAATTAAACGAATTTTGGCTGCGCACAGATACCATATTTATAACAAATTACACGAATGGAATCGCCAGCGATTCTTGCTGAGCCAGTCAATTCAAACAATTCGCTCGTAATAATCATCTCGTTCTGCATAGTCAATTCGTATAATTCGTTAAATTCGTGGTCGTTTTCATACATTATTTTACCACGGTCTTCTTGCCGTTCTGGATGTAGACGCCCTTCTGAGCGGCATTGACCTTGCGGCCCTGCAGGTCGTAGACGGCGCCAGCCTCATCCGTGGAATCCGTGAAATCTGTGGTCGTTATTCCTGTGCTCTCGTCGCCCAGGTTCAGGGCGAAGGCGCGGGCCTCAACGGCATCATGCAGCTGGAAGTAGGCGCGGAAGCCCTTCATGTAGGCGGGGATGGCCGACGGGTGCTTCAGCAGGTTGCCGGAGGCTACGAAGAGGATGTTTTCGGCATCAACGCCCTCGATGGTGGTCTTGCCCAGCGTGGGGATGAAGTCGATGTAGGTGGTCGTAACGGGATTAAGCTCCTGGCTGACCTCGACGTTGGGGAGGGCCCGGGCCGAGAAGTCGTAGTCGGTGGAGACCTTCACGAGGTAGGGGGTGCCGGCCACCATCTCGGTGGCGTCGGTGAAGTTGAGCATCAAGGTCTTGCCGTCGTTTTCGAGCGAGGTGCTGGCGAGCTGCTTCACGCTCATGCCGTATTTTGACGTGAGGTAGCCGAGCATCTGGCTGCTGACGTTGAACGGCACGGCGAGGGTGTTCCATGAGCCTGCAATGAGCGTGCGCGTCAGGGTGATGTCGGCCTCGTAGCCGTCCCAGTCGGCGAGGACGGCGGTGTTGACGTTCTCTTCCTGGAGTTCGAGCTCGGTGTCGTACTCAATCTTGGCGACTACGGCGTAGTCGGGCATCTGGAACTGCCACTGGCCTGAGCCGAGGTCGGTGAGGGGTACGGCGGGTGCGGGTGCGGGGTCGAGGTAGATGCAGCCGTAGTGCCAGCCTTCACCGCCCTGGCCGTCGGGACGGAAGTAGACGGTGTACTGGCCTGCGGTGTTGACGTAGTAGTTGTCGCCGCTGGGGTACCAGGTGGCGTTGTTCTGTGCGTCGACGCCGATGACCTTGAGCTCGGTGCCTGCCTTGAGGTTGAGGGTGATCATGTATTCGGCAGCGTTGTCGGGGTTCTGTGTGAGCAGGAACTGTTTGCTGGCTCCCCAGTCGTTCATCGTGCCAACGAGGTAGTAGTTGTCGGCCCACGCGCCCGATACTGCTGTCATGAGCAGCACGAGCAATGAAAATATTTCGACCTGTACGGTTGAAAAGCCCTGAAGGGGCGACAAGACTACAGACGGGGGTGAAACCCCCGGTAAGTCGGCACAAGACGAAAGCCCTGAAAG
>CAJOEC010000063.1:0-3878 GCA_905233425.1 uncultured Prevotella sp. | reverse complement strand
TCAATTCCTATTACCGGGGGTTTCACCCCCGTCTGTAGTCTATCGCTCCTTCGGAGCTTTCCTTGCATAGACTTTCAACCGTACAGGTCGAAATATTTTCTTTTGCATATTCATTTTGTTTTTTTATTTGTTTTTACTTTTAACATGTAATTGCCATGTAATTGCCCATGAATTTTTCATATAATATTTTATTCGTGAACATTCGTGTTCAATTCGTGGTAATTCGTGTTTAAATCTATTCGCGAGGGGTTACGGCTCAACAGCAGCCTCTATTGTGATGCTCCTTATCTTCTTCTTGCCGTTGTACTTCAGGGTGACGGTCTCTCCGGCCTTTTGCGGCTCGGTGGGAGCCTCCCACTTGCTGGCGTCCACGTTACCATCGTCGATGGTGACGGCGAAGGCGGGGGCTTGGGCGATGGTGACAGCGATGCTCTGGGGCTGGGAGTCGCTGTGCTCGGCGTCGCCTACGACTTTATACCACACGTAGTATTCGCCGGCCTCGAGGCCCTCGGTGGTGGGGATGGTCTGGCTCCACTGGCCGGTGGGTGCCTCGCTGGTGCCGAGGGCGTAGTAGAGTGTGCCTTCGGTGCTGGTGCCCGGTGTGAGCAGGTCGGCTACGGTGCCGTCGTTCAGGCCTTCAGCGGCTGCGGGCGTGGTGGCGAGGGTGGCCAGGGGGTAGTACTCCACTTCCAGCTCCACGTCGCAGGCGGGCATCTGGGCGAGGGTCCATGCTTCGCCGTCGGCGGTGAGGTTCACGCCGTCGGCCACGTAGATGCAGTTGTAGAACCAGTCGCTGCCGCCGTCACCGTTTGGACGGAAGTAGATGGTGTAGAGGCCGTCGGCTGTCAGTTCGCCGTTCTTACCGTAGTTGTCGCCACTGGGATACCATACCCAGGGGTTGTCGCCATCCACGCCAATCACCTTGAACTCATCGGTGGCAGCAAGGGCAATGCCAAGCTGATATTCAGTGGTGGCTGCTGACGCATTGAGCGTCATCTTGTACTGGTCGTTTTTTTGCCAGCCTGTCATGGTGCCAACCACGTAGTAGTCGGTAGCCCACGCGCCCGTCACTGCTGTCATGAGCAGCACGAGCAATGTTAGAATTTTCTTTTGCATAATCATTTGTTTTTTGTTTGTTATTACTTTGTTGTTGTTTTTTGCTTTTGGTCGTCCTCCGACGATACGCGAGACAAACGGATATTAGTGGGTAACGCTTCCAAGCGTTGCAAGCATCTGTCAGACCGTCACGCTCGGAGGCGTGACCCACTAACTGCCGTCATCGTCACGCTCGGAGGCGTGACCCACTACAGAACCGCCGGGGCATCTTGTGGATGTCTCGGCGGATATTTTTCTCTGTGGGGGGTAAGGGAAACTACTGCTCCTGCACAAGTCTCGTTGCGAGGAACTCATCGAGCGTGACGAGGTTCAGCTGCGGGAACGGCGTGTCGTGGAGCACCCGGAAGTGGCTGTCCTCCGACACCAGATAGTCGGCACCGGCAGTTCGTGTCAATCACTACGGGGTTCATCGTCGCTTACTTGTTATAAGGTGTGCGGAAATGCGAACCTCGCAGCTCCTTCATGCGCTTCTCGTCGAACTGGCCGCTCTCCCAGAGCGCATCCATCTCGTCGTCAATCTGCTTGGCATAGAACGCCGCCAACTGCTTCCGCAGCTGTTCCAAACCCACGGCGGTCTTGATGTGGGAAACCAGGTTGAACACCTGTACTTGTGCCGGAGTGAAAGTAATTGCTTCCATAATTCTCGTTGTTTAGGGTTTCTGGCTGCAAAGATAGTGCAAATCGAGCGAAATACCAAAGGAAAACTCGTTTTTCTTTGTATTTCCGAGATGCAGCCTATCCATTCCCGACCTTTGGTCGCCTACCCGTAGCCTTTCGAGCGAAGCTCAAAGGTACGACAATTTTCCGACATTCCCGCTAAGGATATCGTTTTTTTTCTAAGGATTTCAAGGATTTCTTCTGTCGGCGGCATGCGCGCCTATCCTTTTTATCCTTTTAATCCTTAGACAAAATATCTCTCCCCAGAAAAATATCCGTTTGTCTCAGTATGTCGTGCTGAGTGTCCACACCGTACCGTCGGCACTGGGCGTGAGGTCGATGGGGTCAGGGTCTTGTGCCCATGCGCCCGTCGCCACTGTCAGCAGCAGTGCCATGATGTATAGAAATCGATGTTTCATTGTTCTTTAATGTTTTAATTTTATGTTATTTCTTTTGTCTGACGGATCAGAGTCCCCTGATTAAACCTCACAGGGTGCCTGTCCTCCTTGTTAGTATTTACGTCTTATTCTGCAGTATATGTGAATGAGATGTTGCTCAGGTCTGAGTAGTCAAGCGTTGCGGTTCCGGTGGTATTAGTGGTAATATCACCATTATTAGACGCAATGGTCGCCCCTGTGCAGCCGGCAATTGTATAGTTTGTGGGTTTATAATATACACCGATGTCGTTGGTTCCGGTATTCGTGCCATACTTGTTCCCGGAGAAAGCGCAGTTTATCAGGCGTACCTCGCTTCCTCTATTGATACCAATCGCACCGCCAAAGTATGCGTTGCTCTTGGTCGTATAATTATTGGTGAACGTACAGCCGCTCATGTAGAGACTGCTATTGTAGTTATTGATGGCTCCGCCTATTTCACCGGAATAGTTGCCGCTGAATGTCGTGTTGATGGCATACAGTTTACCATTACTTTTGTTCTCTATCGCACCGCCACCGTTGGTGTTGTTTACGTGGCAGTTGCTTATCGTACATCCGTCAAGCACTATTGTACCGGAATTATTGATGGCAGGGCCGCCACCACTGACAAACCCTGTGAGGGTGAGATCCTTAAAGGCAACGGTTGCAGAGGACCCAACCTTGAAAGCCCTGATTTCTGAAGTGGTACTGAGCTTCTTTCCGTTGCCGTCGATGGTCAATGCCCCATTGCTGGTAATTTCAATCTCTGCAGTGCAAACAATGTCGTTCATGAGTTTGACATTCTTTCCGGCGCTCAGTGCGGTTTGCAACTCACTAAAGGTTGTAACCTCTGTAAAAGAAGGAGCCACCGCCTTCTTCACAGCCTTGACGCTCTTCACCTTCTTTGCTCCGGCGTACTTCAGGCTGACCTGTGCGCCCTGGGCCACGCCCTCAAGGGGCAGCTGCTGATAGGTGCCGTCGGTGCCCGCCCTGGCCGTCCATTTCTCAGCGTCCGGCGTGTCCTGCGGCATGGAGACGGTGTAGCCAGCGGGCTCGGGGGTGCCAGCGTAGCCATATACCTCGATCTTGTTTACTCCCCATTGACCTATTGAAGTGCCGTTCACTTTTGCAATGCTTCCTTGATCATATACCAAAATTGCCTCGAATGGAGCTTCCTCGTCGAAGGCTGAACCTTCATCGGTATAGAACTTAACGCGAGTGATGGTGTAGCCCTCGGCTGCGGTGACGGTCAAGGTACGTTCTGGATCGGAATACCATCCCCATTCGTCGTTGTCGTTATGTACAGTACCACTGAATGTGACGGTGGCGATGTTGTCGAAGGTCTTGCTGCCGCTTGTAAAGCCGAAGTTGTCACCAGTGCTCTCGATGGTAGTCAGCAGCGTTTCCGTCTGTGCCCACGCGCCCGTCACTGCTGTCATGAGCAGCACGAGCATTGAAATAAATCTTTTTTTGAACATAACTTGAAAATTTAATTTGTTAATAAAAAGGGTTAATTAAAAAAATGATGTTTATAAACTGTCGAGGGGGATGAGCTGGTACTCCTTGTCCACGTCCACGTCGTCGGTGGGCTTGACCGGCACGCCCTTGAGGGCGAGGCAGAGGCCGCCGGCCTTCTGGGCCTTCTTGTCGGTGGAGAGGATGCGCGTGGGCTGGTCGGGGTCGATGGCCAGG
>CAJOEC010000062.1:500-24155 GCA_905233425.1 uncultured Prevotella sp. | reverse complement strand
GTGTGCCTATCACAAAGCGTTGATACACAAAACTATAAAATGTCATCAGATAGCAAAATCTATGCCAAAGCAGATGTAGAGTAAATGAAAGAGCCCTATTCCCCCGGTGGGAATAAAATGTTCCCCCGGTGGGAATAAATCATTCCCCCGGTGGGAATAAATTGTTCCCCCCGGGGGAATCCTCCAGAAAGATAATTTTCCCTCACACGGCGAAAAAAACGGCGGAAAACTTTGGCCGTCTCACAGATAATCAATAAATTTGCACCGCCAATCGCTAACCGTCGCCATCTGCCGTGGCCGACGTATGGAAAGTGGATGGCAGCAAACCCATAATCAGAAAACGAATATCAGTATGACAAGTTTTGAAAGTCAAGTGAAGACCGTCCCCTACCCGCAGGAGGCCGTCTACCGCAACATCAGTGACCTGAACAACCTGGAGCGCGTCAGAGACCGCATTCCCAGCGACAAGATTCAGGAGTTCTCTTTCGACGCCGACTCCGTGTCGGTCAATGTGCCGCCCGTCGGCCTCGTCACTCTGCGCATCGTCGACCGCGACGAGCCGAAATGCGTGAAGTTCGAGACCGCACAGTCGCCCCTGCCCTTCAACCTCTGGATCCAGGTGCTGCCCGTCGACGAGCAGACATCGAAGATGAAGATTACGGTGAAGGCCGACATTCCCTTCGTGCTTCGCGGCATGGTCAGCGGCCCTCTGCAGGACGGTGTCGACAAGGTGGCCGACGCACTCGCCATGATCCCTTACGAGTGAGAACAAAAACAGAAAGGACAATTATGAAACTCTGGGAAAAAGATTTTGAAATCAACGCGGAGATAGAGCGGTTCACCGTGGGCCGTGACCGCGAGCTGGACCTCTATCTGGCACCTTACGACGTTTTAGGCTCGATGGCCCACATCACCATGCTCGAGAGCATCGGGCTTATTGGCAAGGACGAGCTGCCCGTGCTGCTGAAAGAGCTGAAGGCAATCTACGAACAGGCCGTGAAAGGTGAGTTTGTGATTGAGGAGGGCATCGAGGACGTGCACTCACAGGTGGAGCTGATGCTCACCCGCAAGCTCGGCGACATGGGCAAGAAGATCCACAGCGGTCGCTCGCGCAACGACCAGGTGCTCGTCGACCTGAAGCTCTTCACGCGCCACCAGCTGAAGCTCGTGGCCGAGGCCGTGAACGACCTCTTCGCCCAGCTACAGCAGAAGAGCGAGCAGTACAAGGACGTGCTCATGCCCGGCTACACCCATCTGCAGGTGGCCATGCCGTCGTCGTTTGGCCTGTGGTTCGGCGCCCATGCCGAGTCGTTGGCCGACGACATGCAGTTCCTCCTCGCCGCCTACCGCACCGCCAACCGCAACCCGCTGGGCTCGGCCGCCGGCTACGGCTCGTCGTTCCCCCTGAACCGCCAGATGACCACCGACCTGCTGGGCTTCGACTCGATGGACTACAACGTGGTCTATGCGCAGATGTGCCGGGGGAAGATGGAGACGGGCGTGGCCTTCGCCATGGCCAGCATCGCCGGGACGCTGTCGAAGCTGGCCTTCGACGCCTGCCTGTTCAACTCGCAGAACTTCGGCTTCGTGCGTCTGCCCAAGGAGTGCACCACCGGCTCGAGCATCATGCCCCACAAGAAGAACCCCGACGTGTTCGAGCTTATCCGCGCCAAGAGCAACAAGCTGCAGGCGCTGCCCCAGCAGGTGACGCTCATAAAGAACAACCTGCCAACGGGATATTTCCGCGACCTGCAAATCATCAAGGAGGTGTTCCTGCCCGCCTTCGACGAGCTGCTCGACTGTCTGCGCATGACGGCCTACATCATCAGCCGCATAGAGGTGAACGAGCACATCCTCGACGACCCGCGCTACGACCCGATGTTCTCGGTAGAGGAGGTGAACCGCCTCGCCGCCGCTGGTATGCCCTTCCGCGATGCCTATAAGAAGGTTGGCCTCGACATCGAGGCCGGTCGCTTCACGCCGTGCAAGGACATCCACCACACACACGAGGGCAGTATAGGCAACCTCTGCAACGACCGTATCGCCAAACTAATGGCCGACACCCTCGCAGAGTTCGGCTTCGACAGCGTGGAAGCTGCCGAGCAGAGGCTGCTCGCCATTTAAATCAGCCAGACATGATAAAACCTAAAAGAGACAGATATTATGAATACAAAAACTTTAAGAAATTGTGCTATGGCCTGTAGCGCCGCATTCCTGTTTTCCTGCGCACAGCAGACGGTGACAACCGTAGAGACCAGCCTGAAGACGGTGGGCAACCCCTTCCTCCCGATGTGGGAGCACATCCCCGACGGCGAGCCTTACGTATTCGACGACCCCGACAATCCTGGTCACCAGCGCGTATATATTTATGGTTCGCACGACAACATCAAGACCGACTACTGCGGCCGCGACCAGGTGGTGTGGTCGGCGCCTGTCGAGGACCTCTCGCAGTGGCGCTACGATCGCATCATTCTCGTGGTCGACAAAGACCGGGACGGCCAGCCATTCGACTCCGTAGGTACCGCCGACGTGCTCTTCGCCCCCGACGTTACCTGCGTCATTGACTCCTCAACCCCCCACAAGACCTACTACCTCTTCCCCAACGACCAGACGGGATTCCGCAATGGCCTTATTGCCAAGAGCGACCGCCCCGACGGCCCATTCGAGGTGTGCAACTGGAGCGAGGACGACCCGACGAAGGTAACGGGTATCTTCGGCTTCGACCCCGCCGTGTTTGTCGACGACGACGGACGGGCCTACGGCTACTGGGGCTTCGAGCGGAGCTATGCCTGCGAACTCGACCCCACGACTATGTGCACGCCGAAGCCTGGCACAAAGGTGGTCGAGGACATGGTGTCGGGCCGTAACCAGGAGGGCGACTTCCGCTTCTTCGAAGCCTCTTCAATCCGAAAGATAAAGGACAAGTATGTCTTCATCTACAGCCGCTGGACATACAACGGCGAGTTCGGCCTTCCCGACACCAACTATACTTTAGGCTATGCCTACAGCGACAATCCCCTCGGCCCTTGGACTTACGGCGGCACCATCATCGACGCCCGCGGACGTGACATCAACGAGCAGGGCGACACCATTGCTACGGGCGTGGTGAGCGGAAACACCCACGGCAGCATCTGCGAGATAAACGGCCAGTGGTACGTGTTCTACCACCGTCAGACTGGACTCAACGAGTTTGCCCGTCAGGCCATGGTGGCTCCCATCGACGTGACCGTGGAGGAAGGCCCCGGTGGCAAGGTCACCATCAGCGAGGGCGAGCTGACCAGCGAGGGCTTCGCGCTCGACGGCCTTGACCCGCTTGAGCGTCACTCGTCCGGCATCGCCTGCTGGATGACAGGCCCGAAGGTGGCCGAGCACGAATGGCCAAACAACGTGTTCTACGGTTCATACGTGGAGGCATCCTACGGCACGGAGACCAACTTCGACGCTCCCTACGACCTGGTGAACAACACCAACCGGGTGGTGAACAATACCGACGGCAGCATCGTGGGCTACAAGTATTTCAACTTCTCACAGAGCGTGCAGAAACTGCTGCTGCGCCTCATCCCGCTTGGCATCGACGGCACCATCACCATCATGGCCGACCGTCCCTGGACATCGCAGGGCGGCATCGTGCTCGGCACCATCGAACTACGTGCCGACATGCCCCAGACTTCGACCGAACTTTCCGCCGACCTGCCAGCACTGGCTGAGATGACGGGCAAACACGCCATCTTCTTCGTATTCTCGTCAGACACGAAAGAACAGTCGCTCTGCACCCTCGAGGACTTCGCTTTCAGCAAGTGATTCACTCGATGAACCACCGATAACCGCATAAAGATATGCAGACCATCGACTTCATAGTCTTTGCTGTGTTCACCCTCGGGGTGGTGTTCTTCGGATGTTCATTCTACCGCAAGGGAGGTAGTGCCGACGACTTCGCCCATGCCGGGCACTCGCTGCCCGGATGGGTAGTGGGCATGAGCATCTTCGCAACCTACGTGTCAAGCATATCTTACATAGGCTACCCCGGCAAGGCTTTTGCCGCCGACTGGAATGCCTTCGTCTTTTCGCTGTCCATTCCCTTGGCCGCCTTCGTCGCCGCCCGCTATTTCGTGCCGTTCTACCGCTTCAGCGGCAGCGTGTCGGCCTACGCCTTCCTCGAGGACAAGTTCGGGAGGTGGGCGCGGCTCTATGCCTCGGCGTGCTATCTGCTCACCCAGGTGGCACGCATGGGCAGCATACTCTACCTTCTGGCCATGCCCATGCACATACTCATGGGATGGGACATGGTGGCGGTAATCATCGCCACATGTGCCTGCGTCATCGTCTACTCGATGCTCGGCGGTCTGAAAGCCGTCATCTGGGCCGATGCCATCCAGGGCTTTATACTTATCGGTGGTGCGCTGCTGTGCTTGGGCATCCTGCTCTTCTCCATGCCCGAAGGCCCCATGCAGGTCTTCAGTCTGGCCGTCGACGGTACTCCGGCGGCGCTTGGTGGCGTCGCCCACTGCGCCAACAAGTTCTCGTTGGGGAGCTTCGGGGCGAGCCTCACGGAGAGCACTTTCTGGGTGTGCCTCGTCTATGGCATTTTCATCAACCTGCAGAACTATGGCATCGACCAGAACTACGTGCAGCGTTACCACACGGCGAAGAGCCTCCGCGACGCCCGTTTCTCGGTGCTCTTCGGCGGTTGGCTCTTCATCCCTTCGTCGGCGCTGTTCTTCCTCATCGGCACAGCCCTCTACGCCTACTATGCCTCGGGGGCCGCTCCTCTGCCCGCTGAGATACAGTCGCAGCCCGACTACGTGTTCCCCTATTTCATCGTCAGCAGTCTGCCTGTCGGCCTTCGCGGCCTGCTCATTGCCAGCATCTTCGCCGCAGGAATGAGCACCGTTTCCACAAGCGTAACCAGCGCGGCCACGGTCATCCTCACCGACTATGTCAAGCCTTTGTTGTATAAAAGAGGAGAGAGGAGAGAGGAAAGAGGAGAGAGAAATGTGGAAAGAGGAGAGTGGAAGGAGGAGGGAGGAGAGAGAGATGAGGAAAGAGGACACCTGAAGATTCTCCGCCTGTCGAGCATTGTTGTCGGCGTGCTTGGTGGCGCGACGGCCATTGCGATGCTCGGCGTGAAGAGCATCATCGATGCCTGGTGGATTCTGTCGAGTGTGTTCTCCGGCGGCATGTTGGGGCTGTTCCTCTTGGGCATCATGCCGCGTCGCATCGGCCACCGTGCCGCGCTGGCAGGGTGTCTGGCGGGTATATCAGTCATTGCATGGGTTTCGCTGGCTCCTACGCTCAACCTTCCCGGTCCCCATCTCCACGAATACTTGGCAATAGTGGTGGGGACAACAACAATTTTCGTAGTGGGATTCCTCGCCACCGCAATTTCCCGCAAGCCATAGTTGGCTCACATTATAAAATCAATTGCTCTACCTGTTTGCCCTTACATTGCGCTTTAGCAGGCTGTAGGCGGCGTAGAGGCCAAGCTCTCCGGCTTTGCTGAGGTCGGTTTGGGCCTGTTCCGTCTCGTTGTTCTGGAGGTGGCAGATGCCCCGGTTGAAATAGGCTTCGGCCATGTTGGGCTCTTGCTGAAGTGCGGCGGTGAAGTCGTCGATGGCCTGCCGGAGGTTGTTGCGCTGTGCGTTTATGCATCCGCGGTTGTATAGCAGGTAGGCGTTTTGCGGTCGCAGGTCGAGGGCGTGGTTGAGGTCGGCCAGCACGCCGGCGGTGTTCAGCTCGGTGTTTGCCCCCTCGCTGGCCTGGAACTGGCAGAGGCGTGCCTGGCAGACGGCCCTCTGCCACAGCGCGAGGGGCTGTTCGCTATTGGCTAAAGAAATAAACGTGCTGAGGTCGTCGATGGCCTGCTGGTAGTCCTGTACGGCTGTGCTGGCGATGGCCTTTATGAGCAGCATTGCCACGGCTCTGTCTGTCTCGTGGGTCTGGTCGATGGCTTTGCGCAGCGAGTCGATGTAGAGGAAATAGCGCGACGACTGTTCGTCGTTAAGCGTTGCGTGGCTGCTGGCGATGTAGACCCTGCGGAAGATTGTCTGGGGCGTAACCCACTTGTGGTTCATCTGGTCGACGTCGCGGTCGAAGGCGATGTTCGCCCTCACCTCGTCGTGTGGCCTCTCCAATGTCAGGGCGAACATAGGCATCAGCTCTGTCTCCACCTTGCGGTTCTGCACCCGTCCTCGGTAGTCGTTCTGGTATTCTCGCTCGGTCTGCTGCTCGTCCTCGACCACCAGCTGGTTGTATTTGTCCATGTCCTCGTCGCTGCGCTTGCGCATCTGGCTTGGGTCGAGTCGCGGCTGTGTGCCGTAGAGGTGCTTGTAAAGCTGAGCCTTGTAGACGGTGAACTCGTCCTGCTCGGCCTTCTTCGTCATGCCGAGACGGCGGTAGCATGCTGCCCGGAACTGCAGTCCGGTCCAGAAGTTCGGGAACTCGTCGATGACCTTCGAGTAGTCGCGTATGGCGGCATGGAGGTCGCCGGTCTTGTCGAGCAGAACTGCGCGGTTGAAGAGCGCCAGCATGTTGTCGGGCTCCAGCCTGAGTACGAAGTCGAAGTCGGTGATGGCGCGGTTGTCGTCGCCCACCTGTGCGCGCAGCAGTCCCCGGTTGTAGTGGCCCAGGAAGTTGTTAGGCTCCAGGTCCAGAGCCATGTCGTAGTCGGCCATGGCCCCGCGCAGGTTGTTCTGGTTGAAACGTGCCAGTGCGCGGTTTATGTAGTATCCTCCGCGTTTCGGCAGCAGGTGTATGGCATGGTTGAGCTGCTCCTCGGCCTCGGGCCACTCCTCACGCGAGAGGCTGATGATGCTCCGTGCCGCCCATGTCTGCCCGTCATACGGGTCGATGTCGAGGCTCTTCTGCAGAGCCTCGATGGCCTTGGTGGTGTCCTGCTGCTGCATGTACACGTCGGCACGCATGGCCCATGAACCGGCATACTGGCTCCAGCGTGCCTGCATGGTGTCGAGTTCGGCCAGTGCCGCGTCGTACTCCTTGTTCTGTATGTGGCAGAGCACGCGGTTGTGCCACAGCCCACGGTTCTCAGGGTCGTAGCGGAGTGCGCGGCTGTAGTCGGCAATGGCGTCGGAATATTTCTTCTGCTGTATGCGTGTCAGTCCGCGCAGTTCGTAGATGTTCACCACGTAGGGATTGCGTTGCAGCGCCTCCGAGCAGTCGCGTTCCGCCCCGGCATAGTCCTCGAGGTAGTACTTGGCCACGCCACGGAAGAACCACGGCTCGTAGAGGTAGGGCTTTACGGCGATGGCCTGGTTGAAATACTGCATCGACAGCACGTAGTCCTCGTAGTAGAGGGCCGAGCGCCCTATCATCACCAAGCGGTCGGTATTGTACTGGGCCGTCGAGGTGAGGAGTGACAAATGGAAAGCGATAAGTAGCAGCAGAAACCGCATGGTCGTGTCGGGGTTTGTGGATGTCGGCGGTGGGTCTTTTCTTATATCTTCTTCAGCCTGATCACGCGGCTGGCGAACTGTCGGCCGAGCGAGGCATCGATGCCCGTCTCCATGAGGAACTGTCCCGAGAAGGTCTTGTCCTCGAAGGCGCGGCTGCGTTCGGCACATTCAAATTCGTTCAGGCGGTAGGTGGCGTTGGGGTCCAGTCCGGCAAAGTGCCAGCGTGGTGTCTCCAGACCAATGTAGTTCTCGAACTTGTAGCAGAAGAACACCGCCTCCGACTTGTCCTCGGTGACGAACATCTCGCTGCAGAAGCCGTGCCCCTCGTAGGGCGACAGCAGCCGGTACTGGTCGCCGAGCTGCACTATGGGGCGTATCTCCTTGTAGAACGCCACGGCCCGCTTGGCATATTCGCGCTCGCGGTCGTTCAGGTCGCTGGGCTTCATCTCCATGCCGAGGCGGCCTGTCATGGCCACGTCGAAGCGGAACTTCAGCGGAATGACGCGCCCCGTCTGGTGGTTTGGCGATGCGCTGACGTGCTGTGCCATGGCGAGGGTGGGGAAGAAGTGGCTTGTGCCCCACTGTATGAAGAGTCGCTGCTGCGCGTCGGTGTCGTCGCTGACCCAGAACTCGTCGAAGTAGGGTAGGGCGCCCCAGTTCACCCGCCCGCCGCCGCTGGAGCAGAGCTGTATGACGAGGTCGGGATGGGCCTGGCGTATGCGCTCAAGGGCGTTGCGCAGTCCCAGATGGTAGTCCACGAAGAGGTGGCTCTGGCGGTCGGCTGTCAGGTAGCTGCTGCCGAAGTTGTGCATCGACATGTTGCAGTCCCATTTGATATAATGTAGTGTGGGGTTCTCCTTCACCAGGTTGTCCACGATGCTGACCACGAAGTCCTGCACCTTGGGATTCGAGAGGTCGAGCACCAACTGTGTGCCGCCGCGTCCCTTCGACAGTTCGCGTGTGGGGTGGGCCACCACCCAGTCGGGATGGGCCTCGAAGAGTTCGCTCTTGCTGTTGGTCATCTCAGGCTCTATCCAGATGCCGAACTTCAGCCCCCGGTTCTCGGCGGCCTTCACCAGAGCAGGAATGCCGTTGGGAAGTTTCTCGGTGTCGGTCACCCAGTCGCCGAGGCTCTGCGTGTCGTCGGTGCGGCGGTACTTTCGTCCGAACCATCCGTCGTCGACGACGAACAGCTCGCCGCCGAGGTCGCGAATGCCGTCCATCATCTGTTCGCACACCTCCTGGTTGACGTTCATGTAGACGCCCTCCCACGAGTTGAGCAGAATCTCGCGAAGTGCCCGCCCGTTGTGCAGCTGGCTGTTGCGCCCCCAGCGGTGGAATGCGCGGCTCACTCCGCCCTTGCCCTCCGTGCTGTAGACCATTGCCAGCACGGGTGTCGTGAACGACTCGCCCGGCTTCAGCGTGTAGGCCGTGTGCAGGTCGTCGATGCCCGCTATCAGCGTGTGGCGGTATTTCCCGCGTGTCTCGATGCGCAGTTTGTAGTTGCCCGTCCAGCAGAGTGCTGCGCCGATGACGCGGCCGCTGTTCTCCTGCGGCCGTCCGTCAAGTGAGACCATCACCTCGGCGCGGTCGTCCATTGCCGTGCGCACGCCGTCGTGGTTCACAATCACCTTCAGTCCTGCCGTAAGCGGTTCCTCAGTCATACCCGCCTCCTGGCCCCATGCTCCGTGGAAGTGTGTCAGCCACGCGCCTGAGCCTTGAGTGGCGTCGCCCTGTCGCAGCCCCTCCTGGCGGAAGGTCATCACGCCGCTGGCATACTGCTCCAGCTTTATGGGTTTCTTCTCGCCGTTGCGAATCACAGTCCACGTCTCAATCACGTCGCTGCGGTCGTTGGCACGATAGCAGAGGTCGACGAAGAGGTCGTATTTCTTGTCCTTCATCGAGATCACGGTGACGTCGCCATTGCGGGCCTGTCCCGTCACCGCCAGTTCCGTCGACATGTTGCCGTCGGCGTGGGTAACGCTCAGCGCCGTCTCGTCGAAGCTGTTGCGCCCGAAGGCTGGGTAGGCGTCGTAGTTGAGTCCCGAGGCATCGTACACCTCGTGAGCCTGCCCGGCGTTCAGCCGTGAGCCATAATACTGGATGCGTGGTGTCTCGCCCTCGTTTGCGGAGAGCATCAGCGTCGTCTTCGGTGTGTTCACCGTCACGTCCCCGGCAATGGCCGTCTGGCCCAGCGTCAGGGCGAAAATCGAAATGAGGAGATGTTTCATACGGTCTGTCTCTGTTTAATGTATATACAATATTATATATAACGTTTAGTTTCCCTTTCTATTGCCTAATAAGGCCCCGGATATTGAAAAGAGTTCGCGCCGGGCGAACTCCCAGTCCGCACGGCGCGAACTCACAGTTCGCCCGGCGCGAACTTTTTGGGCTGTTTTGCACGATGAAAAAGAGCCTCGCTTTTTTGGCCAGTTCGCATTATTTGTGTAATTTTGCAGCCGACATTGCTGCTATCATCTATGTGATGGCAGATGTTTAGACTATCATTTTTACCATTGCAATCCAAATCTGTATAGATAATGGAAGGACTGAACCATCACCAGGGCAGCACGATGACAACGCGCATCGTGTGTGCCGTCTGTTTCCTCACGCTCTCTTTCCTGTGGCTCTACTGGTTCCAGGGCGACTTGCTGGCCGTGGCTCAGCACTCGCTGAGCGGCGGCGTGACCCACTACGAACGCACCATCGGGGCGGTGCTCATTACGCTGGCACTCCTCCTGCTCCAGCTTGCCGTCCATGGCGTGACACGGCTGTCGCGCTTCACCCACGCGCTGACCTACGGTCCGTCGTTCCTCGGACTGGCATTCCTCTCCGACATCACCATCGTCGGGGCTGCCCCTGACGTCTGCCCGCCATCACCCGGAGTGTGCCCGCCCACTGTCACGGTGGGCCATCTCTGGTGGCTGCTGGCGCTGCTGCTGGTGTTGTGGGGTGTCGCCGTGTGGCTTGCCCGCGAGATGATGCCTTTCGGCCGTGAAGAGAACCAGTCCACGGGACTCTTCTCTTCGCGCACCTGGGCCAACCTCCTTCAGATGGCAGCCATGATGCTCGTGGTGGCGGCAATAGGCAACACCAATGCCGTGGACCATTTCAAGGCGCACGCTGAGATTGCGCTGATGTGTGGCGACGACGACGAGGCTCTGCGCGTGGGGGAGAAATCGCTCGAGACCGACGCGCACCTCACCATGCTCCGTGCCTACGCGCTGTCGCGTCGGGGGCTGATGGGCGAAAGGCTCTTCAGCTACCCCATTGCCGGCACCAGCGAAGACCTGCTGCCAAGCCGCCACAGACCGCTCATATTGCCCGCCGAAACCATCTGGAAACATCTGGGGGCACGCCCGGCATTCCCCATGAAGGCGCAGCGGTTCTTCCACTGTCTGAAGGCCGACTCGCTGGCCTCCAGGGCCGTCGCCGACTATGAACTGTGCTCATTGCTCATAGACCGCAAGCTCGACGCTTTCGTCAGGCTGCTGCCCAGTCACTACGACATCACCGCGCACCTGCCCCGCCACTACCGCGAGGCGTTGGTGCTCTATGCCCATAAGCACAGCGCAGGGGCGGGCAGAGACGTGCCCCAAATGGTGGATGATGAAATGGAACAGGAATGGCAGCAGATGCAGCAGCTGAAAAGCCAGTACCCTGAGGGCAGTGCCCAGCAGCTGAAGATGCTTGAGCAATACCGTCACACTTATTGGTATTACTATAACTGATGTCTCGGAAGGGTCATTATCTCTGCTTCTCCCACCGCTCAATATTGCAGATGTGACTTTTGGTGTCAGCGTCGTAGTTGATGCCCACGAGGAGAATGTCGCCAGTGTATTCAGCCACCTTGTCTGTGTAGTGCCGGTTCTTTATCTGGTCTATGGCCCTGCTTGCAGTCTTGTTGTTTTTCAGCTCAATGACTATGGCGGGCTTGTCGACGTTCTTGCGCGGCATCAAGACGAGGTCGGCATAGCCTTTGCCTGTGGGCAGCTCACGGTGGAAGATATAGTCGCCGTGGGCATAATAGTAGGCTATGCTGATGACGCATGAGAGCGTGTTCTCGTCGTTGTATTTGAATATGCTGGCGTTGCTGTCGTGGGCGGCCTCTATGAGGTGTGCGACTGTCTCGGCATCGCCGCGCAGTGTTGCCGTCAGCAGACGCTCCGACTGCTGGAGTGCGCGTGTGATAACAGTCCAGGCAGTATCCTCCACGGCGTTCACCATCTCGCCACCCACCTCGCGGTTGGGAATGTAGCATTCTTCGCGGCGCCAGTCGAAGGAGAGGTAGCCTAAGTGTATCAGCACCGTAAGCACGTCGTCCCGGCTGCGTATTGATGACAGGTCGTTATTGAACTTTGTGGTATTTACCTTAGCCCGCCCTCCCGCAAGCATCTCCACGATGTCGTCTTTCAGTCCGTCGAAGTCCCTCTGTATGTATTCCGCCACGTTTGCGAAGGCTGCCGTGCTGCCCCAGAAACTGCGGCAGCGGCCAATGTCAACAGCCTGCATCACTGAGTTGGGGTTGAACATGGACGGTTCGTCGCCTATCTGATAACCGTCGTACCATTTTTCCAGTTCATCGAAGTCCATGCCGTGTTTCGCGGCCAGCATCCGTACTTCGTCTTTTGTGAAGCCGAAATAGCTTGCCATCTTACGTGGCTCCACCATCGAGTATTCCAGGAAATTGTTCAGTGCCGACTGGGTGTTATATTTCTTGATGGGTAGGATGCCAGTCATGTAGACCCCGGCAAAGGATGTGTTGGCACTGACGTCTTTGAACATGCGCCGCAGCCAGTTCACATAGCTGTCCATTCCCTTAGAGCCTGGTGGAAATTCGCGGCAGATGGCATCCCACTCGTCAATGATGAAGAAGAAAGGCTTACCGGTATTCTGCACCACACGCTGCAAGAGAGCCATAAGGTCGTCGCCATCCTCACAGGGGATGTCAGGGTAGGTCTGTTGTATCTCGGCACGCACTTCGCGGTCTATGTGGCTGGCAATTTTGTCATCGTCCTCGAATCGGGTGATGAACGAAGTCATGTCGATGTATATGACCGGGTATTTGTTAATGTGTTTCTCGAACGAGGCATCCCGCTCTATCTCCAATCCTTTGAAGAGGCTGTGCGAGTCGCACGTCTCATCGTAGTATGCGGCGAGCATCTGTGCCGCCATCGATTTCCCGAAGCGGCGGCAGCGCGTCACGCAGCTGAATTTCTGGCGGGTGAAGAGCGTGCTGTTCACCACGGCTATCAGTCCTGTCTTGTCGACATACTCACTGTTCAGAGCCTCCCTGAAATCATAGTTCCCTCGGTTGACAATTATTCCCATAGTGTTATCAGTTAATTGCGCGAGAAATAGCGGACGGGGTATCGGACGGCGAGGAAACCGACGACGATGACGGTGACGAAGACGAGCACCACATCCCATGGGTGGACGCTCACGGGGTAGGCATCGATGACAAATGCCCCCTCGCTGCGCCCCAGGGTGATGAATCCGAACTCTTGTTGCAGCCAGCAGAGCAGCAGCCCGGCAACTATGCCGATGACGGCCCCAATGATTGATATGAGCCATCCCTCGAAAAGGAATATACGGGTGATCTGGCGGTCGGAAGCCCCCAGGTTGCGTAGAGTCTGCACGTCGTTGCGCTTGTCGATGATGAGCATCGACAGCGAGCCGATGATGTTGAAGCAGGCCACCACGAGGATGAACGTCAGGAAGATATAGGCTATGAGTTTCTCTATCTTCATGATGCGGAAGGTGTCGTCCTGCTGCTCGTAGCGGTCGAGCACGGTGTAGCGGTCGCCGCAGATGCGACGTATCTCGCCTTTCACCGCCTCGAAGTCGCTGCCGGGCTTCAGGCGCAGCTCCAACGACGACACCATGCCCTGCTGGTCGAAGATGCGGCGGGCAAAACCCAGCGAGGTGATGATGTACCCCTTGTCATACTTGCCCTGCATGACCTCGAAGACCACGCCAGGCGAGTAGAGCTCGTCTTCTACGAAACCGTCGGCTGGGTCGGTAACGTCCAACTGCCCTTCGCGCCGGGGGGCGAAGACGCGCAGAGGCTCGTCGAAATAGAACCCCGTGCCCAGCTCGTAGGCTAATCGCAGTCCGAGAATGCCGTATTGCAGGTCGGCGGCGTGAAGCTCGTAGTCGCCGTTGCCACGGAGGATGCTGCGTATGTGGGTGAGCTGCTCGAAATTTTCGTCAACACCCTTCACCGTCACCATGGCCTGGTTGTTCTTGAACATCACCATGGCCTGGTCTTCGACGCACTCAGTGGCCACTGCCACTTGGGGCAGCTCACGAATCTGCGTCAGCACAGGGTCGTCGGCAGGTGCAGTCTTGCCCTCGGTGGGCTGGATCTTCAGCTGTGGGTCGAAGGCTGTGAAAAACGAGGCCACCATGTCGCTGAAGCCGTTGAACACGCTGAGGGTCACCACAAGTGCCATTGTGGCCACAGCGACACCAACAACGCTGATTGCGCTGATGATGTTGATGACATTGGTCGACTTCTTCGAAAAAAGGTATCGACGGGCTATATAGAACGGGAAATTCATCTCTCAACTCTCAACACTAATCACTCAACTCTCAACACTAATCACTCAACTCTCAACACTAATCACTCAACTCTCAACACTAATCACTTCTTCAGAAGTTCGTCTATGCGGTCAATGTAGTCGAGCGAGTCGTCGATGAAGAATCGCAGTTCGGGCACTATGCGCAGCTGGTAGCGCACGCGCTGCCCCAGCGAATAGCGCAACTGCTGATTGTTGCGCTCGATGTTCTGCAGCAGCTCCTCGCCGCGCTCTGATGGGAAGATGCTCAGGTAGGCGGTGCAGACGCTCAGGTCGGGCGAAACCTTCGTGCGCGTCACGCTAACCATCACACCGTGCATGGAGCGGGTCTGCTCCTGGAAAATCACGCTCAGCTCCTTCTGCAGAAGCCGTGCTATCTTGTTCTGTCTTGTCTCTTGCATGGTCTTATATGTTTTTTATCACTAAACACTAATCGCTTAACACTAATCACTAAACACTAATCGCTTAACACTAATCACTAAACACTAATCGCTTAACACTAATCATGTATTACACGTGCAAAGGTAGTTAGTTTTTTCCAAACCACCAAACAAAACACTATAAAAACACTATTTCTTTTTGCCAGTTCAAAAGAATATATTACCTTTGCACCCGATGGAAGAGCTTTTGCACTACACATGGCGCCACCGTCTGCTGCCCCTTCACGAGCTGCAGACCACCGACGGACGTACTGTCGAGGTCATCGACCCCGGACTTCACAACCGCAATGCCGGCCCCGATTTCTTCAATGCCAAGGTGCGCATTGGCGGAACACTTTGGGTGGGCAATGTGGAGCTTCATATAAAGTCGGCCGACTGGTATGCCCATGGCCACGACCGCGACCCGCGCTACAACAATGTGGTGCTCCACGTGGTGTGCCAGGCCGACTGCGACGTGCTTACCGAGGAGGGACACTATCTGCCGCAGATGGTGCTTCCCATTGCCGAAAGCCTGCGCAGCAACTACGAGCAGCTCCTGCGTGAAGACCAGTATCCGCCGTGCTACAAGATTATCCCACAGCTCAGCCGCCTCACCGTCCACTCATGGATGGCCGCCCTGCAGACGGAGCGGTTGGAGCAGAAGTCGCAGGCCATTGGCAAAAGGGCTGAGATGTGTCAGGGGGCATGGGAGAACGCCTATTTCGCCACGCTGGCACGCAATTATGGTTTCGGAATCAATGGCGATGCTTTCGAGCAGTGGGCCATCGCCATGCCTTTGCAGGCCGTGGGCAAGCACCGCGACGACCTGTTCCAGGTGGAGGCCATGTTCATGGGGCAGGCCGGACTCCTCGACATTGAGAGCATTCCGCAGCGCCACCGCGAAGGTGCCCTCGCCGACGGATATTTCGCCCGTATGCGCAACGAGTATCTGTACCTGGCCCACAAGTTCTCACTTCAGCCCATGGACTACGCTCAGTGGCGCTTCCTGCGCTTGAGACCGCAGAACTTCCCGCACATACGCATATCGCAACTGGCACGACTCTACCACGAGCGGCGGGCCGGGCTGAGCGAACTGTTGGAATGTGAGACATTGGAACAGCTGCGCCGCCTGTTCGCCACCCACGTCACACCCTACTGGGAAACACACTACACTTTTGGCGCGGAAAGCACACGCAGCACAAAGCAGCTGTCGAAAGCCTCGATAGATGTCATAATCATCAACACAGCCATACCGGTGCTCTTCGCCGTGGGTCGCCACCGGCAGAAAGAGCAGTATTGCGACCGGGCCTTCGACATGCTGGAGCAGTTGAAGGCAGAGAAAAACCACATCATAACCCTGTGGCAGGAGTGCGGACTGGAAGTGATGACAGCCGGCGACAGCCAGGCCCTGATACAGCTGAAGCGCGAATACTGCGACCGGCGCGACTGCCTCCGCTGCCGATTCGGATACGAATACCTGAAGAGAACCCCACAAGACCCACAAACAACATGAATTATATCTTTGAAGTGCGCATGGAAGTCCGCGACTACGAGTGCGACATTGAGGGCATAGTGAACAACGCCCAGTACATACATTACTGCGAGCACACCCGCCACCTCTTCCTGAAAGAGTGCGGCCTGAGTTTTGCCGAGATGCACCAGAAGGGCGTCGACGCCGTCGTGGCGCGCATGACGCTGCAATACAAGTCGCCTCTGCGACCCGACGACGAGTTCCTCTCGTGCCTCAACCTCACCAAAGAAGGGATAAAGTATGTGTTCCACCAGGACATCTACCGCTGTAGCGACAACCAGCTGTGCTTCCGAGGGAAAATCGAGCTGGTCTGCCTCGTCAACGGACGCTTGGGCACCAGCCCCGACTACGACCAGGCATTCAAAAGGTTTATCACCCCATAAGTCTTATAAGTCCCATAGGTCTTATAGGTCTTATAGGTCTCATAAGTCCCATAAGTCTTATAAGTCCTATAAGTCTTATAAGTCCTATAAGCCCCATAACTCCTCAGAAAAGTGAACCAGGATATTCTCTACACCATCGCCTTCACCCGCCTTACTGGCTTCAACCTCGACACCGCCCTGCACCTCTACCGCGAGCTGGGCAGCGGACGTGCCATCTACGAGCACCGCCACAACCTGCGCGATGTCCTGCCCGATTGTTCAGACCGTCTCATCGGTGCACTACAGGATTGGGCCTCACCTCTGGCTCACGCCGAGCATGAGCTGGCCTTCGTCGAGAAACATGGCATAAGGGTGCTCTGTCTTGGCGATGACGGCTATCCGCAGCGGCTGGCAGAATGTGCCGACGCCCCCATCGTACTTTACTACATGGGCAATGCCGACCTCAACCAGCGGCGTGTCGTCGACATTGTGGGTACACGCCATTGCACCTCCTACGGCCAGGATCTCATTCGCCGTTTCGTCGGCGGTCTGCGCGAGCAATGCCCCGAAGTGCTCATCGTCAGCGGACTGGCATACGGCGTGGACATCTGTGCCCATCGTCAGGCTCTGGCCTGCGGATTCGAGACTGTCGGAGTGCTGGCCCACGGCCTCGACGAGCTTTATCCTCCCCGCCATCGTGACACGGCCACACAGATGCTCAATCATGGTGGTTTGCTCACGGAATACATGAGCGGCAGCTTCATAGACAAGGTGAACTTTGTGCGGAGGAACCGCATCGTGGCCGGAATGAGCGACGCTACAATACTTGTGGAGAGCGCGGCAAAGGGCGGAGGCCTGATTACTGCCCGTTTGGCGCAGGACTACGGGCGCAACGTGTTTGCCTTTCCCGGTGCCGTGGGAGCCGTCTACTCCGAGGGGTGCAACAACCTTATCCGTGACAACGGCGCGCAGCTAATAAGTTCGGCAGCCGACTTCGTTGAGTTCATGGGATGGCAGAGCGACACTCAGCTGGCCCAGGCAAGGCACAACGGCATTGAGCGTAACTGCTTCCCTGACCTTTCGGCAGAGGAAAAGCGCGTGGTGGACGTGCTCGCTGAGACCAACGACCAGCAGCTCAACGTGCTTGCCGTGAAGGCCGGCTTTTCAGTAGGCCAGCTCACCGCCATGCTCTTCCAGCTTGAGATGAAGGGAGTGGTACGACCCCTGGCCGGTGGCTCCTACCACCTTTTGTTGTTATAGAGATGCCCCAGAGGCTACACCCTGTAGGGACGCGACGTGTCGCGTCCGCACTTTGACACAAGGTGTCGCGTCCGTTCCCTGGCGCGACAGTTTTTATAGGCTTTTGGCCACTCCGAGCATAATGGAGTGGTCGTAGACATGCTGCTTCAGGTTGTTGACATTCTGCTGTTGGAAGTCGCCGAGATAGCCGAGGCTTAGAGTGAAAGAGGGGCTGAGGGCGCACATCACCGAGAACTGCTGGCGGATGTTGGGGGCAGAGACGAAAGTTGTGGGCACAATGTTATGGTCGTAGTTGCCCAGAGTGAACATCTCGTAGTACGACTGGCCGTAGTTGGGACTGAACACCACGCCCACCAGTGGCAGGTCGGCCTGATAGCGCAGCTTTATGGGGCGGCGGGTGCGGAATGTGTATTCGGCCTTTGCCGAGGGCATCAGCTGCAGCCCCAGACGTGCCTGGGCGGGGTTGTTGCCGTTGCGCGTGTTGTAGATGAAGCCAATCCCGATGTTGGCCATGGCCCCGGCCTGCAGCTCCAGTTGCTCTCCGAGGACGAAGCGGCGGTAACGTCCGTAGTAGAACTTGTAGATTCCTTCAATAATGGACGAGTTGCCGGCGCGGTCCTTGGCTGTGGAGAGGTGCACATAGTGCTGCATCTCGCCCACCCACCGCCGGCCGTCTTTTCGGCGGTCGGTGGTCGTGAGCAGCGACAGTCCGTGACCCTTGAATTTCTCCTGCGACAGGTATGTGTCGAGGACGTTGGTGAAGCTGAAGCCCACCTGATAATGCGTCTGCGCCTGTACCATGCCTGATGAAAAGACGCAAACGGCCAATAGAAGCCAGTATTTAATGGATTTAGCCATTCCTACTTGTTCTTCTCGTAGTATTCCAGAGCCATACGGACGTTTGTCCTTATGGCGTCGCTGGTGAAGGTCGCGCCGGTGCGTCCGTCCACCTCGGCCTTGATGGCATCGGCCACCTTCATGCCGTCCCATGCGTTCTGCATCTGCTTCTTCGCGGCATTCCAGTATTTTGGCGTCTCCTGGTTGGGCAGGAACTCAATCTTCTCAACCTTGTCCTTGCGAATGTAGACCTTCAGAGGTGTAGGGCCGGCATATCCGTCGACATTCTTCGCCAGCTCGGTGGTGTTCACCACGTAGGCGCCGTTTTCCTTCACCATCACTTTGTCGTCTCCCTTTCCGGCGCCTGCAAGCACAATGGTCATCAGCAGCGCGGCACACGATAATGTCAGCTTTTTCATGTCTCGTAAAAATGGTTTGTTTGTAATTCCGCTGCAAAAGTAAGCAAAAAAAATGAACTGGCCAAAAACGAAAACATCTTTTAGCACGTACATTATAATCGCGCGTTGAAAAGAATATGCCGTCAGATTTGGCTATATGGAGAATTATGGCTAACTTTGCAACAGAATTTTTTAATTGCTTTTAATACTATGGACAGAAGAGTGATGTCATTATTATTTGTTTTCTTGCTCTCGGCCACCATTTCTGCGTCCGGCCATTTCGTCATAGATGTCAGCCCCGGCGAGTTCACCATAGAGAAGGCCCTTCAGGAGGCTCGCCTGCGGCGCATCCACGGTGAGGAGGGCGCGCCCGAGCTGCGGCTGCGGCCTGGCACATACCGCCTGTCGCAACCTGTGATACTTCGCCCCGAGGACAACGGCACGCGCATCGTGGGTGGCGAGGGCGTGGTCATCAGCGGCGGAGTGAGGATTGAGGGATGGAGGCGCGAGGGCCGTCTGTGGGTGGCCGACGTGCCGCTGTGGAACGGCCGGCCCTTAGAGTTCCGCCAGCTGTGGGTGAACGGTCGCAAGGCTGTCCGTGCCCGCGATGTGCCGGTGGGGGCTGGGCTGCAACGCCCGGAAAGGCCATGGGCAGACGTGTCGGAAGGCAACGCCACTCCCACAGACGACCCCTTTGAGAAGATGCACCGCATACTCTCCGTGGACAAGGCGAAGGAGACCATCTACATCCCCCTCGCGGCGGTAGCAGGTCTCCCACTTTCCAACATTCCCTCTTCACTTCCTGAGATGGTCCTCCACGAGATGTGGTGCACGGCCAACCTGCGCATCAAGGACATCCGTCGTGAGGGCGACTCTGTGGCCGTGACCTTCCACAACCCTGAGAGCCACATACACTTCATGCACCCCTGGCCCTCGCCGATGGTCACCCCCGGCGGCGAGCACAACTCGGCGTTCTACCTCACCGGCTCGAAGCATCTGCTCGACGAACCCGGCGAGTGGCACCTTGACCGCCGTCAGCAGCGGCTCTACTACATGCCACGAGCGGACGAGGACATGCGCACCGCACACGTTGAGGCTCCGGCACTTGAGACTCTGCTGCGTGTCGAGGGCACGCCCGATGCTCCAGTCACCGACGTCATTGTCGAGGGCGTCACCTTCAGCCACTCCACGTGGCTGCGCCCTTCGCTGCAAGGCCACGCCCCGCTGCAGGCTGGCATGTACATGATCGAGGCATACAAGATACGCCCGCAGATCAGCCGCCCCAACGGCGACCACAAGCTCGACAACCAGGGATGGGTGGGGCGTCCGGCGGCTGCCGTCGAGGTGAACGGCGCTATGGGCGTCTCGTTCAGCCGCTGCACCTTTGAGCATTGCGCCGCCACGGCCATCGACTACCATCTCTATGTCGACGGGGGGAGTGTCGACCGCTGCGTGTTCCGTGACATCGGCGGCACGGCCATCCTCGCCGGCAGCTTCGGCCCGGAGGGGCACGAGGCCCATCTTCCCTACGACCCTGCCGACCGCCGCGAGATATGCACAGGCCTCGTCATCGACGCCAACCGCATCGACGACGCTGCCAACGAGGACTGGGGCTGCTTAGGCATTGCCGCCGGTTTCGTGCGCGCCATCAGAATCACAAATAACGAAATATCAAACGTGTCCTACACCGGCATCTCGCTCGGATGGGGATGGAACCAGCAGACCTGCGCCATGGCAGACAACATTGTGCGCTGCAACTACATACACCACTATGCCCGCCATAACTACGACTGCGCCGGCATCTACACCCTCGGCTCGCAGCCACACACGTTCATCGAGGAGAACGTCGTCGACAGCATTTACCACCCGGCATACGTCCACGACCCGGAGCACTGGTTCTACCTCTACACCGACGAGGGCAGCTCATACATCACCGTGCGCAACAACTGGACACCAAGCGAAAAGTTCCTGCGAAACGCCAACGGCCCAGGATGCACATGGGAGAACAACGGCCCCCACGCACCCGACAGCATCAGGGCACGGTGGAAAACAAACAGCGAGACCCGCACACCATAGAGTGTACGGGTCTCGTCGGTTCTTTGTGTTTATCAAAGTGTGCCTCTACCGATGTGTTAGCCCAGACTGATGGCCTCGGAAGGACAAACACTGGCGCATGTGCCGCACTCTGTGCAAGCATCTGCATCGATTACATACTTCTCACCCTCGGAGATAGCCTCCACGGGGCACTCACCAATACATGTACCGCAAGCGATACAATCGTCACCAATTACGTATGCCATAATTCTCTGTAAAATTAAAATAGGTTTGTTAATACTTGATTTTTGCGATGCAAAGGTAAGCAGTTTTTCCGAATAATACTAATTTTTAGGTAGCTTTTTTCTCAATTTATACGATGTCGAAATAAACCGGCATATAATAACGCCCCCCTTTTTCCGTTTATATATATGTGATGAAGAATTACTTACATGTCATTCTCCTGCTCCTCTTGCTGCCCATGGCGGGAGCGGAGGCCCAGATACGCAAACCGCAGAACAAACCATACATTGACCTGCGACCCATGCACTTCGGTATATGCATAGGCTTGAACATGCAGGACATAGAGTTTGAGAACATCGGGCCGCAACTGCTCGACGACGGCACAGAGCGCACCGTCGTCTGCGATGCCGACACGTGGAACCCGGGGTTCAGCGTGGGAGTGGTTGCCGACATGCGCCTCAACGACTACCTGAACTTCCGCATCGCCCCCTCCCTGCATTTCGGCTCGAAGCGGCTCGTGTTCCGCGATTTCGAGATGCTCAACGAAAGCGGAAAGCCCACCGAGACCACACAGGACCTGAAGAACACATACATCGCTCTGCCGTTGGAGCTGAAATACGGGGCAGAGCGATTCAACAACTACCGCCCCTACATGATTGCCGGTGTAAGCCCGATGATAAACCTTGCGGGCAAAGACCAGGAGTATGTGCAGCTGAAACGCTTCGACACAATGATTGAGGTGGGGTTGGGATGCGACTTCTACCTCCCGTTCTTCAAGTTCATTCCCGAACTGAAATTCTGCTACGGCCTTGGCAATGTCCTCAACAAGGACCACGTCAACGAGCTTACCGACGTGAACAAGAAGCTCTACGCCCAGAGCGTAGCGTCGGCATCGCCCAGCAAACTTTTCGTCATCTCGTTCTACTTCGAGTAGCCCACGGCCCACAGTCCAAGTCATCTGTCGGAGGTGTCAGAATCGCCTCCGACATGTCTTTCAGTTCGCCCGGCGCGAACTCCCAGTCCGCACGGCGCGAACTCACAGTTCGCCCGGCGCGAACTTTTTGGCGTGTCGGAGGCCAATATTTCTTTAAACGACCACAGATTACACGGATGAAACGGATTTTTACAATGACTATGGCAGCCGCGATGCTGGCGGCGTGCAGTAAAGATGATGCCGAGTATATAATCGGCACAAGTGAAAACGCATCAGCCAATTCGCTGCTGGGCGACGATGCGTCGCTCGCTGGGGAGAAGTATCTTTACCGCAAGAGCAACGACGGCCTCGGCTACCGCTCGCTCGGTGCCGATGCGTCGGCCTGGCCTACCGCCAGTGCGACGGGCAGCTACCGACTACGCCCTGTGGCTGTGGTATCGGTGACGAAGGAATAGAAAAGCCTCATCCCCGCGTGGCTCATTCGTGAGACTCCGAGCTTCTTGCGCTCCGTAGGTGCTCAGGCGCTTCGCGGAGGTCTCGCCTGAGCACCTATAAAAAAAAGATAATGAGCGAAGAATTCGTGTGAAAAAAGACCTCAGTTTCCGAAAATTGTTGTACCTTTGCAGCCGTAACGTATAAACAACAACGATTATGGCCAAAGAAGACATTGTTAGACGCTGGTTGGAGATTGCCGCCGAAGACCTGGAGGTGGCCGAGTCGAACCACTCGAACGGCTACTGGCTCTACGCCGCTTTCCTCTGCCACCAGTCGCTGGAAAAGGCGCTGAAGGCCTACTACCAAGCGACGCACGACGACGACCCGCCCTACACGCACAACCACATCAGGCTGCTAAACGTGTGCGGGCTGATTGACGAACTCTCCGAGGAGCAGCTGCGCTTCATCGCCCACATCGAGCCCATGTACATCGAGGCCCGCTACCCTGAGCAGAAGGCCGCCACGGCCCGCACACTGAACAAGGAAACGAGCCAGTTTTTCATTGAGCAAACCAAAGAACTGAAGCAATGGATAGAAAAACGCTTACACGAGAGCAGGCCCTCGACACCGTCAGGGAGTACAAGCGAGTGATACAGCCACGCTACCACGCAGAGCCGAAGGTCGTGATGTATGGCTCCTACGCCAAGGGCTATGCCAACCCCGACAGTGACATCGATGTGGCAGTCATCCTGCCCGGAAGTGAAATCACTGACCACTGGGAGCAGTCTGCCGACCTATGGGGCGACATCCGCAAGGTCAGCGTGCTCATCGAGCCGGTGCTCATGGAGGACAACGAGGACTCTATGCTCTATCGCGAGGTGATGCGGACGGGCGTTACCGTCTGAAGCGCCACACTTCCCCTGCAAAGTAAAATATCCGCCGAGACATCCGAAAGATAGCTCGGCGAATTGCGTTTTTGATATAAACACGAATTGCCACGAATTGAACACGAATTGACCATGAATAATAATTTATGAGAAATTAATGGTCAATTACATGGCAATTACATGTTAAAAGATAAACACGAATTACCACGAATTGAATTATCATTAATAAAATAATTCGACCTGTACGGTTGAAAAGCCCTGAAGGGGCGACAAGACTACAGACGGGGGTGAAACCCCCGGTAAGTCGGCACAAGACGAAAGCCCT
>CAJOEC010000062.1:0-468 GCA_905233425.1 uncultured Prevotella sp. | reverse complement strand
GTTACATTTCAATTCCTATTACCGGGGGTTTCACCCCCGTCTGTAGTCTATCGCTCCTTCGGAGCTTTCCTTGCATAGACTTTCAACCGTACAGGTCGTCATTTTTTCTTAAATAACCTGCTCGCGCGTGTAAAATGTGACAAAGTTTAACGAAAAGCGGGCGAAGAAGCATCGTTTAGCCATCTTCGCCCGCCTAATCTTCGCCCGTCGCCGCCGTCATGAGCAGCCTGGGCAATGTTCTTGGACGAGCCAAGCGGCCGCTCGGCGACGATAGGAGACGCTTGCCAGAGCAAGAAAGCCGAGCGAAAACTTTTTGTTTAATCATACTTATTAAATTTAAATTGTTAATAAATAGGGTTAATTAAAAAAAATTGATTATCCGCAAAGAAGTGCAATTGACCTTTCATTAACATATAATTGCCATGTAATTGAACATTAATTGTACATTAATTGCTGCGCACAAAAATT
>CAJOEC010000061.1 GCA_905233425.1 uncultured Prevotella sp. | reverse complement strand
TGGGGTCTGTAACTACTTGTCTGCTAATTATATACTGACCCCACCCCTAACCCCTCCCCTACAAGGGAGGGGAAAGGCTGCGCGTAGTTTTTGCAATTTATAGAACATACCTATATTATTGATAGTTGTAAGAATGGCACAAAGTTAGGTAAAAAACGTTATACCCCAAAAGAATTAAAGAGTTTTTAACCAAATAATGGCTCCGAGTTCCCACGGCCGTGACTCACCTTTTCCCCGGCTCTGTCTCATCTTTCACGCAATGGAAACGTTCGGTTATCGACGACCTTGGGCAAAGGCTGTAAAAATTGTTTACCTCGATTAACACAAACAAGAAGAACTGGTCTTTCGGCTTCCTCTACTAACAATCAACGACCGTCGGAATCCCACTTTGTTCTTGAGATTCTGACGGCCTCATCCGTGAAGGCCAACAGTTAGTCGTCAGTCTTGCTCTTCCACCACCTGTTGCAGTAACTCACTCCTTTTGCCACCACTCTATTTGGCAAGTGTGCTCCTTTGTGTCACGGTCGTAGTTGATACCCACGAGGAGTATGTCGCCGGTGTACTCGGCCACCTTGTCGGTGTAGTGGCGGTCTTTTATCTGGTTAATAGCTTCTTCAGTGGAGTGTCCGTATTTCAGTTCTACTATGATGGCGGGCTTGCTGACGTTCTTTCGCGGCATGAGCACGAGATCGGCGAAGCCCAGCCCAGACTGATATTCGCGGTGGAAGATGTAGTCGGCATGGGCGTAGTAGTAGGCAATGGCGAGCACGCAGGCCATGCTGTTCTCGTTGCTGTACGTTATCAGGCTGGTGTTTGCTGTGTGCGCCTCGCCCACCATGCGTGCCACGGTCTGTTGGTCGCCGCGAAGGGTGGCATCCACCAGCCGCTTCGAGTTCTCGAGGGCACGGGCCACCTCTTTCCACTTACTGTCGCGGATGGCGTTCTCCATCTCTCCCAACACCTCCATGTTGGGAATGTAGCACTCCTTCGTGCGGCGGTCGTAACTCAGATAGCCCAAGTGTATGAGCACCGTCAGCACGTCGTCGCGTGTGTTTATCTGTGTCAGGTCGTTCTTGAAGCCCTTGGGGTCAACGTCGCAACGCTCACCGGCAATCATACGGAGGATGTCGTCCTTCAGACCGTCGTAGTTCATCTGTATATAGGTGGAAATGGAGTTGGTGGCTCCCGTCTTGCCCCAGTAGCTTTCGCACCACTGTTCCCTGATGGCCATCATCACCGAATTGGGGTTGAACATCGAGGATTGCGCCCCTATCTGGTAGCCGTCATACCACTTCACCATTTCGTCGAAGTCCATGCCGTGCTTGTCAGCCAACAAGCGAACCTCCTCCTTCGTGAAGCCAAAGAACGGAGCCAGCGCCCCAGCTGTTACCATCGAATATTCCTGAAAGTTGTTCATGGCCGACTGGGTGTTATACTTCTTGATGGGCAGTATGCCCGTCAAATACACCCCAGCGAACACATCTACGGCAGAAATGTCCTTGAACATGCGGCGCAACAGGTCGAGATACTTGTCCATTGCCTCCGGCTTGTCCTCAAAGACTCGGCATACGGCATCCCATTCGTCTATTATCATGATAAACCTGTCGCCCGTGGCAGAAACAATCTGCTGCAGGTATTTCATCAGGTGGTCGCCTTCCTCATATTTCACCTGCGGATAAGCCGCGCTGACATCCTTGATGATTTCTTCCTGGAAATTAGTCACTATACCCTCGTCCTTGCAGTTGGATGTAAAGGTTGTCATATCAACGAATATGACCGGGTATTTGTTCAAATGCTGCTCGAATGTAGGGTCGCCGGCTATCTCCAGGTCGGCGAAGAGGCTGCGCGAGTCGCACGAGTGGTCGTAGTAGGCGGCCAGCATCTTCGCCGCCATCGACTTGCCGAAGCGGCGGCAGCGCGTAACACAACTCATTTTCTGCTCCGTGAAGAGCGTCTTGTTCACCACGGCTATCAGCCCCGACTTGTCAATGTACTCGCTATTGCGAATCTGGCGGAACCCCTCGTTCCCCTTATTAATGTATATGCCCATCGTATGTATTTACGATTTACGAATTTACGATTTGCGATTTTGCTATTTACGGTTTGCAGGGGCAAAGTTACGACTTTTTCCTGAAACAACAAAGCGGATGCAGGAAAAAATTGCGACCTGTACGGTTGAAAAGCCCTGAAGGGGCGACAAGACTACAGACGGGGATAGATTACCGGCGGGGGTGTAAGCCCCCAACCACTGCAACTGGATTCTGTCGCCCTTTCAGGGCTTTGTTACATTTCAATTCCTATTACCGGGGGTTTTACCCCCGTCTGTAGTCTATCGCTCCTTCGGAGCTTTCCTTGCATAGACTTTCAACCGTACAGGTCGAAAAATTGTTTTTTCCTGCATCCAACTCCATGGGGTAAGGGATTATTTGTCAGACTTCCACTATTGCTCAGGATAGTAGCCTACCTTCACCTTTGAGATATAGATGGTGGCGGAGCGGGAGTTCTCAATTCTCAGGTAGCCGTCTGTCTCACCCTCCGCAGACTGGCCGACAACCGTGATCTTTGTCCATTGCCCATCCTTTAAAGTCCACCGTCCGTTATTGCCGTTCGCCTCAATCCTGTTGCCGGAGAATACTACATCGAAAACAGCGTTCTTGTCAGACTTTACCCAGATGGTCGTGGTGTACTCTGTGAACGGCTCGACCTCGAAACCTTCAATGATACGGACATTGGATGCTCCGTTGACCTTCAGGCAGTTCTGGTCGTCATAATTGACTATTTCGGCCTTTCCCTTTTCTATTGTACCGTCGAAAGTGGTCATCGTACTGTAGTCTACCGACTTCACTTCCACGTAGCCGGTGTTGAGCTTGACAGTCACCAACGCCGCGTGGCTCCAAGGCTGCGTCTTGTAAATAACATAGCCTGGGATGGACGTAGCATCGACATCCTCCGAGAATACGACTATGTTACCCACGTTGTCCTCGATGGTCATGTTTTCCACGCCCGTCCAGCTTGCCGGACAGAGCATGTAGAGCGTCTCACCGGGGGCGATGACGGCCATTTCTCCTGCCGTCTCGCTGATGGAGGAGTAGAAATCTACCACGCCGGGCAGCGTCGTGTAGTTGTCTGCCGTGGGCTGGGCGGTGCCGAGATAGAAGTATCTGGCACTGGCCATGATGCTGATGATGCTGGAGATGTCGGCCACGTCGACCGCGCCGTCCTTGTTCACGTCGGCATAGTGGGCGACGCCTCCGAGCGTTGCATCCTCGGCCA
The DNA here is from genome assembly GCA_905233425.1 of uncultured Prevotella sp. Lineage (GTDB taxonomy): Bacteria > Bacteroidota > Bacteroidia > Bacteroidales > Bacteroidaceae > Prevotella. The sequence goes on along the minus strand of CAJOEC010000061.1, from coordinate 34,877 downwards.
TGACGCTGATGACGGAGGAGATGTCGGCCACGTCCACGGAATAGTCGCCGTTAACGTCGCCCCATGGTTGCACGCTGACCTCAATCTCCTCAATGTTTGCGAACAGGCTCCATGCGTCTATGGCTTCAAAAGTCCGCTTCGTGCCCTTGGGGACAAAGAGGGTGGCGTTTTTATATACAGATTCAGAGAATGTGTTGCCGTCGATTGCAAAAGGCTTCCGATTGAGCATGGTGACGCTCGTGAGACCAGTGTAATCCTTGAAAGCACCGCCGGCGATGCTGGTGACATGCTCACCAAGTGTCAGTTCCTTGATGGACTGGATGCCTCTGAACCAACTGCCGACACTGGTGCCGTTGAAGGTGACGCTTGTAAGGTTGTGGCAATTATTGAAAGCGTCGATGTCGTAGGAAGAAAGGTCGGAAGTAAGTATCGTGATGGTGGTGAGGCCACCCAATTCACTGAATACCCCGTTCCTGATGTTTCTTACATTCTCTCCAAGGGTTATCTCCTTGACAGAGCCATTTGTCCAGAACCAGTTATCGACCGTGGCGCAGTTGAAGGTGACGCTGGTGAGGCTGTTGCAGGCGTAGAAGGCAAAGTCGTAGACGTCGGTCACACCTTGGGGGATAGTGATGCTCGTGAGGCCGGTGCAGCCGAAAAAGGCAGAGCGACCGATAGTGGTAAGGCTGGCAGGTAGGTTGATGTTGGTAAGACCGGTGCAGCCCTCGAAAGCAGCGTTGCCGATGACGGTGACTCCCTCTGGAATGGTGATGCTCGTAAAGTCGGTGCAGCCATAGAAAGCATCGCTGCCGATGCCGGTCACGTCCGAAGGAATCGACGAACTGTTACAACCCTGAAGAAGAGTGTTGCTTGCCGTTTCGATGAGGGCATTGCAGCCGTTCCGAGAGTCATAGACCGTGTTTCCTTCCTCCACGATGATGCTCTCAAGGCCAGTGCAATGTGAGAAAGAGTGGCTGATGCTGGTCACGCCCTTCGGAATAGTGATGCTGGTAATGCCTTCGCAACCATAGAAAGCATTTTGGCCGATGGTGGTAATGTTCTTTGGAATGGTGATGCCCGTAAGGCCGGTGCAGCCAGAGAACACGCCGTCCTCGATTCTGGTCATACTCTCGGGGATGGTCACGTTGGTAAGGCCAGTGCAACCCATGAAAGCATTGAAGCCGATGGTGGTTACGCCCTCGGGGATGGTGACTTTGGTAAGGCCGGTGCAGTTGTAGAAAGCATTATAACCGATGGTGGTCACGCCCTCGGGGATTACGGCACTGGTAAGGCCTGGACAAGCAAAAAAAGCATTGCCGGCGATGCTGGTCACGCCCGCCGGGATGATAGTCTTGTTGCAACCCTGAATAAGGGTGTTGCTTGCCGTTTCAATGAGGGCGTTGCAGTCGTTGCGGGAGTCGTAAACCGTATTCCCCTCCGCCACGGTGATGCTCTCAAGGCCGGAGCAACCAGTGAAAGCATAGTAGCCGATACTGGTCACGCTCGAAGGGATGGTGATGCTTACAAGACCTGCGCAACCGGCGAAAGCTTCTCTGACGATGGTGGTCACGCCCTCGGGAATCGTGGAACCGTTACAACCCTTGAGGAGGGTGCCGCTTGCCGTCTCGATGAGGGCGTTGCAGTTATTGCGCGAATCATAGACTGTGTTCCCCTCCGCCACGCTGATGCGCTCAATGGCATAGCAACCCATGAAAGCATGACTACCGATGCTGTTCACGGTGGAAGGTATGCTGACGCTGGTAAGGCTGGTGCAGTCCTGGAATGTGCCCCAGTCGTTACCATACTTGTCATAGTCTTCAACGATGGTCACGCCCTCCGGGATGTCGATGTCCGTAAGGCTGGAACACCAAGAGAAAGCTCCGCCCCTGATGATGGTAACGCCAGCAGGGATGGTGATGCTGGTCAGCTCCTTGCATTGAGTGAAAGCATTGTAACCAATACTGGTCACTTTGTAACCGTTGGCATGGTCGGGTATGGTGACATGCCCCTTTGTGTCCCGGTAAATGGCATTGATACTGACATTGTAATCATCTGTTCCCACAGCGCAAGTCTTGTCAGCCTCGCTGATCACCCTGAAGTTCATTTCCACGCCCTCGACGGTGCTTACCGTGAAAATGTCGCCGTCTGCCGCCCACAGCATCGCTGAGCTAAGCAGGGAGAGGAATGTAAATAAGATTCTTTTCTTCATAAATTGTTTTGTTTTAATCGCAACACCCCATGCAGTGCAATTTTGTTTCTTTTAGGTTACGCATATATACAAAAAAGGCGTAGGTGTCTGTTTCTTTCGCCTACCCTGGCATAACTGGCTCTCGCATTGCCCAACTCACACAGGATAGACAACGCAGTTAGCCCACGCCAGTACGCAATACTATATAATATAGGTATATAAGCGTACCCCGTAGACGTTTCGGCTGTCATCTGCCTGTTGTGAGTTTACGGATTTGCGAGATTCGTTATGCACAATGACAGACGTTTGAAAACGTCTTTTTCATATATATGGTCACCCGTCCACGATCTGCGGCTCTTCGCAGTCCTGCGGGCTGGCACGGGGCCTGCCCCTACGAGTGACGGTGCAAAGGTACAAAAGAAAATCCGAACCGCCAAGCGATTCGGAGAGTTTTTTTTCTATATCAAAAATGTCTTTATTCGTTCTCTATCAGTTGCACTAAGCTTCGGATGTATGCATCCGTCACATTGCTTATATCGCTTTTGTCATAGATGGTCATAAGGGTTATAACAATCTCGTCATCCGCAATTTCCTGAACATTATAGGTGATGACGCGTGCTCCACCACTCTTTCCCTTGCCTTTGGCGGCAATAGCCATTCGGTTCTTATATGTATGTGGCCAAGAGACTCTCCTCCGAAAGGATTCTTTTCCAGTTCGTTAAGAAACGTGTCATAGTCTTCCTTAAAAGACTTGTATTTCTTTTTCAAGTCTTTTGCCAGTCTTTTAAACTCAGCAAGGTATTTGAACGTTACTTTCATGCCTGAACGTTTCTATTCGTCGAACAAAGAACGTGCATCATCGTAAACTTTACCGGCATGAAGTTCGTCAAAGGCCCTGGTAAGTGTTTCCTTAACCATAGCCTCTTGCTTGGCTTTGGTCATTTGTTCGTCCTCAATCAGCCTTTTGACAAGTGCTTTACGCACAGCCTTTGTCTGACTTTGGATCAGAACCCACAACGCATCTACAGGCGATATTTCGGCAACTGTCGGGGAAAATGTGATAGTATTCTGTCTTGTCATAGTCTTATTCTTTTATGTGACCCTATAAGTGACGGTGCAAAATTACGAAAAGTTTGTGAATCTGCAAAGAAAAGTGGCGGAAAAATTGGTGGGAACGGGAAAATGCTTAAGCAGGGTGGGAATGTGGACTGGCCTTGGCGGGAATCATGACCGGGATGAGTTGGAATCAGAGCCGGGATGAGTGGGGATCAAAGCCGGGATGATTGGGAGAGAGAGGGTAGGGGGCTGACCTTTCCACGGCCGTGGAACGAAGTGGCCACGGCCGCCGGCAGAATGTTCCACGCCCGCCGGCAGAATAGACGGCGGGCGTGGAAAGGTCATAACCGATGGTGGGAGGCCAATGCAAAGAGAAGGGCCGGGGATGTGTGCTGTTGTGGCTTGCTGGCACATCTTTTGCGAGTGCAAATGTACGGAATAATTCGCAATTCTCCAAATTCTGTCAGTTTTTTCTGCGTAAATGCGCTAAAAAAGCAGAAAAACTTTGGAAATAACAGAAAAATGCCTACCTTTGCACAAAGAATGTAAATTTACGAACATTATTAATACATAATGCAATGAAGAACTTAGACTGGGGTAGTCTGTCGTTCGGCTACATGAAGACCGACTACAATGTGCGTTGCTACTATCGCGACGGCAAATGGGGCGAGATTGAGGTCTGCTCCGACGAGTATTTGAAACTGCACATGGCCGCCACGTGCCTGCACTACGGCCAGGAGGCTTTCGAGGGCCTGAAGGCCTACCGCTGCAAGGACGGCAAGGTGCGTGTGTTCCGCATGGACGAGAACGCCGCCCGCCTGCAGTCGACATGCCGCGGCATAATGATGCCCGAGGTGTCGACAGAACTGTTTGAGGAGATGGTGAAGAAGGTGGTGCGCCTGAACCAGGAGTGGATCCCGACCTACGAGAGCGGCGCCACGCTCTACATCCGCCCGCTGCTCATAGGCACCAGCGCACAGGTTGGCGTGCACCCCGCAAAGGAGTACTGCTTCCTTATCTTCGTAACGCCCGTGGGCCCGTACTTCAAGGGAGGCTTCGCCGCCAATCCTTACGTCATCATCCGCGACTACGACCGCTCGGCTCCCCTCGGAACGGGTAAGTACAAGGTGGGCGGAAACTACGCCGCAAGCCTTTTCGCCAACAACCTGGCACACGAGAAGGGCTACGCCTGTGAGTTCTACCTTGACGCGAAGGAGAAGAAGTACATGGACGAGTGTGGAGCCGCCAACTTCTTCGGCATCAAGGACAATACCTACGTCACTCCGAAGTCGACATCGATTCTGCCCTCCATCACCAACAAGTCGTTGATGCAGGTGGCCGAGGATCTTGGCTTGAAGGTGGAGCGCCGCCCCATCCCCGAGGAAGAGCTGGAGACCTTCGAGGAGGCGGGAGCCTGCGGCACAGCTGCCGTCATCTCGCCAATCTCTTACATCGACGACCTCGACACCGGCAAGCGCTACAGCTTCGGCGACAAGCCAGGCCCCATCTCGAAGCGCCTCTACGACACGCTGCGCGGAATACAGTACGGCGAGATTGAGGACAAACACGGATGGACAACAGTGGTAATTGAATAATAACCTTTTAAAGATTTGCATAATTATGGACGAACAGAATCTGCATTACAAACCGGAGAACAACTTAGTGTTGGCCATTTTCACCACCGTATGCTGCTGTCTGCCCTTTGGCATCTATGCCATCATAAGGGCCAGCAAGGTGAACTCACTGTATCTTACCCAACAGTACGAAGAAGCCCAAAAGGCTGCCGACGACGCAAAGAAATGGAGTTTCATAGGCATTGGCGTGGGCTTGGTAATAAACATTGTCTGGGCCATCATCAACTGGAGTACCATCGTGGCATTAGGCGACTAATAGTTTCAACATAAAACAAAAGATTAATTATGGAAGAACAGAATCTGCAATACAAGCCGGAAAATTACATGGTGCTGGCTATCTTCTGCACGGTCTGCTGCTGTCTGCCTGCAGGTATATATTCCATTGTCAAGGCCAACGACGTGAACACTTTCTACGCCATGGGGCGTTATCAGGAAGCTTTGAAGGCATCTGCAGAAGCCAAGAAGTGGAGCATCATTGGCATTATAGTTAGCGCAGTTATATGGGCTCTCTATTTGCTGTTCTACTTAGTTGTCTTCGTTTTTGCCTACGCCAATAATGGTATTTAGAAATTGGGAGTAAAGCATATTGTCATTCTTGTGGCATGCGTCGCAGGTCTTGGGTTGCTCTACGTGCTCAATCCTGTAGAACATGCGCTGATGCCAAAGTGCGTATTCAAACTGCTGACGGGTCTCAGCTGTCCGGGTTGCGGGTTCCAGCGTGCTCTCCACGCGTTGCTCCACGGTCGGATAGCTGAGGCCGCTGCCTATAACTACTGGCTGCTCTTCGCCTTGCCCTATCTGCTGGCGCTAATAGCCCAGCGGCTGATGCCCAAAGGACGAATGAGTGAAAAGGCTCGCCGGCTGCTCGAACACAGATATGTCGTCGCCTTCTACATCGTCTCGTTCTTCGCTTGGTTCGTCATCAGAAACATTTATCACATTTAGTAAACTATGACCCCCGAACAAATAGACAACATCCTCATGGTCAATGCAGGGAAATTCTCACCTGAGGCCATTGAAACCCTTCGTGAGCGGCTGCAGAATGCCGACCAGACCACAGCCATGATGGCATTCTCCAATCTCAGGGGTACTGATTTGATGCTCGTCATCTCAGTCCTTGTTGGCAGCCTTGGCGTCGACCGCTTCATGCTCGACGACATAGTGCTTGGTCTGCTGAAGCTTTTCACCGCCGGCGGATGCGGCATCTGGACCATCATCGACTGGTTCACCATTGGCGACCGCACACGACAGTACAACACGCAGAAACTCCTTTCAATGCTGTGACCTGTCTGCATTATCTGGCCTACTCATGGAAAAAGTAATAATGGGCATCGACCCTGGTACCAACATCATGGGCTACGGTGTGTTGCGTGTCACCTCTGGTGCCACCGCTTCGGCCACCGAGCACCGCCTTACTGCGGCAAAGAGCGGCACACGGGCGGAGATGGTCACCATGGGTGTCATCAACCTCTCGAAATTCACCGACGGTTACCTCAAGCTGGGCCACATCTTCGAGCGCGTGACGGGCATCATCGACTCGTTCCTGCCCGACGAGATGGCCATTGAGGCTCCATTCTTCGGGAAGAACGTGCAGTCGATGCTCAAGCTGGGGCGGGCGCAGGGCGTGGCCATCGCCGCAGCCATACACCACGGCGTGCCTATCCACGAATATGCGCCCATGAAAATCAAGATGGCACTCACCGGCAACGGCTCCGCGTCGAAGGAGCAGGTGGCCGGAATGCTGCAACGTCTGCTGAAAATCCCGCAGGAGGAGATGAGCCGCTATCTCGATGCTTCCGACGCCCTTGCAGCCGCCTACTGCCATTATCTGCAGATGGGGAGGCCTGAGGTCACTGGCACGCACTACAGCGGGTGGAAAGACTTTGTGAACAAGAACCAGGACAAAGTCTGGAAACCAAAGTGACGCGTTCACTTCTCATTCTCCATTACCCACTTTCTCGATTCTCACGCGTAGTGTGTGCTTATCTTTCGTTATTGCGTATTTCTTCAGCACTCCTGGGCCGCAGGAGCTGTTGCCGAGTCCGAGCACGGCGCAGTCGATGCTGAGATAGGTGGCAGTGGGGTGGGGGAGTTCGTGGTCGTGGGCGGTGGCGGCTATCTGGCGTGCCGTCCATGGCAGTACGGAGAATGAGAACGGCTTGTCGATGGCAGATACTCGTATGCTATATGCTGGTTCCGTGTCTTGGGCTTTGTGCCCCTTACCATTCTGGCTCAATATTACCTCTGCACACTGTTCGTGGTTTCCGTTGTCCTGCGGACGCGGGTAGTGGGTGAACATGCTGTCGACAGTCGACTCGTAGCGTCCTATGGGGCACGACTGCCAGCGGTCGGGATAGTTCTCCCATGGGCCTCGGCCATACCAGCTGACGTGGCTGTAGTCGCGGGGTAGTTCGATGACGATGCCCAGACGAGGCAGGTCGGGGACTTTGCCCTCGCAGGTGAAAGTGAAAGCGTATTCGTCGCCATCGCGCTCTGTCATCATGGTGATGGTGCCTTCCTTCAGATGGAGAATTTGGAGGGGAGGGACGGCGACAGAGTCGCTGCAAACGGAGCCATGGGCGTCGCTGCATACCACTGTGGCTGTGTCGAGACCGTTGCGGGTCCAGTCCTTGGCCAACCAGTTGCCGAAGCTACGGTCGTTGTCGGTGGGGGCGCGGAAGGCCTGGAGGCGTATGCGTGGCGTTGGACATTGGGCATCGGACATCGAGCGTTGGGCATTGTCTGGGGCGGCCAAGGCTAAGAGATTGTTGCAGAGCGTGAACTGCTGGGTGATGACCTCATGGCCGTCGCCCTCCAATGTTTGCGGCCCCTGCCCATTAACGGATGATTGCGACGATTGCAGAGGTTGCCCATAGACGGTGATGTTGAGGCGAACATCCTTATCCTTATTATATTTGTAATCTGAGAGTCGGGTTAGCAGCGCGCTGTCTCCGGGCTGCACGTTGGGTAGTGTGAGCGTGCCTTTTTTCACCGTCGCGCCGTTTTCGTTTACTGAGAAGGAACAGCTGTAGCTGTCAAGGCCGGTGTGGTGGTTGCGGTTTATGACGATGATACTGTCGCCGTGCTGGGCGAACTGCACTGGTGAGTAGACATGGCGCACCTCATGGTATTTGGCCGTTGTGCGCCGGTCGGCCATCACTATTCCGTTCAGGCAGAAAGCTTTCAGGTTGGGCTTGTCGCCGAAGTCGCCGCCGTATAGGAACTTTCCATTTCCCGCTTTCCCTTCTTCACTTGCAGCGATACCTTGGTCGGCCCAGTCCCAGATGAAGCCGCCGAGCATTCGCGGGTGGCTGTAGATCTCGTCCCAGTAGTCCTTCAGGTTTCCCATTGCATTTCCCATGGCATGGGCATATTCGCTGGTGAGCACAGGGCGGGAGTCGACAATTTCGCTGGTGGGAACGGGGCGGGAGTCGGCAATTTCCAACAGTCGTTCCCAGCGGGCATTTTCGGCGCGTTCCTGGTCGCTGCCCTCGGGGACTCCGGGGTTCAGGTATTCTTGCTTGACGCGGGGGTAGAAACGACTGATGACATCCACATGAGGAGGATCGGTGAGTGTCGGGTATTGTGAACTGGAAAATGTGGGTTGCGGTGCCCCCTGCGCCCCCTCATAGTGCACGGGGCGTGTTGGGTCGTACTCGTGGGTCCAGGCAGCCGTCATGGCGAAGTTTGGCCCCCATCCCGACTCGTTGCCTAAGCTCCAGAACACGACGCAGGGATGGTTGCGGTCGCGTATGACGAGGCGTTGCGTCCTGTCGAGCCATGCGGCAGCCCACGACGGGTCGCTGGCTAACTGTCCGCGAAGTCCGTGCTCCTCAACGTCGGCCTCGTCCATGACGTAGAGACCAAGCGAGTCGCACAACTCGTACCATCGCTCGCAGTTCGGGTAGTGGCTTGTGCGCACGGCGTTGATGTTGGCCTGTTTCATCAGCATTATGTCCTCGACCATGCGCTCCTCGGTCATCACGTGGCCCGACAGTGGATCCATCTCGTGGCGGTTCACTCCGCGCAGCCTCACGGGTCGTCCGTTGACGAGGAAGCGACCGTCGGCATCGATGGCTAATTGGCGGAAGCCCACGCGCTGTTCCACCTGTTCCACAACGTTGTCAAGGCTGTCTTTGAGCACAAGGCGTAGTGTGTACAGATAAGGTGTCTCGGCAGTCCATTTGTGCGGATTCTTTACCGTGGCCTCCATCCATCCCCATTTTGGGTATCCGCGTTGTGGCGTGCGGTCGTTCATTATGGCGGCGCGGTGGTCGAGGTTGAGCATCGTGGCGGCATCGGCGGTGAGCACGCTGTCGAGCACCAAGCTCCATTTGTCGTCGTAGAGACTGGCCTCCACGCGGTAGCCGTCGCCACGCTGTCCCGGCTGCACCTCTAACTCGGTGTGTATGGTGATGCGGGCATCGCAACTGTCCTGTGGGCAGATACTGCAAACCTCTTCTTCTGCGTTGGGTAATAATATTGTTCTCACGCCAACGTCGCGGATGCGTATGCGCGGTGTGGCGAAGAGCGTCACCGGGCGTTGTATTCCCGCTATACGCCACATGTCTTGGTCTTCTAAATAGCTGCCGTCGCTGTATTTGAACACCTGGACTGTAATCTGCTGACAATTCTCTCCTCTCTCCTCTCTCCTCTCTCCTCTAAAAAGATAGTCTGTGATTCGGAACTCAGCCGGTTCCATGCTCCCTTGCGAATAGCCTACAAGCCGCCCGTTCACCCATACGTAGAATGCGCTGCTGACACCGCCGAAGTGCAGATAAACCTCCTGCCCCTCCCATGCGGCGGGCACGCTGAACGTGCGGCGGTAGATGCCAGTTGGGTTACGCTCCACGAAGGCCGTATAGTCGCGTCGCGGCTCGCCCATCACGCGTGGCGGGTCGATCTTGAACGTATAGCCGCTGCTGCTGTATATGGGGGTGCCGTGAGGAGTGTAGACCCCGTGCTTGCCTGTCGTGTCTGCCTCTGTGCCATTCTGTGGCGGTATCTCCCAGTTGCCGGGCACGGGAAACAGTTCCCACTGTGAGTCGTCGAAAGCCGTATCGGAGAATCCCTCGGGCTGGTTGTCGGGCGTTGGGAACCAATGGAAGCGCCACTCTCCGTCGAGCGACATGCATCGGTCGCCCGGCATCTTGCCGTAGCCGAAGAAAGAGGCACGCGCCGACTCACGGTTGCGCTGGAGAATGTTCTGGTTTTCCCAATCGTGCTGAAGAATATTATGGTTTCCCCAGTCGTGCTGCGGATATGCGCGTTGCCATAACAGACAAAGAAGCGGCAACAACACCAGTAGCCTCACGTTCCCTCTCATAATCGCAACTTGATAATGGCCCCTACTGCAGACGGGCGATGAAGTCTTCGATGAGGCCGACATCCTTCATTGCCGGGGCTGTCTCGAAGCGTGAATTGATGTCAATGCCAACGAAGCGCGGGTGGCGGAATGCCTTTATGGCAGCAGCATCGTCGGGGGCTATGCCTCCGCTCAACAGGAAGGGTAGGGGACCGTCGTAGGCGTCGAGTATTGACCAGTCGAAATGGCGTCCGCTGCCGCCGTGGTCAGGGGTCTTGGTGTCGAATACGAACATGTCGACACAGTCCTCATACTTCTTGCAGAGAGCGAGGTCATCGGCTGTTCCGATGCTGATGGCCTTCCAAATCTGCAGACCAGGGGCTATAGGCGGGCAGACGCTGGCGTCAGCCCCAGCTGGTGAGGGCGAGGTGGTGAGCGTAGCCCGCAAGTTGCGTATCAGCGTCGGCGACTCGTTGCCGTGGAGCTGCACGGCGTCGAGGCGGAAATTGACCACCCGGGTGACGATGTTCTGGGCCATCTCGTCGACAAACACGCCGACACGCTTATACTGGACATCGGACAACGTGCACTGGGCATTTGCCCTGTCGGGGATAATGCCAGCATTTGTGGGAATCATGGTGACGTTGCGCGGCGACTGTGCGTAGAAAACCATGCCTATCCAGTCCACTCCTAATGCGGCCACCTGGCTGATGTTCTCGCCGTCGCGCATTCCACAAACTTTTATCTTCATAACAGTATTATTATAAGGTGATTTCTATTAATCAAATAATTGGTGCGCAGCCTTTCCCCTCCCTTTATCGCTGCCAATTAGTTACAGACCCCACCCCTGCCCCTCCCCTTGAAGGGAGGGGAAAGGCTGCGCGTAGTTTTTGCAATTTATAGAACATACCATAAAAAAGAAACAGTCTGGCGCAATGAAAAACCTTACTGGAAATCCTGAAGCCTTGCAATATACTTCCCTAAGATGTCGAACTCCAGGTTTACCACCGTTCCCGGACGTATGTCCTGGAAATTGGTGTGCTCCATGGTGTAGGGGATGATTGCCACCTGGAAGGAGTTCTCCGTTGGGTTGCATACTGTCAGCGACACTCCGTTGACGGTCACCGACCCTTTGTCGACTGTGAAATAGCCCTTTCGTGCCATCTCCTTGTTGAGTGGATATTCGAATGTGAAATAGGTGCTTCCGCCGGCATCGTCCATGGCTGTGCACGTGGCCGTCTGGTCGACGTGCCCCTGCACAATGTGCCCGTCGAGGCGTCCGTTCATGAGCATCGAGCGCTCGACGTTCACCTTGTCGCCCACTTGCAGCAGACCCAGGTTCGAGCGGTCGAGGGTCTCCTTCATTGCCGTGACAACATATTTGTCGCCGTCGATGGCAACCACTGTGAGGCACACACCGTTGTGGGCCACGCTTTGGTCGATGTGCAGCTCGGAGGCGAATGAGCAAGTGAGAGTGAAATGTATGTTTTCGCGGTCGTGGCGTATCTCGGTGACGATGGCGAAGTCTTCAATAATTCCTGAGAACATGGTTGGTTTGGGAGTTTTGAGTTGGTATGATTGGAAACAAATTAATCCACGAATTTAAATGAATAAAATTCGTGGATTAAAGAAAGAGAGACCGTACCAGTGATGTGATGAAAACTCCTTTACAACAGGTTGTGGGATTTCACTGCCTTTGTAATCCGCTGGTGTCGAATATGGCTATGAAACTTGATTTGCGGCCCGCCATTGGCAAGAGAGCATCCCGGTTTTCAAAATTTATTTGATGAGTATCCCTATCGAGCGGGCACGGTCTCTATGGTTTTTAGAAGAAGCGGTAGCGCATGTCTTCCACCTTAGCCTTGTTCTCCAGCTCCTGGAGTGCAAGGCCGAGTGTCTGCTGCAGAGCCTGCTGGCGCAGTCCGCGCTCCTGCTTTGCATCGTCGAATGTGACACCCTCGCGGGTCTTGCGGTCGATGACCTTGAATACGTATGCTCCTGCATTTCCCTTTACGACGTGCTGAGAGAACTGTCCGTTCTCCACTGCCAGTACTGCTCCGCTGAGTACCGACTCAGCCTGTCCTACTGACTGTACGAATACAGGCGAGTTGAAGGTGATGAACTTCACTGTGTCCACCTTTGCGCCTGTGCGCTGTGCGTCCTCAACAGAGGTTGCGCCTTTCAGCTGATCCTCCAACAGCGCGAATTTCTTGTCGTTCACCAGTTCCTGCTTGATGGCGTCCTTGACAGACTCCAAAGGCATGAATCCGGCGGGGTTCACCTTGTCGAGGGCTACAACCACGAGGTAGTCGTTGTCGCCGCAGCGGTCGTAGACCTGCGACACCTGTCCAGCCTTGGCCTCGTCGAAGAGCCACTTAAGGGCGTCGTGGGTGCCATGGATGTTGGCGATGTTGTGGGCGGTGCTGTTCAGCGTGCGGCTCATGACGTTGAAGCCGTAGTCGGCGGCATGCTCTTCAAGGCCCTGTGCTGTCTGGTTCTCGCTGACATACTGGCTGAACTTGTTGAAAGCCTCCGAGTAAGTGTCGTTTGAGAAGTTGATGGGCTTCTTCACGATAGCCACATCAAACTTGTCAACATTGGCGCGACGGTCGGTCACCTGCAGGATGATGTTTCCACGTGAGAGCTTCAGGTTCTTCTTCTCGCCAACGTTGGTGTTGAGCAGAGCGAGGAAATATGCCTTGTTGTCGGCGTCGATGTTCTGCATTCCCTGATACTGCTCCGATGTGAGCCAGTTCTTGTCGGCATTCTGTCCGTAGTTCTTTGCTATCGAGTCGAAGGGCACTCCGGCGTTGAGGGCGTTCATGATGCTGTCGGCTGACTTTGCCGATGCGTCAGCCATGCGGTCCATGAGGCTGATGACGCGGAACTCGATAGAGTCAGCCTGTGTGGTGCGGTTGATGAGCTTCACCACGTTGTAGGTGTTGTCCGAGCGGCTCTCGAATGGGTCGGTCACTTCCCCTACTTTCATTGTGTCCACGCGCATTGCAATGTCAGAAGGCAGGGCCTTGCGTGTCACGGGCAGACCCATATATGCCAACTGCGACTGCGACTGGCGCACGATGTCGGAAACGGGCAGACTGTCCTCCACGAGCCTTCCCTGGGCAACTCTCATCTGCTGGAGCAGCTCGGCGCGGTCGGCCTCGGATGCCACAACCTGGTAGGCCACGTACTTCACGTCGCGTGTCTCTTTGAAGGTCTTGTATGAGTTCTTGTCCTGGTTGTACTTTGCCTTGATCTCCTCGTCGGTCACCTCTGCATCGTTGTCATTGATAGTGGAGTAGGGCAGTGATGCGAGCACAATCTGGCTCTCAACGTTCTGACCGTCGAATGTGGCCTTTGCCGATACGGGGTTCGACAAGATGCATCCGGCGAGCAGAGCCTGGTACTTGTTTGTGAGCAGCTGCTGGCGGAGTGTCTTCTCGGCAAAGCGCCAAGCGTTCTCAAACGTTGCTGCCTGTTCGGCATACTGTGGGTTGCTGGTTGCTGCCTGTCTGATGGCCGAGCGGTAGGCGTTCACCTGACTGAGGTCGAACTTGCGCGTGCTCTGGTTTACGAACTCGTTCATCAGGGGAATCTGCTGCAGAATGGAGTGTGTGCCATCCTGCAGAATCTTGGCCAGCTCCTCGTCGGTTACAGTCAGTCCCAGCTTCTTTGCCTCGGCCTCCGTAATCTTGTTGCGCACGAAGTTGCCCCAAATGTAGTCGCGAAGACCGTTCATCTCGTCCTCGCCCAGGTTGTTGCGGCCCTGCAGTTTCAGCAGTTCCTGATATTCGTCTACAAGGGTCTGATACTCCTGTATGGACAGTTTCTCACCTAACACTTCACCAACGGTCTGTCCGCTGGCAGCAGAACGCGAGCGAATGAAATCGCCGAAAGGTTCTGCAATGAAAAAGAACAAGACCACGCCCAGGATGATGACCAGGACGGGTCCCCAGCTTCTGATTTTTCCAATTGCTGCCATTTTTTGTTTTTGTTTTTTTATTGTTTAATTATCTTTTTTCATGCGAAATAAGCGGACAGCGTTGCCGCATCCACAAAAATCGGCTGCAAAATTACTAATAATTTGCGAAACCACAACAATATTTTAAGAAAATTTGTTTTTTATTACTGCCAGTTTGTCTTCCATGGGTAGTGTTGCGTCAATCCAGTGTATTGTAAAACCACGTCGTTCCATGCCTCTGAACCATGTCATCTGTCGCTTTGCAAACTGGTGGATTGCTATCTCAAGACGGCTGAACATCTCGTCGTATGACAGTCGGCCAACCACGTATTCGGTGACGTAGCGGTACTCTAAACCATAATATATAAGGTCGTCGGGGGCGATGCCCTCGTCCAGCAGACGGCGCACCTCGTCGGCCATGCCCTCGTCGAGTCGTGCCTTCAGCCGTCGTGTTATCTTCTCGCGTCGCAGTTCGCGGTCGATGTCCACGCCAATGATGACTGAGTCTAATGGCGGCATTTCCCTCAGCGGCGTTGGGTGCTCCAGGTTGTATGTCTCAATCTCGATGGCTCTTATTGCCCGTTGCGCCGTGTCCACGTCGGTGGTGTTGTGCATCACCGAGCCGCTGCGTGCCTTCAGTTCGCGCAACATCACCGTCAGCTCTTCCAGCGTTTTCCCCTCTAATCGCGCCCGCAGCTCAGCGTCCTGTGGCACCGGCGAGAGGTTGTAGCCACGGAGGACGGCCTCGATGTACAGTCCCGTGCCGCCGCAGATGATGGGCTGGCGGCCACGGGCCACGATGTCTTCGTAGGCCGTCTTGAAGTCCTGCTGATACTGGAAGAGGTTGTATTTCGTTCCCGGCTCGCAGATGTCAATCAGGTGGTAGGGCACGCCGTCATATTCGCCCAGGTCCTTGCCCGTGCCTATGTCCATGCGCCGGTACACCTGGCGCGAGTCGGCCGACAGGATTTCCCCGCCGATGCTCTTCGCCAGTGCCACGGCTATCTGTGTCTTGCCGCTGGCCGTGGGGCCCAGTATTGTGATAACCTTATTCATGCTGTCTTCTTTTTTGCCTCGTTTGGATAATTTCTGGTTTAGAGGGGCAAAGATACAAAGAACTGGGCAAAAAACGAAAAAAAAATGAAATAATCTTGCACAGACGAATCTTTTTGTCTACTTTTGCAAAAGAAAAATGAAAAAGTTATGAAAGCAACAGAACAGACACTACAACAGATTGACCGCGCCCTGCGCAAAGTGGCCGAGAAATTCCCGTCGGACAAGGAGGCTTCGATGCTCACCGACATACACCTGCGCCTAACCCAGGAGACCGGCGAACTGATGTTCTTCGACGATGACGACAAAGAACTGATGCGCTGCGTCGTCGAGCAGTGGATTGACAACAAGGACGACGATTTCTACGACCAGGCCGCCACCATCATCCGCCAGTGCATAAGCAAGCAGAAGAAGCTGATGGAAAATCTCTCCGTGCTGAAGCCCTACGCCTTCGTGCTTGAGGACGACGACCGTGAGGCGAAGGCAGAGCTATTTGTCGTCGACGATGACACCGTGATTATTGACGCCGAGCTGATGCCCGGCCTCGACAAGGACTTGGACAGCTTCTTCGACAATCTGCTGAAATCGTAGACTGCACGTTGTTATGACCGATGCCACGACCGACGCTTCGTCTATTCCGTCATGGTTTGAGCGGCTTCACCGCTGGCGCACGACCCACATCAGCGAGCGCATGTTTGTGCTCATTCTGGCTTTCTTCGTGGGCTTCTTTGCCGCCGTTGCCGCTTTCGTGCTCCACTGGATCATCAATCAGATAGGACGTCTTCTTACCAGCCAGTTCGATGCCACGTCGTCAAACTGGCTCTATCTTGTCTACCCCGTGGTGGGCATCTACCTCACGTCGCTCTTCGTGCGCTACGTGGTTAAGGACAACATCTCCCACGGCATCACCCGCATTCTCTATGCCATCAGCCAGAGCCGCTCGCGCCTGAAAGCCCACAATACGTGGTCGAGCGTCGTGGCTTCGGCCATCACCATCGGCTTCGGCGGCAGCGTCGGTGCCGAGGCACCCATCGTGCTTACCGGTTCGGCCATCGGCTCGAACCTTGGGAAACTGTTCCGCATGGACAGCCGCACGCTTATGCTCCTCATGGGCTGCGGCGCGGCGGGAGCCATAGCTGGAATATTCAAGGCCCCCATTGCCGGACTTGTCTTCACGCTCGAGGTGCTGATGATCGACCTGACGATGGCCTCGCTCATGCCCATCCTCGTGAGCTGCGTCACGGCAACATGCTTCACCTATATCTTCAGCGGCGACACGGCGCTGTTCACCTTCCATCTTGACAACCAGTGGACGGTGGAGCGCATCCCGCCGTGCATACTCCTTGGAGTGTTCTGCGGACTGGTGAGCCTCTATTTCATCCGCGCCATGGGCTGGTGCGAGGACCTCTTCGCCCGCTTCCGCGACAAGCCCCACGTGCGCCTCGTCATGGGCGGAACGGTGCTCAGCCTGCTCATATACCTCTTCCCGTCGCTCTACGGCGAGGGCTATGGTGCCATAAACCTGCTGCTCAACGGCAAAGGCGATGCCGACTGGGAGCCGCTTTTAGACAATTCGTTCTTTTCGGGCGACATAGGGATGCTTGTGCCCTACGTGGCCTTGGTGCTCATTACGAAGGTCTTTGCCACGTCGGCGACAAACGGTGGCGGCGGCTGCGGCGGTACGTTTGCGCCCTCGCTGTTCATCGGCTGCTTCTCGGGGTTCCTCTTCTCCCACTTGTGGAACATCCACCAGATGGGTGTTTACGTGCCTGAGAAGAACTTCGCCCTGATGGGCATGGCCGGCGTGATGTCGGGCGTTATGCACGCGCCGCTGACCGGCATCTTCCTAATCGCCGAACTGACGGGCGGCTACAGCCTGTTCCTGCCGCTGATGATTGTCTCGACGGCCAGCTACCTCACTATCATCCTCTTCGAGCCACACAGCATCTACAGCTCGCGACTGGCAAAGGAGGGCAAGCTCATAACCCACCACACCGACCATGCCGTGCTGACGCTCATGCAGCTCGACTCGGTCATCGACCGCGACTATATGGCCGTGGCCCCCGACACCGAGCTGGGGCAGATAGTGCATAAGATCAGCCGCTCGCACCACAGCGTCATTCCCGTGACCGATGCTGCCGGCTCGCTGCTCGGCGAGATTGACATAAAGAAGATACGCAAGATAGTGTTCCGAATAGAACTCTACCACCACTTCACGGCCCAGCAGCTGATGCAGGAGCCGCCGGCAACGCTCTCCGACTCGCTGGCCATGACCGAGGTGATGCGCACCTTCGACCGCACTCATGCCGACTGGCTGCCGGTGCTCGACGCCGATGGCCATTTGCGCGGATACATCGCCAGGGAGCGCATGTTGGTGCAGTACCGCAAGATGGTGGCCGACATGAGCGACGACTAAGACTAACTTTTGGCATGTTTTTTGCTGTTCTTCCAGTAAGAAAGGAGACACAAACTATGGCATTCATTGATTATTACAAGATTCTTGGTGTCGATAAGAACATCGACCAGAAAGACGTGAAGAAGGCATACCTGAAGCGTGCCAAGCAGTTCCATCCCGACCTGCACCCCGACGACCCGAAGGCAAAGGCGAAGTTCCAGGCGCTGAACGAGGCATACGAAGTTATCGGCGACCCGGAGAAGCGCAAGAAATACGACCAGTTTGGCGAGCACTGGAAGGAGGCCGAGGCTTTTGGCGGCCAGCAGCGGGGTAGGGGAGGAGGCTCGCCCTTCGAGGGCTTCGACTTCTCGTCGTTCCAGGGCGGCGGAGGCTTCAGCTCGTTCTTCGAGAATCTCTTCGGAGGCGGGCGCAGCGGAGGCTTCAGCTTCACCGGCGGCAGTGGCCCCTTCAGCGGAGGCGGAGGAAGCCGGTGCAGCTGCGGCGGTGGCAACCCCTTCGGCAAGCCCGCCGACACGCAGGCCAGCATCGACATCGACATGTACACGGCTCTGCTCGGTGGCGAGATAATGGTCAGCACGGGAACGTCGAAGCTGCGACTGAAGGTGAAGCCCGGCACACAGCCCGGACAGAAGGTGAGACTGAAAGGCAAAGGCCAGAACGGCACCGACCTCATCATCACCTACAACGTGAAGCTGCCGACAACACTCAGTCCGCAGCAGCAGCAACTGCTAAGGCAGATGCAAGCGTGCGGGTAAGCACAAAAACCAATCAAGGCAAGGGCGCAACACACGCCCCTGCCTCTTTTTTTATATTATATGAAGACGTTTCTCATAGCCCTGCTGTCGTTTACTGCGGGTATTGCAGCAGCCCAGGACATCTCCAACGAAGAGATGGAGCGTATCTACAACGAGGTACGCACACCGTATAAGTACGGCCTCGTCATGGCCCCCACCGACAACTACCACAAGTTCGACTGCCCAACGGTATGGCGCGAGGACGGCAAATGGCTGATGACCTACGTCTGCTACGACGGCAAGGACGGCACCGACGGCCGAGGCTATGAGACCTGGCTCGCCGAGAGCGACGACCTGCTACACTGGACGACGCTGGGGCGTGTCCTCGCCCTACCAGAGAAACCTGATGAGACCAATAAGTCTTATAAGTCCTATAAGACCCATAAGACCTATATCTGGGACGAGAACCAGCGCGGCGGCTTCCCTGCCCTCATCGATTGGACATGGGGCGGCAGCTACGAACAACAGACATACAAGGGCCGCCGCTGGATGACCTACATCGGCGGCCACGGCACAGGCTACGAGGCCGTCCGCGAACCGCTGAACATCGGACTGGCGTGGACTAAGAAGGATGTAACAACGGTCCACCAGTGGCAGACAGACAAAAAGCCGCTCATCGCCATCACCGACAAGGATGCCCAGTGGTGGGAGAAGCTCACCGAGTATAAGAGCACCATCTATAGCCTATCCCCTCAGAGAGGGGCTGAGGCTTCTTTTATCATGTTCTACAACGCCGGCGGCATCAACCCCGATAACAACCTGAAGGCCGAGCGCATCGGCATCGCCTTCTCAAATGACATGAAGCATTGGCGCCGCTATCCTGCCAACCCCGTCTTCGCCAACGAGGTTGCGGGCATCATCACCGGCGACGCGCAGATTGTGCGAATGAACCTACACGCAGCGGGCGCGGTTGGCGATTCTCCCGCCGATGGCGTTTCGTCAGCTTCAGCAGTCCCCCTCTACGTCATGTTCTATTTCAAGGCATACGACCCCACCCGTCGCTACAATGCCTTCAACACCTTCGCCGTCTCCCGCGACCTCATCCACTGGCAACCCTGGGAAGGTCCCGACCTCATCGTCCCCTCGAAGCCCTACGACGAGATGTTCGCCCACAAGTCATACGTGGTCAAGCACGACGGCGTGGTCTACCACTTCTACTGTGCCGTGAACAACGCCCAGCAGCGTGGCATCGCCGTGGCTACCAGTGTGCCCATGGGGCGCAGCGCCGTCCGCTTTCCCGAGCCGGAGCCGGTGGGCAAGCGCCGCCTCACTAACCTCAACGATGGCTGGACAGGTTTTGTGTGTGGCGACAGCGTCGCCACAAGCATAACCCTTCCCCACAATTTCGACGACTACTACGGCTACCGCCAACTGCGGCATGGCAATCTTCACGGCTCCGCTATATATAATAAAATGTTCGCGTGCGTGAAGCAGGAGGGCAAGCGCTATTTCCTGCAGTTTGAGGGCGTGGGCACCTACGCGACGGTGACGCTGAACGGCCGCGAGTACCCCCGTGAGCTTGTCGGACGTACCGTCTGGACGCTCGATGTGACCGATGCCATCCGCGACGGCGAGAACGACTTGCGCGTGCTTGTCGACCACCCCGCGATGCAGACCTCGTCGCCGTGGGTCTGCGGTGGCTGCTCCTCAGAGTATGGCTTCAGCGAGGGCAGCCAGCCTTTCGGCATCTTCCGCCCCGTGACATTGGTCGAGACCGACGATGTGCGCATCGAGCCTTTCGGAGTCCACATCTGGGCTGACGAGACCTGCGACAGCGTGTTCATCGAGACCGAGATACGCAACTACTCCTCCGAACCGCGTTACGTAGAGCTTGTCAGCAAGTTCGCCGAGAAGAGCGGCAAGACCGTCTTCCGTCTTACCCAGGATCTGGCCCTGAAAGCCGGTGAGACCCGCGTCGTCCGCCAGTCGGCTGCCGTCGCCAATGCCCATCGCTGGAGCCTCGACGATCCCTACCTCTACACCCTCACCTCGATGCTGAAACGGCCGGAGCACCGCGACGGCGATGCCAACCCCGATAGCGAGCCTGCCTTCGTCACCACCGACGATGTTCGAACCTCCTTCGGCATCCGCAGCCTCTCCTGGCCCGCCGCCACCGTGTCCGAAGCGTCAGCTTCGGGCGACAACCGCTTCCGCCTCAACGGCCAGCCCGTCTTCATCAACGGCACCTGTGAGTACGAGCACCTCCTCGGCGCCTCCCACGCCTTCTCCCCCGAGCAGATACGCTCCCGCGTGAAACAGATACGCAATGCGGGCTTCAACGCCTTCCGCGAGGCCCACCAGCCCCATAACCTCCTCTACCAGCAGCTCTTCGACGAGCAGGGCATGCTCTTCTGGAGCCAGTTCTCCGCCCACATCTGGTACGACACCCCTGAGTTCCGCAAGAATTTCCTCCGCCTCCTCGAGCGCTGGATTCGTGAGCGCCGCAACAGTCCCAGCGTCATCCTATGGGGGCTGCAGAACGAGAGCGTCCTGCCCCGCGACTTTGCCGAGGAGTGCACAGCCCTTATCCGCCGCCTCGACCCGACCGCCTCGACGCAGCGCCCTGTCACAACTTGCAATGGCGGCGTGGGCACCGACTGGAATGTCGTCCAAAACTGGAGCGGCACATACGGCGGCAACGCCGAAGCCTACGCCGAGGAACTGAGCCGTCCTGACCAGCTACTCAACGGCGAATATGGTGCCTGGCGCACCCTCGACCTCCACGGCTCTGCCAAATACAGCGAGGAAAGTTTCACCGCCCTCCTTGCCCTCAAGGACAGTCTGGCCCGCGTGGCCTTCGCCGCTGGCGTTTGCGGCCATTTCCAATGGCTCTTTGCCAGCCACGACAACCCTGGCCGTGTGCAGCCCGACGGCGCACTCCGCCGCATAGACAAGATAGGCCCCATCAACTACAAAGGCCTCGTCACCATTTGGGAGGAGCCAACGATGGCTTATACCAGCCTCACCCCCAGCCCCTCTCCGAGGGGAGAGGGGAGTATATACCTTCAAGAACAGAATAATACTGTTGTCGGGCAAGCGCAAAAGGTGACCACTCCCCTCCCCCCCGCGGGAGGGGTCGGGGGTGAGGCTTCCTACCTCTACCGCATCAACTGCGGCGGTGACGCTTACGTGGACGAGTACGGGCAGACGTGGCAGGCTGACGACTCTATCATCAGCCACTCCTGGGCACAGGACTTCGGGCTACCTTTCGCCCAGGCTTCGCAGCGGCATATCGATACTGACATCCGTGGTACCCGCAGCGACGGCCTTTTCCAGTCTTTCCGCTTCGGTCGCCACCGACTGTGGTACGACCTCCCAGTCCCGCAAGAACCCATCGCGCAATCCCCCGTCCCTCAATCCCCCATCGCACAGCTGCTTCCCTCGCAAGTAGGGGCTGGGAACGGGGTGGGGACAGTAACTTCCCCTCTCTACCGCATTGAGCTTTACTTCCTTGAACCATGGCACGGGAAGGGCGATTACCGCGAGACCGCCGACTACGAAGGCCTCCGCATCTTCGATGTTGCCGTCAACGATAGTTTGGTCATCGACGACCTCGACCCCTGGGCAGAGGCTGGCTACTGTGGTGCTTTCCACCGCGTTGTCTATGCCCCTGCGAAGGATGGCCGCCTACGTATCTCCTTCCCCGAGGTGAAAGCCGGACAGGCTGTCATTGCCGCGATTGCGGTAGCTGTCGACAGTGAGACCTATAAGTCCTATGAGTCCTATAAGTCCCATAAGACCTATATGACCTATAAGACCTATAAGACCTATAAGACCTATAAGACTTATGAGTCCTATAAGTCATATAAGCCCCATGAGTCCTACTGGCTCTCCCTCGACACCGACACCATTGCGAAGCTCCCGACGGAAGAGCTTCCGAAGGACGTGGACCCTCGACCGGCCACCATCTATGAGCCTCAACCATCAACCATCAAATCTCATACCACCTTTACCGTTTCCCCCGGCCTCGGCCAGGAGTACGCCCTTCGCTTCCGCTACAAGAACACCACGGGCGCACCTGTCACCGCCCGCCTCACCATCACCGACTCGAAGGGCATAACCCTGATTGACCGCCCCCTCACCTTCCCCCCGACGCCAAACAAGTTCAAGATGCTCTCAACCACTACGGGCACACAAATAAACGCCGGCACCTACCGTCTTGTGGTAGATGCCGGGGATGTGGAGTTCAAGAACCTGGAGATGCAGTAACCCCAAATCGTTCTTTATAATCAATGTTTGAGCTATTCCGCCTTGCCTAAAAGTGTGGCGCTGGTGCTGCCGGTGATTCGCACACGGACAGTCTCGCCGATGTGATGGCCGTCCTTGTCGAACACCACCATCTTGTTTTGCTCCGTGCGCCCGCAAAGCTGTTCGCGGCTGCGCTTGCTGAAACCCTCGACGAGCACGTCGAACACGCGGCCCTCGTCTTTCTTGTTCTGCTGTGCCGACATCTCTGTCTGCAGGGCTATCAGCTCGTTCAGTCGGCGTATCTTTATATCTTCGGGCACGTCATCGGGCAGATGGCGCGAGGCGTATGTGCCTGGTCGCTCGCTGTACTTGAACATAAATGCCGAGTCGTACTGCACCTCACGCATAAGCGACAGCGACAGTTGGTGGTCCTCCTCCGTCTCCGAGCAGTAGCCCACGAAGATGTCGGTCGACAGTCCGCAGTCGGGGATGATGCGGCGTATGGCAGCCACGCGGTCGAGGTACCATTCGCGGGTGTACTTACGGTTCATCAGCTGTAGTATGCGGTCGGAGCCGCTCTGTACCGGCAGATGGATATGCCGGCACACGTTGGGCATCTCGGCGATGACGCGTAGTGTCTCGTCGCTCATGTCCTTCGGGTGTGAGGTGGTGAAGCGGATGCGCATCTGCGGGGCTTCAAGGGCGACCATACGGAGCAGAGAGGCGAAAGTCCCACCCCCGGTCTCCGAGGGGCTTTTATAACTATTCACGTTCTGCCCCAACAGCGTCACCTCCTTGAACCCCCGGTCGCGCAGGTCGCGCACCTCTCGGAGTATGCTCTCTACGTCGCGGCTGCGCTCCCGTCCACGGGTATAGGGCACTATGCAGTAGTGGCAGAAGTTGTTGCAGCCGCGCATGATGCTCACGAATCCGCCTATCTTGTGGCCCAGTGCCATGCGCTGCGGCACCACGTCGCGGTAGGTCTCAGTCGTCGACAGTTCGATGTTGATGGCTTTGTGGCCCGTCTCGGCCTGTGCCACAAGGTCGGGCAGACTGAGGTAGGCGTCGGGGCCGGCCACGAGGTCGGCTCCGTGCTTGTCGAGCAGTTCGTCCTTGACGCGCTCGGCCATGCAGCCCAGTACGCCCACAATCAGCTGCTGGTTGTCGCTCTTTAGTCTCTTGTTTTTAAGGTTCCTAAGTGCCTCCAACCGGTGCACAATCTTCTGTTCGGCATTGTCGCGCACCGAACAGGTGTTCAGGAACACCGCGTCGGCCTCGTCGATGTCCTCGGTGGTCTCGTAGCCCGCCATCTGCATCACCGAAGCCACCACTTCTGAGTCGGCGACGTTCATCTGGCAGCCGTAGGTCTCGATATACAGTTTCTTCATAGTCTTTTCAAATCGTCGGCAAAGATAGCAATTATTCCCGACACAGCCAAATATACAATCGTTTTTTTGTTCTACAAGATTTCACAGAGCTGACACAGAGCTGACACAGAGCGGATACAGAGCGGACGCGACACGTCGCGTCCCTACAGCGGGGGCTGGTGAGAAGGGGGTGCGGAGTCCGGAAAAGTTCGCGCCGTGCGGACTTGGAGTTCGCGCCGGGCGAACTGTGAGTTCAGACCGGGCGAACTGGGAGTTCGCGCCGGGCGGACTATTTGGCGTGTCGGCGACGGTTTTCAGGCGTGTCGGCGACGATTCATTGTCCCTGCCGGGGCATCGGGCTGGTGCTCGGGACAAAAAAGCAGTTTTTCGGTGTTTTTCTTTGCCATTTAGGGAAAAAGTGGTATTTTTGCAAGCGAATTTGAGAAATGAGTCATCACGAGAACATTCTACCGCCATGAGTGTGAACACCGAAGAAGAGAACCGCTGGGGCCTGCTCTACTGTCCCAAGAAGGGCATACACGAAAGCAGCCGGCGCTGGGAACGGCTGAAACGCACGCTTGCCGACCGCGGTGTGCGCTACGACTTTGTGCAGAGCGAGTCGAGCGACAGCGTGGAGCGCCTTGTCACCATGATGCTCCACAACGGCTACAAGACCATCGTCATCGTGGGCGGCGACTCGGCACTCAACGATGCCGTGAACTGCCTGATGCGCGAGGAGCGGAAGGTGCGCGAGGAGGTGGCACTGGGGCTTATCCCCAACGGCGTGGTGAACGACTTCGCCCGCTACTGGGGTTTCGACGAGAAAAACGACGCACAGACCGTCGACTGGCTCATCGGCCACCGCGTGCGCAAGATAGACTTGGGGTGCATAAGATACGACAGCAAGAACGGCGGACACGTGAACCGCTATTTCCTCAACTGCGTGAACATAGGCCTTACCGCCGACATCATGCACCTGCGCCGACAGGCTCGCAAAGTGCTGGGATCCAGCCGTCTGGCATTCCTCTCGTCGTTGGTGCTCATGATTTTCCACCGCCACGAGTACAGGATGCGCATCAATGTGAACTACGAGGAGACCGACCGCTCGGTGATGACCGTGTGCATAGGCAATGCCCGTGGCTACGGGCAGACACCGAGCGCTGTGCCCTACAGCGGGATGCTCGATGTGTCGGTGGTCTATAACCCAAGGGTGAGGCAGCTGTTCGAAGGGCTGTGGCTGCTCGTCACCGGGCGTTTCCTGAACCACCACTCCGTGCACCCCTACCGCACACGCGAGCTGACATGCGAGAGCAAGAAGGCACGTGTGGGAATAGACGGTCGCCTGGCCGAACAGCCCGAAGGCGAATACCGAGTGCACATAGAGCCTGAAGTGGTCAATTTCCTGATACCTGGATAGCAGGTAACTACGTCCATTTTCATCGCTTTTTTGTTATTTTAACAGAAAAGAGACCACTTGTTTCGATAATTTTAAGTAATTTTGCAACCAAATAGCTAATTCGCAGCATCGTATGGAAAGAAAACTATATTTTGCGGCTCTTGTGGCCGTTGCAGCCTTGGCCATTACAACAGGTTGCTCGCACGACACCGAGAAGTATCAACCCTCGCACGAGGAGGTTATGGCAAACGCAGAGGAGAGACTCGGCGTGAAGATTGACCCCAACCAGGACTGGAACATGACCTCGCGGGCCACGGCCAGTATCACCGTGGGCGGAAGCCCCGCCGAGACCTTCACGGTGAAGATCTACTCGAACGACCCGATTGTCGATAAGAAAGGATATGTGCTGAAAAAAGGCGAGGTGAAGGGCGGTGGCACCTTTACGACCGATTTCGAGTACGCCACTGGGACTGAATGGATCGTAGTGGGAGTAACCAACTCACGCTCATTCACCAATTATAAGACCTTGCGCATCGTTGACGGACGGTTGGAGACCAGTTTCGGCGACGGAGAGACCGCTGCCACCCGCTCGCCGTTCAAGAGCAGGCAGAATGCCGAGGTGCCGCACATTGGCGAGATTCCGACAAGCGAATATGCCAAGTCATTCCTCACCGACGCCGCAGAGCCAAACGACCAAAACATCTACGACGATTACAAGGAGTGGAAAGATGGCGTGCCCGAACACTATGCCTTAGGCGAATTTACAGTGACCGAGGGCGACCTTGAAGGCGATGACAAGCAATGGTATATTGACAACATACGTCCATTCACGTGGTGGCAGTTCTCGCAATACGACGGAGCCACTACCCGTGAAGAGGCCTGGGTTGTCATTGTCCGCCTGCTTGAGCAGACCGGGCGCACAAGCTGGCTTGTCGTTGTTCCTGCCACCGAGGGCCACTGGGAAATGGGAGCCAACTACACCGATCATTTCAAGATTACTGGCACGTGGGACAAGACGATTCAAGTGTTGGGTACCGGCGGTGACCATGCCCGCACCGTCTATGTCAGCGGCAAATGGACCATACCACAGGGACAGACTCAGACCGTCGGTGAAGGCTGTGTGATTGTGGTCGACGATGGCGGAGAAATCGTGATTCCCGCCAACAGCTATCTGAATTTTGTTAACCAGGCACGACTCATTGTCATGCCGGGGGCCAAGGTCAGCGGCGAGGGTTCGATTATCGTGACCAATGGCAATGCCGAAGGACTGGAAGGCTACAACGGAGGATTGATTGATGTGTACAAGTTCAACAACAACTTCGGAAAGTTCTACAACTATGGCAAGCTGAAAGCCACTTCATACGCTGCCGGAGCCGGCGAGAGCAACTTCTACAACCATGGCGTGGTGCGCATAAACAATGCGGGCAACCACTACTACAGCGAGGCTGCCAACGCACGAATCTACAATGCCTGCCAGTGGTATTGCGAGGCCGATATGAGGGCATACGTGATAGAGAACACCCAGGCCAGCTATTTCTACGTGGGTGGCGAACTGTTCATGAGCGACGGCGAGGACGGCACCAATGAGACCAGCTACGTTTCTCTGGCCAACGGGGCACTTATGAGAATCGGAAGCCTCTACAACAACAATTGCGACTGGATAGGCCCCACAACCGGCTACGCTGTGGTGGAAATCGGGACAGTGACCTTCTTGAACTGGACTGGCGAGTCGCCAATAAGACAGGGATATTTCATCAACAACATTGCCATAACCCTCGAAACGAAGGACAACAACTGCCAAGGAAGCAGCAATGAGAACGCCCGCGATGTGTTGTTCCGTTATGTGGCCAACGGTATTGGTACGACAGGCAGGAACCTGAAGATTGGCAATGGCGGAGTGACAGAAGTGAACACTTTCGGCGCATACGTGACGGTGCCACGTGACCAGGATTTCCTCGCTGGCGAAAGCGGATGCACACCGGGATATACTGGTGTGGGCGGAGGTATAACAACCCCCGACACCCCCGAAACTCCTGACACCCCCGAAACTCCTGATACCCCGGACACTCCTGAAACCCCGGTTGTCCCCGATCCCGACCCCGTTAATCCGACTGAGTCGAACACCGAGCCAGACATGCCCGCCGTGTGGACATACGCCTTTGAAGACACGCCGTTAGGCGACTACGACATGAACGACGTGGTGATAAAGGTCTCGGTGAACGAGAAAGACACCACTAAGCTCGATGTCACCCTCTGCTGCGCAGGAGCATCATTCGATCTCTACATCTACATGGATGATGTCAAAATCTTTGGAGGCATAGAGGTGCACAAGTCGCTGGGACAGCCGTCGGGAACGCAGGTGAACACCGGCAAAGGTCCTGAGACCGACGATCTGCCTACCACGACAATCCCCAAGCCTGTAGGCTTCAGCTTCGCAAATGCCGATTTCTGGATCGATTCGCCTGCCGTGGTGGGAGGTGTGCACATTGCAAAGCAGGGCGAAGACCCGCACGGTGTGGCCATTCCGGGCAATTGGCAGTGGCCTTTGGAGTATGTGAACATCAAGGCCGCATACCCCAATTTCGTGAAGTTTGCCGCCGATGTGACCGACGTACAGAACAAGCAGTGGTACAAGGTGACAAATGGGAACCCAGTGCCGGGAACGGTGTATGTGAAACAATACCAGTAGGTTATGGGCGGTATGCTCCGCTTCTGACATAAGACCAGACAAAGCAAGAAAAAAGCCAAACAAAACCATTGCCTGTGGCGGTTTTGTTTGGCTTTTTCCTTTTTTCCGTTTCTGCTATTTCAGTATAGCCTCGGCCAGAGCCTCTAACGATGGTATGTCGGCATCCTTCATTGCGCCCCGCAGGGTGACCACTGGCTCAACTATCTCCACCTGCTTCATCTTCTCGAACATCCCGCGCATGGTCTTGGCGGCCGTGGGCGCCCATGAACCGTTCTCCACCAGTGCCACGCGGCGGCGTTGGTATGTCTTGATGTCAAGATGGTGCAGGAAATCGTACATCGGCGGGAACACGCCAGCGTCGTAGCTGCTGGCCATGCACACCATGCGCCCATAGCGGAAAGCATCCTCAATGGCCTCGCCCAGGTCGTCGGTGGTCAGGTCGTTCATGGCCACCTTCGGGCATCCCTTCTCCTTCAGTATCTCTGCAAGGCGCTCAGCAGCCTCGGCTGTGTGGCCGTGAATGCTGGCGTGGGCTATGAACACGCCCTCGGTCTCCACGTCGTATGCACTCCAGATGGTGTAGAGGCGTAGTGCCTCGGCCATCTTCCCGCCTTCGAGCACGGGGCCGTGGAGCGGCAGAATGCGGTCAATCTGAAGTGCGGCGGCCTTCTTCAGGACTGTTGTCACAGGTGCGCCGTACTTACCGCAGATGTTGAAATAGTAGCGTCGTGCCTCGCAGGCCCAGTCGTCGGCATCGGCATCGTAGACACCGAACTTTCCGAAGGCGTCGGCCGAGAAGAGCGCATGGTCGGTCTCGTCGTAGGTCATCATCACCTCGGGCCAGTGAATCATGGGGGCCATGATGAAGCGCAGCGTGTGGCGTCCGAGCGACAGCGTGTCGCCCTCTTTCACCACTGTCACGCGCTGCTCGCCGTCAGCAGTCGTGGGCACAGGGAAATACTGGGGCATCATCTGCAGGGCCTTGGCCGAGCACACTATGCGCAGACCGGGGTACATGGCGCACACATCGGCTATGCCGTCGGCATGGTCGGGCTCAAGGTGGTGCACAATGAGATAGTCGGGCTGGCGGTCGCCGAGCGCCTTTGTCAGGTTCTCTTTCCACTGCTCCAACGTGCGTCCGTCGCTGGTGTCCATGACGGCGACCTTGTCGTCAAGAATGACGTATGAGTTGTAGCACATGCCTTCGGGCGTATGGTACTGGTTCTCGAAAAGCCTCAGATCAGCATCGTCAACGCCGATATAGCAGATGTCGTTTGTGATTTTTTTTGTTTGCATAGTTCTTTTTTTTGTTTTTGTTTTATCTTGGAGAGACTTCTCCCGATGTGCAAAGGTAACTCTTTTGCACGTATTATAAGTAGCTTTTAACTCCATTTAACTTGCTAAAGTTCGCTGTGTGCACAAAAACCGTTACCTTTGCACGCTGAAAGCACTGTCCCGGCCTGCCGCTGGCCATGACTGTGGGGGCAGACCTTAGTGTCTGCCGCTATAGGTGTGGCGGGAGGAAAGTCCGGGCAGCACAGGGCACTCCACTTCTGAAAGTAGAAGCAGTCGGCGACGGCTGGTGAGGGAAGAAGAGAACGACCGCCACAATTTGCACCTTGGTACGGTAACACACACTAAATTGTGGTAAGGGTGAGAAGGTGGTGTAAGAGACCACCAGGCGGCGGGTGACCGTCGTGCTGTTCCCGCTGGGGGCTGCAAGTTCATGTAAACCATCGACATGCAAGGGTTGCCCGCCCGAGTAGTCTGTCATGGCTCCCCGCCTGAAAACGGCGGGAGCGGTGGAGGTGACGCGATGGAGGGTAGAACGCTGGAGGCCCGTGGTGACGCGGGCAGTAGATAAATGGCAGGCACTGCCACCGTTCTCGTCGCATTAGCGGCGGGGATTTCGGCAGCACAGAACCCGGCTTACAGGGGCAATGCTTTCATTTTTTTCCCAAATGTCGCTTTTTTTTTTCAAGTTTGGCTGACTTTCCCCATGTTTTCGTGCCTTTTTGCTGAATAAATAGGGTTTTGTTTGGCCAAATGAAGGATGTTTTGTACCTTTGTGGCCGATTTTCATAACAAGAGCCAACACTAATTCATTCACGAATATGAAAAAAAATCTTTTGTTCCTGTTTATTGCTGCCCTCGCCGTGGTATCGTGCTCGAAGGGCAAGTACAAGTATGAGACCGTCAAGGGCGACCTCACCGAGGCCCGCATCTACACGCTGAAGAACGGCCTGAAGGTCTATCTGAGCGTGAACCCCGAGGAGCCGCGCATACAGACCTACATCGCCGTGCGCACCGGCTCAAAGAACGACCCCTCCGAGACCACTGGTCTGGCCCACTACCTTGAGCATCTGATGTTCAAGGGTACGAGTAAGTTTGGTGTCACCGACAGTGCTGCCGAGGCTCCGCTGTTAGCCGACATCGAGCAGCGCTACGAGAAGTACCGTCGCATGACCGATCCCGACGAGCGCCGTCAGGCCTACCACGAGATTGACAGCGTAAGCCAGGTGGCAGCACAGTATTTCATCCCCAATGAGTACGACAAGCTCATGGCCGCCATCGGCGCTGAGGGCACCAACGCCTACACCAGCAACGACGTGACCTGCTACACCGAGGACATCCCCTCAAACGAGGTGGAGAACTGGGCGAAGATCCAGGCCGACCGCTTCCAGAACATGGTCATCCGCGGCTTCCACACTGAGTTGGAGGCTGTCTATGAGGAGTATAACATCGGCATCGCACAGGACGACCGCAAGCTTTGGGAGGCCATGAACGCCATGCTCTTCCCCAACCACCCCTACGGCACGCAGACAACCATCGGCACGCAGGAACACCTGAAGAACCCGTCGATCACCAACATCAAGAACTACTTCAACAAGTGGTACCGTCCGAACAACGTGGCCATCTGTATGGCCGGCGACATGAATCCCGACGAGGTGATTGCCATCATCGACAAATATTTTGGCGAATGGCAGCCGGGCGATGACGTGGAGCAGCCCACATTCCCTGCCATGGCCGAGATAACCACACCCAAGGACACCACCGTGCTGGGTCTTGAGGCTGAGACCATCTGGCTCGGCTGGCGTTTCGACAAGGCCGCATCGCTGCAGGCCGACACGCTTGGAGTCATAGAGTATATGCTGAGCAACGGCACAGCCGGACTCATCGACCTCAACATCAACCAGCAGATGAAGATGCTGGAGTCGTGGGCGGGGGTTGATGCCATGCAGGACTACTCGGCATTCCTTATGGCCGGCACGCCTAAAGAGGGGCAGACGCTCGACGAGGTGCGCGACCTGCTGCTCGGCGAGATAGAGAAGCTGAAGCGTGGAGAGTTCAGCGACGACCTGCTTCCCTCGGTCATCAACAACCTGAAGTTGCGCTACTACAACTCGTTGGAGGTGAACAGCGCCCGCGCCAACATGTTCGTGCAGTCGTTCATCAACGGCACGTCATGGGAGCAGGAGACGAAGATGTTCGACCGCATAGAGAAAATCACGAAGGAGCAGATCATGGACTTCACCAAGCGCCATTTTGCCCAGAACTACGCTGTCGTCTACAAGCGCCAGGGCGTTGACCCAACGCTGAAGAAGATTGACAAGCCGGCCATCACGCCCATCCCTACTAACCGCGACCTCGTCTCCGATTTCGTCAAGGAGATCCAGAATGCTGAGGTGAAGCCCATCGAGCCAAAGTTCGTCGACTTCAAGAAAGACCTCACCTTCGGCACCGTCGCCCTTCCCGCTTCCGCCCTTTCCGCTTCCGCCCTTCCCGCTTCCGCCCTTTCCTCTGCCGCCCTTTCGTCCGTTGCCCCGGCTGATAGCCGGGAGTCAGTGTCCATCCCCTACATCTACGTGAAGAACACCGAGAACGGCCGCTTCCAGATGTCGCTGCGCTACGACTTCGGCGAAGAGACCGACGTGCGCTACAACTACGCCGCCGAGTACATCGACTTCCTCGGCACCGACTCGCTCACGCCTGAGCAGGTGAAGCAGCAGTTCTACAAGCTGGCCTGCTATTTCAACATCAATGTCGGGGCACGCAACATCAACGTCAGCTTGGGCGGACTCGGCGAGAACATGCCGCAGGCACTGGCCCTCGCCAACCATGTCTTGCAGAGGGCAAAGGTCGACGAGGATGCCTACATGATGTACTGTGCAAACCGCGCAAAGCAGCGCGAGGACAACAAGGCCAACCAGCAGGTGAACTTCCAGTACCTCGTCAGCTACGGCCTCTACGGACAGTACAACCCCTATCGCAACGCCTACACCAACAGGCAGTTGGCCGAGACAAACCCGCAAGACCTTCTTGACCTGCTGAAGAACCTCTCGCAGTATGAGCGCACAATATTATATTACGGCCCAATGAGCGAAGATGAGCTAACCGCAGCAGTATCCGCCACCGCCTTTTCGTCTGTTGCCCCGGCTGATAGCCGGGAAACCGCAGGCCTCCTAAAAGCCCCCGAAGGCCGCCACTACACCATGCAGCCCACGCCCGAGAACGAGGTGCTCATCGCTCCCTACGATGCGAAGAACATCTACATGCGCATGCTGCACAACGAGCAGCGTCCCTGGAACAAGGACGAGGCTGCCGTCCAGGCCCTCTTCAACGAGTACTACGGCGGCGGCATGAACACCGTGGTGTTCCAGGAGTTGCGCGAGGCTCGCGGATTGGCCTACAGCGCCTTCGCAATGTACTTGGAGCCGCAGTATAAGGACCAGACAGAGTACTATCTCACCCATATCATCACACAGAACGACAAGATGATGGACTGCGTGCGCCAGTTCCACCAGATTCTCGACACCATACCCGAGAGCGAGGCATCGTTCCAGATTGCCAAGGACGCCCTGACGAAGCGCCTTGCCAGCCAGCGCACCACCAAGTTCGGGCTTATCAACGCATGGATATCAGCGCAAAACAAGGGCATCGACTACGACGAGGACAAGCTCATCTATGAGGCCCTGCCCAACCTGACGCTGAAGGACATCGTGGACTTCGAGCAGAAGAACATGGCCCACAAGACCTACCGCTACGTCATCCTCGGCAACGAGAAGGAACTCGACCTCGCCGGTCTGCTACAGTACGGAAACATCAAGCGGGTCTCGACAGAAGAAATTTTCGGATACTAAATAACAAAATAAAGACAATGAAAGCATTTGTATTCCCCGGACAGGGGGCACAGTTCGTAGGCATGGGCAAGGACCTCTACGACAACAACGAGAAAGCACGCGAACTCTTTGAGAAAGCCAACGACATCCTTGGCTACCGCATCACCGACATCATGTTCAACGGCACCGACGAGGAGCTGAAGCAGACGAAAGTCACCCAGCCCGCCGTGTTCCTCCACTCAGTGCTCTCTGCACTGTTTGAGACACCCTCAGACCAGCCCGAAGAAGACCGCCCGCGCATGATGGCCGGGCACTCCTTGGGCGAGTTCTCGGCACTTACAGTGGCCGGTGCCCTGTCCTTCGAGGACGGTCTGCGACTGGTCTACGCCCGCGCCATGGCCATGCAGAAAGCCTGTGAGGCACAGCCCTCGACCATGGCCGCCATTATCGGCCTGGGCGACGAGGACGTGGAGCGCATCTGCCGCGAGGTCACCGAGACCGCCGGTATGGGTGTCGTCGTGCCTGCCAACTACAACAACCCCGGACAGCTGGTCATCAGCGGAAACATCGAGGCCATCGACGAGGCCTGCAAGCGCATAAAGGAGGCCGGAGCCAAGCGCGCCCTGCCGCTGAAGGTGGGTGGTGCCTTCCACAGCCCGCTCATGCAGCCCGCCAAGGACGAGCTGCAGGCTGCCATCGAGAAGACGGAGTTCAAGACCCCCGTCTGTCCCGTCTACCAGAACGTCGACGGCAAGCCCCACACCGACCCCGAGGAGATTAAGCAGAACCTCATAGCACAGCTCACATCGTCAGTACGCTGGACGCAGTGTGTGCAGTCGATGATTGCCGACGGCGCTACCGACTTCACCGAGTGCGGCCCCGGCAAGGCTCTCCAGGGCATGATCGGCAAGATCAGCAAGGAGGTGAACGTTCACGGAGTCTGATGACTTACCGACGAAGGATAAAGGGACTCCGTAGCATAGCTACCATAATTACGTATCTAAGTATCAGATAGTCAGCCGATATCCAAATGTTTCCCCCGTGGAAACAATTTGTTCCCCCCGTGGAAACAGATTGTTTCCACGGGGGAAACTGATGAAATGGCAGGTTGTTGAGCCTACTGCTCTCCGTTATGTTTGTTCATAAAGTCCGTTTACTGTCTGTGTATAGAGGCACATGGAAATGTATAGTCTATACATAGTCTAACATTCTGTCTATATGTAAGTTAACTGAAAAATGTAGGAATGTATAGAGAAATGAAAAAAAATCTGTGGAAGAAAATGCTTGGAATTTGCTGCGGTGACAGTGCGGGTGACAGTGCCCCTTGCTGGGGCATCGGGCTGGCACGGGGCATGCCCCTACAGCAGTGGCCGACGGGCTGGCGCGGGGGCGGACACGAAACGTCGCGTCCCCGCTGATCGCACCATCGGCAACATCTACTGCATCACCGTCTCAGCCGTCCAACATCGCAAGCTCAAATTGAAGAAGGACGTGTTCGGGGAGAGCAACCCCGATGTCACTTTGGAAAAGATACTCAACAGTAAATAAATAACACACACTAAGCCCTCCTTTTTTAAACAACGAATTAAACGAATTACACGAATTTTACGAATTATTTCGACCTGTACGGTTGAAAAGCCCTGAAGGGGCGACAAGACTACAGACGGGGGTGAAACCCCCGGTAAGTCGGCACAAGACGAAAGCCCTGAA
>CAJOEC010000060.1 GCA_905233425.1 uncultured Prevotella sp. | reverse complement strand
GCCAATTAGTTACAGACCCCACCCCTGCCCCTCCCCGTAAGGGTAGGGTTCAAGAGGGGATAGGCTGCGCGTAGTTTTTGCAATTTATAGAACATGCCTATAATGTATAACCACTCAACACCAACGACTATGACGTAGCGACAGAACAAATGGGGAGGACTGACGGCACAAGGTGCCGCGCTCCCAAAGGGGACTTTACAAACAATTAAATTTATTAACCAGAATAGGAATTGTGCGTCAAATCCCGTCCGTCACTTTTTTAGATACTTGAGCTTTCTGCTCTTGTCTCTCTCATTCTTGAATACCGGCAAAATATTCACGCTGAGAGCAAGCTGTTCAGAAGGTTCACGTCCGCTGGGCGTGAACTGTTCTTGCTTGTTAAGCGTGTTGGTACTTGCCGGTAACCAAAGAATGAGAATAAGCATTGGATGGTTACACGCCTTTTCTTATTCTCCTAAAACAACAAAAGAAACATGAAGAGAAATGTGACACTTAGGCAACTTTTTTATATCGTTGCCGCCATGCTGATGCCCTTTGTGGCTAATGCTCAGCCAATGGGAACTGTAACAACTAAGATAGGCAAGGAAATAAAGCATCCCTCCGACACGTCTGATAATCGTCTCCGACACGTCAAAAAGTTCGCGCCGGGCGGACTCCCAGTCCGCACGGCGCGAACTGTCAGTTCGCACGGCGCGGACTCCGAGTTCGCCCGGCGCGAACTTTTCCGAACTTTCGGGGGGCTGAACACCAAAGCAGGGGCAGGCCCCGTGCCAGCCCGTCTAAAGACCCCGAAGGCAGACGGTGGCCGGCGAGACACCTGCGCTCCTGGTGGCACTCGATGCCCGGAAGGGCACAGAAATATATCGAGCTGTACTGTTGAAACGAAATCATTAGAGGAAACAGGAAATACAGTTTGTTTTAGAAACGAATTATTCTAATTGACACTAATTTTATCCACGAATTTCTTTTAATTCTTATGCCTAAGGCCACATTCGTGGCCAAAATTAAAAATAAATTAAGTTAATTCGTTTCTATTATTTTTGGAAACGAATGTGAATAATATGAATAATTTATTCCACAAATATTTATAATTATTATTCAAATTCGTGGGCTAAATTCGTGGGCTAAATTATAATAATTATTCTAATTTGTTTCCAAAAATTGTAATGTGTTTGGTCTGTTATTCAAATTCGTTTCCAAAGCATTTGTCAACGCAGACTGCCCCACGTTCTATCGTGTCAGCAAACGTTTTGCTGTCAAATCTTTAAATAATCTTTATTTTTTGCTGACTTCGGAACTTTTTACGTATCTTTGCGGAAAAATTGAGGAAAACTATAAAAACGATAATATCATGGGCAAATTATTCAAGTTTATCGAAAGCGCAATTTTCGAGCAAGAAGAGACGACACAGCAAGAGCCGGAAAAGACAACGGGAGCCCCAGTTTCACACCCCAAGGGGGGCACGACAGATCCTGCCTCTAAAACTATAGAAGCCCCCTCGGGGGCAGTAGGGGGGGCCTCTCCCTCAGGAGCAGCAGGGGGGGCATCCTACGCGGGAAACATCCGTCGGCACTTTGCTGAGCTAATAAGCGAGTCTGTGGAGCTGGCCGACATTCCGGGGCCTGACTACAGGGAGTTGAAAGACGCATTCGACACGGAGGAGATGAAGCAGAACATCCCCGACCCGACAACCAGATGGAGGACGTGCTTCTCCATGATGCGAATGATGAACAAGGGTCTTACAAAGAAGAACATCCTTGACTCAATTGACGTTTACACGGGTGTCGTCGACAACGAGAAGAAGAACGCGCTGGCGCAGATCGAGGAGAAATACAACGAACTCGTCGGAAAGAAAGGCGTGGCAGTCGCAGAGGCGGAGAAGCGCATCAAGGATGCGGAAGCGGACATCACAAGGCTGCAAGAGAAAATC
This sequence comes from uncultured Prevotella sp., assembly GCA_905233425.1. Lineage (GTDB taxonomy): Bacteria > Bacteroidota > Bacteroidia > Bacteroidales > Bacteroidaceae > Prevotella. Next base: position 22,215 of record CAJOEC010000060.1, on the reverse strand, counting down.
AACAAGATCATTGAGAGCATCTCCGGAGACCGCACGTTCATTGAGACAGCGAAAGCTGAGATTGCAGCGGGCGAGGCGGAAATAAAGACCGACAGGGCAGACCTGGAAATGACCGCCGAGACCATCAAGAAGGCTCTGACGGACGACAAGGCGACGCTTGAGGCGATACTGCCAAACGACCAGTAACAAGAGTGAAGTAATCATAATTACTAATTACAAATTATTAATTACTAATTGAAATGGACATTAACAATTCAATTATCCCAGCAGACTTTGCGAACAACTACACCAAAGTCTCGAAATGGTCGCGTCCGGGCGGGACACTGGCAAAGGTTCTGACCGTCATTGCCGGATGCGGTGGAGTGTATGCACTCTACTTGGCACTTCCCTACATACTGAGCATGATGACGAATGCGTTCTCGATAGCGTGCCTCGCCATCGGACTCTATGCCATCGTCAGCATCGTGGCTAACAAGAAGTTCAGGCGCATGATAAGCACGTGCTTCTTCCTGCTCTGCCAGAAGATCACGTCGCTGGCCATCGAGACCGACCCCATCTCGATCATCAAGCGCCACACCGGCGAGCTGGAGGAGAGGCAGAAGAAAATATCGGAGAGCATGGGCAAGTTCCGCGGAGCCATACGCACAGTGGAGCAGGACAAGCTGAAGTCGGAAAAGGAGCTGCAGCACGAACTCGAATTGCTGGAGGGCTACAAGGCGAAAGGGCTGCAGGCCGACAGCGCCGTCCACGCCAACCAAGCCGTGCGCCTGAAGGGGCTGATAAGCGACTACGACTCAGACCTGAAGAAGATGAACCAGTACTACAGCCTGCTGAAGGATCTGGAACACTGGACCCAGCTGCACGTCATCGACGAGAAGAACCAGTGCGACATTCTCGAAAAGAAATACAAGCGCACACGCGACCTGTACAACGCATTCAGCGGAATAATGTCGGTCATGAACTCCGACACCGACGACTACGAGGAGTACCTCATGGCCACCGACTTCATGATGGAGCAGATAAACCAGCAGATGGGTGCCATCGACGACACGCTGCTCAACACCGACAGCATAATCAACGACCTGAGCGTCTCGAACAGCATCAACCTCTCGAAGGCCGACGACATACTGAGCATCTACGAGAAGTATGGCATCGACGGACTGTTCATGTCGGAGGAGCAGCGCAAGGCTCTACCGTCATCGGCCAGCGGCACCATACCGGCAAGCAGTCTAAAGACCGACTCCGACCGCGACCTTGAGTTCGCCGCAAAACGCCGCGATGACATAATGGGCGATGGAGCGTCGAAACGGAGATATGTTTGAGAACGACCACAGATTACGCAGATTTCAAGGTTTGAGAACGACCACAGATTACGCAGATTTCACGGATTGCAATGGCTAAAGCCACGATTATCTATGATTGCTGTGGTAGATATTAATAATAAATATGAATTAAAAATATAGGAATTATGGCAACAAAGAGAGTAGTAAAACCATGGGTTAAGGTCAGCTACAAGGTATTGGGCGTAGCTGCAATCGTAGGTGGCCTGTACTGGCTCGCCGGTGTTTCGGGCGTGCTCCCGAAGGGCGAGAAGACCAACATCTTCAGTAAGTCGGACGACAAGGTCATCGTGTTCTCGTCGAACACGTTCCAGGGGTTCATGCCCTGGGTGCTGATGAACAACGGCCTGGAGCCTAACGAGGAATGCCCGCTGTACAAAGACTACGGCATCAAACTGAAGATCCTCATCCAGGATGACTTCGACGCCTGCCGCAAGGGTCTGCTCAACGGGAGCACAAACATTGTCTATGGCACGCTCGACTCCTACCCCGTGGAGATGGGCGAGGGCGGCGACATGGCCAGCAACCAGACGAAGTTCTTCAACCTGAGCAACTGGAGCGTCGGCTCCGATGCCATCGTGTGCAACTCGCGCATCAACACCGTCACCGACCTGATTGGCAAGACTGTATGCACATCGAAGGGAACGGCTTCGCACACGCTGCTGCTCAATGCGTTAGAGGCTGCCGGCATAGGCCCGGAGAGCGTCAACGACACAGAGCAGATCATGCCTGACAAGGTGAATATAAAGTACTGCGACTCGGGCATCGATGCAGGGCGCATCTTCCGTGCCGGACAGATTGACGCTGCCGTGGTCTATTCGCCAGAGGACGAGGACATCGTCCGCACAATGCGCGGCACGAAGATCCTCGTGAGCACCAAGCAGGCATCGAACATCATCTGCGACGGACTCATCGCAAAGAAGCAGTGGCTCGAAGAGAACAGGGAGGACGTGAAGAAACTGCTCGCCTGTCTGCTCTGGGCAAACTCTGAGATGAACAACAACCCCGAGGCCGTGAAGAAAGCCGCGAAGCTGTTCTCGGAGAACTACGACTACACCTACGACCTCGCCTTGGAGTGCGCCCCGAAAGTGAGGTTCGTCACCTTAGAGGACGAGCGTAACTTCTTCGGGCTGAACACCGACTTCAACGGCATGACCGGCTCGGAGCTGTACTCGAAGATGGCACGCACATACTCTCGCCTCGGACTGTGCCAGTCGCCGCTGTCATGGAACAAGGTGTCCGACTCGTCGTTCATCGAGGAACTCATTTCCGAAGGCAACGTGAAGGGCGACCAGCGCGCTGAGGAGCAGAAGACGTTCACCGCCCCGACAAAGGAAATGGAAACGGTACAGGAGATGTCGACGAAGAAGCTCTCCATCGTCTACCCAACCGGCTCGTCGATGCTTGACAACAACGCAAAGGCGCTCATCGACCGTGAGTTCGTGTCGATAGCCAAGCAGTTCTCAGGCTCGCGAATCCGCATCGAGGGCAACACCGACGACACCGGCAGCGATGCCGTGAACATCCCGTTGTCGAAGTCACGTGCACAGGCTGCCGCCGACTACCTCGTCAAGGAATACGGGTTCGACCGCAACCGCTTCATTGTCATTGGCAACGGCTCGAAGAAAGCCAAGGCCGACGGCGTGACTGGCTCGAATGAGGCATACCGCACCACAGACTTCGAACTCATAAACGAATAAGTAATTGGGCAATAGAATGGTCTTTAGAAACGAATTACCGTAATTATCATAATTTCTCCGTAATTTTTATAATGAGTATTATGTAAATTATGGGCAAATTATGGTTATTATGGTAATTCGTTTCCCCCAATAATATTTAATATGCTTAATATCAAGTCTTTGTTTCAGATGGGGGAGGAGCCGCAGCTATCGAAAGCGGCTCTTACCGCCATATCGCTGACCGGCCTCGGCATCATCCTGCTCGTGTGGTACCTCATTTCAAAGTTTGAGGTCATTCCTGCCGCGATACTGCCGAACCCCGTTGATGTCATCCTGTCATTCGGGGGGCTCGTGACCAACAACCATCTGTTCGCCAACACATGGTTCTCAGTCAAGCTCAACCTGATGTGCTATGTCTATGCGCTGCTAATCTCCATCCCGGCGGGCTTTTTCATCTCGATGTTCCCCATAAACAACATCGTCATCGGGCGCTACATCAATTCCGTGCGCTATCTGCCGATACCTGCCCTGTCGGGCATATTCATCGCCATCTTCGGCCTCACGTTCACCATGAAGGCGAGCTTCCTTACCTTCGGACTCATCATCTATATCATCCCGGCAATCTGCTCGAAGGTCAACGAGCTGCAGAACCCGGCCAACGACGAGGAATATGTCTACCTTCAGTCCATCAAGACGCTCGGGGCCACGAAATGGCAGAAGTTCAAGGAGGTCTACTTCCCCTACGTCGTAGGCAGCGTGACGGGCGACATCATCACCCTGACCGGCATATCGTGGAGCTACCTCGTCATCGCCGAGTTGCTCTTCCGCGACTCGCAGATCTCCGGCATCGGCTCGCTCATTTCCATCATGAGCCGCCAGTCGCACATGGCCGAGGTCTACGCCCTGCTGTTCCTCATCGTCATCATCGGCGTACTGCAGGACATCATCTTCAAATTCATCGACAAGAAACTATTCCCCTGGAAATACTGATTATGGGATTCGCAGAAAACATGCTGAAAGACTTGGACAAACGGCAGGAAGCCGCCAAGCAAGCCAGCCAAGAGACTGAAAACAAAACAGAAGCCGACACCACCGTAGGGACGCGACGTGTCGCGTCCGACCCAGCCACCCCATATGTCGCGTCCGACCCCGCGCCAGCCCAAAACCCGGCAGGTCCCGTGCCAGCCCAAAGCCACCGTTCCCCGGGCGTCAGCTCGGGGCCTGGCACCGAGCGTGACGGTCTCTACGAGAAAGAGGCTACCGACGTCATCCGCATGGTCGACATCTGCCAGGCGTTCGACAAGGCCGACGGCACGAAATTCGTGCTCTTCGACCATTTCAACCTGACAATTTCCGACTTCCGCGGCCAGGGGCAGTTCATCTCGATAATGGGAGCCTCAGGCAGCGGCAAGAGCCAGCTGATAAAATACATCGCCGGCCTGACCAAACCCCAGTCGGGCAAGATCTTCATGTACGGTAAGGAATATGATGACAAGACCACCGTCCCCATGGTGTTCCAGCAACCGTCGTGCTACAAGTGGAAGACCGTCCTCCAGAACGTCGAACTGCCCCTGAAGCTGCAAGGCGTAGACAAGGAGGAACGTGAGAAGAAGGCACGCGCAATGATAAAGCTCGTAGGTCTGGAAGGCCAAGAGGACAAGTGGGCACGCTACCCCGACCTTTCCGGAGGCCAGCGCCAGCGCGTAGCCCTCGCCAGAAACCTCGTCTCGAACAACCAGATACTGCTCCTCGACGAATGTACATCGGCACTCGACATCCTCGCCAAGCGCAAGATGCAGGACATACTGCTCGACATCTACTATTCTGCCGAGGTCGACCCGACCGTCATCAATGTCACCCACAGCATCGACGAGGCCGTCTACCTCTCGAACCGCATCATCATCCTGAAGCCCAACCCCTGCCGCATCCACAAGGTCATCGACGTCGATTTCGGCAACATCCGCCGCTCCCCCGACATCAGGGAACTGCCTAAGTTCAATGAATATGTCAAGCAAGTGGAGCGGGTGATGGAGGAAATCGGGGATATGCCATCTGGCAGCGACACATGAACATTGTCATTCTTCTTGCGGCGGCCTTGCTGCCTGCCGTCTTGCTTTTCCTGTACATCTTGAGACAGGACCCACAGCCAGAGCCTAAGAACTGGCTTAGAAAGGCAGTGCTCTATGGTGTGGGCATCTGCATACCCGTCGCCATCATTGAGCTGATTATTCAATCTTTACTGGGGGGCGAACCGACAACCCTCTTAGGGACCACCATCGATGCTTTCTTCGTGGCGGCATTGCCAGAGGAGAGTTTCAAGCTGCTTGCACTCTGGCTTGTGCTTCGCAACAACCCGTTCTTCGACGAGCATTTCGACGGCATCGTCTATGCCGTCTGTGTGGGACTCGGCTTCGCGGCCATTGAGAACGTGTTCTATATCTTCGGCGAAGAAGAATGGTTCACGGTGGCCATCTCACGGGCGTTGCTGGCCGTTCCCGGCCATTACGCCTTTGCCGTGCTGATGGGCTACTACTATTCCCTCTACCATTTTGTCGACCGTTCCCGTCGCACCGCCGTCTGCGTCCTCCTCGTTCCCGTCCTTGCCCACGGCATCTACGATACCATCGCCCTCAGCACCACTGTCAATCCATACATCGGCAGCCTCAGCTTCTTCATTCTCATCTGGTTCTGTGTCAGGATGCACAAATATGCAAGAAAGAAGATGGTGGCCCATATAGAGCGTGACAGAATGGGTACATTTGTTCGCACATAACACAAATTATCATAAGAGTACAGACGAGTAGACCATAAATAGAAGATGAAATACTATCTTATTGCCGGGGAGGCAAGTGGGGATTTGCATGCCTCACACTTGATTACAGCACTGAAGAGACGTGACGCGGAGGCAGAGTTCCGCTGCATTGGCGGCGACTTGATGGAACAGGCGGGCGGTGAACTGGTGCGCCACTACCGCGAGCTGGCGTACATGGGGATTGGCCCGGTGCTGCACCATCTGCCCGCAATACTGCGGAACATGAGGATGGTGAAACGAGATATCAGGGAGTGGATGCCCGACGCGGTGATACTGGTGGACTATCCAGGATTCAACCTCGAAGTCGCCAAGTATATATACACAAGCATCAAGTCGCCCAATACAAGACAACAGAACAACAGGGCTACAGGGCATAAGGACATCAAGGTGTTTTACTACATTGCGCCTAAGATATGGGCATGGAAGGAATGGCGCATAAAGAGCATACGGCGTTATGTCGACGAACTGCTGTCAATACTTCCTTTTGAGGTGGATTTCTTCGAGGGCAAGCACCACTTCCCCGTCCACTATGTTGGCAATCCTACGGCCGACGAGGTGGGGCGGTTCCTTGCTAAGGCACACATCGGCAATGACGATTTCCTGCGCCACAACATCCTGTCGGAGACACGCCCCATCATCGCTGTGCTCTGCGGGAGTCGCAAGCAGGAAATAGAGGGGAACCTCCCCGCCATGCTTGAGGCTACCGACGGCCTTGGAGATTATTATCAGGTTGTCGTTGCTGGCGCCCCAGGAATAGACCACGACTTCTACAAACAGTTCACCCACGGCCACCATGCCACAGTCCTCCATGCAGGGCAGACATACCAACTGCTCTATAACGCCCATGCCGCCCTCGTGACGAGCGGCACGGCGACGCTTGAAACGGCACTCTTCGGCGTGCCCCAGGTGGTGTGCTACGCCACGCCCATGCCACGTTTCGTGGGGCAGTTGAGGAAGATAATCCTGAAGGTGAAATACGTCTCGTTGGTAAATCTCATCGCAGGTCGTGAGGTGGTGCCCGAACTTGTGGCTGAGAAGTTCTCTGCCAACAACATCAGCAGTCATCTTAATAGTATCCTCGAAGGTGCAAAGCGCAAAGCCATGCTCAGTGGCTACGAAGAGGTGAAACAGCGTTTAGGCAGCGACTGCGCCCCCGACAATGCGGCCTCTGTCATTTCAGGAATTCTTGCCACTGCAACTCGTAACCGTTGAACACGTTGAGGTCTACGTGTCCGCGTATTCCGGCCACCTGCCCATCGGCACTCAGCTGCCAAAAAGCGAGATGAATGTCGGGTTTGTATTCGCCATAGCGCGCAATCCAGAAATGGTAGTTGTCTTTTAGGTCGGGAGCATACGGGAGATATACGTTTACAAAACGCTGGTTCACATAGAGCAGTGGCCTTATGCCAATGGAGGCCTCAACGGTGCGCAACCAATCGCGTATCTCGCCGAACATCTTCTCCGACCCGCCCATACGTTCAATCTGCTTGTCGCTTGGCTCGATGTCGAGTGCCGGTGGCAGGTCTCCCTGCTGGAATCTGGTGTTGGCAAGGAAATGAGCAGCCTGCTCAATTCCCCTCGTCTTTACCGAGAAGAAATGATATGCTCCGACGCGGAGGTTCTCACGCCGGCAGCTGCGATAGTCGGCCAGGTAGAACCTGTTTATGATATCTGTGCCTTGCGTAGACTTTATATATACGAAGCGCACGGGATAGTCGACACTTCCGCTCACCCTCTCGCTGCTTATCCGCCGTCCGAGGTGTTTTATCCGCAGTTGCTTCCAGTTAATTGGGTAGACACGACGCCCATGCTCATGCTGGTAGCGTGAGATGTCGATGCCGTAGATGCGCTCGCTGGTATGCGTCATCCGCTCTCCGACGAATCTGCCTTTTTTCCACCATCCGGCCTTCAGGAACGACGGCGACACGCAGAATCCGAACCCCTCCTGCAGGTCGTGCTCCCAGTGGCCTTCATAGTAGCTGCCGTCGTTGCCACGGTAGGAGCCATGGCCGCTGGCCTCCATCTCCTTGTTGAACATCCCCGCGTATGTGCCGAGGCTGTCGAAGCGCACTCCGCTGACAAGCGTGTCGGCATGAAACAGGCCCACGATTGTCCGTCCCTGTGCATCGGTGGCCATGCCCTTGCCCTCGCGTGGCAGCCCATTCCAGCGCACCACATTGCGCAGTTTCATGGGGCCTGGTGGCATATATGCAAAGAGAGTGCTGTCACGGACTAACGCAGTGTCAGCCCCCAAAGCGGAGGCATAGCGTGCCACCATGTCGTAGCCCTCGTCGCGCACGTCGTGGCGTTCCAGGTAATATTGCAGTTCTGCCTTTATCTTCTCCTTGATGTCATCGTCATCTGCCACGGCAGTAACCTGTATGTTTGGCTGCGCCTCAACCGTAGCATAGGGAACGAGCATGGACTGGCCTGCCAGTGACAAGACAATGCTCAGCAACAGGGCTACAAGGAAAGACAGACGGTTTCTATTCTGCTGCATGGTAGTTCTCCACAAGATAGTTTGGGCGGCGTTTCGCCTCGTTGAAAATGCGTCCCAAGTATTCACCGATGATTCCGAGGCACAGCAACTGTACAGCCCCGAGGAAGAGGATGACACAGATGAGCGTCGGGTATCCAGCCACGGGGTCACCGTATGCTATTGCCTTTATGAATGTGTATATGAGGTAGACCAATGCCCCTATCGCGGTGAACATCCCCATGATGGTGGCCAGTCGCAACGGTGCGGTGGTGAAGCTGGTGATGCCTTCGACAGCAAAGCCCATGAGCTTTGGCAGACTCCAATGGCTTTGTCCGTAGCGACGCTCCTCCTGGTCGAACAGTATGTCCTTCTTTCTGAAGCCTATCCAGCTGAAGAGTCCCTTGGTGTAGCGCTCGCTCTCGCGCAGCTGGCGCAGCGCGTCAATGCACTTGCGGTCGAGCAGTCGGAAATCGCCCACGTTCTGCAGCACATTGAAGCGCGTGGTGTGGTCAAGAATGCTGTAGAAGAGCATGGTGAGCCTTCGCCGCAGCCACCCTTCCTTGCCACGTGTGCGCCGCCGGGCATAGACATCCTCAAAGCCCTGCTCCCACCACTGCAGCATGTCGGCAATGACCTTCGGGGGGTGCTGCAGGTCGGCGTCCATGATGACAGCACACTGGCCTGTGGCATGGTCGAAGCCGGCGAGCATGGCATTCTCCTTGCCGAAGTTGCGCGACAGCTCCACGTATGCCACACGTCTGTCGCTTGCCGCAAGCCGCTCTATGACAGCTTGTGTACCGTCGTTGCTTCCGTCGTTGACAATCAGCAGTTCGAAGGTATAGCCAGGCAGACCGTCCATCGTCTGGCAGACGCTGTCGTACAGCGCCTGTAACGATGCCTCCTCGTTGTAGGCGGGAACGATGATGCTAACTTTTTTGTTCATTGCATGTCTGTTTACCGCACAATTTTCCTGACCTTTCCGTCGCTGTCTATCTCTATGACGAGGCCCTTTCGCCCCGTCCTGCCCACTTGCTGGCCGCTGATGCCGTATAGAGTGGCCTTGCGTGCCGCCTTTGCATAGTGGCGTATGGCGGTTATGGGATTTTCATCGTCACCTTCGCCGCTGTCGTCGATGCTCGCAATCGTGTCAGTAAGCATCACTGTGCGGAAATAGTCAATCTTGTCCTGGGTGGTTTTGAGGCTGTCAACGAAGAACTTGTTGAACTTGTCGCGCAGAGTTTCCCCTTCAATATCCTGTATGTAGATGATGACCGAGTCGATTTTCTCTTTCACCCTGCCGGGAGCATAGAAAGATGTCAGTTCGTAGTCCTTTATCATTCCGTCGTACTCCACTCCTAACAGTCCTTCGAGCAGCAGTGCCAGGTAGCCCGTGCGGTCGCCGCCCCAGGTGCAGTGGAAAAACACATTGCGCCCGTGCTGGAAGTTGTTGACGATAAACTCGAACTCTCTTCTCCACCTGTAGCGCCAGTTGTACACTGGGAGGTTTTGGGGAATCATGCCGCTGTCCCAAGTGCAATAGTAAGTAGGCTCGTCGAGGTTGCCGTATGTGCTGACCTTGAATCCGAACACCGAGGTTCCAGCCCCCGGGTTCCTTGAGTTTCTCATGTCAATCTCGCCACCCACTCCCAGCAGGTCGGTGAACACGGCGATGTCGGTAGAGTCGGCATCATGCTGTCCGTTGAGTTCCGCCCCACGGAACAGCTTGCCGTATTTCACCATACGTCCGTCTGTTGTGCGCCATCCTCCCAGGTCGCGCACGTTGTTGGTCGAGGGTACGTAAATCATGCGCACCTGTCCCTCGGTGTGTATCTCGCCACGTGTGAGGACATTTGTCTCGTCTTCTATTTTGTAGTAATACTTCCGTTGCGGTATCAGATTATAGACCGTCACTTCCTTGGCACCGTTTTCCACTGCAATGGTGTGTGCGCCAGTGACATAGTCGGCACTGTCGGCATAGACCAGCGTCACCGCGCCGTTTGCGCCGGCTGGTATGGGCACGACGGCCCCGTTAGGCAGGTCACGCCGCCGTGGTGGCGCCACGTTGAAGTCATTCACCTTGCTTGTGTCCTCCAACGACGTGTAGGTCACTTCCGACATGTAGCGGCGCACGGCCTCATTCTCTAAGTTCACAGTGATAACGGTGTCGGGCTGTGAATATGCAGCCAGACTGAAAAGGAGTAAGGGTAAAGTAAGTCTCATGTTTTCTTGTAATATCATTAATGTTTTATTTCTATATCTTTTATTCTTCTGAATATGTTCGTCGTGGGGCGTGTGAACACCAGATAGGGCCGTCCTTCCACCTTCACGACCTCGTATTTGAAGTCATCAAGCTCATATTCACTGCCGTTGTAGGCCACAAGTCGCTGATGTGGCAGCAGTTGCGATGGGTCCTCGTCGTCCAGCACGAAGGTCAGTGCCGTCACGGGGCGATTGTCGTCCATGCGCCAGATGTACAGATCCTCGTTAGCGTCAAGCTCGTAACGGCTGTAGGCGCAGCTGTCGCCCTTGATCCGCTCCACCACGTCTTCGGGCAGGAACACCAGTCGCTCCTTCCCGAACATGCGCGCCACGCACCGGCTGTTGATGTCAGTAGCGTCGAAAGCCATGTACGAGCTGTAGAATCCGAAGGTGAACGAACTGTAGACATAATGCTCACGCAGATAGTCAAGCAGCGCGTTTTCGCCCTTCAGCGGCTGGCGCACGGCAATCAGCTCGCGTCCGGGTTCCTTCATCTGCAACTCGGCCAGACGCCAGTTCTCGCTGTTTTCCTTCCTCAACATATAGACGGGGACATACACCAATGCCATGATCGCACATCCTACCGCGACGATGCCCTTCCTCCATGCAGCAGCACTCTGCTTACTGCACGCCTGAAGTAGTAATGGCAGCAGAAGGGTCATTGCCATGAAGTCGGCAAAGAAAGCCACACGCTCCAGGTTTGTTCCGCAGAGCATGACAATAGCCAAGGCCGTCACAAACGCCACGTAGCCGTATCGGTGGCTCTTCAGATGTGTGCGGAGGGCTGTCTTGTCGCGCCTCCACATTACAAGCAGCACGACGGCAAGCAGCCATGTCACACGAATGTTGAACACAAAGTTCACCGCCCCGCTCAACAGGCGGCTCTGCAGGCTTATCCCCTCTGCGGCTCGTCCCCAGATGCCGGGCGACATGAGGCAGAGCATTGTGCCCAAGATGAAACAGGCGACGACAAATGTTGCCTTCCAGCCCATAGCAGGTGATTGAGACGACAGGGAGTGTCGCCTCCACCCGTCAAGACACCACACAGCCAAAGCCACGGCAACAGGCAGCGATAGTGCCTCGTGGCTCCACCCTGCCACCAGCGCCAACGGCAGCAGCAGCCACCATCGCCCGGCAGCTCTACCGTGACTTTCACCAAAAACGGCCCGCAGTCCCAACAGTAGCGACAGCACCGCCACCAAAGGCCACAGGTAGTTGGCTGCTCCCAACCCCCACGTCATCGCCGTGCGGAAGCCCTGGAACACAATGAAGAGCAGGAAGCACATCACCACACCGGCCAGCAGCCGTTCATCCTTGCGGCGCGCCACCCAGCAGGCTCCCAAATGGATCAGGAGCATGAACATCAGAGTGTTAAGCACCTGTAGCACTATAGGCGGCGTAAAGGCCATGAATGCCTGTACCAGTGTGTGAACCACCGCCCGGCCATTGGTCAGCATATAGTGGGCCCACTGCGAACGCATCAGGTCGGCCATGCCGTTGATAGGCTCCACGGTGGGGGCGTCGTCGCCCTGCCACACAAAGCGGTAGATCATGTCATCGCTCAAAGTAGGGACATCCATCACGTTGAGCCACAGCATGGCAAAGCCCACACCCATGAGGAACACCACGTAGCAGTCGGTCTCGCTGCCCCGTCGCGTTAGCGCGAAGCGCACCATCAGGTAGTTCAACGGCACCGACAGCGCGTAGACTGGCAGCGGTGCCAGCGCAGCACTCACGCCAAGCCAGATGAACAGGTTGAGCAAGACCATCTGTATGAAATAGTTGGCGAGATGGCTCATGGCAAACCCGACAAAGCGGGGCACCGACGCGCCCACACGAAACGTGTAGAGCGACGACATGGCATAGTTGCACAGGAAACTCACCAAATAGCCAATGGAATAGGCCATGTTGTGGCCCACGCCGGAGAGCAGCACGTAGTAGACTGCATACTGTATGGCCGTGGCGGCAATGCCCGTCACGACAAATCGAAACAACTCCGAAAGGCGCTCTTTATTCATTCCAGCTTGCAAAGTTAGGCATATTTCCCGTTACAGCCAAATTTCCCGCCGATTTTCTTTGTCGGTTCCCGAACTTTTCGTAACTTTGCAGCCGTTGAATGTATATACGCATAATAAAAGATGAGGATAGACATCACATCTATTAAAGAAGGACTTCCCGGAATCTCATCAATAGCAGCACAGCAACTGTATGAGACCTTTGAGGTTTGCATGCATGTATCTGGCCATCCCGAAGATTTACTGCTCAAGATGGACGGAGACCATTACGTTGACGTTGCCATACATTGGCAGGACGGATACAACGAACAGGAAGCACGCACCTACGCGGATATGCAATACACCACAGAGCATGGGGCTGTATGCTTGTCGGTCATGCTCACTACCGCATTTACACCTTATACCATTATAGAAAGGTCAAGAAAAGGTACAGGCTTTGACTATTGGTTGGGCGACAAGAACACCTTCCTGTTCCAAAAGAAGGCTAGGCTTGAGGTGTCTGGAATATTGCGTGGAGACGATGCCATGATTAAGAGTCGGCACGCGGCAAAGGTTGAGCAGACCTGCAAGTCAGACGACCTGCAACTACCTGCCTATATTTCTGTAATTGAGTTTAGCAAGCCTAAAGCAATGTTTACCAAAAGATGAAGGACATGGAAATACAAGAGCTACATCACAAGGCAATGGAACTGGCCGACAAAGCCGACTTTCAGAAAATGCAAGGAAACGCCGACGAAGCAAATGCGCTTTTCCGCCAGTCACTTGACGCAGAGCGTAAAGCAGCCCTCACCGCACAACAGCAACGTGTGGGTGAGCCGACAGAGAGCGTACTCTTCCGAAGTGCCGCCACACTGGCATATACCATCGGTGACTACCGGGAGGCAGAGCGGTTGACATGCCTGGGACTGGCTGGCAATCCTCCCGTTGAGATTGCCGAGGAGTTGCGCAGCCTGTACGATGCGGTCAGCTTGGAGCGCAGCATGTCGCAAATTGAATCTAATTCCAATTCAAAAGAACAACAGAGCGTAACCATCACCATCCCCATACGTGAGCGCAATCTGCTAAATGTGCTCGTCAGGAAATTCGGATGGGCATGTGTATTCTGATACAACTGTTTATAGGATAAAAACGAAAGAGCCATGACGTAGAAAGAACTATTTCTTATTGTACCCATCACCAAAGGGACATAAACGGGGAAGATATGCGCAGCGTGCGGGGAGGAATGTTCCCCGCACGCTGCGCACCTTTCTCCCGCTCACTTCAGAGGACGGTAAATATCCGGCCTATAATTCATAAAAAGTACAAAAATATTTTCCCATGTTACGATTAATGTGTACCTTTGCACAGATTTTTACACAATCGTATTTATTTTTAGATGTTTTTTTCAATTCAAAGATGAACGTAATTACAAAGACCCTTCAACTGGCTGATGGAAGGACCATCACCATTGAAACCGGGAAAGTGGCAAAACAGACCGACGGGAGCGTCGTTCTCCGCATGAACAACACAGTATTGCTTGCCACTGTTTGTGCCGCAAAAGATGCAGTTCCCGGAACCGATTTCATGCCACTGCAGGTGGACTATCGTGAACAGTACAGTGCAGCCGGACGTTTTCCCGGCGGATTTACGAAACGCGAGGGTAAAGCCTCAGACAATGAAATCCTAACATCGCGACTGGTGGACCGCGTTCTCCGTCCACTTTTCCCCAGTAACTATCACGCTGAAGTATTCGTCAATGTCATGCTGCTCTCTGCCGACGGCGTAGACCAGCCCGACGCTCTTGCAGGTTTCGCAGCCTCGGCAGCACTGGCATGTTCAGATATCCCCTTCGAGTGCCCCATCAGTGAGGTGCGCGTGGCACGCGTGAAAGGCGAATATGTCATCAACCCCACTTTCCACCAGATGCGTGAGGCCGACATGGACATCATGGTCGGTGCATCGGCCGAGAACATCATGATGGTCGAGGGCGAGATGAAGGAGGTTAGCGAGCAGGATCTGCTCGGAGCACTGAAGGCCGCCATGGATGCCATCAAGCCCATGTGCGAGCTGCAGACCGCACTCAGCAAGGAGCTGGGCAAGGACGTGAAGCGCGAATACTGCCACGAGGTGAACGACGAGGAGCTTCGCGCACGCATGAATAAGGAGTTGTACCCGAAGGCTTACGAGATTACCAAGCAGGCCCTTGAGAAGCAGGAGCGTGCCGACGCCTTCGAGAAAATCCTCACCGACTTCAAGGAGCAGTTCTTCGCCGAGCGGAAAAACACAGAGGACGCAGAGAAGACTGAGGGCACAGAGGCAGAGGCAACAGAGGTTATCTCCGACGAGGAGTACGATGCCATGATGGACCGCTACTACCACGACGTGGAGCGCGACGCCATGCGCCGCTGCATTCTCGACGAGGGCATACGCCTCGACGGCCGCAAGACCGACGAGATACGTCCCATCTGGTGCGAAGTCAGCCCGCTGCCCATGCCTCACGGAAGCTCGATCTTCACCCGTGGCGAGACACAGGCTCTCGGCACCTGCACCCTGGGCACCAAGCTCGACGAGAAGCTCGTCGACGACGTGCTGGAGCGCGGCTACATGCGCTTCCTGCTGCACTATAACTTCCCGCCCTTCTGCACCGGCGAGGCCAAGGCCCAGCGCGGCGTAGGCCGTCGTGAGATTGGCCACGGCCATCTGGCTTGGCGTGGACTGAAGGGGCAGATTCCCGAGGATTTTCCCTACACTGTGCGCCTCGTGAGCCAGATTCTCGAGTCCAACGGCTCCAGTTCTATGGCCACCGTCTGCGCAGGCACCATGGCCCTCATGGATGCTGGCGTGCCCATGAAGAAGCCCGTCTCGGGTATCGCCATGGGTCTCATCAAGAACCCCGGTGAGGACAAGTATGCCGTGCTGAGCGACATCCTCGGCGACGAGGATCACCTCGGCGACATGGATTTCAAGACCACCGGCACACGCGACGGTCTTACCGCCACACAGATGGATATCAAGTGCGACGGCCTTTCGTTCGACATTCTCGAAAAGGCCCTCATGCAGGCCAAGGCCGGACGTGAGCACATCCTGAAGTGCATCACCGACACCATCAGCGAGCCGCGCCCAGAGTTCAAGCCCCAGGTGCCCCGCATCGTCCAGATCGAGATTCCCAAGGAGTTCATCGGCGCCGTCATTGGCCCGGGCGGAAAAATCATCCAGCAGATGCAGGAGGACACCAATACCACCATCACCATCGACGAGACCGACGGCGTGGGCAAGGTTCAGGTTTCAGGTCCCGACAAGGAGAGCATCGAGAGTGCCATTGCCAAGATTCGCGCCATCGTGGCCATTCCCGAGGTGGGCGAGGTCTACGACGGTGTCGTGCGCAGCATCATGCCTTACGGCTGCTTCGTCGAGATTATGCCTGGCAAGGACGGTCTGCTCCATATTTCGGAGATTGACTGGCGCCGCCTCGAGACCGTCGAGGAGGCCGGCATAAAGGAGGGCGACCACATACAGGTGAAGCTGCTCGAGATCGACCCGAAGACCGGCAAGTACAAGCTGTCGCACCGTGTGCTCATCGACAAGCCCGAGGGCTACCAAGAGCGTCCGCCTCGCCGTGAACGCGGTGAACGTCCAGAACGCGGCGACCGTCCCGACCGTGGCGACCGCCGTGCACCACGCACCGACCGTGGCGACCGTGGTGACCGCCGTGCCGGCGATTACGGCGACCGCCGTCCGCCACGCAACGACCGTTACGACCGTGGAGAGCGCAACGACCGCTACGATCGCAATGACCGTTACGAGCGTGGTGAGCGTCCCGAGCGTCGTCCCGACCGCTTCGACCGCGAGGACGAACAGCCCTACCGCGATCCCGCTGCCAACAGTGAGCCGAAGGACTTCAGCGACGCACTCGACCACATGGACTTCTAAGAAAGAACCATAACAAAAACTGAAAGGACACGGAACGATTCCGTGTCCTTTCAGTTTTTTTATGTTGTACTGTTGTCAGATCTTCAGCTCGCGCAGCAGCTCGCTCATGCGCTGCTTTGTCGATATGCGAGTGGGCACGAGCGGCAGACGCAGCACGTTCTCGATGAATCCCATCTCGTGGAGCATGGCCTTCACTCCGGCGGGGTTGCCGTCGACGAAGAGCAGCGAGAAGAGGTCGGTGAAGCGGTGGTGGATGATGCGTGCCGGGTCGTACTCGCCGCGCATCTGCAGACGTATCATCTTCGAGAACTCCTTTGGCAGGGCATTGCCGATGACGCTAATGACGCCGACGGCACCGCACGACACCATGGGGAATGTCAGGGCGTCGTCGCCCGAGATGACATCGAAGTCGCGGGGCTTGTTCTTGATGATCTCGTCGACCTGCTCCAGGTTGCCGCTGGCCTCCTTGATGGCCACAATGTTCTGGCAGTCGCGTGCCAGTCGCACGGTGGTCTCAGCCTTCATGTTCACTCCCGTCCTTCCGGGAACGTTGTACAGTACGACGGGCAGCTGTGTGGCGGCGGCGATGGTCTTGAAGTGCTGGTAGAGGCCCTCCTGCGACGGTTTGTTGTAGTAGGGGCAGACGCTGAGCACTCCGTCGATGCCCTTGAAGTCTACGGTGTGAAGCTCCTCCACGATGTGCGCGGTGTTGTTGCCTCCGCAGCCCATGAGTATGGGCACCCGGCCTTGCACCTTCTCCACCACGAGGTCTTTTATCCTCTGTTTCTCTTCGGCTGTGAGTGTTGGTGTCTCGCCCGTTGTGGCGAGGATGCAGAAGAAGTCGGCGCCATTGTTCAGCTGGTAGTCCACCAGTCGCAGCAGCGAGTCGTAGTCCACGCTTCCGTCCTGGCAGAAGGGTGTGACCAGCGCGATGCCGAGTCCTTTGAAAATATTGTAATACATAATAACAGTATTGTCGTCTTTTGTCTGTCTTCGAAAATCGGCTGCAAAATTACTAAAAAGATTTCACACCACCAAAGATTTCGTCAGTTTCCGTCACGATAGAAGTCGAGAGCCTCTGTAATTTCCTCTTTTGTGGCCGTTTGGTTGATGCGTATGTCGCCGATGTCGCCCAACAGGGTGAAGTTTATGGTCCCGGCTGTGTTCTTCTTGTCGTGGGTCATCAGTTCGAGGAGTGCCGGGTAGTGGTCGCAGGTGATGGGCATACGTCCGTAGTGCGAGGTGATGAAGTTCACCGTCTGCCGCATCTTGTCCACGGGGAATCCCGTCTTCATGACGCTGAGGTATAGCTCGCACACCAGTCCGTAGGCCACGGCATAGCCATGAAGCACAGGACGCAGACGTCTCTCCCCCACCCCATTGCCACCATCAGCGGCAGGGTCATTCCCCTGTGTCTGCACGCCTCCGCTGAGGGCGAGGGCCTCGAAGGCATGTCCCACGGTGTGACCCAGGTTGAGGGCCTTGCGCAGTCCCTTCTCCGTGGGGTCTTCTTCCACTATGCGCTGCTTCACCCACACGCTGCGATAGAGCATCTGCCGCAGTTGCTCCTGTTTAGCCACCGTTCCCGGCGCGTCAGCGTCGGGCCTAAGCGCTTTCCCTGCCACCGTTCCCAGCGCGTAAGCGTCGGGCCCCAGCGGGTCATACTCCAGCAGCCCCGCCCACGTCTCCGCGTCGCTTATCAGTCCGTGCTTCAGCATCTCGGCATAGCCTGAGAGGATATTCTCATTGTCGAGGGTGCGCAGGAAAACGGTGTCGAGAATCACACGGCGCGCATTGCTGAACACGCCTATCTCGTTTTTCAGTCCTCCGAAGTTGAACCCCGTCTTGCCCCCTACCGACGCATCGACCATCGACAGCAGCGTGGTGGGAATATTAATATATTGTACACCTCTTTTAAATGTCGAGGCCGCAAAGCCGCCCAGGTCGGTCACCATGCCTCCGCCGAGATTCACCATCAGCGAGTGGCGCGTTGCCCCGCCGCGTTGCAGCTGGCTCCACACGTGGGTCACCGACTCCAGGTTCTTGTTCTCGTCGCCGGCGGGTATGGTTATCACCTCCGCCCCGCGCAGACATTCGTAGCCCTCAACAATCGGCAGACACAGCTGCCGTGTTGTCTCGTCGGTGAGCACAAACAGCCGGTCGGCATGGCATTCGCCGACTGCCGCTGCCAGTTCCTGCCCAAGGTCGGCGGCCATCACCACGGTGTCACCTATACATTGTCGTTTGTTCTCTGCCATAGTAACGTCATGAAGTCTTGTTGTATGTTGTCTTGGTTTCGGGGTGCAAAAATACTCATTTTCCCCCACACGGCCAAAAGTTTTAGTGAAAACCTTTGACTGCCCCGCCCTTTTTCTGCTATTGGGCAGACGCAGGGGCCTGCCCCCTGTAGAGGTCGGGCCTGGTCGCCGTCAAAATCGTCTCGGACATGCCAAAAAGTCCGCCCGGCGCGGACTAACAGTTCGCACGGCGCGAACTCCCAGTCCGCACGGCGCGAACTTTTTGACCTCCCGGAGGCCATTCCGAGTCGTCCCCAGCCCTTGGCTCACTCTTCGCCCTGCGGACACGCAAACGGATAAAAAACTATGGGATTCGTGCGCCGTTTCAGAAAATTGTTGTATCTTTGCACCGTCAAATCAAAAAAACGATGCAAGTATGGAAGCAACAACAGTTAGAAGAAAGCGCACTGTAGAGCCTATAATAAAAGTCTGGAACGCAGCCAAGAAGCTGGATGACACCATGAAGCTACAGTTGATAACGATGCTGGCAGAAAGCATGAAGCCGGCTGTAGCTGAGCAGCACAAGCCCCGCCTTTACGACCCAGAAACAGGCGAGTACCTCAACGACGAAACCATGCAAGTCATTGAAGACGTGAGGAGCGGAAAAGAGAGAATGTATAAGGTAGACTCTTTCGAAGAATACCTTGAAATGGTGAAAGAGATATAGAGTCTTATGGCTAAGTTCTCATTACATTATTCCAACACCTATCTGAAAGACCTAAAGTTGGCACGCAGAAGCAATCTGAACGAGGACAAGCTAAACGAGGTCATCAAAATGCTCATCAACGGGGAATCCCTTCCAGCCAACCTTCACAACCACCTGCTGACGGGCGACTACAAGGGCTACTGGGAGTGCCACATCAATCCCGACTGGCTGCTGCTCTACGAAAAGGACACCGAGATACGTATCATCTCTCTCTACCGCACAGGCACCCACGTTGACATCTTCGGGAAGGGGAAAAAGCGGTAGCGAAATAAAATGACAATCTATTTTTCACATACAATTATGAACGACAACAACGGAAAAGAACGCAAGAACCCTTTCTTTGAACCCTACGACACCCCACACGGCACACCGCCATTCGACCGCATACGCTTGGAGGACTTCGAGGAGGCCTTCATGGAAGGCATACGCCGCGACAACGAGCAGATAGACCGAATAGTGAACAACCCCGCAAAGCCAACCTTCGACAACACCATCGTGGACAAGGAGGACCTGACCGAGGACTACTACGACCTCCTGGAGCGTGTAAGCACCGTGTTCTTCAACCTCCTCTCTGCCGAGACCAACGACGAGATGGACGCACTGGCACAGAAGCTGCAGCCCATACTGACACAGCACGCCAACGACGTGCGACTGAACCCGAAGCTCTTCGAGCGGGTGAAATATGTGCACCTGCACCACCGCCGCCTCACCCCCGAGGAGAAGATGCTCCTCGACAACTGCTACGACGGATTCGTGCGCAGCGGCGCATTGCTCGACGACGAGGGGAAGGAACGTCTGCGCCTGCTCACCGAGGAGGCGTCGATGCTCTCGCTGCAGTTCCAGCAGAACCTGCTGAAGGAGCACAAGGCCTTCACACTGCACATCACCGACCCCGCACAGCTCGAAGGACTGCCGCAGACGGCCATCGACGCCGCCGCACAGGAGGCACAGCAGAGAGACATGGAGGGATGGGTGTTCACCCTCGACTCACCATCGTATTCTCCCTTCATGACCTACAGCACGCAGCGCGAACTGCGACGCCAGATGTACATGGCTCACAACACACAGTGCATACACGACAACGATGCCAACAACTTGGAGATATGCAAGCGGCTGGTAAACCTGCGCCGTGAGATAGCTCAGCTGCTCGGATTCAAGACCTACGCCGACTATGTGCTGAAAAACCGGATGGCAAAAAACGTGCGAAGCGTCTACCGTCTGTTCAACGACCTCATCGACGCATACAAGCCTACGGCAGAGAAAGAGTTGTTGAGTGTTAAAAGTTTAGCGTTAAGCGACTTCGGCTCTACCACGCTAAAAGAAAAGTCACTCAACCCTCAACCCTCAACTCTCAACAAATTGGAGGAAAAGTCACTCAACACTCAACACTCAACCCTCAACAAATTGGAGGAAAAGTCACTCAACACTCAACACTCAACCCTCAACAAATTGGAGCCTTGGGACATCGCCTTCTACTCCCACAAGCTGAAGCTGAAAAAATACAACATCGACGCTGAGATGCTGCGACCCTACCTGCAGCTGGAGAAGGTCATCGACGGAGTGTTCGGACTGGCCAACCGCCTCTATGGCATCACCTTCCGCGAGAACAAGGACATACCCGTCTATCACCCCGACGTCAAGGCTTACGAGGTGTTCGACAGCGATGGTTCCTATCTTGCAGTATTCTTCGCCGACTTCCACCCGCGCAAGGGAAAGCAGGGCGGAGCATGGATGACACAATACCAGAGCCAGTGCATCGACAAGAAAGGCGAGAACATACGCC
The DNA here is from genome assembly GCA_905233425.1 of uncultured Prevotella sp. Classification (GTDB taxonomy): domain Bacteria; phylum Bacteroidota; class Bacteroidia; order Bacteroidales; family Bacteroidaceae; genus Prevotella. Next base: position 936 of record CAJOEC010000060.1, on the reverse strand, counting down.
CCCACGTGAGCGTGGTGATGAACCTCACCAAGCCCACCCTGCTCCCCTCCTCCGAGGAAGAAGGGTCGGGGGTGGTGGCGAAACTCAAGCCCGCACTACTCACCCTCGGCGAGGTGGAGACATTCCTCCACGAGTTCGGCCACGCCCTCCACGGCATCTTCGCCAACACACGCTTCGAGAGCCTCTCGGGCACCAACGTCCTCTGGGACTTCGTCGAACTGCCATCGCAGTTCATGGAGAACTATGCCATCGAGAAAGAGTTCCTGCGCACCTTCGCCTTCCACTACGAGACGGGCGAGCCGCTGCCCGACGAACTGATAGACCGCGTGGTGAAAAGCCGCAACTTCATGGCCGCCACCGCCTGCTTGCGCCAGGTGTCGTTAGGCCTTCTCGACATGGCCTATTACACACAGCGCGACGAGTTCACCGGCAACGTCATGGAGTTTGAGAAGGAGGCATGGAAGAAAGCCATCATAGGCCGCCAGCGCACCGACACGTGCATGACCACACAGTTCTCACACATCATGGCCGGGGGATATGCGGCGGGCTACTACAGCTACAAGTGGGCCGAAGTGCTCGACGCCGACGCCTTCGCCGTGTTCAAGCGCCACGGCATCTTCGACCGCAAGACCGCCGACAGCTTCCGCGAGAACATCCTCTCAAAGGGAGGCACGGAGCACCCCATGACCCTCTACAAGCGATTCCGGGGCGGCGAACCCACCATAGACGCCCTCCTCCGCCGCAACGGGATAAAGAAGCCGAAGAAATGATCAATTAACACCTTCCTCTGGAAACGAATGTGAATAATGTGAATAATTTAGTCCACGAATATTCATAACTGAAGTTTCCCACCTTTTCTTTTAAACCACGAATTTCACGAATTACACGAATTTTATCTATGCAGACTAGCATTTCACGAATGCATCTAAAGATGCA
>CAJOEC010000059.1:33534-50332 GCA_905233425.1 uncultured Prevotella sp. | reverse complement strand
AATCTTGCGGAAGTTGAATTAATGTACAATTAATGTTCAATTACATGGCAATTATATGTTAATGAAAGGTCAATTGCACTTCTTTGCGGATAATCAATAATTATAAATATTTGTGGGGTAAATTATTCATATTATTCACATTCGTTTACATAACACTTGCTATAAATCAATAAATTTCCGTTTTTCGCCAATATAACTTGCTCATTCCGTTTCTTTTCACTAATTTTGCACACGAATACGTATTATAATTGTTCGAACCCCAAAATTGACAGACTAAAAAACTGATGGCAGAAAACGCAAACCCGAATCCTATCAGGGAACAGTTTATGGCCGAAGGGCAGGAAGTGATAAAGTCATGCCCCAATTATGACTCCATAAGACTGACCTCACTGTGGAAGTGATAGAGACCAGGAACGAAAATGGGGCGATAAGGCAGTATGTCAATTATTATCAGGAAAACTTGTACATGATTTTCTGCATCAGCTGCATTAACTGGAAAAGCAAGGTGGAACAATGGCTCAAAAAAAACGGGAAAAAGAACGAGCTGACTTTTTTCATGGAGGCGACATCAACAATAACCATGTATGAGGAAAATGGCGTACATAAAGACGACCTCACCATCCCGAACAAAGAGGGAGTCAGGAAGGGAATAGAGGTGCTAAGACAATTCTTATGACAGCAAGAAGATATAATCATTAACATTTAAAGCATAATTAATTATGAAAAAACTTTACTTATTCAAAACAATCCTCCTGCTATGCGCCCTAGTAGTGGGAAGTAGTGCGTGGGGGCAGACGACTTATTCGATGACCATTGATAGCTCAAACAATGGTTCAAATAATGTGCACTGGACAGCCAGTACAACATCTTCTCTTACTTACGGCAATGTTACTTGGAGTACTTCTGTAGAAGGAACGACTTCAGTAACAGCCAATACAACCTATGCTCAGATTGGTTCAAAGAATAATCCTGCAACGCAAGTAACCATTTCCACAACAGCATTTGCCGGAAAAAAAATCACAGCAGCATCTTTGACAGGTTTTTGTATGTCAAATACTGGGCCATCATTGACTATTACGGCTGGGAGTACTACAATCCTTTCAAGTAAATCTTTGGTGAAAACAAACTCAACCCAATATAGCGCAGATACAAATCTACCTGTGACATTGGGTAACAGTGATGCGTTGACATTAACTATTAATTCCAGTGCAAAAGCTGCCATTTGTATTTCGGAGATTTCAGTTACTTATGAAGAAGTTAATACCCCCTCCTATACAATTACCGCTGCCACCAACAACAATGCTTATGGCACAGTATCTCTTGATGGCAATGTCATCACGGCTGTACCCAATACTGGCTACAGATACGCAGATCCCGCATATACTGTATCTTCGGGCACAGCAACAGTAGTCCAGAATGGCGACGAATTTACGGTGACTCCATCCTCAGATTGCACGGTGACTATCAACTTTGAGGCCATCCCTGCCTACACCGTCACTCTTAGCGATGACACTGAGAACCCGTTGACCGAGTATTCTGCCGGTGATGGCGTCGACCTGCCTGGTCGCGATGACATTGACGATTACACTCTTGCTGGCTGGAGCACAACCAATGTGACCACAGAGACTGCAATTGCCCCCGATATTATCCCAACAGGCACATATCATCCTACTGCCAATGTCACCCTCTATCCTGTCTATCGTCATAGCGTGGAGAACGGACCATCGATTAATCAATCTGTAAGCATAGCAGATTATGCATCTGCTAATGGTTGGCAGGACGCTAAGAGATACCAGCCACTTGTAATGGACAAGAATGTCAGTGTAGAAGGTTACTTATATGATGAAGCTAATGACTTTAAGTATTTCAATTCCGATAACTCTTGGCGTTTCTATACTGACGGCTCATTTGATGTCAGTTGCACGAATGGTTATCTGAATACCGTAACCTTTACTTTTAGCGAAGGATCGCTTATTTGGATTCATGATGCCAGTGATGTCACTTCTGGTGTAGCCAAAACAGTGAATGAAGCCAAATCAACTTTTGAAGCTACTTCTAATACAAAAATCACCGCCATCAGTGTGAAATACACCCCGAGCACTTATTATTTCAGCTCGCCCGTTGCCAAGTTGCCGAACTCCATCTCAGGCATCGAAGACGAATACACCATTGACCTTGCAAATAATGAGAGTTCGGTTGATATCAGTACTAATGCCTCCGCCACCCACGGCACCGTGCAGTACGAGGTGACGAGCAGCACGGTTGCCCAAGATGATTATGAACTTAATGGCGGTGAACTTACCGTAGTGAGCAACGGCATCGTCACCATCCGCGCATACGTGGATGCCGACGAAACCTACAAAGCTGCCGCAAAGGTTGTGACCGTGAAGGTAATAGACAACCCGATCTTCGGTGGTTTCGAAGGTGACGTGTTTGTCAACACGGACTACGGAACACCCTACACCTTGGAGACAGAAGGTATCAAGGGCGGTGATATCTCGCTGACAAGTGGCAACACAGCCGTGGCCACCGTCGATGGCCTTGCCGTCATTCCTGTTGCCGTCGGTGCGGCCACCATCACTATCAGCACCGCCGAGAGCGACATCTGGCACACTGGCTCCAAAACATTCACGCTGAGCGTGTGGATGCCTGAAGGAAAGGAGACAGCTGCTGTCAGTTTCAACAAGGTGACTTCAAATGACGATATCACTGATGGTGATTATCTGATTGTATGTGAGAATAGCAATGTGGCATTTGATGGCAGCCGTGAAAACACTTCTGATGAAAACAAATTAGATGCTGGAGAAAATACAATTGCAGTCGAGATAGCAGATAACAAGATTGCAGCAACAGCTGCTACTAAAGCCGCTACATTCACTATTGATGCTACGGAAGGCACCATTCGGAGCGCAAGTGGATACTATATTGGTCAGGCATCTGATGCAAATGGTTTAGCGACCAGTGGTACAACGACATACGTGAACTCTCTCTCTATTAGTGAAGGTAATGCCGACATTGTTTCCTCTGGCGGTGCATATTTGCGCTACAATTCTGCCAGCAATCAGGCCCGCTTCCGTTATTATAAGAGTTCTACTTATACAGGTCAGCAAGCTATCCAGTTATATAAGCTGACTGAAGCTAACCTTACTACCACCCTCAACGCCTCTGGCTACGCCACCTTCTGCTCTGAGTATCCTCTTGACTTCTCCGACTACGAGACGTCAAGCTACTCCGCATGGCAGATTACGGAGGTTGATGGCACCACCATCACGTTCTCGCAGATTACGGGCAGAGTGATTGGCGGCACGGGCATCCTGCTGAAGGGAACAGCTGGCGCAAAGGTGACGTTGACAAGCGCCGACAGCGACAACGACATCAGCAGCACGAACTTGCTGTATGGCACGCTGGCCCCCACCTACGCAGAAACCGACGAGTACTACGGCCTGAGCGGTAATCAGTTTAAGAAGGTGAACGCTGGCACGGTTCCCGCAGGCAAGGCCCTGCTGCCTGCCTCGGCTTTAGGCAGTAATCCGTCACGTCAGCTGACCTTCATCTTCGAGGACATCCAGGGCATTTCAGAGGTTGAGTATACTGCACTGAGCACCGACGATGCCATCTACAGCATCAGCGGCCAGCGCGTGAGCACGCCGAAGAAGGGTCTGTACATCATGAACGGCAAGAAGGTCGTGATGAAATAAATAAGAGAAGAGAAACGAATTATTCTAATTTCCCCTAATTCTTTCCGATTTCTTTCAAACGATTAAGATAATTAAGGTCAATTAGGATAATTCGTTTCCAAAAGAACAATTAACCTCAAAAACAAATAGAAAGGAACAACGATTATGAAAAAGACATATATCCAGCCCTCCACGCTTGTTATAAATGTGGCCATGCAACAGATGATTTGCGAATCAGGTCCCGGCGTAAAAATCTCAACAAGTGGTTCTGTTGATGCCAACAAAGTGGAATCCCGCTCTTCCAGCGCATGGGACGATGACGACGATTATTAACAGTTTTTGGAAACGAATGTGAATCTCTTTCTTTGACATATAATTGCCATGTAATTGAACATTAATTTCTCATTAATAATTGTGCACAGTAATTAATGTACAATTAATGTTCAATTACATGCTAATTATATGTTTAAGACAAAAATAGCGTAATCAATTCATTTTAAACTGACAGAGGAGGCAGGGCTTACCCCCTGCCTCCTCTGTGAGTGTTCGTGTTTGGTGTTCGTGTTTGGCAATCGAGGGCGGCTATTTCCTTTCCACTATCGACAGGTACTTGTCGTAGGCCTGGTCCCATGCCTCCTTGTCCTGCGGCTCATAGCGCACCAGCTCTATCGAGTTGGCGATTATCTGACGCATCTGCCAGATGTCGCCCACCACTCCTCCGGCCTTTGCCTGCATCATGATGTTTCCAAGGGCTGTACACTCCTGCGGTCCTGCCAGCACCGTCGCCCCTGTGCTGTTGGCGGTGAACTGGTTGAGGTATTTGTTGAGCGAGCCACCGCCGATGATATGCAGCACGTCGAGGCGGAAGGGCGCGAACTCCTGTAGCCACTGGAACACCTGTCGGTAGCGCAATGCCAGCGAGTCGAAGATGCAGCGGCATATTTCTGCGGGCGTGGCGGGAACGGGTTGGTTGCTCTCGCGGCAGTATCGCTGTATGGCGGCTATCATCGACGACGGTGCCGCGAATGCCTGGTCGTCGGGGTTGATGATGCTGCGGAAGGGTGCCACGGTCATGGCCTGCCCCTGCAGCTCGGGGTGTGAGAGGCTGCGCACGTCGTCGGGCCACTCCATGCGGCAGCGCTCGTAGAGCCACATGCCGCAGATGTTCTTCAGAAACCGCGTGGTGCCCTCGATGCCCCCCTCGTTGGTGAAGTTGCGCTCGTAGGAGAGACCGCTGATGATGGCGTCCTTCGTCTCTATGCCCATGAGGCTCCATGTGCCGCTTGAGAGGTAGGCGAACTTCTCGTCCTTCGCTGGTACGGCTGCCACTGCCGAGCCGGTGTCGTGGCCGGCGACGGCGATGACGGGCACGGGGCCGAGGCCCGTGAGCCGCTGCACCTCGTCGGTGAGCACTCCGACGACGGTGCCGGGGTTGACCATCTTGCCGAACCGGGAGCGGCAGAGGCCCAGCGACTGCAGCAGACGCTCGTCAAGCTGCTTAGTGCGCGGGTCGAGGAGCTGCGATGTCGAGGCGATGGTGTATTCGCACACCTCGTTGCCGGTGAGCATCCACGACAGGGCGTCGGGCACGAAGAGTATCTTCGAGGCCTGGCGCAGGGCGGCGTTCTGCTCGCGGCGCATGGCGTAGAGCTGGAATATGGAGTTGAAGTTGAGGAATTGTATTCCGGTGATGTCGTAGACCTCCTTCTTCGATATGACGTGCTTCAGGTAGTCGTCCATGGCGTCGAAGGTCACGGGGTCGCGGTAGGCACGCGGGTTGCGCAGTATGGCCCCGTCGTCGGCCGTGAACACGAAGTCGACACCCCATGTGTCGATGCCTATCGACGTAATGGCCAGCCCTCGGCGGGCCACCTCCTTCAGGCCTCTGATTATCTCGAAATAGAGGGCGTGGATGTCCCAGTAGTAATGGCCCCCCTGCTCAATGAGGTTGTTGGGGAAGCGTGTCACCTCTTCAAGGCTGCACTTGCCCTCGCTGATGTCTCCGATGATGGTGCGGCCGCTTGTGGCGCCCAAGTCTACGGCAAAGAAATACTTTTTTGTCTGTTCCATGATTGTTTCCGGGTTGTTTGCTTATGAATGGTTGTCTAAGGTTTTTAACGCTTGCAAAAGTAAGGATAATATGTCATACGCTACCTAATATTTTGATTTTCTCACTGCTCTTTTTGATACTCCGCCCCACAAGCCGCTTTTTATTAATGAGTTAAAGGAGTTAAAAGGAGTTAAAGTGTGCGTGTACTTCGATTAAAAGTCTTATCTTTGCAACGTATTTTTGACGTTTAACCAACTTTCAAACAAAACGCATTATGAAGAGACTAAAGATTTTCTCAGTTGCGCTCTGCGCATTAATCGTGTTGGCCGGTTGTAGCAACCTGGCCAAGGGTACGGCTATTGGTGCTGGTGGCGGTGCCGTCCTGGGTGCCATCATTGGCAATATGGCCGGTAATACTGCCGTGGGTGCCGCCATCGGTGGCGCTGTGGGTGCCGGTGCCGGCGCTATCATCGGCAAGAAGATGGATAAGGCTAAGAAAGAAGCTGAGGCTGTGCAGAACGCACAGGTGGAGAGCGTCACCGACGCCAATGGTCTGCAGGCCGTGAAGGTGACCTTCGACAGCGGTATTCTGTTCACCACGGGCAGTTCGACACTGAGTGCCACTGCCAAGACTTCGCTCACACAGTTCTCAACCGTGCTGAAGAGCAACGCCGAATGCGACGTGGCCGTGCAGGGATATACCGACAACGCCGGATGGAAGAACTCAACACCCGAGCAGAGCGTACAGAAGAACCTGAACCTCTCGCAGCAGCGCGCACAGTCGGTGACCAACTATCTGCTGTCACTCGGTGTGCCCAGCTCGCAGATCCGCAGCACCATGGGATATGGCGAGTCGAACCCCGTGGCCGACAACTCGACGGCTGCCGGCAAGGCTCAGAACCGCCGCGTGGAGGTCTACATGTATGCTTCGCAGGCCATGATCAACGCTGCCGAGCAGGGACAGTAAGACTTTTATTCTTAACAACGAATTTCACGAATTTCACGAATATGGATGTGCTCAACATGCCATTCGTGGGATTCGTGAAATTCTGTTTTATAAAACGACCACAGATTTCACAGATTACACGGATTAAATTAAAACGACCACAGATTTCACAGATTAAACGGATTATGTGGGATTGTGGCAGCCAAAATCTGTGAAATCGGCGAAATCTGTGGTAAAATGTAAACTTATTTAATCACAGTTCCTTATTTGTTATTTGTGGCAAATAGATAAAGTCGCTAATGAAAAGTCGTATTGTGAAGAAAGCAATGCTGTTCGTGAGGTGGACGCTGGGGCTGTTTTTCGGCTCCTCCATCCTTGCGGTGGTGCTGTTGAAGTTCGTTCCCGTCTACTTCACCCCGCTGATGTTCATCCGTCTGGCGCAACAGGACGAGATGAAGCTGAGCCACACGTGGGTTCCGCTGTCGGAGATGTCGCCGCAGATGCCATTGGCCGTCATGGGCAGCGAGGACGCTAAGTTCCGCGACCACTGGGGCTTCGACTTCGAGGCCATAGGGAAGGCTGCCGCCCATAACCGCGAACACCCGGAGCGTCCCCGCCACGGCGCGTCGACCATCACGCAGCAGACGGCGAAGAACGTGTTCCTCTGGCCGGGCCGCTCATGGGTGCGCAAGGGCTTGGAGGCCTATTTCACGGTTCTCATAGAGCTGTTCTGGAGCAAGGACCGCATCATGGAGGTCTACCTCAACAGCATTGAGACGGGGCCGGGCATCTACGGTGTCGAGGCTGTTGCGCAGGAGCATTTCGGATGCCCCGCCTCCAAGCTGACAAAGGAGCAATGCGCCCTCATCGCCGCCACGCTGCCCAACCCTCTGCGCATGAGCAGCAAGTCGCCCAGCCAGTATGTGCTGAAACGCCAGCGACAGATACTCCATGAAATGAAGTACCTGTCGCGGTAGTTGGCAGTATTCGTGTAATTCGTGAAATTCGTGTAATTCGTGAAATTCGTGAAATTTGTGAAATTCGTTGTTGAAAACCGCCCTCACTTGTAGAGGTATCGCTTAATGCTCTTCTTAGGCGTCTTGGCGAACTCATTCTCGTGTATCTCTATCTCGCTGATTTTCTCGTATGCCGGCAGGGCCTGGTTCAGCGTCGTGCGGTTCTGCTCCATTATGCCCTCCAAGTCGTCGCGGGTGAATCTCATCAGGCGTGCCTCCTCAAGGTCGGGGTGCACCAGTGCCACGAGCTTTGTGTCCCTCTGCACGACGATGCTCTCCGTGACGAGCGTCATTGAGTTCAGCTTGTCCTCGATTTCCTCGGGGTAGATGTTCTGTCCGTTGGCGCCGAGGAGCATGTTCTTCGACCGTCCGTTGATGTAGACATTGCCGTCTTCGTCCATCGTCCCGAGGTCGCCTGTGTGGTACCATCCGTCCTTGTCGAGCACCTCGCGTGTGGCTTTTTCGTTCTTGTAGTAGCCCAGCATGACGTTCAGTCCTCGTGTGAGTATCTCTCCCGGCACCGACGATGGGTCGGGCGAGTCGATCTTCACCTGCATGTGCACCACGGCCCTTCCGCACGACCCCGGCGCGAAGGTGTGCCAGTCGCTGTAGCAGATGATGGGTGCACACTCTGTGGCTCCGTACCCCACCGTGTATGGGAAGTTTATGCGCTTCAGGAAGTTCTCCACCTCTTGGTTGAATGCTGCTCCGCCGATGATAATCTCGTACATCCTGCCGCCGAAGGCCTTGAGCACCTCCTGGCATATCATCTCGCGCACCTTCTGCGAGATGATAGGCATCTGCAGCAGCAGTCGCATGCGGTTGTTCTGTATCTTCGGGAACACCTTTTTGCGCACGATCTTCTCGATGACCAACGGCACGGCGATGACCACGCGGGGCTTCACCTCGGCCAGCGCCTGGGCTATGATTGCCGGCGACGGTGTGCGGTTGAGGTAGTAGACGTGGCATCCGTGGAGGAACTCGAAGATGAACTCGAAGGCCATGCCGTACATGTGGGCCATGGGCAGTATTGAGATGATGTTGTCGCCCGTTTTTATTGTGCTGCCGAGCACCTGGCACGCGAAGTCGTAGTTAGACCATAGTGCGCGGTAGGGTATCATCACTCCCTTCGAGAATCCCGTGGTGCCGCTGGTATAGTTGATGAGTGCCAGCTCGTCGGGGCTTTGTTCCTTGTAGTAGTCGATGTGCTCCTGCCGGAAATACTTTGGGAATTTCTGTCCGTAGAGTGCGTTTAGGTTCTCTCGGGCGTAGGTCAGCTTTTCCGAGCGCGACAGCAGCAGCGTGTAGTCGGTGCTGCGTATTATGCCCTCGAGTCCGGGCATCTGCTCCGGGTCGATGGTTCCGGCCACGTGGTCGCCGGCGAAGAGGAGCTTCGCGTCGCTGTGGTTCACGATGTTGTGTATCTGCTCGGGCATGAACTCGTGGAGTATAGGCACGGCGATGGCCCCGTAGGTCAGCGTGGCGATGAATGCCACAGCCCACTGGCTGCTGTTGCGGCCGCAGAGGGCAATCTTGTCGCCCTTGACAATGCCTGAGTTCTCGAACAGTATGTGGACTTTCTCTATCTTGCGTGCCACGTCGTGGTACTGTAGTGTCTGGCCCTTATAGTCAGTCAGCGCGTCGCGGTCCCAAAAGTCGATGACGCTCTTCTGGATAAGCTGGTTAAAGCTGGGAATGTTTTCCATAGAATATTCGTCAAATTCGTTGTTAGAAATAAGGAATTACTTGTAAAGGTATCTTTTTATGCTTTTCTTCGGTGTTTTCTGGAACTCCTCCTTGCAGGTCTCAATGCGGCTGATGCGGCTGAATGCTGGCATCTGCTCGTTCAGGTTCTGCCGGTTCTGCTCCATGACGGCCTCCAGTTCGTCGCGCCCCAGCCCCGACGTCTCGTCCTGGTCGGGATAGACCAGTGCCACGAGCAGTCCGTCGCGCTGCACCACAATACTCTCGCTGACCATGGGCATCGAGTTAAGGCGGTCCTCAATCTCCTCGGGGTAGACGTTCTGTCCGTTGGCACCGAGAAGCATGTTCTTTATTCGTCCGCGAATGTAGATGTTGCCCTGGCTGTCCATCGTGCCGAGGTCGCCGGTGTGGTACCATCCGTCCTTGTCGATGACCTCGCGAGTGGCCTCCTCGTTCTTGTAGTAGCCCAGCATCACATTTGTTCCCCTTGCCACAATCTCGCCGGCCACGTTCTGCGGGTCGTTGCTCACTATGCGCACCTCCATGTTGTCGAGCGACCGTCCGCACGAGCCGGCGGCGAAGTCGTGCCAGTCGCTGTAGCTAATCAGCGGGGCGCACTCCGTAGTGCCGTAACCCACGCTCAGCGGGAATCCTATTGACATCAGGAACTGCTCGACCTCCTTCGACAGCGGGGCGCCGCCCACGATGACCTCGTAGGCACGACCGCCGAAGGCCTCGTAGACCTGCTGGCAGATGCGTTCCCTCACCTTCTTCTGCACCACGGGCATGGCAAGCAGAAGCCTCATGCGCGGTGTGTTGAGCAGTGGGAACACCTTCTTGCGGATGATCTTCTCGACTATCAGTGGCACGGCGATGACCAGCGACGGGCGTATCTCGGTGTAGGCCTTGGCTATGAGCGACGGCGACGGCAGACGGTTGAGGAAGAACAGGTGGCAGCCGTTGCAGAAGCCGAAGATGAACTCTATCGACAGACCGTACATGTGGGCCATGGGCAGGATTTCGAGCAGCGACGTGCCGCTCTTCACCTTGTCGCCCAGTCGGCGAAGGCAGAAGTCCAGGTTGCCCCACAATGCGCGGTAGGGCAGCATGACACCCTTCGAGAACCCCGTGGTGCCGCTGGTGTAGTTGATAAGCGCCAGCTCCTCGGGCGAGTCCTCGTGGTAGGTCTCAGCCTGCCAGTCTTCCTTGTTGTATGCGTATGGGTATTTGCTGCAGAACAGCATGTTCAGGTTCTCGCGGGCGTAGGTCAGCTCGTCGGAGCGCGACATTATAAGCGAGAAGTCGGGCAGATGGACGATGCCAAGCAGCTGTTCCATGTGCGAGGCGTCGATGTCCTTGGCCACGAAGTCGCCGACGAAGAGAAGGCGCGCCTCCGAGTGGTTCACAATATTATATATCTGCTCGTTGTTGAACTCATGGAGTATCGGCACCGCCACCGCTCCGTAGGTCAGCGTGGCAAGAAACGTCACCGCCCAGTGGGCCGAGTTGCGGCCGCAGATGGCAATCTTGTCGCCTGCCTCGATGCCGCTGTGCCTGAAGAGTATGTGTATCTTCTCAATCTTGCGGGCCACATCGTGGAACTGCAGCGTCTGTCCCTGGTAGTCAGTAAGGGCGTCGCTGTCCCAGTTCTTGTTGATGGCCTCGTAGATGTATTTATTGAAACTTGAACCTGTGTTCATTGCACAATTTGGAAAATTTTGTGCAAAGGTACGGTTATTTCTGCACAAATCCAAAAAAATCGTGCAATTTTTTCGACATTAACGTATTTTAGTAATAAATCTTTCGATATGCGGTTAAAAATAAAACTTAATGTAAGTTTCTTTCTGAAAATTTTGTCTGTCTGAATATTAATGATTATCTTTGCACGCAAATAACCAAGTAAAAACCTAATTCCTAAATGTTATGGTCTTAATGATTATTCAGCTCCTCGTTGTTTTGGGGGCTTTGTGGGTGGGGTCTCGGTACGGGAGTCTTGCTCTTGGTGCCATCTCTGGCATTGGTCTTGCTCTGTTGGTGTTCGGCTTTGGCTTGAAGCCCGGTACGCCACCTACAGACGTAATCTACATCATCATTGCAGCGGTGACCTGTGCAGGCATCATGCAGGCGTCGGGCGGCATGGACTGGCTGATACAGATAGCCGAGAAGATGCTGCGCAAGCATCCCGACCGCATCACCTTCCTGGCTCCGCTGTGCACATTCTTCCTGACGGTGCTGGTGGGCACGGGCCACGTGGTCTACACGCTAATGCCCATCGTCTGCGACATCGCCCTGAAGAAAGGCATACGTCCTGAGCGACCCTGCGGCGTGGCCAGCATCGCCTCGCAGGTGGGCATCACCTGCTCGCCGATAGCTGCTGCCGTGGTGGCCTTCGTGAGCATCTCCAACACCAACGGATTCGACATCACCATCCCGCAGGTGCTTATGGTCAGCATCCCCGCCTGCCTTTGCGGACTGATGGCTGCCGCTGCCGCCAGCTACCACCGGGGACTGGACCTCGACAAAGACCCCGTGTTCCAGGCGCGCCTGAAGATTCCCGAACAGCGGGATTATATCTATGGCAACAACGCCACCACGCTCGACAAGGTGATTCCCGTGGAGGCCAAGCGTGCCGTCTACATCTTCCTTGCCGCCCTGTGCGTCATCGTGCTCTTTGCCGCCGTGCCTTCGCTTCTGCCATCCTGGGACGGCAAGGCGCTGAAGATGAACCTCGTCATCCAGATTGTGATGATTTCCGCCGCCGCGCTGATGATCATCTTCTGCAAGGCATCGCCGAAGAAAGCCGTGGCAGGCCCCGTATGGCAGTCGGGCATGGTGGCCGTCGTGGCCATCTACGGCATAGCGTGGCTGGCCGACACCTATTTCTCGAACTATATGGGCGAGATGCAGACCATGCTTACCGACATCGTCAGGCAGTATCCCTGGAGTATCGCCATCGTGTTCTTCCTCGTCTCGGTGCTCATCAACTCTCAGGGAGCCGTCGTGGTGGCCATGCTGCCGCTGGCCTATTCCCTCGGCATCGCCGGTCCCGTACTGTTAGGCGTGCTGCCGTCGGTCTATGGCTACTTCTTCATCCCAAACTACCCCTCGGACATTGCCACCGTGAACTTCGACCGCTCAGGCACCACCGTCATCGGCAAGTACCTGCTCAACCACTCGTTCATGATGCCAGGACTCATCTGCGTCTGCACATCGACCATCGTGGCCTATCTCCTTTCCATGCTATTCTATTAACAAACAAACAATACAATTATGAACAAGAACGAAAAATTTGTCATCACCATCAACCGTGAAGTAGGCTCCGGCGGACACACCGTAGGTGCCAAGTTGGCCGCCAAACTGGGAGCTCCCTACTATGACAAGGCCGTCATACAGGGCCTTATGGACAAGTACCACCTCAGCGTCGAAGAGGTTGAGCGCCTGAAGGGCCGCAAGCAAGACTGGTGGTCGGATTTCAAGCGTGTGATAGGCATCGGCCCTGGTTTGACCGGTTCGGTCGTCGATGAGCCCGATTTGTTTAGTGCCGGCGACCTTTTCAGGGCTGAAAAGGAAATCCTCTTAGGCATTGCCGAGTCGGAGTCGTGCGTCATTGCCGGACGCAGCGGCTTCTTCGTGTTCCAGGATCACCCCAACCACCTGAGCATCTTCATCACAGCCCCCATGGAGCAGCGCATCCAGCGACTGGTTAAGAAGCAGGGCCTGAGTACCGAGGAGGCAAAGAAGACCATCGAGAAATTGGACACGGCGCGTGAGAACTATGTGCAGAAGTACACCGGCACCACCCGCTACGACACCCGCAACTACGACCTCGTCATCAGCATGAACGGAAAGACGGAGGACGAAATCGCCGACCTGATACTACAGTATATCGGGTGACATTTCAGTAAATGTGCACTCAGCGAGTGCATTTTTCCGAGAAAAATGCACTCGTTTGGTGCAAATTTTGTATCTTTGCACCATCATCCACATTAATTTGCGTTATGGAGAGGCTGATAGCAAGCTACAGGAAGCTAATCGCCGACACAACGGCAACCTTCCACCGGTATATGTTCGACCGCATCAACTGGTCGAACCGTATGTTAGGTATCGTAGGGCCGCGAGGTGTAGGTAAGACTACGATGATGCTTCAATACATCAAGGAACAACTGAATGCCGCCACCACGCTTTATGTTACTGCCGACGATTTCTACTTTTCCACCCACCACCTTGTTGACCTTGCCGACACCTTTGCCAAGCTGGGCGGAACACACCTGTTCATCGACGAGATACACAAGCTACCCGAATGGTCGCGCGAACTGAAACTCATCTACGACTACCACCCGGAGCTGCGCGTTGTCTATTCTGGCTCTTCTGTGCTCGACATCACCAAAGGCACCACCGCCGACCTGTCGCGCCGTGCCATCGTCTACCATCTACAGGGGTTGTCGTGGCGTGAGTACTTGCAGCTCTTCCACAACATCACTCTTCCGATATTATCCCTCGACGATGTGCTGGAACACCGTTTGGAGCTGCCTTTCGGATTCCGTCCGCTTGCCTCTTTCCACGACTATCTGCGCCAAGGTTACTACCCCTTTGCTACCGAACCCGACTACGGCCAACGACTGCTGGCCATCATAGAAAAGACGTTGGAGGTGGACATACCGCAATACGCCGAGATGAATGCCTCTATGGCACGCAAACTCAAACAGCTGCTCGCAATCATTTCAGGGAGCGTGCCCTTCAAGCCAAACATGTCGACGATAGGCCAGGCGCTGGGCGTGAGCCGCAACAATGTGGCCGACTACCTGCTCTACATTGAAGAGGCGGGACTCATCGCACAGCTGCGCGACGACACTGGCGGCATACGTGGGCTGGGAAAGGTGAACAAGGTGTATCTCGACAACACCAACCTCGTCTATGCCCTCGCCGGTCCGCTGGCCGACATAGGCAATGTGCGCGAGACGTTTTTCATCAACCAGATGCGCGTAGGTCATGATATCATATCCTCCCCCATTGCCGACTTTCTTATCGATGGGCGCACCTTCGAGGTGGGCGGACGCAAGAAAGGCTACCACCAGATTGAGACAGCCGCAGAGGGCTACGTAGTGAAAGACGATATAGAATTCGGTTTTGCCAACACCATCCCCCTTTGGGCCTTCGGGCTGACGTATTAAAACCAATTTGTCTTAGACAGTGGGAACAATTTATTCCCACGGTGGAAATATTTACTCAGTAAGAACAAGGTGAGATTCGATTAGGAGGCGAACACTTCTGATTAGTGTTCGCCTCCTACTCGATTGGATTAAAACTTTATAATCCTCTTAGAAGCGATTCTGGAGAGTTTCTTCCTGAACCGTATAACTTCCATAGGCTCGTCAAATGCAGTTACAGTCTTGTCATCCAGTTTTAGCATTATTTCTGAATGTGATGGCAATCTCTTACTATTACTGTAATCCACGGAAATATCGACCTTTTTCGTTGTGGGTATTCTGACAGCCCTCACTTCGCCTACATTAAGAAGGGTATAACCATATTTATAGTCTGACGCTTGACGGGGTGATAGTTTTGCCATGTCATGACTGAAACTGTCAACCAATGTGCGAAGGACAGATATTGACTTTTCGGCTTCCCCGCTTTTCAGGACTTGAAGTTTAAACGCTGTAGGGGACAGAACACCGTCACTAATCAGGGGATTGTCATCCTCATTAAAGAACGATGGATAGAAGAGTACTCTCGCTACATCCTCTTCATTGGAGATCGTGAGATTAGTCATACAGCAATGTCATTGATGCTGTCCATCACTTGTATAAATAATGTAGGGGAGAAAGGAATATCCTTTATATCTTTCTCATTGGCGAAATATGAGAAAGTGGCCTCTGCAAGAACGATACCGGCATCAATGTCATCAGACTTGAAATCAAGATAAAGGTTACCGTCCACATCGGGAAAGAGTAGCCACGATTTAATGTCTTTTTCCTCACACAGCCGCAGCACTGCTCGCATATTGCTTATTACGGCAGGGTGAACTGGCAGAGCATTGTTGCCGTCCCATCCTTGTTCGAGCGTAGCAAGTTGCTTAAGTCTCGTGCTCATCTTGTCCATGACAGAACGGTTTGCTAAATCCTCATTGAGTTTTTCAGCAATCCATTTCTTGTTGTCATAGCTCAGCGGCACAAGGAGATTCCAAATAGTACTTATAGGCAGTGTCGCATTCATAATTATTCTGGTTGAAAATACATATTCCTACTGATTCGGATAGCTGGTGTCCCCTCCCACATCCTTTGGAAGCCCCCTCGTCTATTTCTTGAAGAGGCTGTCGACGAAGGCGCGGCGGTCGAAGAGCTGGAGGTCCTCCATGCCCTCGCCCAGGCCGATGTATTTCACGGGAACCTTCAGCTGGTCGCTGATGCCGATGACCACTCCGCCCTTGGCCGTTCCGTCGAGCTTGGTGATGGCCAGCGAGGTGATCTGGGTGACGGCGGCGAACTGCTTGGCCTGTTCGAAGGCGTTCTGGCCGGTGGAGCCGTCGAGCACGAGGAGCACCTCGTCGGGGGCCTGTGGCAGCACCTTCTTCATCACGTCCTTGATTTTCTTCAGCTCGTTCATCAGTCCCACCTTGTTGTGAAGACGTCCGGCGGTGTCGATGAGCACCACGTCGGCATTGTTGGCCTTTGCGCTCTGCAGCGTGTCGAAAGCCACCGAGGCGGGGTCGCTGCCCATCTGCTGCTTCACCACGGGCACACCCACGCGCTGGCCCCAGATGACGAGCTGCTCCACGGCTGCGGCGCGGAACGTGTCGGCGGCACCGAGGTAGACCTTCTTCCCGGCCTGCTTGAACTGCCAGGCCAGCTTACCAATGGTAGTGGTCTTGCCCACGCCGTTCACGCCGACGACGAGGATGACGTAGGGAACACCACTGTCTTCCCCTTGCGAGGTGTCGAGGGTGTTTTTCTCGGTCTCAGCAAGCAGCGCGGCAATCTCCTCACGCAGTATGTTGTTCAGCTCCGACGTTGAGACATACTTGTCGCGTGCCACGCGCTTTTGTATTCGGTCTATGACTTTCAGCGTTGTCTCAACGCCCACGTCGCTCGTGATGAGCACCTCCTCGAGGTTGTCGAGCACATCGTCGTCGACCTTCGACTTTCCGGCCACGGCACGTGCCAGTTTGTCGAATACTGAGGTTTTGGTCTTCTCAAGACCCTTGTCGAGTGTTTCCTGATTCTCTTGCTTCTTCTTCTTAAAAAAGTCGAACAGTCCCATGATTTCTTTCTCTCTATAAATAATAATGTGTATTAGACTGGCAAAAGTACAAAGAAAAAACGATTCGTGCAAATGCTATAACATTATTTTGCATTATCCCCGGCTACACAGTAGGGACGCGACGTGTCGCGTCCGAGATGTGGACGCG
>CAJOEC010000059.1:0-33529 GCA_905233425.1 uncultured Prevotella sp. | reverse complement strand
GTCTCCGACACGCTAAAAAGTTCGCACCGGGCGGACTTCCAGTTCGCGCCGTGCGAACTCCCAGTCCGCGCCGGGCGAACTCCGAGTTCGCACGGCGCGAACTTTTTGGGCCTCCCAAGCCCAGTTTTCCTGCTCACCGTCGTTGACGATTGAGCCGTTATGGTATGGCTGATGGCTCTGTGGGCGCAGGTACTGTCCGCATCCGTGGCGGCGGTTCTTTCAATTCCAGCCAGGGCCGCATCAATGCGGTGGAGCGTTAAATCTTGTAGTTTTTTCCGAAGGATTGCGGCGAATGTGCGGAAAGTTTCGTACCTTTGCAGCCATAAAATCATTAAGGTGATTTCTATTAATCTAATTAAATGGTGCGCAGCCGCTCCCTTGTCTGCTAATTATATACTGACCCCACCCCTAACCCCTCCCCTACAAGGGAGGGGAAAGGCTGCGCGTAGTTTTTGCAATTTGTAGAACATACCTAAACGACAATAGATATGGCAAACAAAGACAGAGCAGAGAAATGGCTCGCCATCGTGGCCGAGGACCTGAGCGTGGCCGAACTCCTCTTCAACAACGGTCACTGGCTCTACCCGGCTTCATGTGCCACCAGGTAGTGGAAAAGACCTTGAAGTGCTACTGGTGCGTGTGCCGCGATGACGACCCGCCCTACATTCACGACCACAAGAAGATAGCACAGGGATGCGGACTGTTCACGAAGATGAGCGAGGAGCAGCTGACGTTCCTCGAGCGCATCAAGCCGCTCAACATCGAGGCCCGCTATCAGGAATTCAAGGACGAGGTGGCCCGCACGCTCAACCGCGAGAGCACCGCCGACATATTAGACAAGACAAAACAATTGCACGCATGGATACTGGAAAGAATGAAGGAAAAGTGATGGAGCAGCGAGAGCAGAGCCAAGCTCGCTTGGCCTCTGCCGAGATTCCCGCTGACGCGCCTACCCGTAGCCTTTCGCGACAGAACTCGACCAAAGGTCAAGTCCTCGACCCGGTGAACTTCACGCCGCTCACCGTGGGGAGCATACTGCCCAAGTGGTTCGCCCTCGAGCTGGTGCGCCGCTACAAGGAGGTCATCGCCCCCCGCTTCGACCCGGCGATGAAGGTAATGATGTTCGGCTCCTACGCCAAGGACTGCCCCAACGAGTGGAGCGACATCGACGTGGCTGTCATCGTGCCAAAGATAGAGGAGGGCACGTGGTGGGACACGTCGGCCAGGCTCAACCGCGATGTCGACAAGGTGAGCCTCTACATCGAGCCCATCCTCCTCGAGAGCGGCGAGGACTCGCCCATCTACCGCGAGGTGATGCGCACCGGCGTGGCAGTGTGACGGACACGGCCTTGCTTGCCACGGACGGGGCGGGCGGGGCCGCAGTGTTTTCGTGTGTGTATTCATCAGCAATAACGAAACGCCCGCCGCGCAGCTCCCCTCCCATGTAGGGGAGGGGTCGGGGGTGGGGTCAGTAATTAAAAAGAAAAAGAACTATGCACTACAACACGGCAAAGGCCAACGCCGCCGAACAGAAAGACCAGCGCAAGACGCTACGCCTGAACATGACGCCCGCCGAGGCGCTGCTCTGGCGCAGCCTGCGGGGGCGCGGCGCTGGCGGCTGGAAGTGGCGGCGGCAGCAGGGCATCGGCCCCTTTGTGCTCGACTTCTACTGCCCGGCGCTCAGGCTCTGCATCGAGCTGGACGGCTCGGCCCATGACTACACCTACGAGTACGATGAGCGTCGCACGGCCTACCTCAGCACTCAGGGCATCCGCGTCGTGCGCTTCACGAACGACCAGGTGTTCACATGCTACGACGGCGTGGTGGCCGAGATTGTGCGCATCTGCGGGGAGATGTCCGCCGCTCTCCCCTCCCAATCCCCACCCCTCTAAGGGGCGGGGTGGCCGATAGGCCGGGGCGGGGTGTAAGGGTCGGGGGTGGGGGCAGTGACTTCAAACTCTGCGGCGGGGGAAGATACAGACCCCACCCCCAGCCCCTCCCCTTGAAGGGAGGGGAAAGGCTACGGGTAGGCGACCGCAGGTCGGGAATGAGTGGCGGAGAAAGCCGAAACAGCGAACAACAAATAAACAATAAAGTATATGAAACAACATCAACCAAAAACATTCATTTCCCGGGCGGCCGCGATGCTGCTCACAGTAATCATGGCCTTCGCAGGAGCGCAGACGGCGGGGGCGACGGTCAGGACGGCGACGATTTAGGAGGGCGAAGATAGCAAAACGATGCATCTTCGCCCGCTTTCCGTTAAATCTTGTAGATTATTCCGAAGGATTGCTACGATTGTGCGGAAAAATGCGTACCTTTGCGCCATAATCTCAAAAGCAATACAACTATGGGAAAGTATTTAGACCCGAGAGCCGACCTGACTTTCAAGAAGATATTCGGTGAGCACAAGCACCTCCTCATCAGTTTACTTAACGCCCTGTTGCCCCTCAAGGACGACGAGCGCGTGGAGAGCATCGACTACTGGCCTGCCGAGAAGATTCCCAGACGGACGCAGGTTGAGAAGGACAGCATAGTGGATGTCTGCTGCCGAGACAACAAGAATCGTGAGTTCATCGTCGAGATGCAGATGACGTGGACGGAATCATTCAAGAAGCGCGTCTTGCTGAATGCCTCCAAGGCATACGTCGCACAGTCGGAGGCGGGTGGAGTTTACGACAAGCTACAGCCAGTATATGCCTTGAACTTTGTCAACGAGAATTTCATGAACGACGTGGACGACTACTATCACTACTTCCACCTCGTCCACGACAAGTACACCGACAAGGTGATTGACGGTCTGCACCTCGTATTTGTGGAGCTGAAGAAATTTAAGCCCCAGACATTCACCGAGCGCAAGATGCAAGTGCTGTGGCTCCGCTTCCTCACCGAGATTACCGACAAGACGCTGGAGGCCCCCGCCGAGTTGTTGGAGAATCCCGAAGTGAGCGAGGCGCTGAAGATCTTGGAGGTGGGCGCCTACAGCCCCGGCGAAATGCGGGCCTACGACAAATTCTGGGATTACATTTCCAGACAAAAGACCATAGTGAACGACATCAATCGCAAGGCCGAGAAAGCCATTGCAGAGGCCAATGAAAAATTATTCGACACCGCCCGCAAGATGAAGGCCGACGGCATGACGGTAGAACTGATTGCGAAATACACTGGCCTCACCGCCGAGGAAATCGAGGGGCTGTAATATATTAAAGATATTGACACTAACCAACCGAACGACATTAAACGAGAGGGGATTTCAGGTATGAGAAAGATTGAGGTGATAACATTGTTTAACGCGAATTGTTTGGCCATGTCAAATAATTCGTTATCACTCACTCACTCACTCACTCACTATTATTCTCTAAGGTACGCGCGATTGAAGAGAGGCGCGCCCGCGTCAAGTGCAGCGCAAGCCGAGAGCAGAGCGGAGCTTGCTCCAGCTATGCCGAGGCGCAGTCTGCACTCGCCTGACAGGGCAAGTACGGCTTTCCTTGCAACGGTGCAAGGGAGGCCGCATTGTTTTTTCTACCCATCAACGAACTTCATAACTCAGGTGGCATGACAGCGATGACGGACATACGGACGCGAAAATCCCCCGCAGCGCAAAGGGCGGTGCAGGGGATGAAGTCTGCGGAGGACAGGAGAGCGGGAGGGCTACTCCACTTCCTTCATGTCGAACACGAAGCCGTGGTGCCCTCCCACGATGTTATCAACATCGCAGGCCCCTCCCTTCTCGTAGAACTGAACAGCCGAGAGGTAGGCATCCACGGTGATGTAACGGAAAGCGGAATGTCCCATTCTGTCATTCAGGAGCCTCTTGATCATACCCATCAAGTCGCTGCCGATATTCCTACCACGATAGTCCAAGGACACCGCGAACCGGCCAATCTTGATGGTCGGATAGCTGCGGAACTGCTTGCCGCTGGGAAACTTCGCGCGAATCTTCTTCCAACGGCTGCCGATAATATCGTCCTTGCTCACTTTGTCGTTCAGCAGACAGAAGTAAGCAGCAATACGTCCATCGTCCTCAAGGATGAACGTATTGGCAATGCGCAGCTCGAACGATGGCTTCGCGTCCTCAAACAGGAAATTGTTCAGCTGCTCGTCTCCGCAGTCGAAGGCGGTCAGCTCGTAGTCAGGAGTCAGACGTACAAGATTCATTGCTTAGAAACAGATTTTAATGTACTTCTTAGCCCTTTCCACTTGTTCGTCAAGCTTGCGGCGGTTCTCCGCACGCTGCTCCTCGCTCATGTTATCTACCTCCAGCCTTCGCATCTCGAAGTTGAAGGCATCCTCGCCCTTCAGCACGGGTGTTTCTCTAATCGGTCTTGCCATAGTCGTAATCGTTTTATGGGTTTGCGGCTGCAAAGTTACGAAGAATAATTGAAATAACAGAATATAAACAGGTGATTTCTATTAATCTAATTAAATGGTGCGCAGCCGCTCCCCTCCCTACTTGTCTGCTAATTATATACTGACCCCACCCCTAACCCCTCCCCTACAAGGGAGGGGAAAGGCTGCGCGTAGTTTTTGCAATTTGTAGAACATACCAACAATAAAAATCAAGCAAAATGAAGAAAAAAGCAAAACATTCTGTCAGGCGGGCGGCCATGATGCTGCTCATGCTCGTCATGGCCTTCGCAGGAGCACAAACGGCGCGGGCGAACATCAAACTCACACCCCACATCACGTGTGAAATTCCGGTGTTCATCGATGATATCACCATTAATGCGACTACTTGGAGCAGTATTTTTGATCGTGGAGTCGAAACCAAAAAGTTGACGAACGGAATTCAGACCACTTTCGATGGTCTTTTGGTTGATCAAATCCGCATTTCCGTTACCTCATCAGAGGACATCACCGTGACATGTAGCGGCGTTGAAGGGTTAACCCAAAGCGGCACCGGCTGTTCTTTCAGCGTTTCCGATGGCAATACCTATGACATATACATCACGGTAAGCAGTCAATCTTCGGGTGGCGACGACCCCTTTTACACCGTCCACTTCGACGCCAACGGCGGCACGGGCACGATGGCCGACCAAACGTTCGATGCCGGCGAGGAGAAAAACCTGACTGCCAACGCCTTCACCCTCACGGGCTACCGCTTCACGGGCTGGAACACCAAGGCCGACGGCAGCGGCATGACCTACACCGACCAGCAGAATATCTACCTGATGAAAAGCCTCACGCTCTACGCGCAGTGGACTGCCCTTCCCCCCAACAGATACTGCGTCCACTTCGATAAAAACAATGGCCTTGCTTCGGGCACGATGGCCGACCAGACGTTCACCGTCGGCGTGGCGCAAGAGCTGGCGGCTAATGCATTTACCCACCCCAATCCCTTCTATGCTTTCTCTGGCTGGAACACCAAGGCCAACGGCAGCG
Source organism: uncultured Prevotella sp. (assembly GCA_905233425.1). Lineage (GTDB taxonomy): Bacteria > Bacteroidota > Bacteroidia > Bacteroidales > Bacteroidaceae > Prevotella. Next base: position 28,147 of record CAJOEC010000059.1, on the reverse strand, counting down.
GTGTCAGCTACAGCAACGGCCAGGTGGTAACTGACATCGCAGCGGAGTACGAGACCATCACGCTCTACGCGCAGTGGCAAGATATTTCCCCTGACCCTATTTATTCAAGTCACACCGTCCACTACGATGCCAACGGCGGCGAGGGCACGATGGACGACCAAGTGTATGGAAAAATGGAGTGGAAAAACCTGTCGCCCTGCACCTTCACCCGCGACGGCTACAGCTTCACGGGCTGGAACACCAAGGCCGACGGCAGCGGCACGGCCTACAACGACCAGCAGAATATCTACCTGACGGCAAACATCACGCTCTACGCACAGTGGCATATGGAGGATGACCTCATCGTCAACGGCAACACCTACACCATCAACACCGCTGCGGGCTGGGGCCAGTTCTGCGACCTGCTCGACGGTGGCACATCGTTCACCGGCAAGACGGTGAAGCTGGGCAACAGCATCAGCGTCACCCGCATGGCGGGCTCGAGCAGCCATAAGTTCACGGGCACCTTCGACGGCAACAAGAATACGCTGACCGTCAGCTACGAGAACACCGAGAACTACGCCGCACCCTTCCGCTACGTCGATGGCGCCACGATTCAGGACCTCCGCGTCGAAGGCACCATCAGCAACGGCTCTCGTGCCGCCGGCGTCATCGGCGAGACTGGTTCGACCGGGGAGACAGCCACGAGCCACATCATCAACTGCGTGAGCAGCGTAAGCATCAATAGCGGGAACTATGCCGGCGGCTTCAGCATCGGTGGAAATGTGGAGATAGAGGGCTGCGTGTTCGACGGCACCATCAACTGCAACGGCGATAGAAGCGGCGGCTTCGCAGGCTGGAGCCAGAGCACGCTGAAAATCAAGGACTGCCTCTTCGCCCCGCAGAGCGGCTCCAGCGTCAAAGGCGGCACGTTCTACTACAACGGCGGCGGCAACATCACGCCCGAAAACAGCTACTACACCCAGGCCTTCGGCACGGCGCAGGGCACCGCGGCCTACGTCTATACCCCCGCCACCGAGGGCTTCGTGCCCCAGAACGTCGGCGCAGTGGGCACGGCCTACGACGTGAGCGGCATCACCGCCTACGCCAGCGGACTGAAGCGCGGCGGACGGTTCTACCTCGTGAAAGCCAGCGTGAGCCTGGCCGACAATGCCACGAACGACCTGACGGACATCAGCGGCTACGTGGCCGACGTGACGCTCTCAGGTCGCACGCTGTGGAAGGACGGGGCATGGAACACGCTGTGCCTGCCGTTCAGCGTGACGATTGCGGGCAGCGTGCTCGACGGCGACGGGGTGGATGTGCGGACACTCAGCACGTCGGGCTTCAGCGGCGGCACGCTGACGCTGAACTTCACCCCCGCTTCGGGCGAGGGAGCCGTGACCACGATGGAGGCGGGACGGCCGTACATCATCAAGTGGGACGCCACGGGCCAGCACCTGACGGAGAGCGACCTCATGTTCACGGGGGTGACGGTGAGCAGCACCGCCGCCGATGTCTCGACCGAGTGGGTGGACTTCTGCGGCACCTTCTCGCCCGAGGGCATCTACACCGCCGACAACACGAAGCTCTACTTGGGCGAGGGCAACACGCTCTACTACCCGACGGCCACGGACTTCGCGGTGAAGTCATGCCGCGGCTACTTCGAGCTGAAGAAGGGCCTGACCGCCGGGGAGCCTAAGCCGGGCAGTCCGAATGGCGTCCGGGCGTTCTCGCTCAACTTCGGCGACGGCTCCGAGGAAACGGGGATCAGCCTCACCCCCGGCCTCTCTCCAAAGGGCGAGGGGAGTGATTACTACACCCTCGACGGCGTGAAGCTCGACGGCCAGCCCACCCGCAAGGGACTGTACATCCACGGCGGCAGAAAGGTCGTGGTGCAGTAGGCCGCGCTTCTCCCATTAAAGAAGGGTGTGCCCCAACAGCGGCGATGGGAGGGGCGCCCGTGAGCACGGGCGACCCCTTTAGGGTCGATGTTACCCATACACCTGCTATACGGGGGTGCTCGCTACGCTCGTACCCTCGGTTATTGAAAGGAGACGCCGTCAGCGTCTTAGTCACCTGATTGCGGATAATCATTTTAAACATATAATTGCCATGTAATTGAACATTAATTGTACATTAATTGCTGCGCACAAAGATTAATGAGAAATTAATGTTCAATTACATGGTAATTATATGTTAAAGAAAGATGTGTTGAATACCGGGCGGGCGGCAATTGCTGTCCGCCCGGTATCCGCTATATGGCAGTAGCAGCGGAAATATGTTTTTGGAAGAATCGAGACGTAAAATTAGCCCTCTTGTAATCAACGAGTTACGTATAAAAAGCACGTTTTTTGAATAATTGTTTTCGAGAATCTTGCCCAATTCGAAAAATAGTTGAAAAGTGAAAAATTATAGATAGTTTGTCAAAAATCGAAGAGCGATATGTCAAAATGTCCGTACCTTTGCCGATGAAAAATTGATTTAACCTAAAAACAACCCTATTTATCAATGAAAGCTAATCTTATTGAACAAGCATACGCCGTAGCAAAAGAGCGTTATGCAGCCATTGGCGTCGACACCGACGCAGTACTTGACCAACTGCAGAAGCAGCAGCTCTCGCTGCATTGCTGGCAGACCGACGACGTGGTGGGCTTCGAGCGCAACGAGGCTCTCAGCGGCGGCATACAGACCACGGGCAACTATCCCGGCCGCGCCCGCACCATCGACGAGGTGCGCCAGGACATCGAGTTTGTGAAGACCCTGCTCGGCGGCAACCACCGCCTGAACCTCCACGAGATCTACGGCGACTTCGGCGGCAAGTTCGTTGACCGCGACCAGTGTGGCGTGGAGCATTTCCAGAGCTGGATTGACTGGGCGAAGGAGAACAACATGAAGCTCGACTTCAACTCCACCTCGTTCTCCCACCCGAAGAGCGGCGACCTCTCGCTGGCCAACCCCGACAAGTCGATCCGCGACTTCTGGATTGAGCATACCAAGCGCTGCCGCAAGATTGCCGACGCCATGGGCAAGGCTCAGAACGACCCCTGCATCATGAACATCTGGGTGCACGACGGCATGAAGGACATCCCCGTACAGCGCAAGAAGTACCGCGAGATTCTTGCCGCCTCGCTCGACGAGATCATGGAGGAGAAGCTCGACTGGGTGAAGAACTGCTTCGAGGCCAAACTCTTCGGCATCGGCTTAGAGAGCTACACCGTGGGCAGCCACGACTTCTACACCGCCTACTGCGCAACGCGCAAGTGCATCTACACCCTCGACACCGGCCACTACGAGCCGACTGAGAACGTCAGCGACTTCGTCTCGACCCTGCTGATGTACGTGCCTGAGCTGATGCTCCACGTCAGCCGCCCCGTGCGCTGGGACAGCGACCACGTGACCATCATGAACGATCAGACGCTCGACCTCTTCAAGGAGCTGGTGCGCAGCGACGCCCTCGACCGTGCCCATGTCGGCCTCGACTACTTCGATGCCAGCATCAACCGCATCGGTGCCTACATCATCGGCAGCCGCGCCACGCAGAAGTGCATCCTGCAGGCCATGCTCGAACCGAAGGCCAAGCTGCGTGAGTATGAGGACAACGGCCAGTTCTTCGAACGCCTCGCCCTGATGGAGGAGGCCAAGTCGATGCCTTTCGGCGCCGTCTACGACTACTTCAACCTGAAGAACAACGTGCCTGTAGGCGAGGAGTTCATCGCCTGCATCCAGCAGTACGAGAAGGACGTGACCTCGAAACGATAGACTGCCGGACATTAGCCAAAAAGGAACGATGGGGGGCGAAATCTACAAAAAATGTAAGATTTCGACCTCCATCGCAGATTAAACGCATTATAAATATTTTGGAAACGAATTTGAATAATTATCATAATTTTGTCCACGAATTTGAATAATAATTATAAATATTTGTGGAATAGATTATTCATATTATTCACATTCGTTTCCATAAAAAGAGTATTTTCGTTATAATGCGTTTAATCTGACCTCCATCGTTTGTTGTTTCGGAAAACAAAAATACGTGGACCAAATTTTTCTCAAGTTCTTTTTTAACCACAGATTGCACAGATTTCACAGATTTTGGCTGCGCGTTGGAATCTATTAAAAAGATAACGGACTATGAGACAGATGAAGGCAATGACTCTAACGCAGACGCAGTTCGCCACGTTGGCCATCGGTGCCACGGCGCAGCGCATGGGCATCACCGCCACTGAGCTGCACAACCGCCTGAAGCACCACGGGCTGGTGCGCCGACTGCTGCTTGACTGCTACGACACGCTGCACGCCGAGAGCATCGACGGCGTGGTGTGGAACGTGGAGCAGGCCCTGAAGAGCTGGGACGCCAAAGAAAAGGAAATGAAAGGAGGCCAGCGATGAGAGACCAGGTACTATGGCGCAAGGAGGGCCGCATCGTAGCCCTGCTGGCCGAGCGTCTCGACATCGACACCGAGCGCGCACTCGACATTCTCTACAACTCGCGCACCTACGCCCTGCTGGCCAACCCCGACAGCGGCCTGCAGCTGCAGAGCGACGAGTACATCCTCAACGACCTGCTGCGCGAACTGGAAGCGTGAATAATAGTCATAAAGCACAACCTCTCCCAGGTGGTATGCCCTCGACGGCCTGCGCCTCGACGGGAAGCCGACGAAGAAGGGCCTGTACATCCACGGCGGTCGCAAGGTCGTGATTAAGTAAATATTTAACACGAATGGCCACAAATTGCCCACAAATGATCATAAATATTAATGAGCCATTTGTGGGCAATTTATGGCCATTTCCGAGAAAAACGCCGAAAAAGTTTGCATACGTCGCTATTTCTTCGTACTTTTGCAGCGCATAATAATCAAAGAGGAGAAGCAGATATGGAACTACAGACGGTAAAGATTGGACGTGAGAACATCGTGCCGAGCGGCGCAAAGGTCGATGGCATCAGCATCCGCCGCTCGGGCATCGCCAAGGTGCTTTGGAGAAAGGTGGACAGGGATGTCCCCCGGAGCGAGGTTATCAAGGACGGCGTGAATATCTACAAAGGCTGAGACGATGGGAGCAATAACGCGGAAATATCAGGAGGCGGCAGAGTGCGTAGTGACCGAGAGCTATGTGTATGCTCCGACAGACCTTGCAAGCGGCGAAGCTGTCAGACGTGTGAAGGTGCAGCGCTCGCTCTGGGACACGGGAGCATCGGTGTCGCTCATTTCGGCGCGGGTGGCCAGGGTGCTTGGGCTTGAGTCCATCGGCAAGTCGGGCGTATCGGGCTATAACGAGGGCGTGGACGTGAAGAACACCTACCTCGTGCATATCGGCCTTCCGACGGGCGACATCGTGACGAACATCATGGCGATGGAGTTTCACAGCGACGAATATGATGTCGTCATCGGCATGGACGTCATCTGCAAAGGCGACCTCGCTGTGACGAACAAGGACGGCAGGACGACGTTCTCGTTCAGGATTCCGTCGGAGGTGGAAATCGACTTCTCGGAGAAACAGTAAAGACAACAGCATTTACGCCAGCATCCATTTCGGCACAGGGAATCACGTCCACGGATTACACGGATTTCACGGATAAGGCTGGCGCGTGGTTCGACCTGAACGGTCGCCGACTGAGCGGGAAACCGACGAAGAAAGGACTGTACATCCACGGAGGCCGCAAGGTTGCGATACCCTAAGGAAGGTCTTGGTCTAAGGAATTTAGGAGTCAAGGAATGGCTGTGTGCAGCTTACTAAATTCCAACATTCCTTAGACAATATCACAAAAAGAGCCTTCTGTGCTTGCTTATTTCTTCTTTCGGGAAGCAATCACTTCCATGAAATAGTCGGCCATTTCTTCTGCCGAGACATTATATTTTGGTTGCAGAAGGTCGAAGTCTTGCGGCTTGGGATACAAAGTGGGAGTTATCAATGCCGACAGGACGGCCTTGGAATGAACCTTATGCCTGGTAAACTTCAGGGCATAATCCAAGCCTTCCTCAAAAGAGAGGCCTGTCTGCAGCAGCGAATAGATGTCGTAAAAATCGCGATACAGGCTCCTGACGGTAATCGTGAAGAGCTTCATGCCCAGAGCATCTTGCGCGTCAACCGTCTTCAGGTTGTTGTATGTAAATCCGGTATGCAAGGCCGGGACGCGGTTCTTAGGCTCAAAGAACGACAGCTTGACATGGTCGCCTACGTAGTACAGGATATGTTGCGTCCCTAATACCTCACGCCGACAGTCCGGGAAAACAGAGACCAGCTCATTATTGATTTGAGAGACCTCCAGATGCCGGATGTCCCCTCTGTAGTTCAGCAGTTCGAAGTCCAAGTCTTCGCTCTGTCGATGTTGCAGGAGCAAGGAGATCCCCGTGCCGCTACAGAGATGCAAGTCTTTGATACAATTCAACTGGGAGACCTTTTCGAAGACTTCCAGCGTATTATCACGAAGTCCGTTATTCCACATACTTAGAGGTATATTTCTTTGGTGATTTGATATGAAAGAAGAGCACCGCCAATAGCAGGTTCAGGGTGCCGTAGAAATCAGGATAAGGCAACATGCGCTGCTGCCACACGCGTTTGATTTGCCGATAGGGGAAGGCCTCGAAGAGCAAAGGCATGTCTTCAAACTCAAGGTGCGCCAGACTGTTCACAATCAGCTCTTCGTCCGGCAGCATAGCGTGGTCGCCAATAGCCTTGTATGACCACAAGTACCCGCTGTCGTACAACTGCTTCGAGAGCAACAGTCTTTTATCCAACCGATGTTTCTGAACGGACATGATTTCCAAATTTCGCTGCAAAGATACAACTTTTTTTCATAACTCCAAATTTTGTGGGCGCAAAGTTCTTTGACGAGCTCGACGGGAAGCCGACGAAGAAAGGACTGAACATCCACGGAGGCAAGAGGGTGGTCATCCCCTAAGGAAGAGATTTTGTCTAAGGAATCAAGGAATCAAGAAATGGCTGCGCGCAGCTTCCTAAATTCCTAAATTCCTTAGACAAAAAGAACCTCCGCAGAAAATATATTCTAAGGAATCAAGGAATCAAGGAATGGCGGCTCTATGCGCTGTAATACGCAACATAATCCGTGTACTCTGTGAAATCTGTGGTCGTTTTGTACATGCGAAAGTTGGACAAATAAGGAGTGATAGAAAAATAGTCAGAATACATGTCTCTGGCCCGCTTTGCCTGTGCCCATGTTAAACTTTGCGTAAATGTTTGGTCATGTCAATAATTCTTGCTACTTTTGCGGCGCAAAAAAAAGAAACTAACAAAACACGCAAATGTATAGGTTACTTAGTACTGTCTTACTCTGTTTTTACATATCGCTTTCAGCCGTTGTGGCCCAGACTCTCACCGCCAATGCCCCGCAGCAGGTGGCTGTGGGCCAGCAGTTCCGGCTGACGTACACGGTGAACAGCCACGACGTGTCGGGATTCCACGTGGGGCAGATTCCCACCGACGCCTTCGAGATACTGATGGGACCGAGCACCAGCACTCAGTCGAGCTTCTCGATGGTCAACGGCAAGACCACACAGTCGTCGACCATCACCTACACCTACATCCTCAGCGCGCTGAAGAACGGAACGTTCACCATCCCCGCCGCCACCATCAACGTCAGTGGCTCGCAGGTGAAAAGCAATGTGCTGAAGATTGAGGTAAGCGGAACAGCACAGGCACAGGGCGGCGGGGGCAGTCGCGGCGGACGAAACGGACGTGGCGGTAACAGCCAACAGCCGGAGACGCGACAGGCCGGGACTCCAATCTCGGGCAGCGACCTCTTCATAAAGGTAAGTGCCTCGAAGAAGCGTGTCGTCGAGCAGGAGCCGGTGCTGCTCACTTACAAGGTCTACACCCTTGTGAGCCTCACACAGCTTGAAGGAAAGATGCCCGACCTGAAGGGATTCCACACACAGGAGATACCGCTGCCGCAGGAGAAGAGCTTCAAGATAGAGCAGTACAACGGCCGCAACTACAAGACCGTGACATGGAGCCAGTACGTGATGTTCCCGCAGATGACGGGCACACTCGAGGTGCCGCCGCTGACGTTCAACGGCGTGGTGGTGCAGCAGAACCGCTATGTCGACCCCTTCGAGGCATTCTTCAACGGCGGTTCAGGCTATACAGAGGTGAAGAAGCAGATACAGGCTCCAGGAGTGAAGATCGAGGTCGACCCACTGCCCGCCAAGCCCGACGGCTTCTCAGGCGGTGTGGGCCATTTCTCGATGAAAGCCGAGATCGACCACACGCAGTTGAAGGCCAACGACCCGCTGACGCTGAAGGTCACAGTAAGCGGAACGGGAAACCTCAAGCTCATAAAGCAACCCACGGTGAAGTTCCCAAAGGACTTCGACACCTATGACCCCAAGACCACCGACAAGACACGCCTTACGACCAACGGCATCGACGGCTCTATAATATATGAGTTCCTCGCCGTGCCACGCCATCAGGGGCAGTTCGACATTCCGCCCGTGGAGTTCATCTACTACGACACTCAGCAGAAACGCTACGTCACGCTTACCTCCGAGGCTTTCCACCTTGACGTGGCCAAGGGTGAGGGCGGCGACAGTCATGTCGTGGACTACACCGAGCAGGAGGACATCCAGATGCTGGCCAACGACATACGCTACATCCACCTCGCCGACACAAGCCTGAAGAAGAAGGGCGAGTCGTTCTTCGCCTCCACGACCTACTGGGTGGCGCTGGCCGTGCTCTTGCTCTCGTTCATATCGCTCTTCGTCATCTTCCGCAAACGGGCCGTAGAGAACGCCGACGTGGTGGGACATGCCTCCAAGCGTGCCGGCAAGGTGGCCACGAAACGCCTGAAGAAGGCGGCGAAGCTCATGGCCGAGAACAAGCCTGGCGAGTTCTACGACGAGGCACTGCGCGCCCTCTGGGGATATGTGGGCGACAAGCTGAACATCCCCGTGGAGCAGCTCTCACGCGAGAACATCACCGACCGGCTCACCACCCGTGGCATCGACATGCAGACCATCACTCCGTTCCTCGAGGCTATCGACGAGTGCGAGTTCGAACGCTATGCCCCCGGCGACCCCAAGGGCAACATGAACAAGGTCTACGAGAAGGCCATGAAGGGAATCACCTCGCTTAACGAGAAACTGTGATCATATAAACCACGAATTACACGAATTACACGAATTACACAAAATATGTATAGATTCTTAGTTTCCTTACTTATCACTTATCACTTATCACTTATCGCTTCCTTCGCAGCGACAAAGGCTGATGCTGACAGCGCATACGCCAACGGCAACTACCAGAAAGCCATTGAGATGTACTCCGCCTTGCTGAAGGATGGCCAGAGTGCCGACGTGTACTATAACCTTGGCAACGCCTATTACCGCACCGAGGAGATAACGCAGGCCATACTGGCCTACGAGCGGGCCTTGCTGCTCTCTCCCGGCGATGCAGACATACGCTTCAACCTGCAGTTGGCGCGCACCAAGACCATCGACAAGATGGTGCCGCAGTCGGAGTTCTTTGCTGTCACGTGGTACCGCTCGTTAGTAAACCAAATGAGTGTCGACGGATGGGCGTACACCTCGTTGGTGCTTTTGGCCCTGACCATCGTCCTCGCCCTGCTCTACCTCTTCGCCTCACCCGTATGGCTGCGCAAGGTGGGCTTCTTCGGCGGACTGCTCACATTGCTGTTCTTCGTGTTGGCAAACCTCTTTGCATGGCAGCAGAAACAGACGCTTACCCATCGCGACGGCGCCATCGTCATCGGGTCGGCGGTGCCAGTGAAGAGCACCCCAGCCGCTGCCGGCACCGACCTGTTCATACTCCACGAGGGCACTAAAGTCACCGTCACCGACGACACCATGCAGGACTGGCGCGAGATTCGTATGCCCGACGGAAAGGTTGGCTGGGTGGAGACCAACCAGATAGAAATAATTTAGAGGGAGTTAGTGGGAGTTAGAAGGAGTTAAAGGGAGTTAGAGGGAGTTAGAAGGAGTTAGAGGCCGATAGTTTTTTGCTGCATGGATTTCTCTCAGATAATTGAACTTGACCGCGACCTGCTCTTGTGGTTCAACGGCAGCGACTCGCTGTTCCTTGATGGACTGGTGAAGACACTCACCACGGCTGCCACGTGGATTCCGCTCTACGTGTCGCTGTTCTATCTTGTTCTGAAAAACAACGATAACTTTCAGAAGGTGCTGCTTATCGTTGCCTGTGCCGGACTGTGCGTTTTCATTGCCGGCTCACTCAACGACATGATGGTCAAGCCATGGGTGGCACGTTGGCGTCCCAGCCATGACGAAGCCATCGGCTATGTTGTCGACGTGGTAAACGATTATCGTGGCGGCAGTTATGGCTTCTTCTCGTCGCATGCAGCAAACACTTTCAGCCTTGCCGTATTCTTCTCGCTGCTTGTGCGCAGCCGTGCCCTCACCGTGGCACTTGTCGCTTGGTCGTTGGTGAACTGCTGGACACGCATGTATCTCGGAGTCCATTTCCCTGGCGACATTCTCTGCGGACTGCTGTGGGGTGGGGTAGTGGGCACAGCCGTGTGGTATGTCCACCGTCTGCTGCTGAAGAAACTGTCGCCGGCACTTAATTTCATCTCGTCGCAGTACACTTCCACCGGCTATCTGCTGACCAATGTCGACGTGGTCATCAGCGTGCTCGCCATGACTCTCATATATGCCATCTTACGGGCCAGCTTCTATCTCTATGTATAACCGTGAACTATGCACTATGGACTCCCCACAAAACATACATATCAGCGACTACAACTATGACCTGCCAGAGGAACGGATTGCAAAGTTCCCTATGGCCCGCCGCGATCAGTCGAAACTGCTGGTCTACCGTCATGGTGAGGTTACTGAAGACATTTTCTGCAATCTCCCTGATTATCTTCCCGAAAATGCCCTCATGGTGTTCAACAACACGAAGGTCATCCAGGCACGTCTGCATTTCTTCAAGGAGACGGGGGCGCAGATAGAGATATTCCTACTTGAACCTGCCATTCCCGCCGACTATGAGCAGATGTTCCAGACGCATGGACGCTGCTCATGGTACTGCCTCATTGGAAACCTTAAGAAATGGAAGGAGGGAACGCTGACACGGAAGCTGAACACCGCAGATGGGGAACTGGTAATAACCGCCACACGAGGACCGCAGCATGGCACCAGCCACCGCGTGGACTTCGAGTGGGAGCTGGTTTCCCAACCCTCAGCTCTCAACTCTCAACCCTCAACTCTCAACCATCAACCCTCAACTCTCAACTCTCTTCCCTCAACTCTCAACCCTCAACTCTCATTCGCCGAGGTCATTGATTCGATAGGCGAACTGCCAATTCCCCCTTATCTGAACCGCAAGAGCGAGGAGAGCGACAAGACAACCTACCAGACTGTCTACTCCAAGATAAAAGGCAGTGTGGCCGCGCCTACCGCCGGACTGCATTTCACCCCCGAAGTGCTTGCGGCCATAGACAGCAAGGGCATCGACCGCGAAGAACTGACGCTCCACGTCGGAGCGGGAACGTTCAAGCCCGTTAAGAGCGAGGAGATTGGCGGGCATGAGATGCACACCGAATTTTTCGCCGTCCGTCGGCAGACTCTTGAGAAACTGCTGCAACACGACTGTCATGCCATAACCGTTGGAACGACCAGCGTAAGAACACTGGAGAGCCTTTACTACATAGGGCTTCGGCTGCACGTGAACCCTGACCGAACTGCCGACCAGATGCACATCAGCCAGTGGGAACCCTATACCACCAACGTTGCTATTCCTGTTTCTCAGGCCATACGAAACATACTTGACTGGATGGATCGCAATGCTGCCGACGTGTTTCATGGCAGTACCCAGATAATCATAGTCCCTGGCTATGAATACAAAATAGTGGAACGTCTCGTCACCAATTTCCACCAGCCGAAGTCTACACTCCTTCTGCTTGTAAGCGCATTCGTACATGGCGACTGGCACCGCATCTACGACTATGCCCTTGGTCACGATTTCCGTTTCCTGAGCTATGGCGACAGTTCGCTACTTGTCCCGTAGCGTAGGTGGTCAGAAATCGGTGAACGACAGTGGCATGAGGTTGCGTATTCCGTCGGTCATGTAAACACGTTTCTTCCCGTATAATAATATGTGTATGGGTTGGCCGAAGCGCGTCTCCGTCTCAATCATCACCTGTCGGCATGTGCCGCAGGGCGAGACTGGCTCTTCGGTCAGTTCTCCGCTTTGGTCGCGGGCGGCGATGGCCAGGACCTTTACCGGCTGGTCGGGAAATTGGGCACCGGCGGCGAAGATTGCGCTGCGCTCGGCACAGATTCCGGCAGGGAAAGCGGCATTCTCCTGGTTGCAGCCCCGGATAATCGCTTTGTTGGCCAGCAGGACGCTGGCCCCTACATGGAATCTAGAGTACTTGGCGTAGGAAGAGGCAGTGGCCTCGATGGCCAGGTCAATCATCGCACGGTCTGTGTCAGACAGTTCTTCCATCTGGCACTCCTTGATTATTATGTTCAGTTTTAGGTCTTTCATAGTGTGTGGATGGATTGTTATCACTGAAGCCCGTCGAGCTGGCGCTTCAGGTTAATCAGGTCGTCGCGCACGCTTATAAGTTTCGTAATCACTTCGGCCTTCATGTCGGCGCCGCTGCGGTTCTGGTTGATGATTTTCTTTGCAGCGGCCAGCTTGAAGCCACGCACCTTGACGAGGTTGTGTATGAGTTTTATCTGCTCAATGTCTTTCTCGGAGTACTGGCGCACCTTATTAGGCCCCTGCGTCTTGGGCTTCAGGTAGGGGAACTCCGTCTCCCAGAACCTGAGCGTGCTCTCGTTGAGGTCGAACATCTCGGCCACCTCCTTAATGGAGTAGTAGAGCTTAAGGTTTTTATTCAAATTCAGTGCCATAGGAACTTATTTCTTTTCAGGGTTGAACATTACTGCGAAGGCTATTGCCACAACGAGGGCGAAGGCTGCGAAGATGAACCAACAGGTCTGCCACTCGCCGAGCAGGTATCCGTCCTGCCATGAGCAGTAGTGGTTCACTATCTCGCCTGCGGCAAGCGTTCCCACTGTGGCCCCAACGCCGTTGGTCATCATCATGAACAGTCCCTGTGCCGAAGCCTTGATGCTGGGTTCGCATTCCTGGTCGACGAAGATGCCGCCGGAGACATTGAAGAAGTCGAAGGCAACGCCGTAGACGATGCAAGAAAGAACGAACAGCAGCACGCCAGGCATGGCAGGGTTACCGACTCCGAAGAAGCCGAAGCGGAACACCCACGCGAACATCGACATGAGCATGACCACTTTGATGCCGTAACGCTTCAGGAAGAAGGGTATCATCAGTATGCACAATGCCTCGCTTATCTGCGATATGCTCGTCAGCAGCGTGGCATTGTTGGCTGCGAATGTGTCGGCAAACTCCGGGTTGCCCTTGAAGCTGGTGATGAAAGGCCCTGCATAGCCGTTGGTCACCTGAAGGCACATGCCAAGTAAGGCGGAGAAGATAAAGAACAGGGCCATGCGGCGGGTCTTGAACAGACGGAAGGCGTTAAGGCCAAGCTGTTCGGATAGAGAGGTGTGGCCTGTCTTCGGCTCAATCCTGCACTCGGGCAGAGTGAAGCAATAGGCGCAGAGAACAATGCTCAGCAGGCCGGAGACGAAGAACTGCATGTACGTGTACTGGAACTTGTAGGCATTGTCGGCAAGGGTGAACGAGAACCCTCCGTCGTCCCACACGGCGCAGTTGACAAACCACATGGTGGCTATGAAGCCCACAGTGCCGAGCACACGGATTGGCGGGAAGTCCTTCACGGTGTCCATGCCGTTCTTCTTCAGGATTGTGAATGCCGACGTGTTGGCCAGCGCAATGGTGGGCATGAAGAAGGCCACACTGAGGGTGTACATGGCTATGAACGCCGACTTGTTGGGCAGTTCTTGTCCGTAGCCGGCCTGCATACCCATCCACCAGCAGCAGAGCATGGCGGCACCGGCTACCAGATGGCAGATGCCAAGCAGCCGCTGTGGCTGTATGTACTTGTCGGCCACGATGCCCATGATGGTAGGCATGAATATAGACACTATGCCCTGGATGGCATAGAACCACGAAATCTGCTCGCCCAGTCCGGCCGAGCCGAGGTAGTTGCCCATGCATGTGAGGTAGGCTCCCCAGACAGCGAACTCCAGGAAATTCATCACTGCCAAACGAAATTTTGTATTCATACTTACGTGTTTTGATTATTTCCTTATTTCATAGTTGTCTTCCATTGTAGTAGGCCCTGAGGACTCCTTGCTCATCGTGGCAGAGGACGACCTCGCCTGGCAGCCACTCTGTCTGCGGCAGTTCCTGAGTCAGCGGGTACCAACGGCTGGCCACCCCCGATAGAATCTCCAGCGCTGACGGTGTCGGCAACGGCTGTTCCTCCTTCCACGGGAATACTATCCTGTTGCAGGCTATCCTTCTTCGTTTCGGAACGTTTCTTGTGGAATCGGATGAATTGTACATTGTTGAGGAAAAGTATTCTTACAGTAGTAGAGCGGTCGGAGCCGTCGCCTAAATAGAAGAACCCGCGCAGTTTCTTTATGTCGCCGTCGTCGTATTCCGGGAAGTTCAGCTGGCTTATGCCTGTCGACAGGAAATGTAGGTTGCGTGCGATTGTCGTGTCTTTCCCTTTGTCGTCCTCGTAGGTGCAGGCCAGGTAGACCACACCGTTCCTCGAGCCGTCCTGATAGATGTAGTCGCATACGAACTGCATCAGGAAACTGTCGCCACGCTGGAAAGTAGAGTCTATTTCTATTGTGAAGTCCCAGCGGTTGTAGGGTGGGATAGGCATCATGGCCATGCGAGTGCGGTCGGCCCAGATGTTGGCTGTGTCGCCGGTGGTTTTCAGCGACGAATATTTGCCAATCTCGCCCTCGGTGGCTCCGAGTATTAGTGCCCGCTCCTCCAACCGTGCGGCCACTCGCTTGTACATGGCCTCGAAGCGGTCGGCACGCATGTAGTAGTAGACCATCGACGAGTCGAACTGCTCCTGTGTGATGCCATGCTTTTTCCACACAGCTTGTAGGCACAGGGCCTGATAGTAGGGTACTGAGTCGTAGGGCACGTCTCTGTTGTGAGTGAGGGCGCGGGCAAGATGGTAGTCCACCAGTATGTCCTCCATGTCGTCGGGCTGGATATATTGACTCGGAGTGCCCGGCTTGCAAGATGCAAGGAGCACCACCAAAAGCGTCAATATAAACAGTTTCATAACCTTCACTCCTTCACTTCTTCACTCCTTAACTCTTCGTTTATTTCACTCTTCAACTCTTTGCTTTCTTCACTCCTCAAAGATATATGGCTAATTTCCTTGTGGTAGAACAGCAGCAAAGCCACCACACCTACCGAAATACTGGAGTCAGCGAAATTGAAGATCGGACTAAAGAAAACGAACCTTTCTCCGCCCCACCACGGGAACCAGTCGGGGTAGGTGGTCTCTATGAGCGGGAAATAGAGCATGTCCACGACCTTGCCCATCAGGAAAGGCGCGTAACCGTTTCCGAATCCCACGAACTGGCTGGTGCCGGTGTATGTGGAGGCGTCGAAGCACAGACCGTAGAACATACAGTCGATGAGGTTTCCCGCCGCCCCTGCCAGCACCATGGAGAGGCACACTACGTAGCCCCATTTCGTGCCGGGCTTGTGCACAAGCTGCCAGATGTAGTATGAGAGGAAGCCTATAGCCACCACCCGGAATAGCGACAGTGCCAGCTTCGACCCTATCTGCATTCCGTAGGCCATGCCGTTGTTCTCGATGAAATAGATGTAGAACCAGTCGGTGACGCGTATGCTCTCAGATAGCGACATCGAAGTCTTCACCCAGAGCTTCATAGCCTGGTCAATGGCAAGGATGACAATGACAAGTAGCACTGCCATCCATCCCTTGCTTATTTTACAATTTGACAATTTGATGATTACTATTTGTTAGTCAATTCTCAAACTTCAACTCAGCTTTCCTTTGTTTCTCTAACTGTTTCGACTCCACGCTCAGAGTGGCGTGAGGTACAGCCCTGAGTCTTTCTGCCGGAATGAGTTTCCCAGTGATGCGGTCAATGCCATACGTCTTGTTGTCTATTCTTATCAGGGCGGCTTTCAGTCCCTGAATGAATTTCTGCTGTCGTGCGGCGAAGGCCATCAGGTCGTCTTTGGTCTGTGCCTCGCTGCCTTCCTCCAGTGCCTTGTAGGTTGGCGAAGTGTCATCAACGTCGTTGGAGTCCTGGTTTGTCAGGCTTGCCATCATCAGGTCGTAGTCGCGCTTGGCCAGTGCCAGCTTCTCGTTGATAATCTGACGGAACTCCTCGAGCTCCTCGTCAGTGTAGCGTGTCTTTTCTGCCATGATTTATAGTTTAGGATTTTGTGATTTTTATGTTCAAATTAAAGTCGTCGAACTCCACCTCCTGCCCGTCGTTGTCGGCCAGCACGAGACTGTCGGCCAGAACCTGGCGGCTGATGTATTCGCCGAAGCCCTCTACGGCTTTCTTGGCAGCCTCGTTGGGCTGGATGGTGACGTTGATGCGGTCGGTTATCTCCAGTCCGCTGCTCTTGCGCAGATTCTGAATGCGGTTCACAAGCTCGCGTGCCATGCCTTCGTTGCGCAGTTCGTCGGTCTGGGTGATGTCGAGAGCCACGGTCAGGTTGCCGTCATTGCCCACGAGCCATCCGGGGATATCCTCGCTGATAATCTCCACATCGGCGGCCTCGACAGTCAGCTGCTGGCCGTCTACGTTTATGCCGATAGTGCCCTGCTGCTCCAACATGGCTATCTCTTCCTGCGAGAGGGCATCCATAGCGGCTGCAACGCCTTTCATCAGCTTGCCGTATTTCTTGCCCATGGTACGGAAGTTACATTTCACCTTCTTTACCAGAACACCCTGTCCTTCAACGAATTTCACTTCCTTTACGTTTACCTCTTGCAGGAATATGGCCTGCACCGTTTCGATGGCCTTGCGCTGCTGAGCGTCCACAGGCGGGATCATGATGGTCTGAAGTGGCTGCTTCACCTTGATGCCCTCCTTGCGTCGAAGTGCGAGCACAATGGTGGTGATGCGCTGTGCCACGTCCATGCGCTCCTCCAGCTCAGTGTCTATCAGCGACAGGTTTGCCTTGGGGAACTGCTCCAGATGGACTGAATCATGCTTTCCACCCAAGTCACGGTAGAGCTGGTCGGCGAAGAATGGTGCGAAGGGAGCCAGGAGTCGGGCGGTGGTTGTCAGACACTCGTAAAGAGTCTGATATGCGGCCAGCTTGTCCTGGTCCATCTCCTTACCCCAGAAGCGTTTCTTGTTCAGTCGCACGTACCAGTTGGAAAGCTCTGTGTCCACGAAATTGTCTATGAGACGACCGGCTCGGGTGGGATTGTAATTGTCGAGTTCCTGCTCAACGCCCTTAACCAGCGAACTTAGGCACGACAGTATCCAGCGGTCAAACTCTGTACGTTCTTCCACAGGAATCTGTGGAGCGGCGGGGTCGAAGCCGTCAACGTTGGCATACATGGCGAAAAGCGAGTAGGTGTTGTAGAGCGTGCCGAAGAATTTGCGGCTCACCTCGGCGACACCCTCCTGGTCGAACTTCAGGTTGTCCCACGGCTCGCTGTTGGTCATCATGTAGAATCGCACAGCATCGGAGCCATACTTGTCAATCATGTCAAATGGGTTCACCACGTTGCCAACGTGTTTCGACATCTTGTTGCCCTTGGCGTCGAGCACCAGACCGGTGGAGATAACATTCTTGAACGACACCGAGTCGAAGATCATCGTGGCGATGGCATGAAGAGTAAAGAACCAGCCACGTGTCTGGTCTACGCCCTCGTTAATGAAGTCTGCCGGGAAGGCTATACCTTTGTCTATCAGTTCTTTGTTCTCAAATGGATAATGTATTTGTGCGTAGGGCATGGAGCCGCTGTCAAACCACACATCGATGAGGTCGGCTTCGCGTTTCATAGGTTTCCCCGATGGCGAGACGAGCGTTATATAGTCCACGTAGGGGCGGTGCAGGTCGATGCGGTCGTAGTTCTCCTGGCTCATGTCGCCTGGCACGAAGCCCTGCTCCTTCAGCGGGTTCTTGTCCATCACGCCGGCAGCCACAGCCTTCTCAATCTCGTTGTACAGTTCCTCGACGGAGCCGATGCAAATCTCCTCGCCATCCTCGCTTCGCCAGATGGGCAGCGGCGTGCCCCAGAAGCGTGAGCGCGAGAGGTTCCAGTCGTTCAGGTTGGCAAGCCAGTTGCCGAAGCGACCGCTGCCCGTCGACTCTGGATGCCATCCGATGGTCTCGTTCAGCTGGCTCATGCGTTCCTTGCACGCCGAACTCTTAATGAACCAAGAATCAAGGGGATAGTAGAGCACAGGCTTGTCAGTACGCCAGCAGTGGGGGTAGCTGTGTACGTGCTTCTCAATCTTGAAGCACTTGCCATCGGCCTTCAAGTCCATGCAGATGGCAATGTCGAGCGTCTCGTCCTTGTCGGTGAGTGTCTCGTCGTAGGCGTTCTTCACATAGCGTCCGCTGTAACGGCTCCATTTCTCCACGTCCACATATTTCTTTACGAACTCGGGGTCGAGGTCTTCTACGAGGAAATATTTGCCTTGCAGATCCACGACTGGGCGCTCAGCGCCTTTCTTGTCGATGAGCACGATGGGACAGATGCCGGCCTTCTTTGCCACGAAGGCATCGTCGGCACCGAAGTTCGGGGCGATATGCACAATGCCGGCACCGTCGTCGGTGGTCACATAGTCGCCGGGGATGACGCGGAAGGCCTCGCCCATAGGCTTGATCATCGGCAGCAGCTGCTCGTACTCCATGCCCACGAGGTCGGTGCCCTTGTAGCGGCCCACCACGCGGTAGGGCAGGAACTTGTCGCCTTTCTTGTATTCGGGCAGTTCGCCGCCGTCGGTAATCTCGGCTGCGGTGTCGAAATAGGCAGGTATGCGGGCCTCGGCCAGAATCACGGTGATACGCTCTGCCGTATAGGGGTTGTAGGTCTCAAGGGCCACATAGTCAATCTTCGGGCCTACGCAGAGTGCCGTGTTGGCTGCCAGCGTCCAAGGAGTCGTCGTCCAGGCCATGAAATACCAAGACCCTCCCCCTGCCCCTCCCTGTGAGGGAGGGGAGTATAATGACTTGCTGTCCGTTTTATCAGCGATGGAAGTATCTACTCCCCTCCCTACAGGGAGGGGCAGGGGGTGGGTCTTAAACAGCGCTGTGCACGTCGTGTCCTTCACGTCGCGGTAGCAGCCGGGAAGGTTCAGCTCATGGGAAGAGAGGCCCGTACCGGCGGCGGGGCTGTAGGGCTGGATGGTGTAGCCCTTATAAAGCAGGCCCTTCTGGTAGAACTGCTTCAGCAGCCACCACAGGGTCTCGATATACTTGTTGTCGTAGGTGATATAGGGATGGTCGAGGTCAACGAAATAGCCCATGCGCTCTGTCAGCTCGCGCCATTCTGCGGTGAACATCATCACGTTCTCACGGCACTTGCGGTTGTAGTCCTCGGTTGAGATATATCGTGGTGACTCCGGGTTGTCGATGTCGGCCTTGGTTATTCCGAGCGTCTTTTCCACGCCCAGTTCCACGGGCAGTCCGTGTGTGTCCCATCCGGCCTTGCGCTTCACCTGGAATCCCTGCATGGTCTTGTAGCGGTTGAACGTGTCCTTCAGCGCACGTCCCAGCACATGGTGAATGCCGGGGTGGCCGTTGGCCGAGGGAGGTCCCTCATAGAAAACAAACTGAGGACAGCCCTCGCGCTCCTTCACGGAGCGGTGGAACACGTCCTCGCTCTTCCACTTTTGTAGAATCTCATTGTTCACCTGGGTCAGGTTAAGACCTTTGTGCTCGGGAAATTTCTTAGACATATATTATTGTATTTACATTATATTAATACCCTTTGCAATTTAGCGTGCAAAGGTAAGCATTTTTTTTTATTCAGCCAAAAATGTAAGGTAAAATAACATTTCCGCCTATAAGCTTTCCGACGGTTTGATGTCCTCTATCTGTAGCTGCGGTTCATTGCGTTTGTAAATGTTATCTTCAATGGTGTAGACGATGTTGAACGAGCGTTTCGACTTTATGTACCGTGCGGCTTCACTCTGTCCGAATGCTATGCCGTTCATCACGTTCGACGAATGTGAGTCCACCAGCTCGAGCTTTATATGCTCCTGCTGCTTTCCCACCACCTTCGACGTGCCGTAGTCGTAGACACCCTTTGTGCAGAACATCGGTTTTGGGTTGTCGGGGCCGTGTGGGGCGAACTTCTTCAGGTCGTTGTGCATCTTCTTCGTGATGTCCTTGAAGTCGATGACAGCCTCGATGTCGAGGGTGGCCTCTGTCTGTTCAATGTGAATGTTCTTCTGCACGTACTCCTGGAAACGTCGCTTGAACTCAGGTATGTTCTCAATCTTGAGTGTCAGTCCCACGGCGTAGGGATGTCCGCCGAAATTCTCCAACAGGTCGCGGCACGACTTTATCGCGTCGTATATGTCATATTCGGCCACGCTCCTGGCTGAGCCTGTTGCCAGGCCTTTCTCCTTGTTGCACGACAGCACCACCGTCGGACGGTAGTATATCTCGGTCATTCTCGATGCCACTATTCCCACGACACCCTTTTTCCATCCTTCGTCGTAGAGCACTATGGCGGGCTGGTGGCGCTGGCTTTCCAGGCGCTCGACAATCTGGTTTGCCTCCTCGGTCATCTGCTTGTCGATGTCGCGTCGCTGGTCGTTGTACTCGTTGATGTGGATGGCCATGGCGACAGCCTTCTTGAAGTCCTTCTCCACGAGCAGGTCGACGGTTTCCGTTCCGTTCTGCACCCTTCCGCTGGCGTTGATTCGCGGCCCAATGCGGAAGATGATGTCGTTCATCGTTATCTCACGTCCCGACAGTCCGCATGTCTCGATAATTGCCTTCATGCCTATCGATGGGTTCTGGTTCAGCTGTTTCAGCCCGTGGAAGGCCAGTATGCGGTTCTCACCCATGATCGAGACGATGTCGGCGGCAATGCTCACGGCGCAGAAGTCGAGCAGTGGTATCAGCTGTGAGAACGGTATTCCGTTGTTCTTGGCGAATGCCTGCATGAACTTGAACCCCACGCCGCAACCGCAGAGTTGCTTGAAGGGGTATGTTGAGTCTTCGCGCTTGGGGTTGAGTATTGCCACGGCGTCGGGAAGCTCGTCGTCGGGCACATGGTGGTCGCAGATGATGAAGTCGATGCCGAGGCTCTTGGCGTAGGCAATCTCCTCAACGGCCTTGATGCCACAGTCGAGAACGATAATCAGCTTCACCTGGTGGCTGGCGGCATAGTCCAACCCCTTCTTGCTGATGCCGTAGCCCTCTTGGTAGCGGTCGGGGATGTAGTACTCTATGTTCGAGTAGAACTGCTGCAGAAACTTGAACACCAGTGCCACGGCGGTGCATCCGTCCACGTCGTAGTCGCCGTAGACCATGATACGCTCCTTTCGTCCCATGGCGTCGTTCAGACGATCCACGGCCACGTCCATGTCGTTCATGAGGAAGGGGTCGATAAGCTCGCTGAGCATGGGCCGGAAGAACCGTTTTGCCGCTGACTCGGTGCGTATGCCCCTAAGCAGAAGCAGCTCGGCCATGATGGGACTCATGCCTATCTTGTCAGCCAGTTCCTTCGCCGCCTGTTGTCGTTCTGGCGTGGGTTCTTCGTAATTCCATTTAAAGTTCATTATATAGATTTACTTTTTTCCAAGTTTACGATTTACGATTTGGCGCTTACGCATTGAACTGCCTCAGTGCACCGATGAGTTCGTTGTTCTCGTTTCGCGTGCCGATGGTTATGCGCAGACAGTTGTTGCACAGCTGCACCCTCGTCCTGTTTCTCACTATTATGCCGCGCTCCACCAAATAGTCGTAGATGCGTTGCGCGTCGCTGACCCGGGCGAGGAAGAAGTTGGCGTCTGTTGGAAACACTTTCTCGCACAGGGGCAACTGGCTGAATGCCTCAACCATGCGTCCGCGCTCTTGGAGTATCAGTCTCACCCATCGCTCCACGTCGGCCTTTTCGCCTAACACCTTCAGGGCCTGCAGCTGTGTCAGCTGGTTCACGTTGTAGGGGTACTTCACATTGTTCATCAACGCGATGATCTCTTTCGAAGCGAATGCCATGCCAAGGCGTATCGCTGCCGACGCCCACGCCTTGCTCATAGTGTTGAGGACTATCAGATTGGGATATTTCAACAGCTCGTAGCGCAGTGGACGCTCACGCGAGAAATCGCTGTAAGCCTCGTCGACAATCACTATGCCGTCGAATTTCGTCAGCACTTTCTCTATCGCCTTGCGGTCCATGCTGTTGCCTGTGGGGTTGTTGGGACTGCATATCCATATTATTTTTGTGTTCTTGTCGCAGGCGGCAAGCAGCTTGTCGGCATCCATCTGGTAATGCTCGTCGAGCATCACCGGGCGGTACTCCACGTCGTTGATGTCGGCACATACGCGGTACATGCCGTATGTCGGTTCTATGGCCACCACGTTGTCCACGCCCGGACGGCAGAATATGCGGTAGGGAAGGTCGATGGCCTCGTCGCTGCCGTTGCCTAAGAAGGTGTATTCCGCCGGTATGCCCTTCACCTCGGCAATCTTATTCTTCAGTTCCGTCTGCAGAGGGTCGGGGTAGCGGTTCAACGGCCCGTTGTAGGGGTTCTCGTTGGCATCAAGGAACACATGGGCAGCATGTCCGGAATATTCGTTTCGGGCACTACTGTATGGTTTCAGCTTCAGTATGTTTGGGCGGACCAGTTCTTTTAGTGGTTTCATCTTAGTGAATTTATTCTCAGAGTCATTGCATTTTTGTGGGCCATCAGCTGCTCGGCTTCGGCCATGGTCTCCACCGCAGGCCCAATGTCCATCACGCCTTCGGGAGTTAGCCGCTGGAATGTTATCTTGCGGCAGAAACTGTCGAGGTTCACACCGCTGTATGCTGTGGCATATCCGTGGGTGGGCAGCGTGTGGTTTGTGCCGCTGGCATAGTCGCCGGCGCTCTCGCAGGCATATTCTCCGAGGAACACGCTGCCCGCATTGACCACTTTCCCAGCCATCACCAACCAGTCGCTGGTCTGTATGATGAGGTGTTCAGGGGCGTAGGCATTCGACAGCTCCATAGCCTCGTCCTTGCTCTTCACTAATACCAGTCGGCTGTTGGCAAGTGCCTGTGCTGCAATGTCCTTGCGTGGCAGCCCCTCATGAGTGGTTATGAGCAGCACTTGCGAGTCGATGCCATGCTCGGCTTGCGACAGCAGGTCGGCGGCCACGAAGGCTGCGTTGGCCGTCTCGTCGGCTATGACGCAAACCTCGCTGGGGCCTGCGGGCATGTCGATGGCCACGTCGCCGAGCGACACCTGTTGCTTGGCTGCCATGACATACTGGTTTCCCGGACCGAAAATCTTGTACACCTTGGGTACTGTCTCTGTGCCGTAGGCCATGGCTCCGATGGCCTGCACGCCACCAGCCTTGAACACTCGGCTGACACCCGCCGTGCGTGCTGCCACGAGTATGGCGGGGTTCACCCGGCCTTGGCGGTCGGGGGGGGTGCACAGCACTGTCTCCTTGCATCCGGCCAACTGTGCCGGCGTGGCCAGCATGAGCACGGTGGAGAAGAGCGGGGCGGTGCCGCCGGGTATGTAAAGGCCCACTTTCTCTATGGGAAGGCTGCGCTGTGAGCACACCACGCCAGGAGCAACTTCCACCTTTATCGGGGCGAAGAACTGTGCCTCATGGAAACGGCGTATGTTATTGTGAGCCAATTCTATGGCATCTTTCAGCTCTTGCGGAACTACAGCTTCCGCCTCGTCCATTTCCTCCTTTGTTACGGCTAACGACGAGAGCCTCACGTGGTCGAAACGTTCCTCATAGTCCATGACGGCCTCGTCGCCGCGTTCCTTTACGTCGGCCAGCACACCCGCCACAGTAGCCTCAAGCTGTCGTGTGTCCAAGTGTGGGCGGGCTGTTATCTCTGCCCACTCCTCATGTCCCGGGTTTCTGTATATCTTCATAGTTACAATATCATTTTCTCTATCGGCGTGACCAGTATTCCCTGTGCGCCGAGGTTCTTCAGCTGTCCTATTATCTCCCAGAACCGTTTGTCTTCGAGAACCGTGTGCACCGAGCACCACTCGCTGTCGGCCAGAGGTATTATCGTGGGGCTTTTCAGTCCTGGCAGCACCTCAATGATTTCCTGCAGCCTAGCCTTCGGGGCGTTCATGCGCACATATTTTTTGTCCTCTGCCTGACGGACGGCCTCGAAGCGGAAGAGCATCTGGTCGAGGATTGCGCGTTTCTCCTCAGACATTCCGTGGTGGCCTATGAGAAGTGCCTCGCTCTGCATGACGGCCTCCACCTCGCGCAGGTTGTTGCTGACGAGTGTCGAGCCGCTGCTCACAATGTCGAATATTGCATCGGCCAGACCTATGCCCGGACTTATCTCCACGCTTCCTGTAATGATGTGGACTGACGCATTCACGCCATTGTCTTTCAGGAACTTATCAAGTATCACTGGATAGCTCGTTGCTATTGTCTTTCCCTCGAACCATTGCAGTCCGGGGTAGTCGATGTCCTTGGGGATGGCAAGCGACAGGCGGCAGCGGCTGAAGCCCAGCCTCGACACTATGTCGGCCTCAGCCCCACGCTCCACATACTCGTTCTCACCCACCACGCCGATGTCGGCCACGCCTGTGGCCACGCTCTGTGGTATGTCGTCGTCGCGCAGATAGAGCACCTCAAGTGGGAAATTGCTTGCGCTAACCAGTAGTGTGCGCTTTGTGGCGCTGACCTTGATGTCGGCCTCGCTGAGCAGCTTCATGGTGTCGTCGTAGAGACGGCCTTTCGATTGTACGGCAATTCTTAACATTTTGTTTTTCCTTGTTTTTTGTTTTTGGGTGCAAAATTACGCATTTTTTTCTTTAATACACAATTATTTAGAGCGTTTTTCGCCTTTTTTCAGATTTATTATGTTACAATTCACACCGTGACTGTAGGCACTATTCCTTCTCCCATTTTTCTATGCGGCAGGTGTGGCGTTTCTTTTTCTTGTCGTAGTTGATTCCCACGAGAAGTATTTGTCCGGTGTATTCCGCAATCTTTGCAGGATACTCTTTGCGCCGTATCTGGCTGATGGCAGCCTTGGCTCCACGGTTGCTTTTCAGTTCAATGACGAGGGCGGGCTTGTCCTCGTTCTTGCGGGGTATCATCACCAGGTCGGCATAGCCCTTGCCCGTCGGGAACTCACGGTGTATGTGGTAGGAGCCGCGTGCGCTGTAGAAGGCAATGCTGAGCACGCAGGCCAGCGAGTTCTCGTCGTTATACGACAGGATGCTAGTGTTCTCGTCGTGGGCCGCGTCCACGGCTTGTGCCACGGCTGTCGAATTGCCGGCGAGGGTGGCGTCGAGCAGCTTTTGCGACTGTTGTAGCGCCTGTACCACATTAGTCCAACCCGTGTCCTCCACGGCATTCTTCAACTCTAAGCTCACCTCATAGTTGGGCACGTAGCAATGAAGGCTGCGCCTGTCATAGCCGAGGTAGCCTAAATGGATGAGCACGGTCAGCACGTCGTCCTTGCCCGTCACCTCCGCCATGTCGTTCTGGAACTTCGTAATGTTCACAGGCACACTCCCCCCGCCAAGCATGTCGATGATGTCATCCTTCAGCCCGTCGTAGTTGCGGCGGATGTAGCCCGCCAGGTTGTCGTATGCACCAGTGCGGCCCCAGTAGCTTTCGCACCATTTCTCACGTATGGCCATCATCACGCTGTTGGGGTTGAACATCGATGGCTCGTCGCCTATCTGGTAGCCGTCGTACCATTTCTCCAGTTCGTCGAAGTTCAGACCATGGTCAGCAGCCAGCATCCTCACCTCGTCTTTGGTGAAACCGAAGTAACGGGCCATATCGCCGGGTTTCACCACGGAGTATTCAATAAAGTTGTTTAATGCCGACTCCGTGTTATACTTTTTGATGGGCAGTATGCCAGTCATATAGACGGCGGCGAACACCTGCGTGGTGTTACTGCCCTTGAAGAGACGGCGCAGGAAGTTCGAATAGCGATTATAAGACCCTCCCCCGACCCCTCCCTGTGAGGGAGGGGAGTATATAGACTTGCCGTCAGAGTTTTCTGTATCAGAGGTGACTACTCCCCTCCCCACAGGGAGGGGCTGGGGGGTGGGTCTTAATTCCCGCAGTATGGCATCCCACTCGTCGATGATGAAGATGAATTTCTCTTTGTAGAGGCTGCAGACTTTCACCAGCACAGCCATTAGGTCATCTGTTTGACTGGCCGTTACTTTCGGGAAAAGTGAAAGCACTTCCTCCTTTAGTTCCTGTTGAATGACTGGCACCAACTCTGTGCGTGGTATGTCTCGTGTGGTGAAGTTGGTCACGTCGAGGAAGATGACTGGATATTTGTTCAGGTGCTCCTCAAACGTGGGGTCGCCCGCTATTTCGAGGCCGTCGAAGAGGCTGCGCGAGTCGCACGACCGGTCGTAGTAGGCCTGCAGCATACGTGCCGCCATCGACTTGCCAAAGCGGCGGCAGCGCGAAACGCAGCTGTAGCGTTCCTTAGTGTTAATCGTTTTGTTTACCACTGCTATCAGGCCCGTCTTGTCAACGTAGGTTCCTGTCTTGTCGGAGGCAAACCCGTCGTTGCCCAAATCGATGTAAGTACCCATATTCTCTTGTGTTAGCTAATTCGCGTGCAAATTTACTACATTTCCCGCAAACTACAAAATTTATTTGCATTTCATTGAGTCTCGCCCCTTTTGTCGATGACAATCTGGTCGCGGGTTATGGGGACAGGCACTTGACCCGGCCCTGGGTCAAGTGCCTGTCCCCATGACCCGTGAAGGGCTTGGGAGGCCCAAAAAGTTCGCGCCGGGCGAACTGGGAGTCCGCCCGGCGCGAACTGGGAGTTCGCACGGCGCGAACTGGAAGTCTTCGCCGGGCTGACTTTTTGGCATGTTGGAGACGATTTTGGCAGAGACACGGGCTGCAGGTTCCTTATTCGGCATATTCGCCTCTCTTCAGCCAGAAGTTGATGGTGCTCTCGCCGTTCTGGAAATGGTAGAAGTCGGTGATGACCGAGAAACTGTCGGGGGAGAATGTCTGGTCCTTGCTTTTAAGATAACACAGGGGCACATCGGCTATGAACGATGCCCAGCGGCTGTAGGTGCTCCAGGGACCTACAATCTTGTCGCACAGCGACAGGGTGTGGAGGTCGAGGATGTCGCCCGACGGCTCGTTGTCGAAACGGTAGCAGTCGCAGCCGGTGAAGATGTCTGTTGAGAATGCCACGTTGCTGCTGATGAAGAATGCTGGTCGCTGTCCGGGGAAGGCGTCGCGCAGCCTGAGCATGAACTGGTGGTATTCCTCGAGGGTGTAAAAGAAACGCCCGTGGACGAAGGTCTTGTAGTCGCCGTGGCGTATGTGTATGCCTATGACGAGGTCGTGGTCTTTTCTTATCCGGGCTATGAACTGTTCAGCTTTATTGGTGATGTCCTCCCTTGGTGCGAAGATGCGGCGCAGCTCGTCCTTCGTCTGTGCCAGATAGCGTGCGTCGGTCATGGTGTCCCAGCCCTTGGTGAATCCGAGGATGCGGAACAAGCGGTTCCAGGCCTTGCTGTGGGTCACCTTCCATGTCAGGCCCTTGTAGTTGTTCCACCCGTTGCCGCGCTCCAAGTACCATTTATGCCACAGCGGGAACCAGATGAACGGACAGTGGAGGAGGTTGGGGAAGTCCTCTATTGTCCAGTCGAAGAATATTATCGCCATGCGCCTGTGCTCGGCTATGCACCGCGCCACGGTGGCGACGTATGTCCACAGACGGTTGCACGTCTGTCCAGGGGCGTCACATATCACTCTCATTTGGAAACCAGATTTTTGACTTTAGATTTTTGACTTCAGACTTTAGACTTTAGGTGATTATAAAAAATAAGTCGGTACGATTATGTGTGCTTGACCACGCCCCGAAGGGGCAAAGAACAGTCAGCCCAGGGCAGCGCCCTGGGTAGGCATGAGTACACAACCCACGCCCTGTAGGGGCAAAAGAATGAGTAGGAGGCATCGCCTCCGTCCAAGGCTTTTGCCCTTTCAGGGCGACGATAACCCTGTCATCATACCCAGGGCGCTGCCCTGGGCTGACAGCTTGCTGGCCTTTCAGGCCGTTCTGCGGAAACATACGATA
>CAJOEC010000058.1 GCA_905233425.1 uncultured Prevotella sp. | reverse complement strand
GAGGCTACTCTGCACTTGAGAGTATATACTCCCCTCCCCTTCGCGGGAGGGGTCGGGGGTGAGGCTACTCTGCACTTGAGAGTATATACTCCCCTCCCCCTCGCGGGAGGGGTCGGGGGTGGGGCTGTCAAGGGTGAGGGTCTGCAGCGTCTCCACGCGCCACAGTAAAAAGCCGATGAGCAGCAGACCGCTCACCTGGACGATGTACTCGTAGGTCATGTCTTCGTAGCCCAACACGTAATAGACGAACATGAGCATGATTGCGGCCAGCACAAGGAAACTCTGCCACACCTCCTTGTGCTCCAGGTCGGCATAGTTGTCGCGCAGCCACCGCCCGTACTGTCGCACGGCACGCACCATATATATTGTGAAGCATATAGCCGCCAACGGGAAATAGCCGCACAGCCACGGCAACAGGGCATCACTACGAGTGACGATGCACGCTATCACTCCCGCGACGAGCGGTGCCACCACCACGCCGACGGGCCACAGCGGACGCCGCCGGTCTTGCAACATGCAGAGCATGACGATGAGGGCCAGCGGGATAGTCAGCATACAGTCGAGCAATGCGCCTATGAGTATGCTCAGCATGACAGCCTCGCCCGAATCGAGCATGACAACCGGCAAATACCACAAATGCCCCACTGCAATGGTGGCAAAGAACACCGCCGTCCACCGGCGCAACCGCACGGGCGGCTCGACATCGGGCGCAAAGGCGTTGGCCCGTCGCAGAAGCAGGTAGAGGCATGCGCCGGCAGCCGTCGCCGTCCCCATGCCGTAGAGCATGAACAGCAGTATGTTATCGATAGATATTTGTCCGAACATCTCTGTTTATAGGTTTCGCGCCGCAAAATTACAACTATTTCCCGACATAACGCACAAATTGCTGGAAATAATTATCCGCGGTAATTATATCATGTAATTGCTATATCATGTAATTGCCCACGAATATCTCATATAAATAATGAGAAATTCGTGGGCAACTAGTAGCCATTCGTTATAAATCTTTATTTCACCACAACCTTGCGGCCATTCAAGATGTACAATCCCTTCTTCTGGATTGAAGATTGAGAATTTAAGATTGAAGAATCCATACGGCGGCCCTGTAGGTCGTACACTGCGCCAGTCGAATTTTCCCATCTTCCATCTTCAATCTCCTTGATGCCTACTGGGTCGTCGTTGCCGAAAATCAGCCTGAAGGTGTGGACACCAGTGGCGGCATCGCCGGCGGTGAGGCCGTTGAGCAGCTGGAAGTATGCGGTGCAGGCGCTGACGTTGTACGAGGTCATGCCATCGCCCCACGGGCAGCAGAGTATGCCATCGGCGTCGAGGTAGAGGTTGGTCTTGTCGGCGGTGTAGATGTCGGTAGTGCTGTAGGTGCCTACGAACTGCACGTAGCCGTCACGGCTGATGGTGGCTTGGGACTCGGGAGCTTCGTCCTCAACCGTCACTCCGCGGAACATCGGGTTCTTCAACTCTGGGGCTGCTGGGACTTCTGAGGCTTCTGGGTTATTCCACTTAAAGATGTAGGCGACACCGGCCTCAATCTTGTCGGCTTCGACGAACTCGAGGGTGAGGGTGCCGGTGGCGGCATCGAAGCCGGTCTCGCAGGCCTCGCTGTTGCCGAGCGTCATCACCTTGGCGCCCTCGAGGGGAGAACCCTTGAGCGCCACGTTGAAGGGCAGGCAGAGGGTCTGCCACGAGCCGTCCTTGGAGAACACGCGGTCGGTGAGGGTGGCGTCGACGATGTAGTCGGTGGCCAGGCTGATGAGGTCGCTGTTGTCGGCATTGGCAGCTAAGCTGATGCAGGCGACAATGTAGTATCCGTCGTACTCCAGGCCGCCTTCGTAGACCTTCAGGAAGCCGTAGTCCATCAGGAGTTGGCCGAAGTAGTCGGGCATGGTGTCATAGACATTTGCCCAGATGCCGTAGGACTCCAGGTCGGTGATGTCGTAGTCGTCGGTGTCATCATCGTTGAGAGGGGCGCTGGGTGTTATGGGACTTATAGGACTTATATGACCTATATGACCTATATGACCTATATGACCTATAGGACTTATATGACCTATGGGTTCTCTGAGGCTGCGGGTGTTCTGGCCGTTCTGCGCTTCGTATTCTGCCATGGTGGTCTTGTAGCAGTTGGTCACCGTGATGTCACCGTGACCCTTTACGAGGTCGAGGCCGTCGGTGTTCTGGCCGTCCAGCATGATGTAGAGGCAGTCGGTGATGCTCTTGGTGCCGCCGTCTTCACTCCATCCGAAGATGGCGCCCTTGGCGGTGTCGCCACCCGTCATCAAGCCGGCATGAACACAACCGGTGATAGCGATGACGGCATCAAGTGCGTTTCCTAACAGTCCGCCGATGTGCGAGCCGCCGCTGACGCTGGCTATGGCCGCGCAGTTCGTCATGCTGTTGCCTGTGCCTTTGGCAAAGCCCACGATAGCAGCAGCATGCTTGCCACCGGTAACGGTTCCTGCCACGAGCACGTTCTTGATAGTGGCACCGTTGATGTAGCGGAACAGGGCGGTACCCTGGTTGTCGGTGTCGGTAATCGTGGCTGTGATGGTATGGCTGTCGCCGTCGAAGATGCCGCTGAAGGCATTACCCGGCACATCGCCCGACACGGTGCCGCACATCGTCTCCACGCTGATGTCGGTAGTCAGCTTCACGTGCTTGCCGCTGAAGCTGTAGCCGTAGTTGACGTAATGGACGAAGTCGTTCCACACTTCCACGCTGTCGATGGTGTAGGGTTTGTCCTCTGTGCCTTCGCCTGGGAGTGTGAAATAGGGCCTTATCTTCATACCACCGATGCTGTCGGGTTTGGCTATCTTCGTCTCGCCGTCATAGACGAACTGCTTGCCCTCGGCAAAGGTGACGCTGTTCGTGCCCATTTTACCTGAGAAAACACCCAGGATGCTGCAATCATGGAAGTAGTCATCGAGATTGGTCCAGCCAAGTGTCAGCGTGCCGCTGGTGTAAGTGGTTTCATCGGCACCAGGTTTCTGGTAGCCCTGTCCGATGCTGGTGACCAATCCCATTGCCCTCACTTGGCCGCCATTGATGACGACGTCGCCGCATACACCATAATGGCCCACCTGGTCGTCGTTGCCGCCGCCTATGCCGGAGGCACGGCCAAACACATCACCCGCAACTTCGACAACGCCACCATTGATGGTGATGCTTCCGCCTGAGGTGTTGTTTTTGTCGCCGCCAAATCCGGCTGCTTGCTCGCCGCCCTTGACGTTGATCTTGCCGCCGTTGATGATGAGCGTGCCCACCTCTACGGCACCGATGCCCGACTTGCCTGCATCGGGATCATCAATTATCAGTGCGCCGGGGCCGTTGATGGTCAGCGTGTTGCCCTTGCTCAGCTCGAAGCCCTTCTTGGCGGTGAGCGTGGCACCTTCGCAGAGGTTCAGCACGACGTTGCCGCTGACGGTGATGCGTTCGGCGATGGTCACGTCGTTATATACCATGCAGTTACCCGCCAAAATGGTTGACTCTTCAGTGACGGAAATTTCGTCAGACACGGCGAAGGCAATGGTGCTTGTGCCTTCGTAGCTGCCCTGGCCGCTAAAGGTCATGGCGTAGTCACCCATCTCCTTCACGATGGCAGGGCTGACGGCGTATGTGTAGTCGGTCCCTTCCTTGAGCACCGTGCCGTCGCCGGCAGTGACGGTGGGGGGAATGATGGCGATGTCGCTGCCCGTGTACTGATAGCTCTTACATACGCCGCTGACGGTGCATGGCATATAGTAGGTGTTGGCATCGGCTGCCGTCACCGGCTTGTAGACGTCGTTGGCGGGTACGCTGGCCTTGACCAGACAGGCGCCGCTGACGGTGCAGGCATGGTCGGGCGAGCCAATCATCGGGTTGACGTAGTAGCAGCCGGTGATGCTGCCGGCGTTGTGCTGCAAGCCCATGGGGTGCATGGAGCTGATGTTGCGGTAGGTGCCCTTCTCCAGGCAGTTCACGAGCACGGGGGTGCCGCTGTCGCTCCAGCCCCAGAGTCCGCCCATGTTAGGCCGGTTGCCGTCAACACCGTTGATGGTGCCGTCGAAAATGCAGTCCCTGATAGTGGTGGACGACGTCAGGCCGTGGCCGACGATGCCGCCGGCATAGTCGCTGCTGACATTGAGCGTGGCGCTGACGGTGCATCCCTCAATCTGGTTGGTGCCTTCGGCAAAGCCCACGAGGCCCGCCGTGTGGCGGCTGTTCGAGGCGATGGTGCCCGTGACAGTCAGGTTCTTGATGGTGGCGTCCTTGATGAAATGGAACGGAGCCTGGCCTCCCTCAGCCGAGTTGGTGTTGCTGATGTTGGCCGTCAGCGTATGGCCGTTGCCGAGGAAGATGCCGCTGAAGGGCTTGTCCTCGCGCACGCCCATCGTCGTCGTAATCTCGATGTCGTTGGTCAGCTTCACATACTGACCACTGAGGTTCAGGCCTTCGGCCACCTTCGATGCCAACTGCATCCAGTCGGCGTTGTCGCTAACGATGTAGGGATTGGTCTCGGTGCCTTCGCCATTGAGCGAGGCTATCACGCTAAACTTGACGTTCTTTGAGCCGGTGTAGTTGTCGGAGATGCCGGTAAGGGTGAGCGTGTAGTCGCCCTTTGCGGTGGCGCTGACGGGGAACGACTCCACTTTGTTGCCGTTCAGTGTGGCCGTGTAGTCGGTGCCAAAGACAGGCTGCGCTTCCTCACCGTCGAGACCTGTCACGGTAGGCGTGATGCTGATGCCGGCTTCCAGCATGTAGGATGCTTCAACGCCACCGACCGTGCAGGGCAGATAGTACATCTTGCCGTCGGCAGCCTGGGCCTGTATGCAGAGCTCGCCGTCGGGAAGGGTGGCATAGACCTGTCGGCCCTGTGCCTCGCCCATCGGCTCGGTGTAGTAGCAGTAGTTGCCGGCGCTGGCACCGCGCACGAAGGTGGCGCCGTCGGTGATGGCCTTTTCACCCGAAGCTGACGCTTCGGGCATGGTGGCGGCGGGGGCATAGAGCGAACTGGTGATGCTGATGGTCTGGCCGTTGTGCCAGCCCACGAAGCCGCCGCAGTCCGTGGTGCCGTTACTGGTGAGCAGACGGCCGTCGTAAATGCAGTCGGTGATGGTCAGTGGGCCTGACGGCAAGGCCACGATGCCGCCGTGAGTGCCGTCGCCATTAACGCTGCTGTGGATAAAGGTGCTGACGCGGCAGTTGGTAATGGTCGTCGCACCTCCGGGCTGGCCAACAAGTCCGCCTGCGAACTTCTTGGAGGTGTAGATGTCGCCTGCCACGTGGAGGTTCTTGATGGTGGCACTGCTGACATAGCGGAACGGGGCGCAGTACTCCTCGGCGAAAGGCTCGGAGGACGAGCCGGTCGTGAAGGTCAGCGTGTGGCCGTCGCCGTCGAAGGTGCCCTGGAACGAGCGGGCAGAGTTGACGCCCAACATCCTCGTTACTGCGATGTCGGCTGTCAGCTTCACAAACTTGTCGCGGTAATTGAGGGAGTCGTTGACAATGTTGTCTGCAATCACTACCCAGTCGGCATTGCTGCTGACGAGATAGGGGCTCTCTGCAGTGCCTGTGCCCGCAAGCGCGCCATTCACGGTAAACGTGATGCTCTTGGAGCCGGTGTATTTCTCCGATTTGCCGGTGAGGGTGAGCGTGTAGTCGCCCTTCACGTTGACGCTGAGGGGGAACGATGTCACAGTGTTGCCATTCAGCGTGGCCGTGTAGTCGGTGCCAAGCTTAGGCTGTTGCTCTTCTCCTTCGATGCCTGTCACGGTCGGCGTGATGCGGATTTCACCATTCAGGACGTAGGACTTGCTGATGCCGCTGACCGTGCAGGGCAGGTAGTACATGTTGCCGTCGGCCAACCGTGCCTGTAGGCAAAGCTCGCCATCGGGAGCAGTGGTATAGACCTGCTTGGCACCGGCGAGGGTGCAGGCATTGCTGGGCGAACCAATCTGCGGCGTCACATAGTAGCAGCCGCTGATGCTACCGGCAGCTTTCTGCAAGCCTATGGGGTGCATTGACTCGATGTTGTTGTAGGTACCAATCTCCAGACAGTTCACGAGCACGGGCGTGGCGCTGTCGCTCCAGCCCCAGATGCCGCCGATGTTCCTGCGGTTGCCGCCAGTGCCATTGATGGTGCCATTGAAGATGCACTTCTTGATGGTGGTTCTTGAAATCAGGCCGTGGCCGATGATGCCGCCGGCATAGTCGCTGGTGATGTTGAGCGTGGCGGTGACGGTGCAGCCTTCTATCGTGTTCGTGCCTTCGGCAAAGCCCACGAGGCCCGCCGTGTGATACCTGTTCGAGGCAATGGTGCCCGCCACGTTCAGGTTCTTGATGGTGGCCCCGCTGATGAAGCGGAAGGGGGCGGTGCCCTGGTTGTCGTTGTCGGTAATCGAGGCGGTGATGGTCTTGCCGCCTCCGTCGAAGGTGCCGCTGAAGGGCTTGTCGTCGCGGACACCCACCATCGTCGTCACGCTGATGTCGGTGTTCAGCTTCACGAACGCGCCACTGAAATTGTTTCCTTTGCTTACAAGCGTGGCGAAGAGGTTCCATTCATCAGCGTCACGGATGAGGTAGGGGTTCCCTTCCGTGCCGTCGCCGGCAATCGGGGTGATGGTGTTGAATTCCGCGCTCTTCGAGCCCGTGCAAGCGCCCTTGCCGGTGAAGGCGAGCGTGAACGTACCCTTCGTGGTGATGCTGATGGGGAACGACGTCACAGCGTTGCCGTCCAGCGTGGCCGTGTAGTCGGTGCCAAGGTTTTGCTTCGTACCGTCGGGGAGTGTCACGGTGGGCGTGATTCTGACGGTGCCATTGTCGGGCAGTTCGTAATATTCGTCTATGCCGCCAATGATGCAGGGAATGTAGTAGTTGTTTCCGTCCACCAACCGCTGCTGTCTCGATATTTCGCCTGCGAAGGCGCTGTTGCTCACTTGGTAAGCCCCGCTGACGGTGCAGGCGCGTGCCGGGGAGCCGAATGTCGGGTTCAGGTAGTAGCAGGTGGTGATGGTGCCCTCGCCATTCTGCAGGCCCATTGGGTGCATGGAGCTGATGTTGTTGTAGGTGCCTTTCTCCAAGCAGTTCACGAGCACAGGATTGCCGCTGTCGCTCCAGCCCCAGATTCCGCCGATGTTGCCGCGCTTGCCATCGGTGCCGTTGACGGTGCCGGCGAAGACGCAGTTGCGGATGGTGGTGGCCGACGTCAGGCCGTGGCCTACGATGCCGCCGGCATAGTCGCTCTTGATGTTGAGCGTGGCAGTGACGGTACAGCCCTCAATCGTGTTCGTGCCCGCAGCAAAGCCCACGAGGCCCGACGTGTGGTTCTTCTTCGAGCTGATGGTGCCTGCCACGGTCAGGTTCTTGATGGTGGCCCCGTTGATGTAGCTGAAGAGAGCCGTGCCCTGGTTGTTCTTGTCGCTAATCGTGGCGGTGATGGTCTTGCCGTTGCCGTCAAACGAGCCGCTGAAGGCCTTGACAGCATTGTTTCCCGACACATAGCCGCACTTCTGCGTCACGCTGATGTCCTGCGTCAGCTTCACATACTTGCCGCTGTAGCTGTTACCGTATGCTATATTCCTGGCGAACAAGTCCCAGTCCGAGGCAGAGCTGATGATGTAAGGGTCGCCCGACGTGCCATTGCCGGGCAGAGAAGCCACCGCCATGTAGGGCACAATCTTTTTGCCAAGCATGTTGTTGGCCGTGGCTATCGTCTGCGTACCGTCAATGACAAACTGCTTGGCAAACGTAGTAATCTGCTCGTTGACCCTCGAGACGTTGATGAAGTCGTCGAGGTTGGTCCAGCCAAGTTTTATAGAGCCGCCAACACCTGAATAACCGCCGCCGCCGATGCCGAAGGGGGCGTCTTGACCGCCTCGCGCAGTCACCTGGCCGCCGTTGATAATCACGTCGCCGCAAACACCATAATTGCCTTCCCATTTACTGTAGCCGCCGCCAATGCCGGCGGCACCATAGCCGCCCCTGGCATTCACCACGCCGCCATTGATGATGACCTTTCCGCCGCTGGCATTATTCAGGTCGCCGCCGATGCCGGCTCCATAGCCCGCTCCGGTGACGTTGATGGTGCCGCCGTTGATGATGACAGTACCCATCTTATTGGCTCCGATGGCCGACTTGTCGTTGGCCAAATTCTTCATGTCGATGTTCAGCGTACCCGGTCCTTCAATCGTCAGTGTGCTGCCCTCGTTCACTTCGATGCCATACTCGCAGGTGAGCGTAGAGCCTTCGCCGAGAATGAGCACGACGTTGCCGTCGATATTCAGACGGCCCCAGTCTAACTCCACGTTGCCTTTCGTCTTATAGATATCGCCGTCTTTGAAGTTGTAATCGACAACCCATATAGACCACCAGACATCGATGGTATTGGTTTTTACTATGGTGAATGTCATGGACTTCTCGCCGCTGTAGTTCCCCCTGCCGCGGATGGTCACCGTGCCGGTGCCCGGCTCAACGTTGTTGGCGTAGCTCACCACGTAGTCAACGTTTTCGGCGAGCGTGTTTCCCTTCCACGTCACCACCACGTCGGGCTCAATGGCCGAATCCGTGGCAAAGTATTTCTCTTTAAGGCCCGACACCTCGCAGGCCAGATAGTATGTCGAGCCATCGACCCCCGTCACTGTGCCACAGACATCAGTCTGGGGAGCGGTGGCACTGACCTGCCAGGCTCCGCTCACGGTACAGGCGTTGGTGGGTGAGCCGTATGCTGCATTCAGGTAGTAGCAGTCGGCAATGCTGCCGGTGCCGCCCTGCAAGCCCATGGGGTGCATGGACGCGATGTTATTGTACGTTCCCTTCTCTATACAGTTCTCGAGCATGGGTCGGCCGCTGGTGCTCCAGCCCCAGAAGCCGCCGACGTTGATACGCGGTTGGCCGATGCCGTTGACGGTGCCGGCGAAGACGCAGTTGCGGATGCGGGTGGCCGATGACTCGCCGTGGCCTATGAAGCCACCGGCGTAGTTGTTGCTGATGTTCAGCGTCGCCGTCACCGTACAGTCGTCAATCTGGTTCGTTTCGTATGCAAAGCCCGCGATGCCCGCCGTGTGGTAGCTGGCCGAAGTGATCGTACCCGCCACTTTCAGGTTCTTGATGATGGCGTTCTTGATGAAGTGGAACGGTGCCACGCCCTCCTCATTCCAGCTAGTGCCGGTGGCGGTGCTGCTGAGGTTGGCCGTCAGCGTGTGGCCGTCGCCGTCGAAGGTGCCGCTGAAGGGACGCTCCGCGAAGATGCTCTCCTTGCCCAAGCCTACCGTCTTCGAGATAGTGATGTCCTTGGTCAGCTTCACGTACTTGCCGCTGAAGTTGTTGCCATGGTTCACGTAGTAGGCTAAGGCGTTCCAGTCGTCGGTGCTGCCGATGGTGTAGGGGTCGCTTGCCGAGCCTTTGTGTGCGCTCAGCAAGCTGTTTCCGCTGAATTTGGCCGTCACGGTGACGTCGCACCTCGGCATGGTGAACGTGTAGCCGCTGTTGGCGTTACCGCTTACTGACAGATTGCGGCCCCACACATCCTGGACGGTGATGCTCTCCACCGACGAGCCATACGCTTTCCTCAGCGTAACGGTCTTTCCTAGGCGCGCACCAGGGGCAGTGGCCTCAAGGGCACCGTAGCCATTGTTGCTCACGTTCACCGTGTACGGATACTGCACGGCATAGCGGTACAGGTCATAGCCCGAGAAGCTGTTGAGGTAGTTCCTCAGCGTAGCGTCATTGCTCAGGTCATCGTAGCTGTGCTGGTTCCATAGGTTGCCGTTCTGGTCGCCAACGTACTCATTGTCCTGACTGTGTACGCTTGAGACCTCTCCATAGAAGGTGCAGTGGTTGATGGTGCAGCCGCCGGAGTTGTAGCCCACAATGCCGCCCACGTCGGCGTCGTGGTTCTGTACATTGGCCGTCACGCAGCAGAAGGCCACCGTGCCGTCGTTCTGGCCGCAGATGCCGCCCACCTTGGCGGTGTATGACGACAAGGATTCTTGCCAGTTGGAAAGG
The DNA here is from genome assembly GCA_905233425.1 of uncultured Prevotella sp. Classification (GTDB taxonomy): domain Bacteria; phylum Bacteroidota; class Bacteroidia; order Bacteroidales; family Bacteroidaceae; genus Prevotella. The sequence continues at coordinate 17,125 of CAJOEC010000058.1, read as the reverse complement.
ACTATGCCGCTCACCCAGCAATTTTCAATCGTGCCGTCGTTCTCGCCGGCAATGCCGCCCACAAGGCGCGACCTCAAGCACCGGATGTCGGCGTCCACGTGCAAGTCCTGCACCCTGCCGCCACTGCCAATCCTGTAAAACAGGCCCTGATAGTTCTCGCTAACGTCAGAAATGAGGATGCGGATGGTGTGGTTGTTGCCGTAGAACGTGCCAGTGTAGTTCTGGTCGCCCATGCGCTGCCACGAGGCGGCGGTCATGTCCATGTCGGCATCGAGATACAGGTTCTTGTCAAAATAGTCACCCCAGTACCAGGTGACGTAGGCCAGCTCATAGGCATCCCTGATGACGTAAACGTTGCTCCGTCCGCCATAACTCGAATAATACCTCGGCTGCGACGAACTATAGCCGCTCCAGACGCTCCAGTCTGCCCATGCCCCCTGCACGACCGCGCAGAGCAGGGCAAGAATCAATAAAATCTTTTTTGTTTCCATTTTGTCTATTGTTTATTGTTTAACGTTTATTGTTTTGTCCATCGTTTCCGTCACAAAGCAGGCCACGAGGCCGTAGGTGATGGTGGGCCGTATCCATATTTCGGTCAGCATGTAATTGGTGAACTCGTCGGGCGCCTCAAAAAACATGATGTCGATGTTGTAGAGTGTGGCTATGACCATATCGATGCCGCAGATAGCCCACAGGTTGCTCTTCGAGTAGCTCTTCCAGTCCTTGCGGGCATAGAAATAGGTGAGCGTGCAGAGCAGCAGCACCGACAGCGTGAAGCACGCCAGATGGAGCGGGTAATTGGCCAGTGGTGGCGCAAAGAGGATGTCGCGCAGCAAAATCGTGATACCCACCGATATGGAGCACCAGTAGTTGAACCTCTGGGTGTCCATCCTGTTGAAGAGGTACATCCAGATCATCACCAGACAGGCAATGTAGAACATGTTGAGCACCAGCTCCGGCCACGCATTCGTCAGCCCGAAGTGGCCAACGCCATAGAGCATAATACCTACCGACACCATTCCCGCCACGGCGGTAATGACAATGTCGAAAACCTTCGCATTTTTTGTAAATCTTGTCTTCATAGTATAAAATATTAAAATTTCCCTGCAAAGTTAAAAAAATATTTTCAATCCTGCAAGCCCCACACCACCTCCAGCGTATTTTTTGTTAATTCTACAACACTTTTTGTATATTTTGAAAGTCAAGCCCCCAAAATTGCATATTTTGACACCACTATGAGACATACAGAAAAGCCTATGAGACCTCCATTTGATACGTGTATTGAGCCTGTAAACCGGAGCACTTCGCGAAAATGGGGAAAAAGCAAACCGCCGTTGTTCCAGTGAGAACAGCGGCGGTTTGTTTAGTAGGATGATACTCCTTGGCAGAGTTCAGTTTACGTCTATTTGATAATGTCGAAACCTGTGTAAGGCTGCAAAGCGGCGGGAATGCGAATGCCTTCGGGAGTCTGGTTGTTCTCTAAGAGGGCGGCTACGATGCGTGGCAGTGCCAAGGCCGAGCCGTTGAGTGTATGGCAGAGTTCCGTCTTCTTAGTGTCGGCGCGGCGGTAGCGGCATTTCAGGCGGTTGGCCTGGTAGGTGTCGAAATTGCTCACGCTGGAGACTTCCAGCCAGCGTCCCTGTGCCTCCGAGTAGACCTCGAAGTCGTAGCAGATGGCCGAGGTGAAGCTCTGGTCGCCACCGCAGAGTAGGAGTATGCGGTAGGGCAGTTCCAGTTTCTTCAGCAGCCCCTCCACGTGTTCGAGCATCTCCTTGTGGCTCTCGCGTGAGTGCTCTGGGGTGTCGATGCGTACTATCTCAATCTTCGAGAACTCGTGCAGACGGTTGAGACCGCGCACGTCCTTGCCGTAGCTGCCGGCCTCGCGGCGGAAGCACTCTGTGTAGGCGCAGTTCTTTATGGGCAGCTGTGCCTCGTCGAGGATGACGTCACGGTAGATGTTTGTCACGGGAACCTCGGCGGTGGGTATGAGGTAGAAGTCGTCAACCTCGCAGTGGTACATCTGCCCCTCCTTGTCGGGCAGCTGTCCCGTGCCGTAGCCCGAAGCGGCGTTGACCACTGTTGGCGGCATGATCTCGGTGTAGCCGCTCTTGCCGGCCTCGGCCAGGAAGAAATTGATGAGTGCGCGCTGTAGCTGTGCTCCCTTGCCGATGTAAACGGGGAAGCCTGCGCCGGTAATCTTCACACCCAGGTCGAAGTCTATGAGATTGTATTTCTTTGCCAGCTCCCAGTGTGGTAGGGGGTTGTCGATGCCCAGTGTCGGGTTCACCGTCCAGTTGCCCACGGTATCCTCAGGTGTGCATTCCTTCAGGTTGCTCTTTACCACACGGTTGTCCTCGGCGGCGCGTCCCTCGGGCACCTCGTCGTAGGGGATGTTTGGAATCTGGCAAAGCAGACGGTTCGTCTCCTCTTGTGCCTTGTTCATCTGCTCTTCCAGCTGCTTTGAACTCTCCTTGAGAGCGGCCACGGCCTGCTTGGCCTGTTCGGCCTCGTCGCGCCGGCCTTCTTTCATCAGGCGGCCTATCTGGCCCGACTGCTGCTTCTGTTCGTTAAGGTTCTTGTCTAACTGCTGCTGGGCTTCGCGGCGCTGCTTGTCTATGGCCATCACTTCTGCGATGGCTTCACGAGCACCCTCGAAATGCTTCTTCTCCAGACCGGCGATGACACGCTCGGTCTGCTCAGTAATCAATTTCAGTGTAAGCATTCTGTTATGTGGATAAACGTTGAGCGGAATACGGGACTCGAACCCGCGACCCTCGGCTTGGGAAGCCAATGCTCTACCAACTGAGCTAATTCCGCAGTCTTTATTAAAAAGAAGGAACCGGACACGTTCCTCCTGATTTTTTGAGCCGATACCCGGACTCGAACCGGGGACCCACGCATTACGAATGCGTTGCTCTACCAACTGAGCCATATCGGCGTCGCCTTTCTAAGCGGGTGCAAAGGTACATATTTTTTCTGTTACCAAAAAATTTTTTAACGTTTTTTTATTGCACTGCCGCTTAGTGGCTTATTTCTTTTTCGATGACACTCTGAATGTCTTCATCTGTGAGCCATTCTGTGTGCCCGTTGCCGTTCCTGTTTGTGTGGTTCCGCCTTTGTAGTATTTCAAAGCCTGGGGCATCCATCCCTGAATGTTCTTTATGCGGGTCTCGTCCGAGGGGTGGTCGCTGAGGAACTCCGCTGTCTGGTTTGTCGATGCCGATGCCATGCGCTGCCAGAAAGATGTCGCCACCTGTGGGTCGTATCCGGCCATGGCGGCAAAGATGAGTCCCATGTAGTCGGCCTCGGTCTCATGGTCGCGTGAGTATTTCAGGTTCCCGAAATTGAAGTTCAGCGCGGCTGCCGTCTGCAGTATGCTCTGGGTGTTCTGCCCCATTCCCACTGCACTGGCCACTGCCGTTCCTATCTGCAGGCCGTATTGCTGTCTCATTTGCGTGGACAGTTGCTCCGCGCTGTGGCGGGCCACGGCGTGGGCTATCTCGTGGCCCAGCACTATGGCCAACGATGCCTCGTCCTGGGTGACGGGCAGCAGACCTTCATAGACAACGATTTTGCCGCCGGGCATACACCAGGCATTGACTTGGGGATCCTGCACGAGATTGAACTCCCATGCAAAGTTCTGCACGTCGTTGGCCATGCCGTTTGACTGCAGGTAGGTGGTGACGGCAGCTGCAAGTTTCTGCCCCACACGTTTCACCATGGCAGTGTTTGTCGCGTTAGCCGACAACTTGGCACTCTTCATGAACTCCTGATACTGCTGTGTGGAAAGGCTCAGCACTTCGCCGTCGCTGACCATCAGAGTCTGTTTCCGTCCGGTTACGGGAACTGTCGAGGTGGTACCGCATCCTATCAGGATGGCCGACACCATCGACAAGAATAGTAATTTGATAGTTCTCATAATGCTATACAATTAATGGCTATTGTTCCTGATTCTGTTCTTGCTCTTGGTTGACGTCTTTTTCCAAGGGCTTTCTGAACTGGTCCTTGGGTCTCGGCTGGCTGAACCTCACTTTCTCGCTTTCGTCGCGACGCTCGTGGTAGAGCTTTGGCAGCGGGTTCTGCAACGGCTCGTCGAATGTCATGCGGTTGCGCCACACGTCAATGGCCGTGTAGATGGCGTTGCGCAATGACTGTTCGTCGGTGGTGCCTCTGCCTGCAGCGGCGAAGTTCGCTCCGTGGGCAGGGGCTGTGCGCACCAGTGGCAGACCGGTGGTGAATCTAACTCCGTTCTCGTAGGCCACGGCCTTGAAGGGTGTCTGCCCTTGGTCGTGATACATGGCCAGCACACCGTCGAAGCGATAGTAGCTGCTGCGACCGAAGAAGTCGTCGGCAGCGTATGGGCCAAACACCTGCAGACCCTCGGCGGCCAGTTCGCTGATGGCAGGTATGATTATCTCCTGTTCTTCCGTGCCCAGCACACCGTCCTCGCCGCAGCGGGGGTTCAGGGCCAGCACTGCAATGCGGGGGCTGCTCACGCGGAGGTCGCGGCGTAGCGCCTGATGGAAGAGCTTGGCCTTGTCGATGATTTTCTGCTTGGTTATCGACTCTGCGACGTCCTTGATGGCCACATTGTTCGTTACGAGGGCAACGCGCAGGTCGTCGTTCATCAGTATGGTCATGCCTTGGCTCTCGCCTCCGAGTTTGCGCTCGATGTAGTTTGTGTGGCCATTGAAACCTTCAATGCTGTTCTTGAACACCGGGGCGGTGACAAGCACGTCGAAGAGTCCCTTCTCATAGTCGTCGAGGGCACGGTCGATGGCTTTTAGTCCGGCCGTGGCCGACTCTTGTGTGGGTGTGCCAAAGTCCACCTTCACTTCGTCGTCGAATGTCGTCAGCAGGTTGAGGCGGTCGCCCTTGGCTTCACTGGCATCGTTGATGATGGTGAACTGTGTGTCCAATCCAAGAGCTTTGCTGTGGTAGGCAGCCACTTTTGGCGAACCGTAGACTATCGGTGTGCAGAGTTCCAGGATTGCAGGTTCGGCGAAGGTCTTTAGTATAACTTCGTAACCTACGCCGTTGGTGTCGCCGTGGGTAATGGCAACGCGAGGTTTTCTTTCTTCCATTTGTTTATGCTCCCCATTCCGGGGATGGGTCTGAACAAGCGTTTATCAAACCATTTTTCTATTGAGGTTAATATTTTGGTGGCCTGCGCTTGTCCAGGCCTCCATCCCCCTTACTTAGGGGCGTGATTCGTGAAATTCGTGAAATTCGTGAAATTCGTGAAATTCGTGTAATTCGTGAAATTCGTGTAATTCGTTGTTCAAAAGCCAGATTTATTCGTGTGCCGTGCTCAGCAGTCCGCAGGCGGCCAGTATGTCCTGGCCTCTGCTGGCGCGTATCGTCGTCGTGATGCCTTGGCGCGTCAGCTGGTCGCGCAGCTGTTCCATGCGTTGCTCGTCGCTTGCAGGAAGGTCTACGCCGGGTATCTGGTGGAAGCGAATGAGATTGACGCGGCATTCCAGCCCCTGCAGCAGCCGGGCTATAGCGCGTCCGTGGGCGGGAGTGTCGTTCAGTCCCGCAAAGCAGATGTACTCGAATGAGCAGCGGCGCTGGTGGGTGAAGTCATACTGTCGCAGCAGGGCCACCGTCTCGGCTATAGGCATGGCCTTCTCGGCGGGCATGAGCTGCAGGCGCTGTTCGTGCAGCGGCGAGTGCATGGATATTGCCACGTGGCACTGGCTCTCGTCGAGGAAGCGCCTGAGCTTGCCTTTCACTCCGACGCTGCTTACGGTGATACGCTTCGGACTCCAGGCATAACCGTTGGCAGCGGTGAGGATTTCTGTTGCACGCAGCACTGCGTCGAGGTTGTCCATCGGCTCGCCCTGTCCCATGAACACGAGGTTTGTCAGCTTCTCGCGGTCAGGGAGTGAGTATATCTGGTTCAGGATGTCGGCGGCGGTGATGTCGCCCTGCCATCCCTGCTTGCCTGTCTGGCAGAAGATGCAGTTCATCTTGCAGCCCACCTGGCACGAGACGCAAAGAGTGGCCCGCTCGCCGTCGGGTATGAACACCGTCTCCACAAACTTGTGGCTGTCGGCTTTTGCCGTGCTACTTGTGCCGTCTGACGAACAACGGACGGGGAAGAGGTACTTCACAGTACCATCCTCGGAGTGCTGGCAGTCGATGGGCGGCATGGCGCCAACGTCGTAGTGCTGGGCAAGCAGTTCGCGGTTCGCCTTCGAGAGATTCGTCATCTCGTCGATGCCCGTCACGTGCTTCTGGTAGAGCCATTGCGCAATCTGCCCGCCCGTAAAGGCCGGCATACCGAGGCTCTTGGCAACAGCTTTCAGTTCAGTTGCCGTCATTCCCATCAGCACCTTCTTCATTTTCGATTTGCCCACGAATTTGAATAATAATTATAAATATTCGTGGAATAAATTATTCATATTATTCACATTCGTTTCTATAATGCGTTTAATTCTAATGTCTGTAGTTTTTTGCATACCACTCGGCAAAGGCGCGGAGGCCGTCGCGTAGCGGTGTCGAAGGCCGGAATCCGTAGTCACGCTCCAGCGCGCTGGTGTCGGCGAAAGTCACGGGCACGTCGCCTGGCTGCATGGGCACCAGCTTCTTGTGGGCATCGAAATCGTAGTCCTTTGGCAGCACCCCGGCGCGTACCAGCTCCTGCTGCAGAATGTCCACGAAGTCGAGCAGGTTCTCAGGCGAAGAGTTGCCGATATTGTAAACGTTGTATGGCGGCAGGGGCAGCCCGTCCTCGCCGTTCTTCTTCTCGGGCGCACCCTGCATTATGCGCACCACGCCCTCCACGATGTCGTCGACGTAGGTGAAATCGCGCTTGCAGTTGCCATAGTTGAAAATCTGGATGGTCTCGCCCTTCACCAGCTTGTTGGTGAATCCGAAGTAAGCCATGTCGGGGCGTCCGGCAGGGCCGTAGACGGTGAAGAAACGCAGTCCCGTCGAGGGGATGTTGTAGAGCTTCGAGTAGGAGTGGGCCAGCAGCTCGTTGCTCTTCTTGGTGGCAGCGTAGAGCGACACGGGGTTGTCCACCTTGTCGTCGGTGGAGTAGGGGACTTTCTTGTTCGAGCCGTAGACGCTCGACGACGAGGCGTAGACCAGGTGCTCCACGCCCGTCTGCCCGTTGTCATACGAATGGCGGCAGGCCTCCAGTATGTTGTAGAAGCCGATGATGTTCGACTGTATATAAGCGTCGGGGTTGGTGATGGAGTATCTCACCCCTGCCTGTGCCGCTAAGTTCACCACCACGGCGGGCTTGTGCTCGGCGAAAATGCCGTCGATGGCCGCCTTGTCGGCAATGTCGCCCTTGATGAAAGTGAAGCGCGGGTCTTTCAGCTCCTCAAGTCGCTGCTCTTTCAGTGCCGGGTCATAGTAGTCGTTCATGTTGTCTATTCCGACGATGTGGGCCGTCTGTGTGTCCTTTAGCAGACGCTTCACCAGGTTTGCACCTATGAAGCCGGCGGCTCCGGTGACGAAAAGTGTCTTGTTCTCTAAGTCAATCTTTTGCATGGTTCGTATTAGTGGTTAGTCATTCATAAACAACAAATGCCGCTATCTTACCTCTTGTCAGTTGATTAACGGCATTCAGCTGCTCATTTTGAAAGTGTTTCCGTCGGAGCGCCGACGTCTTGTTCCATTATAATTTATTGTATATACATTATTTAATATAATAACGACCATCCCAGTATATTATTGTGCAAGTCACTATAATTATTAGTTAAAGTGCCAAATGTGGCTGTCAAAGCCCTCTGAGACGCCAAATAGTTCGCCCGGCGCGAACTCCCAGTTCGGCCCGTGCGAACTCCCAGTTCGCGCCGTGCGAACTGTTTGTCATGTCGGACACGATTTTTAGCCCCACAAGGCTGGGCTTTTAGTCCGACAAGGCATGGCTTCTTTTCCCACAGGTTTTCACGTTCCACAAGGCTTGTGAAATCATTTTTTCCTTAATTTCTTTCTTTTTTAGGGAAAAAGTTGTAACTTTGCACTCTCCAATGACTGAAGATGTATGAACTATCCACTGATTTCGGAATATATTGAGGCCATCAAGGCGGCAGAGGACAACTTTGAGGAACTGAGCTATCTGAGGCCGGTGCTGGGTGATGACGGGCTGCCTGTCTTTTATGACACCCACTTTTATTCTGACTATGTTGACGAATTAGAAACACTATGTAATTATTTAGAAAGTTAAGATTTCTTTATCTTGTCAAACAAAATCACATGAAACATATTAGTAAACTTGCTGAAGAAGTAATAAACCATAAGAGGGATGTAGTATCGACCGGCTTTAAGTTTTTGGACAATGCCATTGGTGGGTATCATGGAGGTGAATTAATCACAATTATAGGAAATGAGAATTGTGGAAAAACAGCTTTTTTGATAACTCAAATGTGTCATATTACTCTTGACAACAAAATCCCTGCCTTATTCGTAATGGATGACAATATGGGTAAAGACGAATTCTTATTGTCAATGTTTGCGTATTATTACGACATCATTACAAACGACATCCTCTCTGTGCTTAATGACTTTAAGAATAAAGCACTATTTGAAAAGTTTTCAGAGATACTTTCACAATCTCCATTATATATAATGAAATGGAGTTATGACGAAAGAGAAAATAAATATGAAGAACTGGAAAAAGCAATTACTGAAAATGGCCTTAAAATTGTCTTTTTCGACGAATGTTTTTGTTTGCCTCAAATTCGCGATTATGAATTCAGTATTCAATTAAAACAAATCGCAGTTAATTATGGCCTGCCTATTGTAGTTGCATATCAGACTTGGTATCAAAATAGAGAAATGACCGATACTTGTGTTCCTACTTTGCATGATTTCAGTGAATATTCTCATTTCAAATCAGATGTAGTAATTGCATTTATTGACTATGAAGATATTCACATTCTCGTTGGTGAAAGAGGAAGCAATTATCATGGAATACTTGGAATACGAATCTTAAAGCAAAAAGGAATGGCAAATGGAGCTGTATTCCATATTAGCAGAAATAGCCTCTTTATGAGAGATAGAGCAATGAAACTTCAAAAGAAATCTCTGCAAGACATACTAAATGATTCAGGTAATGTCAGAAAACCAACATTTGCTGAAGAAGACGATGTGCCGTTTTGAGATGTTATTCTGAGGGATCCCAAATAGACATAAAACGAGACGACTATGATTCAAGTATATTTTGACACTATTGAGGAAAAACTCTCTGTACATATTGCAAAGGCAGATTGCAGGATTTTCGTTGCTGTTGCTTGGTTTACAAACGAGACTCTGTTTGAATTTTTACTTAAAGCTCTACAGAAGAATGTTGAGGTGAAAGTATTAATACATGATGACATCCTTAACAGAAATGAATTTGGATTGGATTTTGGTGTTTTAGTAAACAAGGGCGCCGACGTGCGGTTTGCAACTTCAAATAAGGGCACTATGCATAACAAGTTTTGTGTGATTGACAATGTAGTTATCACAGGCTCGTATAATTGGACATATCATGCTAATGTCAATAATGAGAATATCGTGATAATTAACGAACCAAATATCGTCAATAGCTATTGCGAACAATTTGAGGTTCTCTTCAGCGTCTGCGAGCCCATTAAACTACCATACGAACACCTCAAATGGGCAGAAATCAAAGAGGGAGATTTCACAGAACTGCGCAGAAACATTTATAGGGACGTCAAAGCTCAAAATGATGTAAACAGTGCTTTGAGGCAACAGAAACTTAAACGTCTAAACGATGCTTATAAGAGTGGTTCTGTGGAAGAATTAGCTAAAGCCAGTTCTCTCCCGATAGCAGAGCGTTTAAGGACAATTATGGATGTATTGACTAATCGGTGCCAAGAATATCTACTTATGTTATGGGAAGAAAACAATGTAGGTAAACAGCTTGACGATACTTACGGTCACCGGCATCTTGGCAAATGGTACTTTATTCCGTATGCTGTAAAGGAAGATAAATACCACCATAAATATGTTGAAGGGGTTTTGAATGCCGGCAGGAGGATTCTTTTTGCAGGAGGCATGGATTTAAAGATTTACGATAAGGAGTTTGTTGAAACAATTAACAAAACCCTATGTCAAAAAACTCTATCTTTATCAACGTGGAAATTTATACCCGATAATGTACTTCGCATAGATTTTGCAAAGATGTTCTATTATCAATTCCCATCACCGATGTATAACAAAAGCCAGCCGAGAAGATGGCCTAATTCCATGCCAAGAACTATTCAAGTAATCAATGTGCTTGGAATTGCCAAAGAAGTCGATGGCGACAAAGTCGTTTTTTGCGAAGGATGGAACCCGCAGAAAAGAGGAGAAAAGATTATGAAAGAGTTCTTTGTAAAGGCCTAACAACCAACAATTAAAGCAGGAGAGAGGCGTAATAGAAAAGTCTACAATAAAATATAACAGAGTATTAGGGGCAATGACAAAAACGTCATAATAATATGAGCAAGATAAAACCAAAAGAATGTCAAAACGTGGAGTTCAAGCGGAGCTGGCAGGATGAATACCTGAAGTGGGTTTGCGGATTCGCGAATGCACAGGGGGCGGTGATGTATTTCGGGGTGGACGATGACCACGAAGTGGTGGGGCTGAAGCAGACGGAGAAGCTACTGGAGGACATCCCGAACAAGATAGTCAACGCCATGGGAATCGTCGCGGACGTGAACCTACATAAACAGGACGGACTGGAATATATCGAAGCGGTGATTGAGCCGAGTAATGTGCCCATCAGTTACAAAGGGAAGTACTATTACCGTTCGGGCAGCACCATGCAGGAGCTGACGGGGCCGGCATTGACCGACTTTCTGATGCGGAAGCTGAACGTGACCTGGGACGCGACGACGGTGCCCGCTGCCACGCTGAAGGACATTGACCGCTCGGCGGTGAAATACTTCCTTGATGCGGCCATCGAGGAAGGGCGTATCAGCGCTTCGGCAAGAAAGGACAGTATGGAGCAGTTGCTCCGCAAACTGCATCTGATAGACGAGAAAAGCGGCCTGTTGACGATGGCTGCGCTGTTGCTTTTCGGCAAGGACGTGGAACGATGGAACCTGTCGGTGGCTTTCCGCATTGGACGGTTCGGCTATAGCGACGCAGACTTGATACTCCAAGACAGGATTGTCTGCCCGCTGATTATGATGCCAGACATGGTCGTCGACACATTGAGAACCAAATATCTGGTGTCGCCGATTCATTATGAAGGTCTGAGGCGCAAAGAACCGTTGGAGATACCAGAGGACGCGCTGAGGGAGATGGTCTGTAACTCGATAGTCCACAAGAACTATACGGGCACTTTTACTCAGATGAGGGTGTACGGCGATTCCATTACGTTATGGAACGACGGTACCCTGCCCGCCAATTTCACGGTTAAGACACTGTTTAAGCGCCATGAGTCTCGTCCCCGCAACAAACTTATTGCAAACGTGTTCTATTTGGCAGGGTTCATAGAGGCGTGGGGTCGTGGTTACGAGAAGATCCACGATGCCTTCAAAGCCGAGAATCTGGAGATACCCGTGTTCGAGGAAGTGCGTGGCGGATTCATGGCAACCGTCAAACGAGAGCGGTTCTTGGCGATACAAAAAAGGGATGATAATACCAGTGATGTCGTAAGTAATGTCGGTAGTGATGTCGTAAGTAATGTCGGTAGTAATGTCAGTAGTGATGTCACTAGTTTGTCAGTAGTTCAATTATCTGAAAGGCAGAAGGTTATTTGCAGATTGATAAAAAAGAATCCATTCGTTTCAGGAGAACAAATGTCAGTAGTTTTGTCAGTAGTTCCACGAACTATTTGGCGTGACCTTTCTGCCATGCAAAAGATGGGCGTTTTAGTTCGTGAAGGCAATACGAGTGCAGGCCATTGGGTGTTATTAACAGACAAGACAGAATGATAGTTGAGAATCGTACTGCATAACATTTATGCTATAGTCTTGATGATGAAGTCTTGGCTGTTATACCTCGCAACATTATTGTTCTTCTGTTCCTGTTGGGCACAGACAGACAAGAGGATTGAGATTCCTGCTCCAATAAAGAACGGTCGGGAAATGATTCTCAAAAGGACGGCCTATACCGTCTCTTATAATCCTGACTTGAAAATTCCAAACTGGGTGGCATGGCATCTTACTGCGGAACATGCGGATGGGGAAGTGAAACGCTTTAATGGCTATTTAGAGGATGTGGATGTGCCAGAGCCAAGGGCGACGCAGGAGGATTACAAAGGGAGCGGATGGTCGCACGGCCATTTATGTCCGGCTGGTGACAACAAATGGGATGAGCAGGCGATGAGGGAATCATTTCTGCTGACCAATATGTGCCCACAGGACAGGGGGCTGAACAGCGGTGTTTGGAACCGTATAGAAATGGACTGCAGGAAGTGGGCAAAGAAATATGGGGACGTTTATATAGTTTGCGGGCCTGTACTATTGAACAGGGAGCACGAGACAATTGGGAAGAACAAAGTCGTTGTACCGGAGGCTTTCTTTAAGGTCATTCTTTGTCTTCAAGGGAAGCCAAAGGCTATCGGCTATGTGGTGAGGAATAATGAGGGAAAGAAGAAAAAAGACCAATTCATCAATACAGTGGACGATGTGGAGCGCATCACGGGCTATGATTTCTTCCCTGCCTTGCCTGACAGCATTGAGGATGTAGTGGAGGCGTATGCAAATATCAAAGAATGGTGAAAAAGTTTGGCTGTTTGAAAAGAATGTTGTAATTTTGCAGCAAAAGAATTGATGATGTTCAGACAATTCTATCTTTTATTGGCAGCTATGCTGCTGCTCTGTCTGGCACCGATGCCATACGGGTACTTCATGCTGGTGCGCTTCGTGATGATGGTAGCGTGCGGATGGCTTGCCTATTGGTATTATGTGCGACAGAAGAAGGTTGCGATGTGGGTGTTCGGGACGCTGGCGTTGCTGTTCCAGCCGCTTGTGAAGATAGCACTGGGTCGGACGGTCTGGAACGTGATAGACATTGTGGTGGCTGCGTTCCTGGTTCTGATGTTTGTCATGGAAAGGAGACTGGAGAAGAAAGGGAACGAGAAGTTGCAGCCTTTACCGCTTAACAATCAAGAGGCATTGGTGGACAACAAGGTGGAGTTCCGACTTGAGGGAAGGTTGGGGCCGAAGGAACTTATCTATGTTGCCAGCGAGGAGGACGAGGAACTGACGAGGCTGTTTGAGTCAGAGCCGGAGGTCTTCAAGGGTTGGGGGCAGATGATTGGCTTACATGTCATCTATCTTCCATTGTTGCTGAAGCAGTTAAAGAGCAAGGAGGTGATGCAATATCGCGCTCCTTACCTGACGGACGCTGAGCTGACCGTGGCGGCTGTCGGCAATGATTACTTGTTGCAATACCTGGAGCATCCTGATGACATAAAGCGTATTCAGCAGGGATTCATCCGCACAGAGGATGTCCTCAGGGGCAATGACGGGAAGGACAAGGCCATCAACCGCTTCTATCCGATTTCCTCTAAAGGCGATGAGCCTTTGGCCGACCAATTGCACAGAATAGGCAAGCAGATTGTTGCAGAAAGAGAACTTCATGAGCGGCTCATTGAAAGTTATGATGACTGGGGCGATTTGGGATCTGTGGAAGAAGGGACCGATGACCGTTTCAATTCACAGATAGGCGAGGAGAACACCGATGACCTGATAGAGGAGGTAAAGGAACGGATTGCCAAACTGAGGCAGAATGCTGCCTTAACGAACACGGATTTAACGGATAACACGGATATGTCATACAGGGTATATCACAGTTTATTCTTGAACAGCTGATTCATCCTGACGACCGTCTGAGCCGTCTGGTCATTACGAAAGACTATCGTCTGCTGCTGCCCGACTATAACGATATGGAGATAAAGATGGAGCCTCTGGTGAAGGGAGGAGCTGACACAGATTTATATTCGCCTGAAGCCATACGGCATGAGCGAGCGAGTGCTACACAGCATAGAGGACGTGACGACCCCGCTTCTCAACTCCATCAACGAGAAGTGCGCCCGCATACGTGGCGCTTTCGTCGGACAGTTTGACAATCACATCGCCCAACATTATTACATAGACGGATTGCGAGGCGAGGCCAAGAAGAAAGCTATAGACTGGCTTTCATAGCCGCGCGTGTTGTCGGTTAATTTGCAAACGGGGTTCTGCGTCAGCATTTCTGCCGGGCAGATGGCCACCACAAAGGTAATAGCCTTTCCACGGGCGGTATATCGTGAGTCACCCGTTTGTGACGGGTTCCTTGCGGTCAGGGTCAAAGTCGACGTAGTCCTTTTCGTCGCGCAGGACATGCCACGCGGCGATTAGCAGCTTTCGTGCCACGGCCACGAGAACCTTCAGCTTGTTCTTCTTGCGTACCACGGTCTGGTGATAGGAGAAGCGGCTGAAGAAGCAGTCCTTGGTGCGGCTTGCCGCGTTGCCGTGGGTGATCCTGCGCGACTTGTACTTCCCGTTGGAAACGTCGTTGCGTGGCTTCAGCCCGCTCCAGGATGCGAGGTGCGCCGCAGTGGGGAGTAGCTCTTCGTGTCGGTGTTCGACACATAGTTGCTCAGGCGGATGTTGCAGCGCTGCATGATGCCGTCGAGCCTAATAATTTGGGGGTTAAACAATAAAGTTACATGCTATTATCAGCACGCCCCAAAGATACAAAATAATTGTGACATAGAGCACGGAAAAGGATAGGATTGAGCGTATGTGAGCCTTGATTTCTAACTTTTCGGGGCAATTTGTTCATATTTTTATCTCGACTGGCTTGTAATTCGGAAATTTTATCTATATTTGCACCGCGAAAACGACATTAAACGATTGGACAATAATGCAAAAGACATTTTATTTGATTCTCTCCCTCCTGTGCGCAGTCGTGCAGGGGGCGTGGGCGCAGTTTGGCGGCGGCGACGGCTCCGCCAAGAACCCGTACATCATTAGCACGACTGCCCACTGGAACCAATTTGCTACCGACGTGAACGGTGGCACCAACTACAGCGACAAATACTTCCTTTTAGATGCCGATATCAGCGTCACGACGATGGTGGGAACAGGCACCACGGGTAATAACGCAAAAACCTTCAACGGCACTTTCGACGGCGGCGGACACACGCTGACCTTCAACTACGACGGCAGCGGCGACGACATCGCCCCGTTCCGTTTCGTCAAGAATGCCTTTATCAGCAACCTGCACGTGGCGGGTGAAATCAAGACCTCCGGACGACATGCCGGTGGATTGGCTGGTCGCACCTACGGCACCACGCAGATTGTGGGCTGTCGCGTGAGCACGGTCATCAACAGCAGCCACAACGGCAACAACACTATCCGGCTTACTGGCCATCACCACATCGGCAGTCATAGTTTGGCGATTACGGAACCATGTCACTTGGAACCGGTTATGGACTATCTTGCTCACCTTTATCATCGTCTCAACATTTGCCATCTTTGCCCTGACACGCATCGAAGAACATATCCTTCGTAGGATACTCGGAGTGGCTCTCATCCTGATTGGCATCTACTTCATGCTTTTCAGCACCCGCATCAAGTTACCTACTACCAAGAGAGTGCAGGTGAGAGCAGGGGCATTGAGCGGACTGATGGGCGGTTTCTTCGGTATGCAAGGCCCACCAGCAGTACTCTATTTCATCCAAAGTGAGCCGACAAAGGAGCATTATATGTCGATGGCGCAGACTTACTTCCTTATTGGAAACGTGATGATGACTGGTGTGAGGGGCTACATCGTCTATGCCTACATCTGCATCAGCGGCGTAATCATTTTAATGACAAATTAAGTATATGGTACAGCAGATAGAAATAACACTAAAGCCCAAGTCGAGAGGTTTTCATCTTGTGACGAGTGAGATACTTGGTCAGTTGCCTAAGCTGCCTAAGACAGGTATCATCAACATCTTCACGAAGCATACAAGTTGTGGACTGAGTATCAACGAGAACTGTGATCCAGACGTGAGGGTTGACATGGAAACTATCTTCAACCGCTTAGTTCCAGAGAATCAGCCCTACTATGAGCATACCTTGGAGGGTTCCGATGATATGCCAGCACATGCGAAGTCCGTATTAAGTGGCGTTAGCCTTACTATTCCCATCACCAACGGACACCTAAATATGGGAACCTGGCAGGGTATCTATTTCTGTGAGTACAGGAATTACGGTGGTGCAAGAGAATTGGTAATAACAATTATAGGAGAATAAAAACAAGACGAATATGAAAGAAGTAATCAGTACAAAGGCTGCTCCGGCTGCCATTGGCCCTTATAGTCAGGCCATCATAGTTGGCAATCTCGTATATACCTCTGGTCAGATTCCCATTGATCCAGCTACTGGCAGTATTGTTGAAGGTGGTATCAAGGAGCAGACCCGTCAGTCGCTGACCAACGTTCAAGCCATCTTGAAAGAAGCTGGCCAGACAATGGCAAATGTGATAAAGACAACGGTCTTCATGGCCGACATGAACGACTTTGCTGATATGAACGCCGTCTATGCCGAGTTCTTCACAGAACCATACCCCGCTCGTTCTGCGGTTGCTGTTAAGACGCTTCCCAAGGGCGCATTGGTAGAAATTGAAGTCGTGGCTGAAATATCTTAGCTTATGAAGATGGCAGAAGAAATAAGTCATGAGTTTCACAATGTGGTGCCCCTGCAGATACGTTTCAACGACGTTGACAAGTTCGGGCACGTGAACAACACCATATATTTCCAGTTCTACGACTCTGGTAAGACTGACTATGTTTCCACCGTTTGCAAAGGCTTTGACTGGGATCAATATGCTATTTTCGTGGTAAAGATAGAGGTGGAGTTTTATGCCCAAATAAAAGGCTCTGATAGGATTGCCGTCCGCACACGTACTGCCAAACTCGGCAATAAGAGCTTCCATCTGGAACAGGAAATCTTTGACACCGATACGCAGGAGGTGAAGAGCCGCTGCCTGTCGATATTGGTGCTATATGACCTGGAGCAAAAGCAGTCCATACCGTTTTCCGACGAATGGCGCCAAACCATCAGCGACTATGACGGACTATAAAATATACATATACAACTTTCGCAAGTATGAAAACAAAGCGCAGCAGCGGCCTGAAAGGCCAACAAGCAGTCAGCCCAGGGCAACGCCCTGGGTATGGTGACAGGGT
>CAJOEC010000057.1 GCA_905233425.1 uncultured Prevotella sp. | reverse complement strand
CCGTAATATCCATAATTTGCCCATAATTTTTATAATTAAGGAAATTACGGTTAAATTACGATAATTACGGAAATTCGTTTCAGACATCATTTGTAAACTTTATTTAGTGTCAGTTCCTAAGAAACTTGAATAATTGATTTAGGCGGGCGAAGGTGACAAATTGCAGCACTTTCGCCCGCTTTCTATACTTTTAACGCCCAAAATGCTCGCTAATCCCCAAAAACTTTGTACCTTTGCACACGAAAACAAACAAAACAGATAAGATATGGAAGCAACAGTAAGAAGACGGACGACCAGACGGCCCATCACCCACTATTGGGGGATGCTGAAGGACTTGGACGACAGCCAGAAACTCCAGCTGATAACGATGCTGGCAGAGAGTGTGAAGCCAGCCAAGCCTGAGGCCAAGAAGCGGAAGCCTAACATTGGCGACTACTTCGGCATCTGGAGCGATGAGGAATATATGGATGCCGACGGACTGGTGGACCATCTCAACGAGGTACGCCATTCCAAAAGTCATAGGCGGGAATTCTGGGATAAATTCTTTAGCGAGCCATGAAACATCAACAATATTTGCTCGACACGAACATCTGCGCTTTCATACTGCGAGGCAAGTACCACTTGGACGAGCGCATTGAGGCTATCGGTGGCATGGAGAATTGCTGTATCTCGGAAGTTTGGAAACGAATTTGAATAATATAACCTATGAACTACTTACACACTATTTTTGGCATACTGCTGTTGGCAGTGGCCATGACTGGCATCACGGCCTGCAGCAGCGACGATGATGACACCAATTTCTCAACACCACAGTATGAAAGCGTAAGTGCCTACTATGAGGTCACATCGCACAACAGCGACATCAAATCGGTTGAACTGACGTCAAGCGGCAACTACATCGTCATCAGGGACAATGCAAGCTCACGCCAGGCGTACTTCTTCTCACGCTTCGTCATCGCACCCGACGAGGACGAGACGCGAGCCACAACCTACCAGAACATCATCAAGGGTCGGTTCACGAAAATCAGCGACACCGAGTTTGAGCTGGAGGGCTTCGGGCGCATTGTCATCACCGGCAATGCCGACAATGCCCTGTCCTTGGAGATAACGCCAGAGAACGGGCAGACCTACACACTTACGGCTGCTAAGAAAACACAGAACCCCGACAGCCAGAAGACATCGTGGCTGTGCCGCACGTGGAATATTTCGGGATTCGCGATGAAGATTGAAATGACTAAGGGCGGCAACACGGTTACCGTCATCGACGGGAAATACTCGATGGACGACGAGCAGCGGTTGAAACAAGACATAGTGGCTGGCTTGAAGACTCTGTTCCAGACATTCTTCCCTGAGGAATATGAGCGTGACAGGGAAGGGGCCGACGCAACAGCCGAGAATGCTGTGAAAGACATCAACATAACCGGTGAGAACAGTCCGCTGCAGATAATCTTCACCAAGGCCGGGACATACATGGTGCTTTACAAGGGTGAGAAACTGGCCGTGGCGACATGGGCGTGGGACGATGAGGAAAAAGGAATCTTGCGCTATTCGTGGGACTACAGCAACATGGGCAAGGACAAGGGCTCGTGGTCCACGAAATACGGCACAGCGGAGGTCAGCTTCAGCAGCCACCAGTTGGTTCTGAAGGAGGAGGGCAATTCCGACGTGCTGTCAGAATACGTGGGAGACTTCTCGGTTTACAAGAGCATCAGCTGGCTATTGGAAGAGGAACAGTAGCCCTGCCTCTAAAATAACCGAAAATAATTGTTTGTCTTTGTCGCCGAATTAAGAACGAAAACGATATGAAGAAAATAATCCTGTCAATCATCCTCGCCGTCGCCGCCACACTGACCTCGACGGCACAACAAATCAAAGTTGAAGTCAGCGAGACTGTCGAACTGATGGCCATCCTCGCGCATACGGCCGATTACTCGTCATATAACGTGAACCTGGCAGGCCAGTACTCCAACGACATCAACGCGTGGTTCGCACCGTACAAGCAACACGAGGCAGTCGTCCTCAGTCGGAACATCCGCGAGAAGTATGGCATCGGCTACGAAAAGGTGTCGAACATGGCCATACACCTCGACATCGAAAAGGGCAGACTCAAGCTCATCGGCGACCGCTCAGAACTGAACAACGGCTGGCAGAACGTCGACCTCGACGACTTTGTGGACAAGCTAAACCAGTTCTACAAGGACACCCGCTTCCACGAGTTCTTCGAGCAGCACCGCGCCTTCTACGACGAGGGCATCAAGGTCTACGAGACCAATGTCATGTCCCTCTTCCACCCCGAATGGTACGCCCGTTTCTACGGCACCGAGGCCAAGGAGCAGTTCCGCATCGTCATCGGATTCGCCCACGGCGACACCAACAATGGCGTAAGCCGCCAATTGCCCGGTCAGCCACGCGAGGTGTTCTCCATCATAGGTTACGTGCTCAATCCGAACACGGGTCGGCCGCGCTTGGATGCAACCCTCCTCTTCCACGAATTCAACCACTCGTTCGTCAATCCCCTGCTCGACAATGCCGCCAACGCCGCGCTCATCGAGAAGATCGGCCAGAAGCTTTTCCAATGGTCGCAGCCCGAAATGGAGAGCCAGGCGTACATGGACTGGCGCATCGTCATCAACGAGAGCATCGTCCGCGCCGCCGTCTTCGTCTATATGAAGGACTACGGAATCATCAATAGAGGCACGATGGATTACCTGTTCGAAGAGATATGGCGCCGAGGCTTCCGCTGGACGCCTGAACTCGTCGAAGCACTACGTGTCTACGCCAACAAACGCGACCAATACCCGACGCTCAACGACTACTACCCAGAGATTGCCCGCTGCCTCTCGAAATACTTAGAGAACGAAGTGGAGCGGATGCAGAAGGCTCTTAAATAATAATCCGCTTGTCTGCTTCCGATAGCGGGTTTTCAGTGAAAAAATGTGAATTGTTTTCGGGAATGGAAAGATTTTTGTACTTTTGCACCGCTATCGCAATCCATTTGGAGTTGTATTATGAAGATTTTTACAAGCACTCAGATAAAAGAACTTGACAAATACACCATTGAGCACGAGCCGATAAAGTCGATTGACCTCATGGAGCGTGCCGCCATGGCTGTGACACAGGCCATCATGGAACGGTGGGACACACTTGTGCCCGTGGTGGTCTTTGCCGGACCCGGCAACAACGGCGGCGACGCCCTCGCCGTGGCACGTCTGCTGGCCGACCGTGGCTACCAGGTGCAGACATTCCTATTCAACATCTCAGGCCATCTCTCAGCCGACTGCGCCGAGAACCGCAAGCGCCTGGCCGACAGGAAGGGCAGGCCCCTGCTAACCGAGGTGACACAGGAGTTCGACCCGCCACGATTAGAGGAGGGGATGCTCGTGGTCGACGGCCTCTTTGGCTCTGGGCTGAACAAACCGCTGGCCGGAGGATTCGCCTCGTTGGTGAAATACATCAACGCCTCGCCAGCACAGGTGGTGAGCATCG
Source organism: uncultured Prevotella sp. (assembly GCA_905233425.1). Lineage (GTDB taxonomy): Bacteria > Bacteroidota > Bacteroidia > Bacteroidales > Bacteroidaceae > Prevotella. The sequence goes on along the minus strand of CAJOEC010000057.1, from coordinate 21,820 downwards.
ACGTGCCTTCGGGACTGATGACCGAGGACAACACATACAATGTCAGGGCGAACATCATCAAGGCCGATGTCACTCTGACACTCGGACAGCAGAAGCTGTCGTTTCTCTTCCCGGAGAACCAGCAGTTCATAGGCCGTCTGCAGATCCTCGACATTGGGCTTAGCAAGGAGGGTATCGACACCTTGGAGACACAATACACCCTCACCACCGAGGACGACATACGCCCGCTGATACACAAGCGCAGCCCCTTTGCCCACAAGGGCACCATGGGCCACGCACTCTTCGTCGGCGGCAGCTATGGCATGGCCGGGGCGGCAGTTCTCGCGGCAAGGGCTTGTCTGCGCTCGGGAGTGGGGAAACTGACTGTGCACACGCCGCGTCGCAACGTACCCATACTGCAGGTGGCTGTGCCCGAGGCCGTCATCCATCCCGACCGCGAGGAGACGACATTCAGCGAGGCTGTGTCCACCGACGATTTCCAGGCCGTGGGCATAGGGCCGGGAATCGGGACAACGGAGCAGACTTCGATAGCCATGATAGCCCAGCTGCGCAGGGCTAACTGCCCCGCTGTGGCCGATGCTGACGCACTTAACATTCTCTCAACGCGCCACGCATGGCTCATGCAGCTGCCAAAGGGGATAATACTCACACCACACCCCAAGGAGCTGGACAGGCTCGAGGGGCAGTGTGTGGACAGCTTCGAGCGTCTCACCAAGGCATTGGTGCTGGCAGAGAAGGTGCAGGGCTACGTCGTGCTGAAAGGCCATCACACAGCTGTCTGTATGCCCGACGGACACGTGGCTTTCAACACCACGGGAAATGCAGGAATGGCAACGGCGGGAAGCGGCGACGTGCTCACGGGCATCCTCATAGCCTTGCTGGCACGTGGATACCATCAGCGAGAGGCCTGCATGACGGCTGTATATCTGCACGGACTGGCTGGCGATATGGCTGCCGCTGAGCTGGGAGAGGAAAGTGTCATCGCAAGCGACATAATCGACTTCCTGCCAAAGGCGTTCAAATTAGTTTCAGAAAAGTGAGATGCTTGATTAGTTGTAAGTTTCATCCCAATTAGTGTTTTGTTTTTATTATGGTAGTTCGTTTCCACAACCCAATCTTGTCATTCATCGTTTGTCTTTTGCTCTTTAGCGTCGGCGCAAGCGCCCAGACTGTCATCAGCGAATACCATCCCGGAGCGACCACCGACGGGGCTGTCTATTATCTGCCGCGCACCGCTCTGCGCATCAGCGTGCTTGTGGAGCGAACAAGCTACCAGCCGGGCGATTTCGCCAGCTACGCACAGCGCTATCTGCGTCTGCCTTCGGTCAGTCTGCAGCCCAGCGTGAGCCACCGCGTGGTGTCGATCACGCAGACTCCCTTCGGCATGGCCGACAAGAAGAAAGGCTTCGCGGTGAAGTTCAACGCCAAGACCGTGGCTGCCAATGTGGCTTTGGCCGATGACGGACGTCTGCTCGCCATCAATGCCGAGCCGATACCCGAGACACTGCCAAAGGCTTTTGAGCCAGCACCAAAGGCTGCCCCACTGAACCCGAGGCAGTTCCTGAACGAGGAGATTCTGGCTGCGGGCAGCACGGCGAAGATGGCCGAGCTGACATCGAGGGAAATCTACGACCTGCGCGAGAACCGCAGTCTGTTGATAAAAGGCCAGGCCGACTTCATGCCAAAGGACGGGGCGCAGTTGCAGCTGATGCTCTCGCAGCTTGAGACGCAGGAGAACGCGTTGCGCTCGCTCTTCGAGGGAACGACCACTTGCGACACTACCGAATATGTCATCACTTTCACTCCCGAGGCGCCCGTCAGCCGCCAAACGCTCTTCCGTCTGTCGCAGGATCTGGGTATTGTCGATGCTGACGACCTGTCGGGCGAGCCGTTCTACATTACCGTCGACGACCTGAATACTGTGCCGCCTGTCGATGAGGAGGCCGCCGCCAAGACAAAGAAGAAGGTTTATGAGGAGGGCGTCTACGTGAATGTTCCCGGACGTATGCGCACCACTATCTTCCAGGGCATAGACCAGCTCGTTCAGTCAGAGTTCCCCGCCCCACAGTTCGGCAATGTCGAGCTTCTCAGTGCCGAGCTTTTCAACAAGCGTTACACCACCAGCCTGTGGCTCAACCCCATCTCCGGCGCCGTCGACCGTCTGCAGGCCGAAATGACCAAGTAGGGGCTGTTGAGCGCTCCCGAAGCTAACGCTTCTGGCACGGTGGCTGTTGGGAGTTGGGAATGATGAATTATTGTAACGAAAATATAATATATGCTATTTTCCTGCGTTACTTAACTAAAAGATGTTTAAGTAGCTGCACGTAATGACGAAACTGGAGAACGGCTATGTGCTTGACGGCATGAACGAGGTGGAAAGGAATGTGAAACGAATGAACGATTTTTTCATCTCGTTTGTTTGCATGATATTGTTTTCGCCGCTGTTCTTGATTTGCTATTTGATGGTGAAGCGCGAGGACGGGGGGCCGGCTATCTTCAAGCAGGAGCGCATTGGAAGGTTCGGGCGTCCGTTCTACATCTACAAGTTCCGTTCGATGCGTGTTGATGCTGAGGCCAACGGTCCGGCGCTGTATCAGCACAAGCGCGACAAGCGTATGACGAAGGTGGGCAGGTTTCTGCGCGAGCACCACTTGGACGAGCTGCCTCAGCTTTGGAATGTGTTCAAAGGTGACATGGCTTTCATCGGTCCGCGGCCTGAGCGGGAGTTTTATATCAAGCAGATTATGGAACGTGACCCACGATACACTTATCTGTATCAGATAAGGCCTGGTGTGACGAGTTATGCTACGCTGTATAACGGTTACACTGACACTTTGGAGAAGATGCTGAGGCGTCTGGAGCTGGACTTGTACTATCTGGAGCACCGCTCCTGGTGGTTCGACACGAAGATTCTGGTGAAGACGTTCATCAACATTATGTTTGGAAAGAAATTCTAATGAGCGTTGAGAGTTATCGGACTTAACAATAATTACTATGGAGACTTTATTCAGAGAGGAAGGAAAAGATTATGTGATGGAGTTTATCGGCCGTCTTGACACGGCAGCTGCATCGAAGATTGAGAAGGATATGGAGGTGCTTAACGACTGTATGGGCCACGATGTGGTTCTGGCATGTGACAAGTTGGAATACATTTCGTCGAGCGGCCTTCGCATATTCCTTGGTATACTGAAAATTGCGCGGGCGAAGGGGAGCCACGTCTATATCAGCGGACTGAGCGACGAGCTGAGGCGTGTGTTCACGATTACGGGGTTCGTGAGTCTTTTCGAGTACAGGTAAGAAGCGCTACCGAAGCTGACGCTATTCCCGTCGTTCCGTCGCCTACCCGTAGCCTTTCGGGCACGGTGGCTGTTAAGAGTTGAGTGTTTAGTGCTGAGAGATTTAGTGTTGAGAGTTTAGTGTTGAAAGCTGAGAGTTATGGCAAATATTCTGTTGTTTTTCGGCCTTGGGGGCCAGGAGGTGCTTCTCATAGCGCTTATTGTGTTGCTGCTGTTCGGTGGGGCTAAGATTCCCGAACTGATGCGCGGCTTGGGCAAGGGTGTTAAGAGCTTCAAGGATGGCATGAAGGAGGTGGATGGGGAAGTGAAAAGTGACTGACGCTGGCACTGGTACGTTCTGGGAGCATCTGGAGGCGTTGCGCTGGGTGATTGTGCGCTCGCTTGCTGTGGTTGTGGCTTTTGCTGTGGTTGCTTTTTTCCTGAAAGACTGGCTCTTCGCGGTTGTTCTGGCCCCTCGCACAAGTGATTTCGTCACCTTCCGTCTGTTAAGCGTGGAGCCGTTTTCCGTACACCTTATGAACACTGGGCTGACTGAGCAGTTTATGACGCATATCCGTGTGTCGGTGTATGCAGGTATGCTTTGTGCAGCACCCTACATTGTCTTTGAGCTGTTCCGTTTCATCTCGCCGGGTCTTTATGCCAACGAGCGCAAGGCCGGGCTGTGGGTTGGTGTTTCGGGTTGTGTGATGTTCTTTATTGGCACACTTCTGAACTATCTTCTCATCTTTCCGCTTACGGTGCGTTTCCTTGGCACTTACCAGGTGAGCGCAGATGTGGAGAACATGCTGACGCTGCAGTCGTATATTGACACTCTGCTGTCGATGAGCCTTGTTATTGGCATTATCTTTGAGCTTCCTGTGGTGTGTGCCATTCTCGGCCGGATGGGGCTGATAAGCAGTTCGCTGATGTCGCGCTACCGCCGCCACGCGATTGTTGCAATTCTTGTTGTGGCGGCCATCATCACCCCAACAACCGACATCTTCACGCTGTGCATAGTGTCGCTGCCCATCTGGCTGCTCTACGAACTGAGCATCTGGCTGGTGAGAATTGAGAATTAAGAGAAAAACCAATAAACGTAAAAAGATGAAAACGAAGTTATTATTTTTGTCAGCATTTGCGCTTGGGCTGCTCGCATCGTGCGGAGGCAACAAGCAGCAGGACACGGCCTACGAGGAGCAGTGCCGCTATTTCGCCGCCGACGAGAGTCTGTGGCCAGTCATCGACGAGGAGCTCGACATCTTCCACATGAAGAGCAAGCGCGACTCCATCCACCCGCTCTACACCAGTGAGCAGGAGGCTATAGAGAAGCTGCTGAATAAGGAGGTGCTGCTGGTGTTCACCACCCGTACACTGACCCCCAGTGAGGAGACGACCCTGAAATCGCAACAGTACAACCCCCGGACGGTAGCTCTGGCCTATGACGGTCTGGCGCTCATTGTGAACAAGGCGAACCCCGACTCGATGATCACCGTCGACCAGTTCCGCAGCATCCTGGCCGGCGAGGCTACCAAATGGACCGACCTCTACGCCGACTCGAAGCTGGGCAACATAAAGATGGTGTTCGACAACCCGAGGTCGGCCACTGTGCGTTTCTGCGCGGACAGCATCATGCAGGGCAAGACCATCAAGACAGACGGCGGCAACGTGCAGGCCGCCAACACCAGCCGCGAGGTGGTGGACTATGTGGAGAACCACGAGAACGCCATCGGCGTGGTGGGCAGCATCTGGCTCGACGACCAGCGCGACACGACGAACCTTATCTACAACCGCACGGTGAAGGTGATGCGCGTAAGCCGGGCCGAGGAGGCCACTAAGGCCAACAGCTATACCCCCGACCAGTATAACATCGCTTACAACTATTATCCTTTCATCCGCACTATTTATGCATTGTGCATCGACCCTCGCAGCAGCGGCGTGCCCCGCGCCTTCTCCAATTTCTGTTGGCTGCCCAATCCAGGACAGCTCATATTCTTCCGTGCCGGCCTCTTCCCCGCCCGTGCCGACTACTCTGTGCGCGACGTGGAGATAAAGTAAGGAGTTGTGGAGGTAAAGGAGTTGGGGAGTTGTGGAGTTGTGGAGTTGAGGAGTTGTGGAGGTAAAGTAGGGCAAAAAGGTTAATTTCCGCAAAAACCTTTGGCTGTATCGGCATATTTGTGTACCTTTGCAACCGCTATTAAAGGAAGAGCGAAAAAATTGCTACCGCATAAATCGTTTAAAATGAAAACAATAAAGTATTTATTCATCGGTGCCCTGCTGATAGGCAGCAGCGCCGCAATGGCACAGGACGGCACAAAGGCCGACGTTGATGCCATGAAAGCATTGGTAAAAAGCAAGCCTGCCGACTATGACAAGCAAGTGAAGAACTTCATCAAGGCCAACAAGAAGAACGCCGAGAACCTCGTGGCCATCGGTCGTGCGCTCTATGAGGCCGACGACACTGTCAGTGCCAAGATGTTTGCAGAGCAGGCCCTCACAGCCACGAAGCGCAACTGCGCCCCCGCCTATATCCTCTTAGGCGACATTTCGGCCAAGGCCGACGATGGTGGTGCCGCTGCCCAGAACTATGAACAGGCCATCCTCGTAGACCCCAAGAACCCCGACCCCTACCGCCGCTATGCCACTGTGTACAGCAAGATCAGCCCCGAGGGTGCCGTGGCAAAGCTCGAGGATCTGCGCCAGGAAGTGCCCGACTATCCTGTCGACGCCCTCATCGGTCACATCAGCTATAATGTGCAGCGTTATGCCACAGCCATTGAGGCATTCGCGAAGGTTCCCCTCGACAAGATGACGCGCTGGGACTTCATCGAATATGGCCGTGCATTGCAGCTGGCCCGCAAGTTTGACGAGTCGCAGAGAGTCGTTTCCGCCGGTCTGGCCAAGGAGCCGCTGAACGCCACGCTCAACCGCTTTGCCATGATGAACTGCAACGAGCTGAAGAATTTCCCCGACGCCCTGAAGTTTGCAGAGATACTTTTCAACAAGGTAGACAAGGACAGCGTGACCCTCAGCGAGATTGACTACCAGAACTATGGTAAGGCTCTCGACGGTTGTGAGAAGTTCGAGGAGGCCATCGCCAAGTACAAGGAGGCAATGGTGCTGCCCGAGGTCGACGACGTGATGAAGGCCGACCTTCTCAAGAGCATCTCCGACAGCTACAAGGACCTGAAGGATTTCCCCGAAGCCATCAATTACTACAAGCAGTTCCTCGAGACGAAGGCCGAGGCCGACGCCACCGACCATGCCGGACTGGCCATCCTGACCGCCGGTTATGCCCGCACGCTTGAGGGCGACGAGAAAATTGACATGCTGAAGCAGGCCGACGAGGCATACGCTTCGCTCGTCACCAGATTCGCCGATGCCGAGGAGTATGCCCTGTGGCAGCGCGGACGTCTGAACGCACAGATAGACAGCGACATGAGCCAGGCTCTGGCCAACCCCCATTTCACCCGTCTGGCTGAGCTGATATTGGCCCATGAGACCATCGACGACACCGACAAGACCCGTCTCTTCGACGCATACGCATACCTCATGCGCTACCACTTGAAGCAGAAGGACAACAAGCAGGCCTACGAATATGCCCTGAAGCTGCAGGAGCTACAGCCCGAAGATCCCGACGTGATAAAGGCCGTTGAGGCTCTGGCAAAAGTGGCAAAGTAACAGAGAAGTTTTTTATTCACTTCAAAAAGGCATCCGAATCGTTGGTTCGGATGCCTTTTCGTATGATGGCCTTCAGTCGGTGACCAGGATAAACTCCGTGTAACTGTGTTTTCTGAATCCCTTCACTAATATTTGACTTTTATTTTGCTGTTTGGCCGAAATGGGATAATTTTGCACGCAGATAACCACTAACCATGCCTGATGTCACAACCAGGTTTTACTAAGTAACAAACATAATTATGAACAAGACTAATCTAAAAGTGAAGACAATCATTGCGCTGCTGTCGCTTGCCCCATTTGTGTCGACGGCCCAGCGTCTGCAGCAACCTTTGGGCCGCGGTGTGGTGGCCGTCGACCGCTCCGGCTCGACCATCCGCAGCGTCACCGCCACCGGCGGAACGGGCAGCCTCATTTCCTGGCGCAAGCTGGCTCAGGAGCCCGAGGGAACCACCTACAATGTGTATAAACGGGCGGCGGGAACCAGCAATTTTACGAAGGTGAACGCCACGCCCCTGAAGGTGACCAACTACAAACCCTCGTCGCTTGCGAACAACACCGAGTTTGCCGTCACGGCCATCGGCCCCGACGGTGTGGAGGGCGCAATGAGCAAGCCGTTCCTCTACAAGACCCAAGCTTATCCTAACGTTTGGTTCAACTTCGACTTCGACAACAAGGTTATCGCCCGCAACGACTATCGCACGAAGTTCGTCTGGCCCATGGACACCGACGGTGACGGCGAGTACGATGCCGTGGTCTGCGACCGTCTCTATGCCAGTGCCGTATCCGACGATGCCGACAACACAGAGAACACGGCCACAACAACCCACAAGATTCAGGCCTACCGTCTCAATGGCGAACTGCTCTGGACTGTCGACATGGGACCCAATGTGAACATAAGCGGCGGGCAGAACGACATGGTCGTAGCCTACGACATCAACTGCGACGGCCGTTGCGAGGTCATAATCCGTAGCAGCGACGGCACCCGCTTCTGGGACAAGGAGAACGAGACGTGGGGCAAGTATGCCATGGGCAGCGACGTGGCCGACGTAGATGGCGACGGCATAGTGGACTACCGCACACAGTCGAAGCGCAACCGGCCGTTCTACGTGTCGGTCATCGACGGTCTGACGGGCGAGGAGATTGACTGCGGCGAACTGAAATACAGCGAGGTGACCGACGGCAGCGACCGCTACACCCGCGACAATCGCTCCGACTACATGAGCGACGGCTATTCGGCCATGGACGGCCATTTCGCCATCTGCTACCTCGACGGCATACACCCCTCATTGGTCATGGAGTGTCTCGACCGCGACAACAACAAGACCCACCACAACTATGTATTCACATGGGAGTACGACTGGAGTTCAGCCCCAGCAACCAACTGGCACCATGACAAGACCTGGAGCCGCAACGACAAGCATCCTTGGCCCGCTGAGTTCCACCAGCTGCGTGTTGCCGATGTCGATGGCGACGGTCGCGATGAGATGATTCAGGGCGGCTACTCCGTCAACCCTAAGACGGGCTGGTTCGCGTCGCCCGGGATAGGCCATGGTGACCGCTTCATCCTCAGCGACATCGACCCCGACCGCCCCGGTCTGGAGGTCTATGCCATCCAGCAGAGTGCCCTTCTGGGCCAGCTGCTCTACGACGCCCGCACAGCCGAGCGCATCAAGGAGTGGTATCTGCCATCGGTCTACGACGTGGGTCGTGGTGCCTGCCTCGACATCGACGCCTCACGGAAAGGCTATGAGATACTGAGCTACGTAGACGAATATGTCTATGACTGCAAGGGCGAGAAGACCGGGCAGACGCGCACAGGCTCGATGTTCGAGGGATGCTGGTGGGACGGCGACCTTCAGCGTGAGTGGCTCAACTCGCCCGGAGGCAGCGGGTGGGGCACCAACCTCATGGTGTCGAAAGTCCTTGGCAACCGTCTGGCAGAGTTCTCGCAGGAGAGCGCATGGGCCACCCATGCCGCCAACGGCACACGTCCGGCCTTCATGGGCGACATCGTGGGCGACTGGCGCGAGGAGGTCATACTCGCCAAGCAGAACGACGAGGGCTGCACCGGCCTCGTGGGTTACACCACGGCCATGCCCACCGACTACAGCATCTACTGCCTGCAGCAAGACCCGCACTACCGAGGCGACTGCACCACCCGGGGCTACTATCAGCACCCCAACACCGGCTTCTACCTCGGCGGCGACATGCCCATGCCGCCACTGCCCCCGGTGTTCACTGCCGACCTGCGGTGGAAGGGCAGCACCACCGCCGCAAAGGGCGGGGCTGGCGTTACCGCCGAAGACGGTTTTGCCATGTTCGATATGACGGGAATGGCTTCCGATATCGAAAGCAAAAGCCTGATGTTCGATGTCTATGGCGACTGTAGTCAGTCCATCAAGATTGAAAACCCGTGGAATGCTCCTGTCGTCTACATGATGAACCCACGCGGCCATGACTATGTATTCTTAGGCAATGGTACAACAGGCAGCGGCACGCTTGTTAAGTCGCTGCAGGGCAAGGCCATGTTTATGTGCAATCTCGGCCATACGGGAACGACCATCGTCAGTGAGGGCACGCTCGCTGTCGACGGCACCATCGCCGGGCCTGTGGAACTGAGGGCAAATGGCACGCTCGAAGGCAATATCACCCTGCTTGACACCATAACTTTTGAAGGGGCGCTTAACTATGAGGGATGCCGTCTGAAACCAAGCTCTCAGATAACCTCGAAGAAAGACATGACCCTCCCAGGCAACGTCTATATAGAAGTGGTGGCTTATATGGAAGAATACTGGGACGGGGGCAGTCCTTCCCAACATATATGCGGAAGAATATACGTCGAGGGCGACCTCACCTTCCTTGGCACCAACTACATCACCGTGGACCTGCAGGCCGACGATGCCGCCGAGTACATTATCGCCGAGTGCACTGGAACTCTCACCTGCGACACGTCGAAACTGAAAACCCGCGGCCTCGACGGCATCAACTACGACCTTGTGGTCCGTGACAACAAGCTCCTTCTAATTATTAATAGTACGCGCGAACCGCAGGACGGTGTTACCTGGACCGGCATCGAGAGCAACATCTGGGACTACAAGGCCCTGAACTTCGCTTTACAGTCTGTTGCGACTGAGTCGCAACAAACACAAACAGAGCCCACCGTCTTCGTTGCTGGCGACGGTGTCGTCTTCACCGCCGAGGGTCAGCAGAAGACCGTTACCGTCGGCGAGATGATGGTCACACGTGGCGTAACCTTCCAGAGTGGTAAGTATGTCCTCAATGGCGAGGGCGGCATTAGCGGCGAGGGCGGCGTGACTGTTGAGAAGGATGCCGACGTGACGCTCAACATGAAGTACAGCGACTATACAGGCGCGACCATCGTCAACGGCGGCACGCTCACCGTGCCCAATTTCTACGACGGCGGGCAGAAGAGCGCGCTCGGCGCATCTCCCGCCTCCAACGTCGGAGAGGGTTCGCAATCCCCGATTCAGCTGAATGGCGGCACACTCGTCCTCTCGAAGGACAATATGGGCACCGACCGCCAGATTACGCTCACCGACACCGCAACCATCAAGGTCAGCCAGAGCAACAGCTCCCTTTCGCTGAAAGGCCAGGTCAAGGGCACGGGCTGTCTCGTCAAGGACGGCGCGGGCCAGCTGAACTTCACCTACGGCGGCACCAACACCTTCGCCGGCCTCATAGTGAAGAAGGGAATCGTGGCCCAGGGAGCATGGAACGCCACTTTCGGCCGTGCCGGTTCGCCCATGGTGCTGGCTGGTGGCGAGGTGCACCAGATTGACGTGAACTCGACATCGACCGTTCCCACTCTCAACCACGCCATTACCGTCGAGGAGGGCACGACGAACAAGATTGTCGGTTCCTCACGAGGAAAGATAAACGGCTCGGTCAAGGGCACTGGCAACCTCACCATACAGACGCGCTATGTGCGCTGCGACATCGGGGCCAGCTTTTCGCAGTTCGAGGGCCAGCTGACGGCCATCGGCGACGGCGGCAATTTCCGCCTGATGCAAAACGTCACCGACATGTCGAAGACGCGCCTCGTCGTGGGTGCCGGCACCACTATCAGCCATACGCAGAGTGGCGGCAACAACGAGGTGGCGGCCACGTTGAAGATTGGTTCGCTGGCCGGAACGGCCACCGACGGTGTGCTCGGCGGCTCGCAGAGCACTTACCAAGTGGGCTACCTGAACAGCAACACACGGTTCAACGGACTGCTCAAGGCAAAGAGCGTCACAAAGGAGGGCACGGGAAAACTCACACTGGCAACGGCGGGACACACGTCGCCAATCACCGTCAATGGCGGCACGCTCGAACTGAGCAACTCCTCGTCGGAGGTATTCACCACCGGTCTCATCACCGTCAACGACGGAGGTACCGTGCAGGGTAACGCCTTGGCGACAAGCATCACCGTGAACCGTGGAGGCACGCTAACCGCCGGCATCGTCAGAGCGACGGGAACATTGCGGCTGAACGGCTCACTGCGACTGAACGAGGGAAGCACGCTGCTCTGCAAACTGTCGAAGACAGGAGGGAACGACAAGTTCACCGTCAATGGCAGCATCACACACAACGGCGACACACTACTCGTCCGCGTGGCCGAAGGGCGCACGCTTCAGGTGGGCGACGAGATAGTCGTATTCAACAGCGGATTCTCGAAAGCCACCGGCACGCCGATAGTGAAGTGTGAGGCACAGGGCATTGACTATCTGTTCGACCTCACGACGCTCAACACCGACGGCACCATCCGTGTCGTATCGGCTGTAGAGGTAGGCATTGCCGACATCATTGCCGACCCGTCGCATCCGGCCTCGGCCTACGACCTGCAGGGCCGCCGTTTGCCGCATCCGGCATCACGCGGGCAGATTTACATCCAGAATGGCAGGAAGCGTATAAGATAAACGCAATGTTAAAACAACGGAACACAGGCTTGGTTCTCAGGATATGCTGCACTGGTGTCTCTTCGTCTTCTCGTCGTAGCTGATGCCGACGAGGAGGATGTTGTCGGTGAAACGGCGCACGGCCTCAGGGTAGTTGCGCTGGCGTATCTGCTCAATGGCAGCATTGACGGGCTTGTTCCACTTCAACTCGATGATGACAGCGGGACGCTTCCCCCCATAACGGGGGATGAGTGCTAGGTCGGCATAGCCCTTGCCAGAGGGCAGTTCCTGTATGGAGACGTAGTAGTCGATGGCGCTGAGGTAGCCAATCTTCAGCACCGAGCGCAACGCCTGCTCGTTGTTGTAGAAATCGGGGCCTGCCTCGCTGTCGTGCAGCTGCTCTACGATGGCGGCCACCTGCTGCTCGTCTTTGGCCAGCGTGGCCTCCATCAGACGGTCAGAGGTCTTGATCATCGCGGCGAGCTTAGCGTGGGTCTTGCTGCCGCGCAGGGCCTCGACAATCTCCATGCCCACCTCCTTGTTGGGTATGGCCACGGTCATGTCCTCCGGGTCGTAGGTCAGGTAGCCAAGGTGGATGAAGAGCGTGAACAGCTCGTCGTCGGTGCCTATGCAACTGAGGTCGAAGTTGAAGCGAAGAATGGAAATCCTTGGTCTGCCGCCGCGCAGTATGCGCTCCAGCACCTCCTGCACGCCCGTCATGTTAAGGTCGATGTACCGCTGTAGGGTATCGAAGGCCGAGGTCTTGCCCCAGTAGCTTCCGAACCTCTTGCGATTACAGGCTGCCATCACGGAGTTTGGGTTGAACACGGCGGGGCAGTCGGTGCCGAAGCTGTAGCCGTCGTACCAGCCCTTCATCTCGTCGTAGTCCATACCATATTTGTTGCAGAGCACCTTCACCTCTTCTTCTGTGAAGCCGTAGTAGGGTGCTAACGGCCCTGGGTCGGTCATGGAGTATTCGCGGAAATCGTTTAGCGCCGACTGTGTGCCGTAGCGTTTTATGGGCAGGATACCCGTCATATAGACCAGGGCGAAGACCCTTGGCGTGTCAATATTCTTGAAAAGACGGCGAAGCAGGTTGACGTAACTGTCCATTAGCTGGGGCTTGTCCTCAGCCTCGCGGCAGATGGCATCCCACTCGTCGATAATCATCACGAACTTCTCGCCCGTCGCCATGGTGGTTTTCAGCAGCAATGCCATCAGGTCGTCATATTCCTCTATCTCTATATCTGGGTAGGTCTTGGAAATGTCCTTCATGATCATCTTTTGCATGATGTCAACAATGTCCGCCCTTCCCTTGAACATAGTTGTGAAGCTCGTCATGTCTATAACTATGGCGGGGTATTTGTTCAGGTGCTGCTCAAACGTCGGGTCGCTGGCCACCTTAAACCGCTCGAAGATGCTTCGTGAGTCGCACGACTTGTCGTAGTAGGCGTAGAGCATCTGCGCCGCCGCCGACTTTCCGAAGCGGCGTGGGCGCGTGACGCATATCAGTTTTTCGGGCGTGTTGATGGTGGCGTTGACATAACCTATCATTCCTGTCTTATCGACATATTCGCCATCGGCGTAGTCCATGAAGGCTCTTGCCCCTCTGTTTATATACATTCCCATCTCTATTTGAATTTACAATTTATGAATTTACGATTTCTTTGTTGCAAATTTACTCACTTTTCCCGAAACGGCAAAACGATTTGCATTTTTTATCAAACCTCTTGGTACTTCTTATAAACGTGGCATTACTTAACCTTTGTCTATTGTACGGCTTTCGAGGAACTGGCGGAAAGCCTGTTGGTAGCCGTCGGGGATGTGGATGATTTCGCTGCCTATGTAGACACAATCGTTGCGGTCTACCTTCTGAATCTTGTCGACGGCAATGATGTAGGAGCGGTGGATGCGCAGGAAACGGTCTTTGGGCAGCATTTCCTCTACGGCTTTCATCGTCAGATGGGTAATCAGCGGCTTGGGTTCGTTGTCGAGGTAGAAGAGCACGTAGTCCTTCATGCCGTTGACGTAGATGATCTGGTCGATGGGCACGTTGCGCCATTCGCCGTCGATGCGGATGAAGACGGTATTGGGTTGCTTTGTCTGGGCGACGGTTTCATGCTGATACAACTTCCTGGCTTTCTCAACAGCGGTGAGGAACTTGTTGTAGCGGATGGGCTTCAGCAGAAAGTCGAGGGCGTTCACCTCATAACTTTCGAAAGCATATTCCTTGAAGGCGGTGGTGAAGACGACGCGTGTCTCCTCGGGCAGACTGTGGGCCAGTTCCATCCCGTCGATATTCGGCATCTGTATGTCGAGGAACAACAGGTCGGGCTTCTGTGCCTTGATGGCGTTGATGGCCGTGATGGAATCTGTGAACGAGGCCAGCAGCTGCAGGTCTGGGGTCTTCTCGACGTAGGACTCCAAGAGTCGGACGGCCAGCGGCTCGTCGTCGACAATCATACAAGACAAGTTCATTTGCGATTTACGGATTTAACTTGTATTAAAAAAACTTGGTACGATTTTGTGTATTCGACCACACCCCGAAGGGGCAATAAGCACATAGCCCAGGGCAACGCCCTGGGTAGGCATGAGTACACAACAACCGCCCTGAAAGGCTACGGGTAGGCGAGCTTTGCTCGGGAATGGGGGCAAAAGAATGAGTAGGAGGCATCGCCTCCGTCCAAGGCTTTTGCCCTTTCAGGGCGACGGCTGTACATCCTCTATACCCAGGGCGCTGCCCTGGGCTGACTGCTTGCTGGCCTTTCTTGCTCCGTTGCTCTACGCAAGCGAACAAGTTCGAGCGCAGACCGTTCTGCGGAAACATACGATAATCACCTACTTGTACCAACTTGTTTTTTAACTTTTACTTAATGTTTATCGTAATCCTGACGTGATAGATATTCTCGGGCGTGACAGTCTGCTCCCATTGGTAGCGGCCTGGATAGAGGAGGTCGAGGCGGCGGCGGGTGTTCTCCAGTCCGATGCCCGAACCGCTGCGGTCCTTGGTGGGCTTGGGGTTGTTGGTGTTGTCGCAAGTGAAGACGAGCGTGCCGTCTCGCTGCGTTAGGCTTATGTCGATGGTGGCAGGGGCATTGCTGTTCATGCCGTGCTTGAAGGCATTCTCGACCAACGAGATAAATATCAGCGGAGCCACTTCTAATTGAGGATTGAGAATTGAAGATTGAAAATTGACGGTCGTCATCTCATTGCAGCGCAGCTTCATCAGCCTGATGTAGTTGCGCATGAACTCCACCTCGCCCTGTAGCGGCACCGTCGGCTTGTTGGTCTCGTACATGGCATAGCGCAGTAGGTCGCTCAGCTGCATGATGGCATCCTGGGCCTCGTCGGCATCAATCTGCGTCAGGCTGGAAATGTTGTTGAGGGTGTTGAAGAGGAAGTGCGGATTGATCTGGTTCTTCAGCCAGGCCAGCTCTGCCTCCACCTCCTTCTGCTTCTTCTCGCCCTGCCGCATCACGTAGCGGATGCTTATGGCTATGCCAATGGCCATCAGGCTGACGAGCATGGCAAAAATGAGGAACGAAGAGTAACCTGCCAAAGTGCCCTCAGGAAGCGTGTCGAAATCCTTGAACAGAATATGGCTATTGCTGAAGATAATGAGAACCGCATTGGCCACGGCGAACTGCCAAAGGCGATGACGGAACCACAACAGGGGGACGCACAAGTAGAAATTGACAAGATAGACCACTACGGCAGGAGCCAGCCAATAGCCAGATACCGCCAACGATCCCCATACCACTTGAATGTCGTGAGTCGTGACATAACTGATGAGTCCCGGCGACAGCATAATCAGCGACAACAGCAACATCTGCGCCACGAACAGCCACACATCTTTTGTCTGTATCTTCTTCATCGTCGGCAAAGGTAGCGATTATTTCTGAAACAACAAAATCTCTTCCGCACAATCTTTATGCGGAAGAGATAATCATCCACTTAAACACATTGGTCTATTTGCTGGCCAGCTGCTAATCCATCATACGCTCGGCTGTGTTTGTTACCGTCAGGTCGAGAATATTCACGTACTTGTCGTACTGCTTCTCGCTGAGAACCTTCTTCATGGTCTGCTTGTGGCGGGCTTCGATCTTTTCCCAAGCCTCACCGGCTTTGGAGGCATCCTGTATCTGATAGTATGCTCCCATCGATTGTGCGAACTGGGCCATTGCTGCCTTCGCAGGTTCCATCTGGTTTACCGTCAGCTCCAGATACCTTGCCAGGCGGTCGAAGGTCTGCCTACCGTTGTTGTCATTACTCTGAGCGTTAGCACTCATTGTCATCATCACCATTGCCACGAGGGCGAAAATCATTTTCTTCATAACCTTTACGTTTTATTAAATTGTTAATACTTTGTTTCTGTCGTTAGACTTGTTTTCGTCTTTTGACGGTGCAAAGGTATGAAGTATTTCTTCTGCTTCCAAATCGCTTTCGACGTTTACCCCCATGTCTTTCGACGTTTGGGCCACGGAATACCCTCCATTGCCCGGTTAGGGCTGCATGTTGGTCAGTGTGAGGTAAATGTCGGCAATGTGCCGGGCGGCATCGTTGTTGGCAAATCGCTGTATGTACTGGCGGCTTTGCTCAATGCGCTGCTCGCGCCCTTCGGCACCGCAGAGCACGCTGGCGACGGCGGCGGCCATGGCCCTCTCGTCGTCGGGGTCTACATAGATGCTGTGGGGTCCGCCGGCCTCTTCAAGGCACGACCCTGTGCAGGCCACCACTGGCAGCCCCATGCTGATGGCCTCGATGATGGGTATGCCGAAGCCCTCGTAGCGCGAAGGATAGACGAATGCCTCTGCCCGCCGGTAGATGGGCGGCAGATGGTCGTCGGGCACGTCGTGGAGCATCACCAAGCGTTCCGACAGCCCGTTCTCCTCGGCATAGCGCCAGAGTGAGTCGGCGTAAGGCGTGTAGCGGCCCACCACGACAAGGGCAATGTCCTGGGGCAGCAGATGCAGGGCCTTGACGGCAAGCATCATGTTCTTCCGCTCCTCGATGCTTCCCACGCTTAGGATGTATCGGTCGGGAATGCCGTAGCGGTCGCCCACGTGCCAGATGAGCCTCATCGTGTCATCGTCGGGAATGTCGTCGAGCGTGAAGCGGGGGGCGCAGCTCTGGTAGACCACCGTCACTTTTCCGGGGTCGGCATCGGTGAGTTCGCAGATGTCGCGGCGCGTGCACTCGCTGATGGCCACGATGCTGTCGGCCTCGGCTACGGCGTGGTGCAGCTTGCTGGTGTAGATCTTCACGTCGGCAGCATTATACCACTCGGGATGGCGCATGAAGATGAGGTCGTGGATGGTGACCACCGACCGTATTCCTGCCTTGCCCAGCCCTACGGGCAGCTCGCCCGAGAGGCCGTGGTACACCTGCACTCCGTCGCGCCTCAGCTGCGACACCATGCCGCGTGTGCGCCAGTAGCTCTTGCCCAAGGGCTGCCAGCCTCGGGGATAGCAGAAACAGAGTCTGTCGCTTTCTTTCACCTGGCCGCGCAAGTCGTCGCGCCCGGCATCGGGAGCATACAGGCGTAGCGTCAGCCCGTCGATGGCAGCCAGGTCGTTCACCAGCGTCCGGCCGTAGCTGCCCAGTCCGGTGCCGTTGCGCACAATGCGTTTGGCATCCAATCCTACAACTCTATTGTCTTTCATACCATGAGGAAACGCTCTGCCTCGAGGGCTGCCTGGCATCCTGTGCCTGCGGCTGTTATGGCTTGGCGGTAAGTCGGGTCGGCACAGTCGCCGGCGACGAACACACCGGGCAGTTTTGTACGTGGCGTGCCGTCCTGCTTCAGCAGATAGCCCGTCTCGTCGGTGTCGAGCCACTCGCGGAAGATGTCGGTGTTGGGCTTGTGGCCTATGGCGAGGAAGAAGCCGTCGATGGCTATGTCCACCATCTGCTCGTCGGCCTCGCCCTTGCGGCGCACAAGGTGTGCACCCTCCACGCCGTTGTTGCCGAAGAGGCCCACGGTGTTGTGCTCGAAGAGAATCTCGATGTTCTCACGTTCCATCACCCTCTGCTGCATCACCTTCGACGCACGCAGGAATGGCTTCCTCACGATGAGGTAGACCTTCTTGCACAGTCCCGAGAGGTAGAGGGCATCCTCGCAGGCTGTGTCGCCGCCGCCCACCACGGCCACCGTCTTCTTGCGGTAGAAGAACCCGTCGCAGGTGGCACAGGCCGACACTCCCATGCCCATATACCGCTGCTCGTCGGGCAGTCCCAAGTATTTCGCCGAGGCTCCAGTGGCGATGATCACGGTGTCGGCCTCGATTTCGTGCCCGCTGTCGTCGGTGAGGCGATAGGGCCGCTGCGAGAAGTCCACGCTGACAATCTCGCCGTCGCGTATGTCGGTGCCGAACCGCTCGGCCTGCTGCCGCAGGTCGGCCATAAGCTGGTTGCCGTCGACACCCTCAGGGTAGCCGGGGAAATTCTCCACCTCGGTGGTCTGGGTCAGTTGCCCGCCGGGTTGCAGCCCGCAGTACTCCACTGGCTGCAGGTTGGCACGGCTGGCATAGATGGCGGCGGTGTAGCCCGCAGGCCCGCTGCCGATAATCAAGCATTTGGTCTTTTCCATAGTGTTGTTTCCAGTAATTGTTCAGACTGGTTGCAAAGGTACGACATTATTCTGACATGGCCAACATTTCGATGCAAAAAACTCACGGATTCCAAAAATCGCGTGGACGAAAGCAATATTTCAGGGGCGTAAGGCGTTAAATATGAAAGACCAATGAAGAGAACAGCCGCTATAACGCTCATCGCACTCTCCTTCGCCACAACACACGTCGCGGCGCAGGATAGCGACAACGTGTTCAATTTCCTGCGACTTCCGGCAAGTGCCCACGTGTCGGCACTTGGCGGCGACAACATCTCGCTTACCGACAACGACGCCTCATTGGTGTTCCACAACCCCTCATTGATAAACTACGTCTCCGACCGTATGCTGAACCTGAACATGATGACCTACATGGAAGGCTCGGTGACGGCCAGCGCGTCGTTCACCAAGGCCCTCGGCGACCGTGCCACGTGGGGCGTGCAGGGACGGTTCATCAACTACGGCGAGATGAAGGAGACGACAGCCACAGGCGAGCAGACGGGGACATTCGGGGCACGCGACGTGGCGCTGGGCGGCAGCTTCGCCTACGGGCTGGCAGAGAATCTCAGCGGCGGAATAACAGCTAAGCTCGTCGGTTCGTTCATAGGCCAGTACAGCTCGCTCGGCGTCTGCGTAGACCTTGGACTGAACTATTATCTTCCCAACAGCGAGTGGAGCTTCTCCGCCGTGGCACGCAACCTTGGCGGACAGGTGAAGGCCTACGAGGACGACTTCGAGCCGGTGCCCCTCGACCTCCAGTTGGGAGTGTCGAAACGGCTCATCGGCTCGCCGCTGCGCTTCCATGTCACCTTCGTCAGGCTCAACGACTGGCAGTACGGGCTGGGCAAGCACCTTGTCCTTGGTGCCGACCTTATGCTGGGCGAGCAGTTCTACGTGGCGGCAGGATACAACCCCTTGAGGGGGGAGCAAATGAAGATCGCTTCGGGCGACGGTGAGAGCAGCCACGGCGCAGCCCTCTCTTTCGGTGCCGGCATGACCCTCGAAAGGCTTCAGCTCCACCTGGCCTACGCCAAATACCACGTAAGCAGCACTTCCCTGCTTCTCACCTTCAGCTACACCCTGTAGGGACGCGACGTGTCGCGTCCGTAATTCTGACGTGTCGCGTCCGCAATTCTGACGTGTCGCGTCCGTAATTCTGACGTGTCGCGTCCGTAATGCCGACACAACGCGTTCATAGTGCGGACGCGACACGTCGCGTCCCTACAGGGTAGCAGACCCCTCCGAGACCCCAAAAAGTTCGCCCGGCGCGAACTCGGAGTTCGCACGGCGCGAACTGACAGTTCGCCCGGCGCGGACTGGAAGCCCGCTCCGGGCGGATTTTTTGACATGTCGGAGACGATTGACTTGAAAGCCGGTGTGACTTTCTTGAATTGTGCATTAGGGATGCCCCAATACATATTCCCGGCTCAAAAGCTCATAGACGTATGAAGCACTTTGCCCGTAAAGGCCGTTCTCGGTCTGCGTGAGTTTCTGGTAAGTGTCCGAATTGTAAATGAACTGTAGGGCAGATGCTATGGGTAGCTGATAATCCTCAATGAGGTACTCGGTCATACGGTCAACCGTGTATGCTATCAGGAAGTCCTGTTGTTGTTGCTGGCTCATGTCATTTCATGCGTTTTAGTAGTGAGACTGCGCGGATGGTGCCAAAGAAGTACTGGCTGTTCAGCTGCTTGTATTTCAATTCGCGGGCAAGTTCCTCGATGGTGTACGACCCTTCCTCATATCGGTTGAGCAGATAGGCAACTCCATCGTCGGCTATGGGGCCGATAACGATGTCGTAATCGTGGTGGAACGCGGGCTTATGCCGACTTCGGTTTTTGTAGATGAACTCTGCCCATTCGGCTGTTGGGCCGTCAAACCGTAGGACCTTCAGTCTGCCAATAGTACTTCGTCAAACTCATACTCCTGCACGATGGGAATGCCTCCGTCGCGGACAGCTCTCTTTTGTGAAAGCTCAACGGCCTGCTGTCGGTTGTCAGTAAGGTAAAAGCCCTGTCCGAAATCCTTGAAACGGTTCGACTTCGTGAGGTCTATGTCGAAGAACTCAACGTTTGTGCCGTGGTATAGTTTCATTCCAGTGCCCCTCCATTCTTTTTACACATCACTATCAGGTCGTCCACGGTGTCATCCACCGACTGCAGGTGAAGCGTCGGGTAGAAATCCACAAGGAAGTCAACGCCCTTGAATCGGTAGAGATACTGGAAAACGTTTCTTACAGGCAATCCCACCCGCTTCGCAAACGAGCGGATGCATGCGTTGATAAAAGGTATCTGATATTTGTCTGCCATTCTTTCCTTATTAACTCACATTTTCTGTGTAACTATTGTGATGGTGCAAAAGTAACCATTTTTCCCATTACCGCCAAATTTCTCCGCACTTTTCTTTGTTGATTCACAATAATTTCGTATCTTTGCTCGCGTTTTATTTTGCCGATACAGATTTTCTCATTACCTTTGCACCCAGTACGCAAAAAAACAGCAGATATGAAGAAGATAACAGTTGCAATTGACGGCCATTCGTCGTGCGGCAAGAGCACGATGGCCAAGGATCTGGCCCGACGCGTGGGCTATGTGTATGTCGATACGGGCGCCATGTACCGCTGCGTGACCCTCTACGCCCTGCGCCACGGACTGTTTCGCGAGGACGGCACAATAAAGACCGACGAGCTGCAGGCCCACATGGCCGACATAAAGATTTCCTTTGTGTTCAACCCTGAGACCGGCCGCCCCGACGCCTATCTCAACGGCGAGTGCGTGGAGCGCGAGATTCGTTCCCTCGAAGTCTCGAACCACGTCAGCCCCATCGCCACATTAGGCTTTGTGCGCGAGGACATGGTGCGCCAGCAGCGGCAGATGGGTCTCGACGGCGGTGTCGTCATGGACGGCCGCGACATAGGCACCGTGGTGTTCCCCAATGCAGAGCTGAAAGTCTTCGTCACCGCATCGGCCGAGGTGCGCGCCCAGCGCCGCTACGACGAGCTGAAGGCAAAAGGAATGGAGGCCGACTACGACGACATACTGAAAAACGTCGTCGAGCGCGACTACATCGACTCCCACCGCGAGGTGTCGCCACTCCGCCAGGCCGACGACGCCCTGCTGCTTGACAACAGCAACATGACCATCGACGAGCAGAACGAATGGCTCATGCTCCGCTTCGAGAATGCACAACAGCACGGGTCATAGGGACAGAAACCTAAAAACTATTAAAAAGCCAGGATTCTTTTATGGTGATTTCTATTAATCTAATTCAAGTTTCTCAAGTTCCGCAGGCTACGCCCTGAAAGGGCAATGAGCTGTCAGCCCAGGGCAGCGCCCTGGGTAGGCATGGTTGCACAGCCTCGC
>CAJOEC010000056.1 GCA_905233425.1 uncultured Prevotella sp. | reverse complement strand
GTCAGCCCAGGGCAGCGCCCTGGGTATGATGACAGGGTTATCGTCGCCCCTGAAAGGCTACGGGTAGGCGAGCTTTGCTCGGGAATGAGGGCAAAAGCCTTGGACGGAGGCGATGCCTCCTACTCGTTCTTTTGCCCTTTCAGGGCGGTGGCTGTGTACTCATGCCTACCCAGGGCGCTGCCCTGGGCTATGTGCTTATTGCCCCTTCGGGGCGTGGCCGCACACACAAAATCGTACCAAGTTGTTTTTTATCATCACTAAACAATAAAGAACCGAGAAAAAAGACGAATGTTTTTTATCTGTTTTTGTTGTTTTTATCTGTTTTACTAAAAACATCGTTTCCAATAAATAATAAAAAATGAATACAGAGATTTACAAATCACCTGAAGAGCTTGACTCTTTCAACTACCAGGAAGTGCAGGATGGGATTTTGGCCATTCTGGAGCGCGGCTGTAGTGCGGTGCTCGACATGACCGCCTGCACCTATGTTTCCAGTACGGGCATGCGCGTGCTGCTTTACAGCAAGAAGATGGCGGCCGCCAAGGGGCTGAAGCTCTACCTCGTAGGTGTCTCCGCCGAGGTGCAGGACATCATGTCAGTCACCGGCTTCGACGGCTTCTTCGACTCCTTCGCCACCGTCGAGGAATGTCTGCAACATATTTATTAAGGTATAGCTATGCTTAGAGTCGATTTATTCCCCACCCACGAGTACCAGGGGCTGAAGCTGCGCCCGGGCAGACCCTATCCCTTCGGGGCGATGGTCATTGGTAATGCGGTAAACTTCTCGGTCTACTCCCGCTATGCCACCGACTGCACGCTGGTGCTCTTCCACAACCGCGAGGAGAAACCTTTCATCGAAATCCCCTTCTTCAAGGAGTTCCGATTGGGCAACGTGTTCTCGATGATGGTCTTCGACCTCGACTACGAGAACATCGAGTACGGTTACCGCATGGACGGGCCATTCCAGCCTGAGGAGGGCCACCGTTTCGACAAGACAAAAATCCTGCTCGACCCCTACGCGAAGCTAATCGTCGGGCGCGACATCTGGGGTAAGCAGCCCAACTGGGACAGCCTGTACCAGTACCGCGCCCGTGTGGTGTTCGACGACTTCGACTGGGAGAACGACCTGCCGTTGGAAACGCCCGTCAACAACCTCATCGTCTACGAGATGCATGTGCGTAATTTCACTTGCGGAGCGGCTTCCGGCGTGAAGCATAGGGGCACGTTTGCAGGCATCGTCGAGAAGATTCCCTACCTGAAGGAGCTGGGCGTGAATTGCGTGGAACTGATGCCCATCCACGAGTTCGACGAGTTCGAGAACTACCGACCCTCGCCTGTCGACGGCCATCCGCTCTACAACCTGTGGGGCTACAGCAACGTGGGCTTCTTCGCCCCCAAGGCCGCATACGCCGCATCGGGACGGTTCGCCATGCAGGTGGACGAGCTGAAGAATATGGTGAAGCAGCTTCACAAGAACGGCATCGAGGTGATGCTCGACGTGGTGTTTAACCACACCGCCGAGGGCGACCAGCGAGGGCCGTATATCTCCTATCGCGGCATCGACAACAAGACCTACTACATGCTGACGCCCGACGGTTCGTACTTCAACTTCAGCGGCTGCGGCAACACGCTGAACTGCAACAACCCCAATGTGCGCGACATGATTGTCGAGAGCCTGCGCTACTGGGTGACCGACTACCACATCGACGGATTCCGCTTCGACCTCGCCGCCATCCTCGGGCGCGACCAGCAGGGCCATCCTATGTCGAATCCTCCGCTGCTCGAGTCATTGGCCCACGACCCCATTCTTGGCAAGACCAAGCTCATCGCCGAGGCGTGGGACGCCGGCGGACTCTATCAGGTGGGCTCGTTCCCGTCGTGGGGACGCTGGGCCGAGTGGAACGGAAAGTTCCGCGACAGCATGCGCCGCTTCCTGAAGAGCGACGAGGGCGTGCTGGCTGACGTCAAGGAGCGCATCATCGGCTCGCCCGACCTCTACGCCTCGCAGGGACGCGGTATCAAGGCCAGCGTCAACTTCATCACCGCGCACGACGGCTTCACGATGATGGACCTCGTGTCGTACAACGAGAAGCACAACGAAGCCAACGGCGAGGACAACCGCGACGGCGAGAACCACAACAACAGCTGGAACTGCGGTTGTGAGGGTCCGACTGACGACGCCGATATCAATGCCCTGCGCCACCGCCAGGTGAAGAACGCCGTCACGATGCTCATGGTCAGCCAAGGCATCCCGATGGTGCTCTCTGGCGACGAGATGGGCAACTCGCAGCAGGGCAACAACAACGCCTACTGCCAGGACAACGAAATCGCCTGGCTCGACTGGAACGACCTGGAGCGCAATGCCGACATCTTCCGCTACTTCAAGCGCATCATCCAGTTCCGCCGCCAGCACAAGGTATTGCGTTACGAGGATCACCTGAGCCACAGCGACTACCGCAACCTCGGCTATCCCGACTTCTCGTGGCACGGCGTTAAAGCATGGCAGCCCTGGGCAGGGCACAACAACCTCACCCTCGCTTTCATGCTGAACGGCCAATATGCTGCCCCCGTCCCCGAGGGCCATCCCGACGACTTCATCTACGTCGCGATGAACATGCATTGGGAGATGCACGGCTTCGAACTGCCCCAGCTGCCCGACGGCATGGCCTGGCACGTCTTCGCCAACACCGGCGTACCGTCGCCCGACGACATCTACGAGCCAGGCGAGGAACCCCTCATCGAAAATCAGCATGAGGTGCTTGTCGGCCCGCGTTCCATCATCATCCTTGTGGGGAAAACATTGACCATTAACCATTGAAAAAATGAGCAAACTGCATTTCCAACCCATCAAGGGGAAGGCCCGCGAGATACTCAGCGCCATCCTGGAAACGCCCGAGATAGCCTCGTGCAGTATGAAAGAGACGTTGGTGCTGCAGTTGGCTTGCGAGGAAATCGTCATGAATGTGACGTCATACGCCTATCCCGAAGGTGCCGAGGGCTTTTTGGATGTGGATATCCAGAAAACCGACCGCATCACCATCCGTTTCGAAGATGGCGGTGTGCCTTTCAACCCTTTGGAGCGGAAAAAGCCAGACACCGGGCTGTCGTGGAAAGAACGCAGCATCGGAGGACTTGGCATCTTTCTTATCCGCCGTAAGATGGATGATGTGCGCTATGTCTACGAGAATGGTAAGAATGTATTGACTATCGAAAAGGTAATATGAAGCAGGGCAAGCTGTCGCGCCGCATCACCTGGCGTGTTATCGGAATCATGTCGTTTTTCAATGTGCTGATCATTGGAGCCATACTTGTGTCAGTCTTTATTTTCTCGGTTGGAAACAGTAGCACGCGAGGGCTGTACGTGACCGACGGAATATCCGGTAATATCGAGACCGTGTTACATGTGGCGAAGACGGCAGTATTCAACAACCGTATCGATGTGGAAGCCAACATGGACAGTCCTGAGCAGATTTTCGACGCTCTGGACCAAATCCTGCAAGTCAACTACAACCTCGCAGGGTGTTTTGTCGCATTAGAGCCTGAGTATTTCAAAGATCAGGGACGATGGTTTGAAGCATACGTATACCATTCTGACAGTACGCATATTGGACGACAGCAGATAGGCTCTGCGCAGCACGACTATTTCAATGGAGCATGGTATCAGCAAGGCTTTTCCTTAGAACGTAACGACAACGGCTATCTGACCGACTTGTACTATGACAACACCGTCAACAGCGGTATGTTCTGCAGTTACGTTGTGCCCATCTTCAATCGTCAGGGCCGCAAAGTCGGCGTATATGGTGTTGACCTAAGTCTTGATTGGGTTAATATGGCGATCCAGGAAACGCTGAGGAGTGTCAAGAAGGAATTCATGGTTGACACTGAAACCAGCAGTAATATTGATGATGAAATCTATTTCTCTATTCAGATTGTCGACAGGAAGGGCAACAGGATTGCTGGGTCTGACTCCCTTGACATCAGTATTCTTAAGGGTGAGCAAGAGACGGTGAATGGCGATCTTGACATGAAAAGCCTGAAGGGGACACCTTATTATATTAATACGAAGCAGTTGGGTCAAACGGGCTGGACATTGGTTGTGTTCCAGCATCGCGAATTAGTCTTCTATTGGGGGGTTGTGCTTGCCTTATTCATCGTGCTCTGCATGGGTATCGGCGCTATCATCATCTTCTTTTTCACAAGACGGAGTATCCGCCGTGCTACCAAACCGTTGGGATTCCTGTCCGAGTCGGCTCAGGAGGTGGCAAAGGGTAACTTTGACGCACCTCTGCCCACATTCAAGCACAACGACGAAGTGGCTCAGATGCGCGACTCGTTCGGCACCATGCAACAGTCGCTGAAGCAATATGTGGAGGAACTGAAAGAATCGACCGCTGCCAAGGCTTCAATGATGAGTGAGCTGAATGTGGCACATAACATCCAGATGTCGATGCTACCCAAGACGTTCCCCGCCTTCCCCAACCGTAAGGACATTGAACTCTATGCGTCGCTGACACCTGCCAAAGCTGTGGGCGGTGACCTCTACGACTTCTTCATCCGCGACGAGAAACTGTATTTCTGCATCGGCGACGTCTCTGGCAAAGGCGTGCCAGCCTCGTTGGTGATGGCAGTCAGCCGTACGCTCTTCCGCAATATCTCTGCCCATACAGATAAGCCGAAGCATATTGTGGAGACGATGAACGTGAACATCTGTGATGGCAACGACAACTGTATGTTCGTTACGCTGTTCGTTGGCGTGCTTGACCTGCAGACGCGGTGGCTGTACTATTGTAACGCTGGCCACGATGCGCCATACCTTCACGACGCATTGCTTCCCTGCGATTCCAATCTTCCCATTGGTGTTACGCCAGACATAGAATACTCGGAGCAAGAGACGACGATAGCTCCGGACACGATATTATTCCTTTATACCGACGGTCTGACAGAAGCCAAGAATGGCGACCGTGAGCTCTTTGGAGAGCAACGCATCTCAGACATCATCGCGGCCTATAAAGGAACTTCTCCCCAAGAGCTGATTGAAACGATAACCGCCGGCGTCCACCAGTTTGTCGGCGATACCGAGCAGAGCGACGATCTCACGATGTTGGCTTTTAGAACCATGGATATATGAATTAAATACCATAAAGGAAAATGAAAAAGATAATTTTGTTGATTGCTGCTGTACTCATGACTGGGGCAGCAAGTGCACAGACAGACAGTACAATTGTACAAAGGAAGAAAGTAGGCGTTGTACTCAGTGGAGGCGGCGCGAAGGGTATGGCGCACATCGGCGTACTGAAGGTGCTGGAAAAGGCGGGCATCCCCGTCGACATCGTGACAGGTACGTCGATAGGTAGCATCGTCGGCGGACTCTATTCCATCGGCTATAACTCCCATTCGCTCGACTCGATGGTAAGGGCACAGGACTGGACCTATGTTATTACCGACAAGGAGGACCTGCGCAAACAGAGTCTCCTCGACCGCAAGAAGGCGAACACCTATTTGTTTTCAACGGGACTGACGATTGGCAAGCACAGCGTGAATGCCGGAGGTCTCATCAAGGGCAAGAACCTGGCCGAACTGTTCCAGAAGCTCTTTGTGGGCTACACCGACTCGCTCGACTTTACGAACGACCTGAAAATTCCTTTTGCTTGTGTGGCTACCAACATCATGGATAACAGCGAGGTGGTGTTACATAGTGGGCGTTTGCCACAAGCCATTCGAGCCTCGATGTCTATACCTGCCGCCTTCTCGCCAGTGAGAATCGGTGACATGGTATTGGTCGATGGTGGTCTGAAGAATAATTTCCCTGTTGATGTAGCCCGCGAGATGGGAGCCGAAATCGTTATCGGCGTCACATTGAATGGCAAACCGAAGACAGCCGAGGACATCACGGGCACCATGAAGATAGTCGGCCAGATTATCGATGTGAACTGTGTGAATAAGTATGCAGAAAACAAGGCCCTCAGCGACCTGTGGATGAATGTGGACCCTCACGGCTATTCTACTGCCAGCTTTACGTCAGAGGCCATCGACTCGCTGATACGTTATGGCGAGGAAGAGGCCATGCGCCACTGGGACGAGATTATCGCTTTGAAGAAGCGTATCGGCATCGACGACTCATTCCGTCCACTCATCTATCACCCCCTGCGTCCGAACGCTATGACAGAGCGCCAGCATGTTACCAGTTTTTCTTTTGAGAACATGACACCGCAGGCAGAGCGCTTCTTGATACAGAAGTTCCATCTGAACAAGGTTGACAGTATTGATGCCAAAATGGAACAGGAACTTACTACGAGTATGCGTATGGACCTCTTCTACCAGACGGCTGAGTGTCAGTTAGTGCCTGATGATGGTGGTGTGCGTGTTGTCCTCTCGGCAGGAGACCGCAAGTCTTTGCAACTCCATGCTGGTGTGCGCTATGATACGGAAGAATCTGCCGCCCTGCAGTTGGGACTCGATATTCCCCTGAAGACGGCCGTTCCCGTCGAAACCGACATTACTCTCCGTCTGGGCAAGCGCCTGATGGCCCGTGGTGAGATTACCGTTCACCCACGATCCTTTACGCGACCCACCTTCAGCTATACGTTCCGCAGAAACGACGTCGACGTCTATACGAATGGCGACCTCGACTATAACATCCGTTACAACCAGTCGCAGGCAGAATTCCTGCCCATCAATTTCGACCTGCGCCATTTCAACCTGCAGATGGGTCTGCGCTGGGACTACTTCCACTACCGCAACACACTCGGATCGGAGTCGGTTAAACTGGGATCAATCGAAAACGAACATTTCTTCAGTTACCGTGCTCGTATGGTCTTCAACACTGAGGACAACTGGAACTTCCCCACACGTGGCGTCCGCTTTAATGCGGAATACGCTTATGTTACCAACAACTTCGCCAAGCTTGATGTCCGTGATGCCGACGGCAACAAGCAGGGTAAGACGATGGGTATGAGCGATGTCCGTGCCAACTGGCGCATGTCATTCTCCTTTAACGACCGATTTACCATCCAGCCCATGCTCTATGGTCGCCTGATTTTTGGCTCAGTTGTATCCGCCGGATTAAGCAATACTATTGGCGGCGAGTGGTTCGGTCACTACATTGAGCAGCAGATGCCATTCGCCGGCATTGGCAATATGGAGTACATTGATCGTCAGTTCGTAGCAGCCCAGCTTCAGGCCCAGGAGCGAATTGGTGGCAAAAGTTACGTACTATTGCGCGTGGCTGGCGGCCAAAATGCAGGAAAGCTGAAGGAAATCTTTGACCATCGTACGATGATAGGTGTCCAGGGCGCTTTCTATTACAATTCGTTGTTTGGTCCACTTGGTGCTACCTTAGGCTATAGCAACTATACCAAGAAAGTTTATTTCTACATCAACCTCGGATATGAATTCTAAGGATTTAACCCACCTTTGACCCTTTCAGTCAAAGGTGGGTTAATGATAATACCTTCGGAGCTGAAGGCGCAAAAGAACACCATAGACCTTGAAAGTGTTGGGATTTTCATGTTCCATATTTCCTTTTTGATGGCTGATATCTTTCTTTTTCAAGACAAATTATGCTATTGGACAGAATTAGTGACATTTCAGACAACGAAAAAGGATATTTTTGTCGAACTTTGCAGCCGAATAGTAAAAAAGGAACAACATGAGGATACAAGATCTTAAACCAAGGAGCGGTTCTGACACCCTACGATTGGGTGACAGCGACGAACTTGTGATCATGGAGAACTTCGGTTCACTGCCACAGGGCGAGTTGTCTCTTGACAACCATGGGCTTATCGTCATCTGTACTGGCGGCATGGCTCAGTTTGACTATGACGGACAGCAGATACAGCTTCGCAAGAACGACCTGTACCTATATATGGCGCATAGTGTGGTCTGCAATTTCATGTCATCGCCGGATTTTAATTGTCGGCAGATTTGGTTCTCCCGTAGCGAACTATGGAACATCAATATGTACGGTGAGGTCAGTTTGGCAGACCTGGCTTACCTCAAGCAACATCCGAAAGTGCATCTGTCCGATGAAGACGTGACCTTGCTTGATGATTATTTTCAGTTGTTATGCCGCCGCATGAGAGACCAAAAGCCCTTGTTGTATTCCGAAATCGTCCGTTCGCTTGTTAGCACGATGATGCTTGAAATGCTCTGCATGATGCGTCGCGACAAGGAACAGAAGGCTCAGTTGGACTTTCTGGAGGACAGTACATCAGGCTTCCACAGAAGACGGTTGGCAGACAAGTTTATGCGTCTGGTGGAGCAAAGCGACGGTCGCTTGCGCAGGGTGGATGATTTTGCCAGCCAATTGAACATCACGCCCAAATATCTTTCGGCGATTTTCAAGGAGACGATGAACCGCCGGCCAAGCACAGTCATACAGCTTTTCACGATGAAAGCCATTGAACAACGCCTGCGCTTTACCGATATGACGATGCAGCAGATAGCCAACGACCTGAATTTCCCCAACGCCTCGTTTTTCGGCAAATATTTCAAGGAGCACGCGGGTATGACACCACTGGAATATAGGAAGAAATATCATAAATAAGCCCCCTGCCCCGGGGGGGAAGATATAATATCGTAAAGAACAAGAACAAACAAAATAATAAGCGTATGAGAACTATCAGCAAAATGTTTCTGCCTGTGGCCGTGCTGGGCATTGGGATGCTCTCGGGCTGCGGCAGCAAGAATGAAGAGAAGAAGGCTGAGGCGGTGCACAACGTGATCACCGTCGCGCCGAAGAACCAGCAGGCGACGATGGAGAAGAACTTCTCGGGCATCGTGAAGGAGCACGCCACCGTGAGCCTCGGCTTCCGCACGCCGGGGCAGATTTCGCGCATCTACGTGAAGGAGGGCGACCACGTGAGGGCCGGACAGCTATTAGCCACGCTCGACACGAAAGACTACCAACTACAGGTGGACGCCGCCGAGACGCAGTACAACCAACTGAAGAACGAGGTGGAGCGGCTCAAACAGCTCTACGAGGGCAACAGCCTCTCGGGCAACGACTACGAGAAGGCCACGAGCGGACTGGAGCAGTTGAGCATTCAGCTGCAGAACGCCCGCAACCAGTTGGGCTATACACGCCTGACGGCTCCCGTGAGCGGCACCATCCAGAAGGTGAACTTCGAGGCATCGGAGATGGTGAGCGCCGGTCTGCCGGTGTTCGACATTGTTGACTCTGGGAGCATGGAGGTGCAGATCAACGTGTCTGCCGACATCTACGCCCAGCACCATCGTTTCGTGCGCGCCTATTGCAAGCACAAGGGCGAGCAGTATGAGCTGCGCCAGACGAGCCTCCTGCCGAAGGCCGATGCCAACCAGCTCTTCACGCTGAACTTCGCCCTGAAGGGTGGCAAGCTGAGTGCCGGGCAGAGCGTGGACGTGTATATCGTGATGAGTGGCGACGGCAGCAGCGAAGGCCTGACCGTTCCGCCACACGCCATCTTCGAGGACGGCGGCAAGAACTACGTCTGGGTGGTGGGCGACGACGATGTGGTGCACCAGCGTGCCGTGACCCTTGGCACCGTGAGTGCCGAAGGCGAGGCGTTCGTCACCTCCGGCCTCGCCGAGACCGACCGCGTGGTAAAGGCCGGCGTGAACATGCTCCACGACGGCGAGAAGGTCAAGGTGGTAGTTCCCCAGACCACAAATATTGGCGATCTGCTATAATTGTAGTCCGCCAAGCAACAATCGCTCTTTGACATACTGAGACAAACGGATAAATCTCCGAGCAGCAAGCGCAAAGCCAAGCTCGCTTGGGCTTTGCCGAGTCGCGAAAGAGATTCAACCACAGGTTAAATCTCGCGGAATCTTTTGCGGTTTCGCGGAAAAGTTGTACCTTTGCAGCGTCTTAACGAAACGACGACGATTATGGATGACAAGAAAGCATTTATCGAGGATAATCCGATGATGGCTGCCGAGCCTGCCGCTGCTGTGCTGAGCGAGAGCGTCAGGAAGACGGGGCTGCTTGGAAAGGTGATGAACCTGAGTCGCTCAGACAAGGTGGCACTTATCAGGTATCTGAAACTGGACGTCGGGCAGGATGAGCCTTTCAAGACTGACGAGTTTGGGAGAATTGTACTGACCCCGCAGATGAGGGAGGCCGCTCTACAGGCCGAGCGTGACTACGAGGAGGGACGGTGCCTCTCTGAGAACGATTTCAAGCAGAGGTTTGCGAAATGGCTTTAGAAATCATTTACGCCCCGCAGTTTGCTGACAGCTTGAAGGCTATCTTAACGTTCTTCGACGAGCGTAACGGCAGCGATAAGTTTAGCAAGAAGCTGATGAAGATGATTCACCGGCAGATTCGTCTGCTGGCCACGATGCCGGAGATAGGCCGCATGACGGACTTCCCCGGAGTCAGGATTCTTTTCGTCGAGCGGTTCGGCATAGAATATCAGATAAGGGACAAGGTCATCCTCGTTATAGACATCTACAATTGCCAGACCGACCCCGAAGCACGTATGTTCAAAAAGGAAGGGTAGCCCCTTCCCCCATAGAGATTTATCCGCCGAGACGTCCATTGCGATGCTCCCGGCGGTTTCTGTTTCGTCTCAGCAGTGCCATATATAAATAATGTGTAATCAATAAAGCGCAATAATATGAATGCAAAAGGACTAACTGAATTCTTTGTCAAGCGGCCCATCATTTTCTGGAGCTTCGTCGTGGGGATATTGTTCCTCGGCGTGTTCAGCTTCCTGAATATGCCGAAGCTCGAGGATCCCGCCGTGGCCGTGAAGCAGGCGTCGGTGGTGCTGGTCTATCCCGGCGCGTCGGCTCATGAGGTGGAGCTGAAGGCCGTGCAGGTGATGGAGGACGAACTGCGCACGCTGCCCGACATCAAGAGCCTGGAATCGACCTGCCAGACGGGCATGGCCGTCATTAGCGTGAAGTTCGCCAACGAGGTGATGATGTCGGAGATGGAGCAGCACTTCGACCAGCTGCGCCGCAAGGCCAACGACGTGCAGACGAAACTGCCGTCGGGCTGCTACAACCCCATCGTCATCGACGACATGCTCGATGTCTATGGCCTGTTCTACGCTTTCACCGGCGAGGGCTACACCTACGCCGAGCTGGAGCGCTACGCCAAGCTGATTCGCCGCGAGCTGCTCACGGTGAAGGGCGTGAAGCGCGTGAATATCATCGGCACGCGCAGCGAGGTCATCAACATCATCCTGTCGAAGGACAAGCTGGCACGCAACGGCATCATACCGACGCAGGTGATGCTGGGCCTGCAGAGCGCGGGCAAGACCGTGAACGGCGGCAAATATACCAGCGGCGACGACCGCTATGAGCTGCGCGTGAACAACGCCCTGGAGGACGAGCAGGACATTGCCGACCTCTATATCCGCACTACCGGCGGCAAGCTGATGCGCCTCGGCGACATCGCCACCGTGGAGCGCGGCTACAAGGAGCCGCAGACGGGCGGATTCTTTCTCAACGGCAAGCCTGCCTTAGGCATCTGCCTGACGTGCAACGACGGTGTCATCGTGCCCGACGTGGGCAAGGCTGTCGATGAGAAGATGACCGAGGTGATGCAGCGCGTGCCTGTGGGCTTCGCCACGGAGAAGATTTTCTTCCAGCCCGACCAGGTGAACTCCGCCATCAGCGGCTTCATGGTCAACCTCTTAGAGTCGGTGCTCATCGTCATCATCGTCCTTATGTTCATGTACGGCTTCCGTGGCGGCATGATCATCGGCACGAGCCTGGTGCTCAGCATCGCCGTGTCGTTCCCCATCCTGCTGCTTGCGGGCAGCACGCTGCAGCGCATCTCGCTCGGTGCCTTCATCGTGGCGATGGGTATGCTTGTGGATAACGCCATCGTGATTCTCGACGGCATCCTGGCCGACAAGAAGAAGGGGCTGGGGCCGAAGTCCTACCTATATAATATTGTGAACAATTCGGCGCTGCCCATGCTCGGCGCCACGGTCATCGCCGTGCTGACGTTCTTCCCGACGTACCTCTCGCCGAACACGGCGGGCGAGTACTGCCGCGACCTGTTCCTCGTGCTCTGCATCTCGCTGCTCGCCTCGTGGGTGCTCGCCATGGTGCAGGTGCCGGCGTGCGTGGCCGCGTGGCTGCCGCTCCGCTCTAAGCAAAAGGAGGGCGACGACGGTAAGGAGAACGGTCTGCAACGTGCCATCCGAGGCCTCATCGCCAAGCTCATCGACTTCAAGAAGCTGACCATCGTCTGCGCCGTGGCCCTGCTCGTGCTCTGCGGCTGGGGCTTTACGAAGGTGCGCAACGTGTTCTTCCCCGACTTCGACTACGGGCAGTTCGTCATCGAGTATTACCTGCCCCCGCAGACCAGCCCCGACCGCACACGCGCCGACCTGCTGCAGCTGAGCCAGGAGGTGCTCAGTAACGAGAAGGTGGACCGCGTGGCTGCCGCCATGGGCTCCTCGCCCGTGCGCTACAGCCTGGTGCGCCCGATGAACAGCGGCGGCGAGCACTACGGCGAGCTCATCGTCGATTGCAAGGACTTCAAGACCATGAAGGCGGCCATCGCCGAACTGCGACCCCAGCTGCGCGCCGCCCATCCCGACGCCTACATCCGTTTCCGGAACTATAACTTCAGCATCGGCAGCACGCACACAGTCGAGGTGCAGTTCCAAGGTCCCGACCCGTCGGTGCTGCGGCAGTTGGCCAATCAGGCCGAGGCCATCATGCGCGGCTCGAAGTTCGTCGATACCTACTCCGTGCAGAACAACTGGCATCCGAAGGGCAAGACCCTCGTGGCCGACTATATCCAGGCCGACGCCATGCGCAGCGGACTGAACCGGGGCAATGTGGCCAACTCCCTGCTCGCCTCGACCGACGGCATGCCCGTGGGCGTCATCTACGACCAGGACAAGACGGTCATCGTGCAGATGCAGGTGCGCAACGAGGACGGCTCGGCCATCATGGACCTGCCGCACATCCCCGTGTGGAGCGACCTCAACCTTAACATCGACAACGAGGACGTGAAGGGCCTCGTCAGGGGCACCACCAGCGTCGAGGACATGGAGAACAAGATGCTCAGCAGCTTGCCCCTCAGCACCGTCGCCGAGAAGATGGAGATGGTGTGGGAGGAAGGCTATGTGGTGCGCAAGAACGGACAGCGCACCATCGAGGCCGAGTGCGATCCCGACCCGACCAACGAGGATGCCACGCCGGGCAGCGTGGAGAAGGACATCCGCGAGCAGATAGAGGCTATCGCCCTGCCGCCGGGCTATTCCATGAGCTGGCAGGGTGAGGGTGGCAGCAGCGGCGAGGCAGCCGGCTCGCTGCTCATGCTCTTCCCCGTCGCCTTCTTCTTCATCCTCGTCATCATGCTCCTGCTGTTCAACAGCTGGAAGCAGGTGCTGCTCATCGTCTGCTGCCTGCCGTTCATCATCTGCGGCATCGTGCCAGCCCTGCTCACCGTCAACATGCCGTTCACCTTCATCGCCATCCTCGGCGTGATGGGTCTCGTGGGCATGATGACGAAGAACGGAATCGTGCTCGTCGACGAGATAAACCGCCTGCAGCGCGAGGAGAAGCAGAACCCCTACCAGGCCGTGCTGAACGCCACCGCTTCCCGCACCACGCCTGTGATGATGGCCTCGCTGACCACCATCCTCGGCATGGCCCCGCTGATGGGCGACCCGATGTACGGCTCCATGGCCGTCAGCATCATGTCGGGTCTCGCCATGGGCACCATCATCACCCTCGTCTTCCTGCCTATCCTCTACACCACGTTCTTCCACATAAAAAAGTAGAACTACCCCAGCAGACCCACCCCCGGCCCCTCCCTGTGAGGGAGGGGAGTAATTGCACTCTTCAATCAATATAAATGGACGATAAAAATATAACAATGAAGAAATATAGCACATTAGCAATTCTATTTACACTAAGCTTGTCCGCGTTTAGCCAAGTAACCACTCCCCTCCCTCACAGGGAGGGGTCGGGGGAGGGTCTACAGGGTTTGCAGGGCTTGCCAGGTGGGGCTTCCTTGTCCCTCTCCGACTGCCGCCGCCTCGCCCTACAGAACAACGAGCAAGTCACGACAGCCAACAATGCCGTTGCGAAGGCGAAGCTCGACCGCCAGATAGCCTTTGCCCAGTATTTGCCCAAGGTGGACGGATCCTTTACGATGATCCAGCTGCAGAACCAAGACCTGCTGGATATAGGTGACGTCCTCGGTCTGCAACTTCAGACACGCGGCACCTACCTTGCCGGCATCAATGTCACACTGCCGCTCTATGCCGGTGGACAACTGACGGCCGCCAACCGCCTTGCCGCCATCGGACAGAAGGTCAGCGAGGAGCAGCGCCGCAAGACCGAGATGCAGATTATCGCTGACGTGGACAACGCCTACTACCAGCTCATCGCCGTCCGCGCGAAAGTGCAGATGCTCGAGGCCTACGCCCGCCAGATGGAGAGCCTCCACGACAAGGTGCAGCTCAGCGTTCGTGCCGACATGGCCACCGACAACGACCTCCTGCGCATCACTACCAAGCAGAACGAGGTCAGCTACCAGTTGCAGAAGGCCCGTAACGGCGAACAACTCTGCGGTCTTGCCATGGCAAACATCATCGGCACAGACTTCGAGCAGACCATTATCCCTACCGACACGGCATTCATCCAAGTAACTACTCCCCTCCCTCACAGGGAGGGGCCGGGGGAGGGTCTGCTTCTCAGTGAGGACTTCTCCACTCGCCCCGACCTCCTTCTGCTTCAGCAGCAGGTGAAAGCCAGCGAGGTACTGGTGAAGAAGGAGCGCTCCAACTATCTGCCCACCTTGGCACTCATAGGCAGTTACTCCTACCACGACAATCTGAAGCTGAAGGGCGAGCTGAACCTGCCTAATGGCAAGTCGCTGGATTATAACCACACCATCAGGGGAGGCAGCCCATACGCCATGCTGGCCTTGAAGCTGCCCATCTTCCACTGGGGTGCCGAGTTTAAGAAGGTAAAGAAGGCGAAGCTCAGTCTCAGCGACTCACAGTTGCAGTTGCAACAGTTAGAGCGCAGCATGCGCGTCGAAGTGCGCCGTGCTGTCCAGAACGTCACCGACGCTCAGCGTATGGTCGAGACCGCAACGATTGGCCGTCAGCAAGCCGACGAGAACCTCCGCAACATGCGCCTCCGCTATGACAACCAAATGGCGACTATGACCGACCTCCTCGATGCCCAGAGCCAGTGGCAGCAGGCCCACAGCAACCTCATCGAGGCCCAGACCCAGCTCCGCATCTACGAGACGGAGTACCTCCGCGTCACCGGTCGCTTGACAATACAATAAACATATATAATAATAAGGTATAAATACAAACAAAAATGAAAACTGTAAAGACTTTGATGGCTGCGATGGTGCTGACAGCGCTGTGCGGCTGTGGAGAGAAGAAAGAGACCGCTGCGGAGCAGACGGTGAGAGTGAAGGTGCAGGAGATACAGGCTGAAGCCGTGAACGGCGAGCAGGGCTTCTCGGGAACTATCGAGGAGCAAAGCGGCGTGTCGCTGTCGTTTGCCGGTACAGGTAC
The DNA here is from genome assembly GCA_905233425.1 of uncultured Prevotella sp. Lineage (GTDB taxonomy): Bacteria > Bacteroidota > Bacteroidia > Bacteroidales > Bacteroidaceae > Prevotella. Next base: position 11,070 of record CAJOEC010000056.1, on the reverse strand, counting down.
TATCAAACGGATTTATGTCAGCGAAGGTCAGACCGTTCGCCAGGGGCAGCTGATAGCAGAGCTTGACCCGACGACGATGCAGAACGCCTATACCATCAGCAAGACCGCTTTGGAGCAGGCGCAGGACACCTACAACCGCATGAAGGAGCTGCACGACGGCGGTTCGCTGCCCGAGATGCAGTGGATACAGATTGAGAACCAGTTGAAGTCGGCAACGGCATCTGAGGCCATGGCCAAGAAGTCGCTGGCTGACACGAAGCTATATGCCCCCTTCAGCGGCTATATCTCCATGAAGAACGCCGAAATAGGAGAGAATGCGGCTCCTGGTTTGTCCATCGTGAAGCTGGTGAACATCGCGTCGGTGAAGGTGAAGATCAGCGTGCCCGAGGATGACGTACAGCGCATACAGAAAGGCTCGTCGATGAAGATCATCGTGCCAGCATTAGGCAACCGCGAGTTTTCAGGAAAAGTCACGGAGCGCGGGGTGAGTGCCGATCCTCGCTCACGCACCTACGAGGTGAAGGCCACCATTCAGAATTACGATGGCCAGCTGCTGCCCGGCATGATCTGCCAGGCGTTCACCAACTACATGCAAGGCACAATGGGCGTGTTCATCCCCGCCAACCTGGTGCAGCTTGACAGCGACAACAAGACATTCGTCTGGGTGGTCAACGGCGACAAGGCCGTGAAGCGCGAAATCATCATCAGCGGTGAGACGGCCCAGGGTGCACAGGTTAGCGGCGGCTTGAGCGACGGCGACCAGCTCATCGTGGCCGGACAGCAGAAGGTGAGCAACGGGATGAAAGTTGAAGTAGTTAAGAATTAGGAAACGATGTTTTAGTAAAACAGATAAAAACAACAAAAACAGATAAAAACCATTATTCTCGTTTTTCTCGGTTTTTCTTGTTTTTCTCTGTATTTCTAAAAAACAAAAAGAGAATATGGAAGAGAAAGAAAAAAAGATGAGTCTTCAGGAGTGGTCGATGCACTACCGGCAGATTATAATACTGCTCGTGAGCTGCTTGGTGGCTCTGGGCATCTATGGCCTCGCGAACATCAATAAGAACGAGTTCCCCGACTTCACCATCCGCCAGGGCATCGTCGTCGCCGTCTATCCCGGTGTGACGTCTCAGGAGATGGAGGAGCAGGTGACGAAGCCGTTGGAGAAATACATCTTTACCTATAAAGAGGTGAAGAAAGAAAAGACCATATCGTACTCGAAGGACGGCTTGAGCATCATCCAGGTGGAATTGAATGACGAGCTGACCAATAAGGACGAGTTCTGGTCGAAGTTCAAGCACGGCGTACAGGGATTCAAGGACGAACTGCCCGACGGTGTGCTGGCCATCCAGGTGAACGATGATTTCGGTGACACCTCGGCCCTGCTGTTGGCTATGGAGTCGGACGAGAAGACCTACCGCGAGTTGAACGACTACATGAACTCGCTGATTGACTCGCTGCGTATGATTCCCAGCGTGGGTAAGATGACGGTATTCGGAATGCAGCACGACCAGATCAGCATCTACCTGAACAGCGACAAGCTGTCGCACTACGGCATCAGCTATCTCACCATCGCCCAGCTGCTGCGAGGCAAAGGATTTGTCACCACTGCCGGCCGCGTGAAGAACGACGGCTACAAGTCGCCTATCTATGTCGATCATGCGTTGAACAAGATCTACGATGTGGAGAACACTGTCATCTATACCGACGATGCCGGGAATATTATCCGCCTGAAGGATGTGGCTACGGTGAAGCGCGAATATCCGCAGCCCAAGTCTTACATCACCAACAACGGAACGCGCTGCATCCTGCTGTCGGTGGAAATCAAGAAGGGACAGGACGTGTCGAGCATGGGTAAGGCCATTAAAGAGAAACTGGCCAACTTTAAGCAGCACATCCCCGACGACGTGCAGCTGAACGCTATCACCGACCAGGCCAAGGTGGTTGACGACAGCATCGAGAATTTCCTCCACGAGCTGATGATAGCCATCTTCACGGTCATCCTTGTGGTGGTGCTGATCATGCCGTTCCGTGTGGCCGCCGTGGCTGCCGGAACGATGCCCATCACCATCTTTGTCTCCTTAGGTCTGTTCTATATGTTCGACATCGAGCTGAATACGGTGACGCTGGCCGCCCTGATTGTGACCTTAGGCATGATAGTCGATGACTCCATCGTGATTATCGACTCCTATTTGGAGATGATGGCCGAGGGCAAGACGCGCTGGCAGGCTTCGATTGATGCCACCGTCCACTTCCTGAAGTCCATCTTCACCGCCACACTCTGTATTTCGGTGACGTTCTTCCCCTTCCTCATCGTGATGACGGGACAGTTCCACGACTTCCTCCTCTCCTTCCCCTGGGCCATCTCCATCGTGCTCTTCGCCTCGATGATTATTGCCCAGACACTGCTGCCCATCCTGCAGTACTTCTTCATCCGCAAGCCCATGGGAAGCCCCACCCCCGACCCCTCCCGCGGAGGGGAGGGGAGTATATACTCTCAAACGCAGAATGAAGGGAAAAGTGTAACCACTCCCCTCCCCCCTGCGGGAGGGGCCGGGGGTGGGGCTAAGAAGCCTTTCAACCTGCTCGACGTGCTCGACAAGTACTACCGGAAGCTACTGGCCAAGTGTTTCGATCATCCCTGGCTGACCATTGCCGGCGGTGTGGCCAGCGTGATTATAGGCGCCTGGATTTTCGCCCAGCTGCCGCAGCGCATGATGCCCTACGCCGACCGTAACCAGTTTGCTGTAGAGATCTACCTGCCCACGGGTACCGGCATTGAGCGCACCGCAGTCGTGGCCGACTCCTTGGAGCACATGATTGCCAAGAAAGATGGCGTTGTGAGCATCGCCTCGTTCAAGGGCTGTGCCTCGCCGCGATTCCATACGGCCTACGCTCCGCAGATAGCCGGTGAGAACTATGCCCAGTTCATTGTGAACACCAAGGACAACAAGACCACCGAACGCTTGGTGGATGAATGTACCGATGCCTATACGAACTATTTCCCTGAGGCCTACGTCAAGATCAAGCAGTTGAGCTATTCGTCGGTCGGCGTGCCCATAGAAGTGCGCTTGAAGAGCGACAACCTGGAGCAGCTGGCTCAGTACAGCGACAGTCTGGTGGGCATTTTCCGCCAGAGACCCGAACTGATGTTGGTGCGCAGCAACATGCTGGAGCCGCTATCGACGACACGTATCAAGATTGACGACGAGAAAGCCTCGCGTCTGGGTATCACCAATGAGGACGTTGAGTTGCAGATGGCTTTCCGCTATGGCGAGGGATTCCCCGTGAGCACCGCCTGGGAGGGCGACTACGACATTCAGGTGAAGATGAAGACCGACAACGCCGACCAGGCTACGAAACAGGATGTCATGGACGAGCTGATTCCCATCGGCTTCAGCGCCATGATCCCCACCTCTGCCAGCACCCTCTTCAGTATCGCATCGAGCGGTGAGACGCAACCCAGCGTCCCCCTGCGTCAGTTTGCTGAGATTGTTCCCTCCTGGCAGTACGGTCAGATTTGCCACCGCAACGGTCTGCGCACCGTGACGGTGCAGGCCGAGGTGGCCCGCGACAAGAACGTAGGCTTCGTCACCAATGATATCATGGAGTTCCTGAAGAGTTTCCAGCTGCCCGAAGGCATGCAGATGGAGATCGGCGGTCAGTATGAAGACGACAACGAGACCACTCCGTTGATTATCGGTGCCCTGATCATCTCGATTGCCATCATCTTCTTCGTGCTGCTGTGGCACTTCAAGAGTGTCAGCGAGGCCGTGCTCATCATGGTGTGCCTGTCGCTGTGCGTCTTCGGCACGGCAATGGGTATCCTCCTCGGCGGCGTGCCCGTATCTTTGACCGCCGTCCTCGGCTTCGTGTCGCTGATGGGAATACTGGTGCGCAACGGCGTCATACTCTTCGACTACGCGGCGGAGGTGAAGGAGCTGGAGCACCTCTCATTGAAGGAAGCCATCCACGTGGCTGCCGAGCGCCGTATGCGTCCCATCTTCCTCACCTCTGCAGCCGCCTCGATGGGTGTGGTGCCCATGGTGTTCGGAGGCTCCGGCCTGTGGTCGCCCATGGGATGCGTCATCTGCTATGGCGCCCTCATCACCATGTTCTTCATCCTCACCATCATGCCTATAGCCTACTGGAAGGTGATGGGGATAAGCGAAAGACCCACCCCCAGCCCCTCTCTGGAGGGAGGGGAGTAGATAGACTATCCCACTGAAAAGTATAACAATAAAAAGTTCAAAGATGAAAAAGATTATATTGTCATTTATCCTATTAACATGGTGTTTCCCTGTGTTTAGCCAGGTAACTACTCCCCTCCCTCACAGGGAGGGGCAGGGGGGAGGGTCTACTTATACCCTCGACCAGCTGAAGCAGCTCGCCGTCGAGAACAACTATGCCCTCCGCTCTGCCCGCAACGCCATCAATCAGTCGAAGGAGGTGAAGAGCGAAGCCTTCACCAAGTTCTTCCCCCAGCTGTCGGCCACGGGCCTCGGATTCCAGAACAACAAGCCCATGATTGACATCGACATTGAACTGCCCGACGCTATTGCCGCCATGGTTCCGCAAAATCTTATTCCCGCCAACATCAGCCTGATGAAGAAGGGTATCTACGGCTCCATCTCGGCCCTGCAGCCCGTCTTCATGGGTGGCCAGATCATCAATGGCAACAAGCTGGCGAAGGTCGGCATTGAGGCCAGCGAACTGCAGTTGGAAGCCTCCGAGGACCAGGTGGAGCTGACCACCGAGGAGTACTACTGGAAGATGGTCTCGCTGAAGGAGAAGCTACAGACCATCGCCGCCATCCACGACATGCTGGAGCAGTTGGAGAAAGACGTGACGAACATGGTGCGCGTCGGTGCCGTCAACCGCAACGACCTCCTTCAGGTGCAGCTGCGCAAAGGCGAGGTGGAGAGCACCCAGCTCGAGATCGAGAACGGCCTCGCCACCGTCGCACAGCTTTTGGCCCAGCACGTCGGCAAGCCTGACGAAACCCTCGACGTCACCGTGCCCGAGGCATTAGCTTCGGGTGGCACCAACGTCCCCGCCCTGCCCATCGCCCTCCGTCAGGACCACCAGTCAGCCCTCGCCGCCACGCCCCAGTACCGCCTTTTGGAGAAGAACGTCGAGAGCCACCACCTCCAGCACGCCATGGCCGTAGGCAAGAACCTGCCGTCGGTGGGCGTCGGAGCCAGTTACAGCTACAACGACTTCTGGGGCAAGAACACCAACGCCATGATCTTCGCCACCGTCCACGTGCCCATCAGCGGATGGTGGGGAGGTTCCCACAACATCAAGAAGCAGAACCTTGCCCTCGCCGACGCCAAGGAGCAGATGCAGGACAACGGCGAGAAGCTCGTCATCCGCATGAACAACGCCTGGGCCGCCGTCGAGACAAGTCACAAGAAGCTCCAGATAGCCCACGATGCCATCGCCCAGGCCGAGGAGAACCTGCGTCTGAACAAGGACTACTACCGCGTAGGCAGCACGAAGATGAGCGACCTGCTCCTTGCCCAGCAGCAGTACCAGCAGGCCCGCGACCGCTACACCGACGCCTTCGCAAACTTCCAGACCAAACAGTTAGAGTACCGTCATGCCACGGGGCAGTAATAACTAATCAACAACCATCATGATTTCCAACCCAGACTATGACAAAGTGGACTGCCTCCTCGAATGGATGAAGGCCGTTCCCTACCAGGTGCTCCGCCACGATCGGCTCTACAACGCCGAGGAGCTTTATCGAGGCTACGTACCGTCGACCGACGAGGCCGAAGATCGGGAGTCGTTTGCCAACTGCTACGACAGTCGCGTCTACCAGCATTTCATCGCCCACGGCAAGATTGCCAGGGAGATGGAGGAGTCGGTGGCCCGCACGTTCCACGACCACGGCATCCACGTCGCGCTGAAGTCGTTCCTCACCAACCACGACCCACGCCGCTGCATCGGCATCATGGGCGGCCATGCCATCCTGCGCACCGACCCCATGTTCGCCACCGTGGTCATGTTGAGCAAACACCTCACCGAGGACGGCTTCTTCATGGTGAGCGGCGGAGGTCCCGGAGCCATGGAGGCCACCCACCTCGGCGCCTGGATGGCCGGACGCACCGACGACGAGGCCCGCGAGGCCATCGCCACGCTCGCCGCCGCTGCCACGTCGTTCAAGGACAGGGCGTGGGTGTCGTCGGCCTTAGACGTGATGCGCCGCTACCCGCAGACGCAGTATGTCAGCCTCGGCATCCCCACCTGGCTCTATGGCCATGAGCCGTCCACGCCCTTCGCCACCCACATTGCCAAGTACTTCGTCAACAGCGTGCGCGAGGACACCATCCTCACCGTCGCCTTCGGCGGCATCATCTACACGCCCGGCAGCGCAGGTACCTTGCAGGAGATCTTCCAGAACGCGGTGCAGAACCACTACCTCTCCTTCGGTTTCGCCAGCCCCATGATCTTCATGGGCCGCAGCTTCTGGACCGACGACGTGCCCGTCTACCCGATGATTCAGCAGATGGAAGAGAAAGGCCGCTATAAGAACCTCCTCCTCACCCTCACCGACGACCCTGCCGAAATCATAACGGTGCTGAAGGATTTCCAGACAACCATTCCCAACAAACTGAACAACAAGAAACAATCATGAAAAAGTATCTGTTATTAACCACCACCGTCCTGCTCATGTCGTGTAGTGGAGGCTTATTCGACATCCATCCCTACGATGTGAACGTCAAGGGCGAGAGCGACATCAATGCCAAACAGATGGCCGTCATTGAGAGTAAATTTGCAAACAGGGACACCTTGCGCATCGCCTTCATCAGCGACACACACCTGTGGCTCGCCGACGCGAAGGATCAGGTGGCCGACGTGAACAGCAGGAAGAACATCGACTTCGTCGTGCATTGCGGCGACCTGACAGATACTGCCACTGGTGACGAGTTCGAATGGTCACGCGACATCCTCCAGGGTCTCAACTATCCGTTTGTCGCACTCATTGGCAACCACGACTTCCTCGGCACCGGCGACCAGACCTACGAAGTGATGTATGGACCTTTCGACTTCTCCTTCATTGCAGGACGGGTGAAGTTCATCTGCCTCAACACCAATGCCACCGAGTACGACTATCTGGCAGCAGTGCCTAACTTCGACTATCTGGAAGAGCAGTTTACTAAGGACACCGACAAGTTCGACCGCACCGTGCTTGTCATGCATGCCCCTCCTTACAGCGACCAGTTTAATAATAATGTGTGCAAGGCATTCCGACGCTACCTCGATTTCGCCCCAGGTCTGATGTGTTGTGTCTACGGACACAATCACGACGACACCGTTTCTGACATCTACGGCGACGGTCTGATGTTCTATGGCATCGACTGCGCCCAGCACCGCAATTACCGTATAATGACTATTACCCCCGAAGGCTATGAAATTGAACAAATTCGTTATTAGTATAGTATTACTGGCCTGTGCAGTCCCAGTCATGGCTGAAAGGCTACAGGTAGCCGACACTACGTCGGGCATTGACAGCATCAATGTGCAACAGGACAATGAGAGTAGGTACGAAAGGAACTTGCAGCGCAAGCAGAAGGTATGGGCTTCACTCATACCGACTCATTACCTTATCCAGAACGCCGGCAACATGGGAGTACTGTCGGCGGGCATCGGCTGGAGCTACGGGAAGACCAGAAAATGGGAGACAGACCTGCTCTTTGGCTATATCCCCCGTCACGACTCCTCGCGTGGTAAGCTGACTACGACCCTGAAAGTCAACTACATCCCTTGGCGCATCGAACTCAACCCCAATTCGGCTGAGGAAAAGTGGCACTGGAAGTTCGAGCCTCTGACAGCGAGCCTCTACCTCAATACTGTCTATGGCCATGAGTTCTGGAAGTCACAGCCCAGCCGCTATCCCGATAAGTACTATGAGTTCATGTCAACCAAGTTCCGCCTCAATTTAGCCCTCGGCCAGCGTGTCATGCTCAAGATTGCAGAGAATAAGCGCAAGCGGCACAACCGCATCTCATTCTTCTATGAGGTAGGGACATGCGACCTCTACATCCGTTCTCTGTTCCAGGGGCAGGACGTATCCGTCGGCGACATCCTCGGACTCTCACTCGGTGTCAAATTCTACACATTGTAAGACGAGAGCCAATATGATCACGGTATGAAGAGAATTGCAACCCTTGTCGCAGCCGCCACCATGGCTGCTGTCGGCCTCCATGCACAGAAAAGCCCGGTAGGCATTGTCAGTATTCAGGACTCAGTGAAGAGCATACAGTTCGGTGTCATCTCCTCTGTCGCTGCCGACGGCGGGCACGGCCTGCAGCTGTCGGGCATGTCGAACACGGCTGCCCATACCTTCAACGGCCTGCAGCTCAGCAGCATCAGCAACGTCACCATGGGCATGGATGGCGGACTGCAGCTCTCGGCATTGCTTAACGTCTCGGAGTCTATGATGCGCGGATGCCAGTTGGGCGCAATCAACTATACCGACTCGCTCAACGGCGCACAGATAGGAGTGCTCAACATTGCGCGCAGACGCCCAAAGGGGTGGCAGGTGGGTCTCGTCAACGTGTCCTACGACAGCATCGGCCACAAGCTTGGTCTCGTCAATATCAACCCCACGACCGACATCGACTTGATGCTCTATGGAGGTTCGTCGACAAAGGCGAACATCGCCTTCCGCTACCGCAACAAGAGCACATACAACATCTGGGGCGTGGGAACCCACTTCATGGGCCTCGATTCGAAATTCTCTGGCGCCGTGTTCTACCGTCTGGGCCAGTACGTGCAGCTGTCGCCGAAATGGAGTCTCAGCGGCGACGTTGGCTACTACCACGTGGAGACATTCTCGAAGAACAACAGCGAGAAGCCCGAGCGTCTCTACTCGCTCCAGGCGCGCATCAACGCCGACTACAGGTTTAACGACAAGTGGGGGGCTTTCGCCTCGGCTGGATGGGGACTCACACGCTATTACGACCGCAACGAGACCTACCGCAACCGACCGCTTGTGGAGCTGGGACTGACATTGCGGCAGCCACGCAACCAGCACGACACGTGGAAAAGGGCATTTGACGAGAAGCGCCATTCTTTCGTGGTGTCCGACTCGACTATGGCTCTGCCCGTGAAGAAACGCTACTGGCTGGCCGCCGCCGAGGTGACGGGCATCAACGTCGGCGTGCAGCTCTTCGACCGCTACGCCCTCAACTCAGACTTCGCACAGACCACGTTGCGCACCATCAAGCGCAACTTCACCGACGGCATGGTGTGGGACAACGACTTCTTCATCACCAACCTCTTCGCACACCCCTACCACGGCAACCTCTACTTCAACGCGGCACGCACCAACGGACTGACATTCTGGGAGTCGGCACCCTACGCTCTTGGAGGCTCGGCCATGTGGGAGTTCCTGGGCGAGACCGAGCCGCCGGCCATCAACGACATAATTGCCACGACATGCGGAGGCATGGCCATCGGTGAGATGACACACCGCCTGAGCCAGACATTCCTCGACGACCGCACACGGGGCTTCAAGCGCTTCCTGCGCGAGGCCGGGGCTGCCATCGTCAACCCCATACAGGGGCTGCACCGCATCTGTACCGGCGATGCGTGGCGCGTGCGACGCGACCACTACCGCTATCACGACTACGAGGAGTCGCCTGTCGATGTCTCGGCTTCGGTGGGATGGCGCTATCTGGCCGACGACGGTGCACTATTCCGTGGAGTCCACGCACCCTACGTCAATCTGACGCTGATGTATGGTACTCCCGTCGACGGCGAGAAGCACACCACGCCCTACGACTTCTTCGACGTGGAGGCGAACATCGCCTTCGGCGGCGGACAGCCGTTGGTCAACACACTGAACATTGTGGGCCGTTTGTGGAGCACGCCGATTCTCGACAAGAAGGACATGACGGGCGAGTTCGGCATCTACCAGCACTTCAACTACTACGACGCAAAGCCCATCGAGGACGGCTCGGAACTCACTCCCTACCGCATCAGCGAGGCCGCAGGCTTCGGCCCCGGCTTCATCTTCTCGCTGCCACAGATGGGCGCGCTGTCGAAACTGGAGCAGCGAGTGTTCGTGAGCGGCATACTGCTCGGAGGTACTAAGAGCGACTATTTCAACGTCATCGAGCGCGACTACAACATGGGCAGCGGATTCAGCGTTAAGTCGAAGACACAGCTCGACTTCGGCAAGTTCGGACGATTGCTGCTCAACGCCAAGTACTTCCGCATCTACACGTGGAAAGGCTACAACCAGGAGGACATCGAGAACGGCTTCGCAAACGTTGAAGACCTCCACTACCTCAATGTCCAGGGCGACCGCAGCAACGCCATGCTCTTCGTCATCAACCCCGTCTTGGAGATGCACCTCGCCCGCCAGTGGTCTATATCATTGTCGGGAGCCTACTACTCGCGCCGCACTTTCTACAAGTACTACGACACGGTGCATGCCAACACCTTCGAAACCAAGTTGGGATTGACGTGCAGACTGTAGTAACAGTAGTCAAAATTGTTTCTTCTCACCTCCCTTATCCGTCAATTACTTCTGTTCTGGATATACGTAGGAAGTCCCGCCACCAGCACGTTTCAGCAGGTCATCGTTCAATGCAAAACCTTTCACGATGTACTCTTTCAACACCCGTGTAGCCCACATGCGGAACTGAACACCGCGATAGGAATGGACGCGATAACCTACGCTGATAATCATATCGAGATTCGCCATCTGGTCAAGGCTGAGCCACACAGTCTCGTTTTGCAGCCTCACCTCAATGCGTGACTCCCCATCTGGAGTCTGATATAATAGTATTTGTCCTTTATCTTCTGCCATATTCATATTCTGTTTTCAAAGTTACAAATTATATTTCACATCAGCCCTCAGACTTCATACATTTGACATCTTTCAACCATATTTCGTTTGCAAAGTGAATCAATTATTTCGAAATGATCACCAGCGCTCGGCTCTGCCGCTTTCACCTGTTTTCCGCAGAATTTTGTAAAGAAAAAGTCATCTACTTATAAATGAGCTGTTTGCAATCGGCCAAGGGGCCGTTTTGGGTCACCTCGTTTCGG
>CAJOEC010000055.1:446-27442 GCA_905233425.1 uncultured Prevotella sp. | reverse complement strand
GTTGGCCGGAACCCACTCTCCCTCAGCCAGCTTTATGTAGCGCACATAGCCGGTGATGTTCATGGTGTACTGGTACTCGGAGTCGTTCACCTTGCCGAACGGGTCGGTGTACTTGGTGGCGTGGAGCGGGGAACACACAAAGCTGGCGCCTGCGGTGAGCAGGAACGCCAGCGTAAGAAATAGATTTCTGTTCTTCATATTTAGTTTCATATTAAACGAAATTAATGTCTTTTTCCCGGTTTACTTCACCGTCTTCTGTCCGTTGACGATGTAGACGCCCTTGCGGAGCTTGCGTCCCTGGTCGTTCAGCTCAACCTTGCGGCCCTGCATGTCGAAGACCTGCCCGGTCTGTTGCGACTCAGTCGCAACCAACTGCACGATGCCTGTGGCCTCGCCGAGGTCGATGATGAACGGAGCCTTCGGCGTTCCGATGACAGCGTCGTTCTCGTAGGTGACAGTCACAGAGGCCATGTAGGTCTCAGACGAGTTCCCGTCGCTCACCCTGAAGCTCAGCTCGCATGGCTTGTCGCCCGGAATGGTGGTGATGACCAATCCACGCTCGTCGGAGAAGGCGGCCTCGCGGCACTCCTCGCCGGCGAAGATGCCTAACTCAACACCCTCGACAGGCTGTCCGTCGAGCACAAGCTGTGCGACGAGCACCATGTTGCCCGGATAGAGGTGGTAGTCAACAGGAGTGAAGGCTGAGGCGTTGGGGAGTTGTGGAGATGAGGAGGTAAAGGAGTTAAAGGAGCGTGCTCCGGCTGTTGCAGTCTTCACGGGATAGGTGAAGGTGCGTGCCAACTTGCCCTGGATCTTGTAGCCCTGTCCGGGAGTCAGCTGCTTCAGGTTGCCCTTCCACTCGTAGCGGTCGTAGTAGGCGACTCCGTGCTGGCCCTTGATAATCTCGTCGTCCTGCGGCTGCATGCCGGCGAGGGCCTCGGCGGGACTCATCACTGAGAGGCTGTTGTAGGCCACCCACGACCATCCCTCGACCACGCTGATAGGCTCCTGGCTGCTGTCCACACGGTGTCCGGTGACGTTAAGCGTGAATGCCTCGTTGGTCTGCACGGCATACATCTCGCTGTTGTTCATCTGTGTCAGACCGTCAATGAGCCAATCGCCGCCGATGTACTCAGCCATCTTGCCCTTGGTCTTCACGAACTCCACCCTTCCGTCGGCCTTTTCGTAGACAGTCTCCAAGGTGAAGTCTTCGGGCTTTGAGCCGGGCTTCACGCCGAGCGACATCCAGTTCCAGCCCTGTGCCAAATCGATGTTCTGCTCCACCTCGTCGGTGGCGGCAAGTTTCATAGGTGCGGCATAGCGGCCAACCAGCTCATTGCCAACGAAATCGATTACCGTCTCCTCGGTGCTAACCGCGTAGGTCTTCACCACCGGATAGATGATACCCGTTGAGGCGTCGTATGCCTTGAACTCTATGGGCAGAGGATCGCCCTGGGCATCAATATCTTTTTCGGAGCTGCCGTAGATGTTCATCGTCACGAAGTAGCTGTCGTAGCGCTCGTCGTATTCGGGATGTGCCACGCCGCGGCACTCGTTGTTGATGAATGCTCCGACCATGTCGTCCTCGTCCTCGCTCATCTGGTCAAGTATGAAGAGGTTGCCGATGACGTTCATTGACTCGTCGAAGTCAGCGGGGTTGAGAGTCCAGGCGGGTTCGTCGCCCGTCACCTTCACGCTGATGGTGAGCGGTGTCTCGATGCCGTCGTTGCCCTTCAGGTAGACGGTCTCCTCGTACTTGCCGATGGGCGTTGCGGGGCTGACGGTGAATGTCACCGTGGTCTCGCTCCTCGGATTCGTCGTGCCATACTCGCTGCTGGCTGTCAGCCACGAGGGCATTCCGTCGAGTGTCCACATCTGCTGCTTGCCGCCCTTGTTCACGATGGTAGCGGTGACGTTGCTGCCTGTCTCCACGTGCTGAGTCACGTTGATGGCATCGTCGGCCCAAACCAGCTCATTGCGGTTGACAAAGGCACTCCAGACAGCAGGCTCTGAGTAGTTGCCGTTCTCGTCGCGGACACTGCGTACGGTGAAATTCAGCGTGCAGCCCTCGATGGTGGCAGGATCCTCGTCAATGTCAATGACAATCTTATTACTGCTGGCCGTGAAGGTGAAGCTGACATTGGTCTCAACAGGCTTCGTGCGGAGAGAGGGAGCCTCGTCGGTGTAGTTGAGAGTTGAGAGTTGAGAACTAAGCGACTTCACTTCAGCCGACAGTCCGCTTTCGGTGAGGTCCTTGGGCGTGCCGACGGTGACAATCTGATTGTAGTCATCAGTGGTCTTGGTCTCAAAGGGGTAGTAGGCAATGAGTCCTGGCTCCGTGCCGGTGAAGCGAACCTTGCGGTTCTTGATGAGCTGGTCGCCGGTCATCGTGGCTCCCCAGATGCGCACCTCGTCAATCTCGCCCTTGAATGCTTTGTCGTAGGTGTAGGTCGGATTAGAATCATCTGTCGTATAATTCGAGACACGGCGTGCACCGACAATCAGTTTGTTGGTGACGATATTTCCCACGTTGGCTGCGTTGGTGGTCAGTCTGCGCACGCCATCGACATAGACGGCGGCGGCTCCCTGACGCAGAACGTTCAGGGCGATGTGGTGCCAGGCATTGTCGGTCAATTGAGTATTAACAATTGAGAATTGAGAATTTGTCTCCGCTGTCTGGCTGAATGCACCCTTGCCAGTGAGCTGTAGTTCGCCATCGGCGTTGAGCCAGAGGGCCACGTCGCCCATCTGCATGAGCTGTGTGCTACCTGTCTGCTCGCCGCCGCGCATCCAGAACTCCACGGCGTAGTCGTCGGCAGTGGTGGTGGGCAGCGAAGCAACGTCAATGCTGACGTAATGCTCACCGTCCAGTGTGACGGCCTTGTTCTCGTTGTTCAGATACCATGACTCGTTAGGCATCGTCATGTTGCGGCTGCGGGCATAGTCGCGGATGCTCTTGCCCTCGCCCTCGTCCATCTTCCAATAGCCTATGAGGTGGCGGGTTGACGGGTTCTTGTTCTTCGAGCGGTTTAGCAGGGCTATCGTCATGTCATGGGCCTCGTCCCAAAGCAGCAGCTCGTGCATGGCAGCCGCACCACCGCAGCCGACACTCAGCGGGCCGTTGCCGGCGTATGCGGCCACCTCCTTGTTGCTGAACAGCGAAACGGTCTCGTCGGCAGAGGCCACGGTGGCGGTCAGTTTGCCGTCGGCGGTCACGTTCATCGTCAGGAATGCCCACTTGCCCGTAGGTACGCTGTTAGTTGAAGTATAGGTGTTATTGCCAATCTTCACCACCAGCTTGCCATCAGCATCGGTGCCCACAGTCAGTTTGTTCGAGCTTTGCCCGTGACTCAACAGCGTGCCTGCGCCGGTGATATTCACCCACGTATCAATACTGAAGTCCTTATGGGCCAAGTTGATGTTGGCCTCGGTTTGGGCATTGCTACGCTCGGAGGCGTTGCCATCTAAGCGGAGCGCCGTTTCATGGGCCACCTCTGCGCCGTTGAGCACGCCTGTCACGAGGAAGTTGATTTCAGGTGACAGTTCACCTCTAAGGATGTTCTCGTTGAACAGGATGCTCAGTTCATCGCCAATATCGAGCACACCGTCGGAAGGCTCTGGCTGTCCCAACGGACGCGGACGCTGCATGTCCTTCACCAAGGCCACCTCGTCGCTGTAACGATAGACCTCACTATTGCCGTAGGTGGCTACAGATGCCACGCGGAAGATGTAGTCACCGTCCGACCACGATGTCAAGGGCTTCGTGTAGCTGACGCTGGCTCCAGTGGCGGGCAGCAGTTCGCTGTTGTCGCTGCTTGCCATGTCATCACTGTTGAGCACATACTCGTGCAGCAGCGTCCAGTCTGTGGCTCCCGGCTGCTTGTATTGCAGTCGGAAGGCCTTCAGGTTGTGGTAGTTGCGGTCGAAGTCCTTGATAGTCAGAGTGAGGTTCCCTCCCGTCTGCGTATTCATTGTTCTGTTCGACAATGCCAGTGTCACGGGCGACGACGAAGGTGTGAAGTAGGCTTTGATGAAGATGGTGTCGGCAATATCCTCTGGCTGTGATTCGGATGCGAAGACTATGCCGATGCCCTTGCCGTAAAGCTCATGGTCAGTGTTCTTATTGCCCTCGTAGTCCAAAATGCTGGTATTAGTCTGCCTGAGCTGCAGGGTCTTGGTGAGCGACTGGTTGCCGGGCACCTTGATGAGGCGTCCCTCGGTGAGCACCTTGCCGTCGATGCTGAGCTGTGCACCGTCGGGGTTGGTCTCGTCGAGTACAAAGATCTTGTAGGCCACGTCTTCGCCTATCTCGCTCTCATTGCCAAGGCGCAGCGTGTAGTTGGCAGCTGAGCCGGTGGGAATGTCGCTGACAACAGGCACATCGACATTGATGGTCGGCACCTCTATCTGCATAGTGGCCTCCATTATGACGGGACGCACATTGTTTACCTTATAGTAATCTGTACACACCTCACCCTCGTAGGGATTGCTGGTCTGTCCGCCTCGTGTGCGGAAGATGGGGCCGTAGGCACCATACTGGTAGACATCAACGGATATGGCATCGCTGCCTTCTTCTACCAGTTCGAAGGAATACGACTGTATGGAGTCGTTTTCATGCTCCTCGACGTTATGCTTTCCGCCCGTGGCCTCGTTGTGCAGATGTATGTCGAAGCCGAATCCGTCAAATTTGAAACCAAACTCGTTTTCGAGCAGCAGACCTGCCGAAATGGTCTCATCCCATGACGTTACATGTACCGATTCTTTCTCTATCGAGTGCGACACTCTGCTTCCGGCATCGAACGAGTAATTGTCGTTGGCCGCCACTTTCATCCTGTTGTCACGGTTCTCGAAGGCTTCCACCTTTTCTTGTTCATTCAGGGCCAGATAGGTCTTCCAGTTAGCAATCTGCATGTTTATCCATTTGATGCTGTCGGCATAGAGCGTGTGGTTCGCCAGACCCTCCTTGATGATATCAGTCAAGTTGTCCGTTTCCGTGAAGTTGGCATTGCCTGGGCAGAAGCCAACGTAGGTGCCATCTTTGCCATAGTCCTCGTCGTCGGGCGACAGGGTGGTCAGATAGACGGGATGCGATTTGGTGTTCTTGAAGCTCTTTATCTCTGCCTCGGTGGCAGGGGTAAGTAGTGAGCGCTTCATCTTCTCGTAATTGGGGAAGAGGTAGTTCTTGATGTAATTCTGCGTATAGTTGAATGCCGTCTTGAACTCAAGGCCGGTCACCAGCGTCTCCCTCACCCCGAGGTCGAAATTGCCTTCCTGGTCCTTTTTCAATCCCACGTTACGAGCATTGCCGAAGATGATGTTCGTGGCCACGCCTATAAATACATCGCCCTGTGCTCCCACAAATCCCGGATCGTCGGAAGTGGATACGGAATGTGTGATTGTGGTGGTCGTTGTCGTAGTGGTAGAGTTTTCGCCTTCGTTCTGTATGAGTGCATAAATCACTTGGTCATCGTCAGAATCGAGCGTTGTTATCTTGCCGGCTCCCACACCTTCGAATGTAACCAGATCACCGCCAAAGTGAAGGGTTGTACCAGCCTCCGCATTCTCAGACCACACGGTACCTTCGCTGGTCGTGACGGTATTCACGGTACCATATTCCCAAGAAGCCGACGAACCCGTTCCGGGAGGGTCGCGCAATATGGTGAGCAGCCTGTCAGGACCACTGGTGACGAAGTTGTTGCCAGTGGGAAGGTTGCCCAGGACGATGGCCTTCATACCCACGTCATTGCCCGGCCGCCAGTCGTACTGTCGTCCGTTGATGTCGTAGGTCATGGTGATGGTACGCCAATAAGGCTGGGTGATATTAGGCTTGCCAGCCTTCCAGTAGTACGATGCGTACCCTGCGCTGTCTAATTGCAGTTGGTTGCTCACCAGTTCAATGAGCTGGCCGTTATCCGCATAGACTGCCTGGATGTCAGAGAGAGCATTGTTGATGGTCACCGTGCTGCCGGCCAGAGGCACCTCGTCGGTCTCGTTGTTGTCGACATTGACGTATTGCTCGAAACCGTACAGTTCAAACGTGTACGGGTCTTCCTGAATGAAGAGGGGCAGGCCGTTGCCGTTGCCGCCGTCACCATAGTTGTAGGTGACGTTGCCGTCAGTATCGATGGAATAGATGTCTAACTCCTGTTTGGTAACGTCGTCGGAGTACGTGTACTTACTGATGCCGAACTCCCCATTGCTGCTGTCCTTCTGCTTGACGGTAAACGAAGGAGTAGCATGATACGCCTGCACCAATTTGGTGTGATACTTGTAGACCGTGAAGTCATTTATGCCCACATAGAGCGTGTCGTATGCCTCCTTCCTGGCGTTACTCAAGTCCACGGTCGTTGCCTCGCCCACTTCGGTCTGGTTGCCGCCCACCAGTTTGATGGGGCTGACATTATACTCTATCGGGGGTATAAGCGCCGAGAACTCGCCTGTTAACGGGTCGGTATGGATAAAGATCTTGTTGCTATCGTCGTCACCTGCGCCACGCCAAGACGTGCTTCCGATGGCGATGGTGTCCGAAAGTACAGGAACGGTCTCAGGGTTCTTCTCATAATCTACGGCTGTACCACTCGACTTTATCACGTTCAGGCTAACGCCAGAGCGCATAGGAGTGAGCACCAGCTCGCTGACACCAATGTTGTTCTTGCTCAGACCGCCGCCCACGGGTTTGCTGGCCTGTATGTCGCCGCCCACCACGCGACCAGTAAAGTTCACCAGTGTAGTGTCGCGGAAATCCAGTCCCTTGATTTCCTTGTCGAAGTTTATGGTGGTACCCGTGCCGTTCGGGTCGGCGGGATAGCGACCGTTGTTCACAAACACGTGGCCATCTTTCACTATAGAGATAGAGTGATTGCCGATGGGCACGCTGATTTCATACTCGCCCTTCTCGTTTGTCGTAATCATCTGGCCGTCCTTTGTACATACCGTGCCGTCCACGTAGAAATACACATCCTCGACGGGATAGTTCGTGCCGGAATAGACAACCTTGCCACTAACAGGGAATGACGAGATGTCATCGAAGTCGATGCCGCTGTGTACGAGCGATGACATGCTGACGAAGCACGACCTTGCCGCTGGCGAGAACTCGTGGATAGTGTATTCAGGAATGACGCTGTAGGCCGTGCCCTCGCCCTGGAAGTGGATGCCGCGGATGGTGTAGTTGCCTAAGCTATCGGTATAGTTCATCAAACACAGCTGATCTTCGCTGGGCTGTTCAGACGATGAGAAGGCTGGCACATCGCACCGGGCATGGCGTCCGTTGGCCACACCGTTGGTCTTCGAGTAGTCGTAGGATATGGTTTGTTTCTTCAGCCCCTCGTCGAAGGGGTAGTAGATGGCCAGCCCGTTCTCGTTGCCTGCCAGCGGGTGGTTATAGTTTTGCTTGATTTCATCCTTCGTCAGGGCCTTGGTAAAAAGGCGGAACTCGTCTACGTAGCCACGGTAATTGTTAGTGTTTGTCATCGTACTGCCATTACCTATGGCAACAGTATTGGCATTCAGTGCAAGGCCAGTCCAAGCCACCTGTTTGCCGGAGAGGATGGTAGCCTCTTGGATGGAGTCGGCAGAGGCAGTGGCTACATAGACATCGGTCTTTTTGTTAGCGTGCGAATGTACGAAAGTCAGCTGGCTCCATTCGGTAGCCTTAATCTTGAATGGTGTCTTTTCGTTGCCGCCCATCCAGCCTCCCACCGTGAAAGTGGAATCGACAGCGTTGTACCACAGTCTGATGGTGAATATGTTCACGGCATCGAAAACTATATAGTCCTGATTGTTCGAGGCCATCTCTTCTCTCACAGGCTTCACGAACAACTGCACGGAAAAGTCTCCGCCAAAGAGTTCCTGTATCTCCGCGTTATCGGTATAATAGGCCATGCCGGCACCGAAGCCCTGGAACTGTAGCGAGCGCATACCGGCGGTGGTCAGGTCGCCACCATTGCCCTGCTGTTTCAGCTTTATCTTCACATCCTTCACGGCAGTGCCCGTTCCGTAGATCACACGACCGCTAATGACACCAGTGGCGAAGGTGAAGCCGTCGGTATTCATTGAACCGTAAATCTTGTCACGGTTGTCGTTGTCAACAATCGACACGCGATATTCATTGTATGTACCCGGCAGAGCCGTGATGTCGTCGTAGCTGTAGGAAGAGCCTGTGCCAGAAGTGGTGTGGATGTTCTGCCAGCCCTTCTCGCCCTCTGTGCCGAGCGGACGGCGGGCAACGACGAAAGTGGTTTCATCGCCGCCCACTTGCTTCACCGTCCAGGCCAGCTTCACCACATTGTTATACTCGCCGCGCGAGGCGGTAAAGCTCGTCAGCTGCGAGCCACCCAGAGTGATGGCTCCTGAGAGGGCGTCGAAATCCTTGCCACCAAGCAGATTGATGAGCAACTTATAATAATAGGTGTGATTGGAGCGCAATGCCTGGTCTGTGTCGATATACGACCCTGTGGTGGTGCTCGGGCTGCTGATGGTCGTGCTGTAGATGGGCGACCCCCATGTCTTGTTGTCGGTGGAACGGTAGAGATACAATACGTAGGTTTTTGTTCCGCTGGCGTCGCCGATGGCATTATGAACCCACGAGAGCTTGATGTGGGCATTGTTATCGACCAGTGTCCCGGTGAAATTCTCGAAGTACCACTTGCGCTCCAGCTTGGCCGGAATGGTCACGGACAATTTGTCATACTTCGTGCCCGACGGTGTGTTAGTCGGTACGAAAGCTACTTTGTAGTTGTAGTCCTTTTCGTATTCCGGAGTTTCGTCGGTGAAGCTGCGCTGGCTGTAGTCCAGGCCGTTGTTCGTAAGCAGCACGCCATCGCGATAGACGTACCACCGGCCCTGCTTGCTGCGGCTGTCCGACTCGTCAGCCTGCCACTCCAGTCTGATGCTCTTGTTCCACATGTTGGAGGTGTTGATGACGGCTTTCACCTCTTTCGGCTTTACGAAGCCGGGCACGTTGACGTTGTACCATTTATAGAAATAGGTGGTGAAGCCGTTATCCTCCTTCGGCAGCAGATACTCCACGGCCATCGTGGAGCCGTCTGCCTGGTTGTCGGCATTACGGATATGCGTTCCTGTATGTCCGCTGAACGAGGTGCTGCCATAGGCGTATTCCTGCACAGAAGTCAAGTTGTTTGGCACAACAAAATAGTCAGGGACACCGCCCTCATCGTCCTTAAAGAAACAAACCTTTGTAGGGCCTATCGAGCCGTTGAGCGTGCCGCTTACCTTCACGGTGTTGTAGTTTGTCATCTCGGCTTTGGGCTGGTAGGAGTCAAAGAAATAGTCGTCCACCCTGAAGGTTGAGCTCTTCCAGTTAATGTTGTCAACCGTGTTGGAGCCTTTACGTATCCACTTGCCCCTGATGCTGATGGTGTGCTGGCTGCCCACCTCCAAGCCGTTGATATAGACACGCATGTGAACAGAGAACTGCCGGTGGTTCCACGTAGTGCACGACTCATTCGGATTACGGAGCCGTACATAGTACATCACACCATTAAAGATTCTGGAAAATTCACTACCATCCCACCAGCGGGCATCGCCACCCGACAAGCTTGGGTTGCTGTAGACATCGTCGCGGGCCTTCTCACCCCAGCCGGAGCCGTCGTTCCCATAATCGTCCTTGTCATTGTATTGGTCTAACATCGTGATTCTGCCTACGACAATGTCGTCAACAAGGATTTCCGGTCCTTCTCTCCAGAAGCTGTTGCTGCCGGTCGTCCAGTCGTAGTAGATCATCGACAGCTCGAAGTAGGGGGCCGCTTGTGTGGGCTTTGTCTGCAATACCTTGATGGAGCTGGTGAAGTCGGAGTCTGCCCAGACACCGCCACTGCCTCCGAGGAGGCACACAAGAAGCAGCAGTGGCACCTGCCACCACGGTCTCGTCTTGGTTTGTAATTCTGATTTCATAACTATAAGGTTTTAGGTGAATAAAAAAATTTTTGGCAAAGTTAAGTATTTTTTTTTGAAACAGCACAAAAAAAACATGCGTAAATTTGGGCGTTTACCCAAATTTACGCATGTTTTTCCCGAAATTATCGCCAATCAGACCATTTTCATCCGCGTTGTGCAGACAAATAGCCCGCTATACTATAAAGTGGTATGTTCTCCATCCATCCTTGGTCTTACCTTTCTCTTCATCTGTCAAACACTTTTCTGGACGAATAATTGCTGCAAAGTTACACTTTTCTGGACGAACCACCAAACTTTTCCACACTTTTCTGGACGAATAATCGCTGCAAGACCACACTTTTCTGGACGAACCGTCCAAAAGGAGGTCAATTAGCGCCTGTTCCAATCACCGCCAACGCCCCGCCCGGAAGATTCCCACCGGGGTAACAATTTATTCCCACCGGGGGAATGATTTGTTCCCACCGTGGGAATGTTTTGTTCCCACCGTGGGAATGTTTTGTTCCCACCGTGGGAATGTTTCCAATGTTTAAAGAAGAAACAGCTGGTCGATGGTGATGACGTTCTGGAAGATGCCGCCGTACTCGTTGTAGGTCAGCCCGTAGGTGGTGACGAGCACGTGGTGGATAGCCATGCGTTTAGGCAGCATCTCCTCAAGCAGGTTCTGGCGGTGAACCAGCTTGGCGTGATAGGACTTGCTGACGGTGAAGTCCTCGTTGTAGAATTTCATCTCGCACATATCCACCACATTGTCTTTTCGGCTGATGAGCATGTCTATCTGCGTGCCCTCCTTGTCGTCGTCGCCCCGCAAAGCCCATGCCGACTGTGTGGTACTGACACCGGCGATGCCCAAGGCTGCCTTTATGTGCGGGATATGCAAAAAGCAGACCTCCTCGAAAGCATATCCGCGCCAGCCCGCGACTGCCGGCGAGAGCTGGCTGAACGACCAGAAGTCGGGATTCAGCTTGTCACAACCGGCCACCCAGCGCAGATAGAAAAGGCAGAAGGGGTCTGTCAGCTTATAGGTCTCGTTGCGTTTGCCAGTGCCAAAGGGCACATACTTCATGACGAAATCACTCACTTCGAGTGCCTTCAGCAGTTTCGTGGCCGCCCCACTGTCTTCAATGCCTGTCTTTTGCAGAATCTCCTGACGGGTGAACCCGGCATGTCTGGTGCTCAGCAACTGTACAATGCGCTTTATGTCGTCGGGATTGTTGAATATGGCCGTGAACAGCCTGTCGTACTCTTCGCGGAGGCGGGCATTGCCAGTGAAGAACAGCCTGTCGACGTTTTGGGCCAGGCTCAGACCCTTCTGGAAATAGTTGAAATAGTAGGGGATGCCGCCGAGCATCATGTAGCTCTGCACGATGTCGTAGCGTGACATCTTGATGCCACGGCTCTTGAAGAACGCCTCACACTCACCGAGTGTAAACGGCGACAGCTTTATCTCGTAGGTCACACGTCCGTAGAGTCCGCCATGGTTGTTAATCAGGTTATTCAGGATCCATGAGGTGGCACTGCCACAGACCACGAGCATGAAATTGTGGCGATGGCAGGCCCAGGTGTTCCAGAATCCTTCAAGGGCGGTGACGAAGCCCGAGCGCGGAGTGTCCATCCACGGCAGCTCGTCGAGGAACACGACCTGACGCGAACCGTTGTCGACGGTCTGCAAGTGCATCTCAAGCATGAAGAACGCCTCGAGCCACGATGTGGGGCAACTGCTTTTCTTCATGCCCTGGGCCAATAGCGAGTGATAGAAATGCTTCAGCTGGTCTTTCAGCATGTTGCGCTTCCCGCTTTCGTCAACAGGCGACAGCCCGGCATGGCGGAACGTGACATACCGCCCCAGAGTCTCGTCCACAAGGAAAGTCTTGCCAACACGACGGCGACCGTAGACGGCTACGAACTCAGCCCTGTTGCTTCTGTAAACCTCTGTCAGTTCCTTCTGCTCTTGTATTCTTCCTACCAGTTCTTCCATAAAAACATCGTTTTATTTTTCTGCAAAGATACGAAAAGTGTCGTTAGCAGAAAAATAAAACGATGTTTTTATGCGTGTTTTAACACTTGTTACCTGTTCTGGCGGTACTCAGTCGGGGTGATGCCGTAGCGTTTCTTGAACTGCAGACGCAGGTTCTGGGGGGTGAAGCCCACATCGGCGGCGATGTCGCTGATGCTTTTGTCGGGTCCGTCGCGCAGAAGGGCGTAGGCCACGTCAAGGCGCACATTGTTTATATATGCCGGCAATGAGAGCCCGTCGGCGTGGGCGTTGAGTAGTTGGTTGAGCACGTGGCGGTCGATGCCGAGGCGCTGGCACACGGCGTCGCGGTCGAGGCTGACGTCGCGGTAGAGTTGCTCGTCGTGGATGATGGAGGTGAAACGATGGAAGAGAAGGGTAGTAGAGCTGGCTGGCACGGGGTCGGAGGTGGCTGGTACGGGGCCGGAGCTGGTTGACTCGGTGGCGGAGGTGGCTGGCATGGGGTCGGAGCCGGTTGGCACGGGGTCGGAGTCGGTTGGCACGGGGGCGGACGCGACACGTCGCGTCCCTACATGGGTGTCGGACTCTTGAAGGTATATACTCCCCTCTCCCCTCGGAGAGGGGTTGGGGGTGAGGCCGTTCTGCTCTTGAGGGTGTATACTCCCCTCTCCACTCGGAGAGGGGCTGGGGGTGAGGCCGTTCTGCTCTTGAGGGTATATATTCCCCTCCCTCATGGGGAGGGGCCGGGGGTGGGTCTCGTCGATCATCCTCACCAATGCTCGGTTCTTCTCCATGGTCTCGCGGCGCTTGTAGAAGAAATATGCGGCGAAGGCTATTGCCAGAGCGAGGATGACGATGACGGCTACGGCGATCCAGCGGAAGAAGCGTGCGTCGGCCTCGGCCTCCTGCCGGGCCATCTGCTCCTCCTTGCGGGCTATCTGCTCCTCCTGCAGGTGGTAGAGGGTGGCCAGCTCGTTGAGCTGCTCGCGCTGGTTGATGGCGTCGAGACTGTCGCGTATGACGTTGGCTCGCTGCAGGTAGTGGTAGGCCTCGGCGGTGCGTCCGCGCATCTCGGCGGCTGCGCAACGCATCGTAAGGGAGATGAAGTAGTTGTTGTTGAGGGTGTCGGCTCTGGTGGCATCGACACGGTCCATGGCCTCGTCGAAGCGGTCGAACTGCCCCAGATAGTGGTAGGCCGAGGTCATCATGCGGGCGCAGTCGATGGTCTTGCTCCACCTGGTGAGTTCCATTTCGGCCTCTGTGGCGAGGGCTTTCTGGAGGAACTGCTGGCGCAGGGCGGGTTTATCGGCATTGTCGGCCACCTGGCGGGCGTAGGCTATGGTGAGGAATGCGAGCGTCTGGCCGCGGGCGAAGTCCTCGAAATCCTTCGGGTCGAAGTCGTTGGGGCCGTTGGCGAAGTGGTCGTAGTGGTTGGCGAACTCGCCGATGTGCTCCAGCATGTCCTCACAGACGGACACCATCTCGCCATAGCGCTCGTTGTCGTCAAGGATGTGCAGCAGACTCTTTGAGGTGGAGTAGTAGGCCATCATCCCGTTGAAGGTGTATGTCTGCCGCAGCCCGACGATTACGGTGCGCAGACGGTCGATACCCTCTTTGGCACTCCCGGTCTTTGCCATAGCCTTTGTGATGTAGCCTTCAATCTCTCCCACGCTTTCGGGCATGTCGAGCTCATGGGCCAGCTGCGAGGCCTTGGTGGCATAGCGGATGACGGCGGGGTAATTGGCGAAAGAGTTTTCAATGCTTGTCAGCAGCATGTAGGTATGCAAGACGGTGGGAATATCGGAAGTCTGGGCAATCTGTGGTTGGTTAAGCAGGTCGAGGCAGGTCTGGCGGGCCAGGGCATGTTTCTCCTGTCCGTACTGTGTGACGGCCTTCAGATATTCGCCTCGCTCCCACGCGATGTTTCCCACCGTGACACCCGAGTCGATCATTACTATGGCCCGCTCTGGGTCGGAAAGGTGGATGCTCATGGCCGCCGCCTCGGTGTAAACCGTGTCGGCTTCAGAGTCAGGGTTGTGGGGGGAGTCGGAGGCTCCCTTTGCCGGCGAGACGACCGCGCTCCCGGCTGCCGGGGAAAGCGTCCCTTCCTGCCGGGGTGAACCGCTGCCCGTGCAGCCGACAATGGCCAGCACGGCGCATAATGAAAGAAAAATGTGTAACTTGTGTCGCATATTGGCGGCAAAGTTACACATTTTTCAACAATTACGCTGCTTTTCGCTCGTAAATCTGACAGTCTCTTACATATTTTAACCCATAACGGTTGTTAGGTTGTCAACATGCAAGTGAATCGATCATTTCACCTTTTTCTGACCATTTACGATGTAGACACCCTTGCGGAGCTTGCGCCCCTGGTCGTTCAGTTCAACCTTGCGGCCCTGCATGTCGAAGACCTGCCCGGCCTGTTGCGAGTCAGTCGCAACAAACTGCACGATGCCGGTGGCCTCGCCGAGGTCGATGATGAACGGAGCCTTCGGCGTTCCGACGACAGCGTCGTTCTCGTAGGTTATAGTCACAGAGGGCACATAAGCCTCATCGGAACTTCCATCGCTCACCCTGAAGCTCAGCTCGCAAGGCTTGTCGCCGGGGATGGTGGTGATGACCAGTCCACGGCGGTCGGAGACGGCGGCCTCACGGCACTCGTAATCGACCACAGATTCCTCAGATTCCACAGATGCGCAGATGCCCAGTTCGACTCCCTCTACAGGCTGGCCGTCGAGCACAAGCTGTGCGACGAGCACCATGTTGCCCGGATAGTTGTGGTAGTCAACGGGAGTGAAGGCTGAGGAGGTGGGGAGTTGTGGAGATGAGGAGTTGGGGAGTTGAGGAGTTGAGGAGGTAAAGGAGTTAATTGAGCGTGCTCCGGCAGAGGTGGCTGTCTTCACGGGATAGGTGAATGTGCGTGCCTCCTTGCCCTGGATCTTATAGCCCTGTCCGGGAGTGAGCTGGGTCAGGTTGCCCAACCACTCGTAGCTGTCGTAGTAGGCGACACCGTGCTGGCCCTTGATGATCTCGTCGTCCTGCGGCTCCATGTCGGCGAGGGCTTCGTCGAGGCTCATCACTGAGAGACCGTTGAAGGCCACCCACGACCATCCCTCGGCCACGCTGATGGGCTCCTGGCTGCTATCCACACGGTGGCCTGTGACGTTGAGCGTGAATGCCTCGTTGGTCTGCACGGCATACATTTCGCGGTTGTTCATCCGCGTCAGATCGTAAATGATCCAATCGTCGCCGTCGTACTCAGCAGCCTGGCCATTGTTCTTGACGAAATCAACTCTTCCGTAGGCCTTTTCGTAGACTTTCTCCACGGTGAAGTCTTCGGGTTGTGTGCCGGGCTTCACGCCGAGCGACATCCAGTTCCAGCCCTGAGCCAGGTCGATGTTCTGTTCCACCTCGTCTGTGGCGGTAAGAATCGCAGGCACAGCATAGCGGCCGATGAGGTCGTTGGCAATGAAGAATACGGTTTCGGCGGGTTTGTTATCCTTAGTATAAGAAGGTCTCACCACGGGATAGATGATACCCGTAGAAGCGTCGTAGGCCTTGAACTCTATGGGTAGAGGATCTTCATTGTCATCAATATCCTTGGAGCTGCCGTAGATGTTCATCGTAACGAAGTAGCTGTCGTAGCGCTTGTTGTACACGGGATGTGCCACGCCGCGGCACTCGTCGTTGATGAATGCACCGATCAGGTCGTCCTCGTCCTCGCTCATCTGGTCAAGCACGAAGAGGCTGCCGATGATGTTCATTGACTCCTCATAGTCAGCGGGATTGATGGTCCACAGCGGCTCGTCGCCCGTCACCTTCACGTTGATGGTGAGCGGAGTCTCAATTCCGTCGTTGCCCTTCAGGTAGATGGTCTCCTCATACTTGCCGATGGGCGTTGCGGGGCTTACGGTGAAGGTCACCGTGGTCTCACTCCTCGGGTTCGTCGTGCCATACTCGCTGCTGGCCTGCAGCCATGCGGGCATACCGTCGAGAGTCCACATCTGCTGCTTGCCGCCCTTGTTGACGATGGTGGCGGTGACGCTGCTTGTGGTCTCCACATGCTGTTCGACGTTCAAGGCATCGTCGGCCCACACCAGCTCGTTGCGGTTGACGAAAGCACTCCAGATGGCGGGCACGGAGAAGTTGCCGTTCACGTCGCGCACATCACGGACGGTGAAGTTCAGCGTGCAGCCCTCGATGGTGGTAGCCTCCTCGTCGATGTTGATGACAATCTTCTCATCGCTTGCCGTATAGGTGAAGCTGACATTGGTCTCGATGGGCTTTGCACGGAGGGCGGGAGCCTCGTTGGTGAAGGCTATCTCGGCGGGAGAACCGCCGAGCGCGACCAGTTGTGCACTTAGTCCGCTGCCGGTAAGGTCTTCCGCTGTGCCTTTGGTGATAATCTGGTTGTAGTCATCCCTTCCCTTGGTCTCGAATGGATAGTAGGCCACGAGTCCCGGCTCCGACCCTGTCAAACGCACCTTGCGGTTCTTTGTCAGCTGGTCGCCGTTAATCGTTGCGCCCCATACTCGCATCTCGTCGAACTCGCCCTTGAAGGCGTGGTTATAGAGGTAAGGGTCAACGCCTCCGAGTTCCGGCTTGTAGAAGCGTCGTGCACCCATGACGAGCTTGTCGGTGTTGATAGCACCCACGTTGGCGGCATTGGTTGTCAGGCAGCGCTGGCCATCGACATAGACGGCAGCGGCTCCCTGACGCAGCACGTTCAGAGCAATGTGGTGCCAGGCCTTGTCGAGAATTGAGGCGTTAGAAACAATGAGTCCGGGATTTGCGTCTGTTGTCCAGCTGTTGGCCTTCTTGCCGGTGAGCATCAGTTTGCCTTCTTTGTCGAGCCAGAGTGCCACGTCGCCCATCTGTACGAGTTGGGCGGTGTCGGCCTGCACGTCGCCACGCATCCAGAATTCAACAGCATAGTCGTCGAACTCGGTGATAGGCAGCATGGTGGCGTTGATGCTGACATAGTGGCTACCGTCGATGGCGACAGACTTGTTCTCGTTGTTGATGTACCATGTCTCGTCGGGCATCGTCATGTTGCGGCTGCGGCTGTAGTCACGAATCTCCTTGCCCTCGCCTTCGTCCATCTTCCAGTAGCCGATGAGGTGACGTGTCGACGGACTCTTCGACTTTGAGCGGTTTGCCAGGGCGGTAGCAAGGTCGTGGGCTTCGTCCCAGAGCAGCAGCTCGTGGATGGCGGAGGTTGCAGTAGTGGCATTGGTGCTGCTGGCGCCTACGCTCAGCGGGCCGTTGCCGGCGTAAGTGGCCACTTCCTTGTTGTTGAACAATACTACTGTCTCGTCGGCCGAGGCCACGGTGGCAGAGAGTTTGCCGTCGGCGGTCAGGTTCATCGCCAAGAAAGCCCACTTGCCTGTAGGCACGCTGTTCGTTGAGGTATAGCTGTTGCCGGCGATGTCGACAACCAGCTTGTTGCTGCTGTCGGTGCCTATGGTCAGCTTGTTCGTGCCCTTTCCGTGGGTCAGCATTGTGCAGGCACCTCCGATGTTCATCCATGCGTCGATGCTGAAGTCCTTGTTGGCCAGGTTGATGCTGGCCTCGGTGGTTGCAGCGACCGAGCCGCTACCTACACTTAACGCTGTTTCATGGGCCACCTCTGAGCCGTTGAGCACGCCGGTGATGACGAAGTTGGCCTCCTTGGTCAGCTCGCCCTTCAATATCGTCTCGTTGAATGCTACACTCAGCTCGTCGCCGATGTCGAGCACACCGTCGGTAGGTTCGGGCTGTCCCATGGGCGTGGGCCGCTTGGTGTCCTTGATGAGTGCTATCTCGTCGCTGTACTTATACACCTCGCTGAGGCCGTAGGTGGCGGCTGAGACGCAGCGGAACACGTAGTTGCCGTCGGGGAACGATGACATGGGCAGTAAATAGCTCACGCTTGAGCCGCTATTCGGCAGCACCTGACTGTTTTCAGGAACATTGTTCGGGTCGACAACAAATTCCTCGATCTGTGTCCAGTCGGTGGCGCCTTCGGGCTTGTACTGCAGGCGGAATGCCTTCAGGTTGTGGTAGTTGCGGTCGAAGCCCGAGAACGTCAGCGTCAGGTCGGTGCCAGTCTGAGTGTTCATCGTGGTGTTCGACAGCTTCAGGGCCACGTCGGACGACGAGGGCACGAAGTATGCCGTGATGAAGATAGTGTCGGCGATGGTCTCTGGCTGTGAATCGGAGGCGAACACAATGCCTATACCCTTCTTGTAGAGTTCATGTTCACTCTCATTGTTACCCTCGTAGTCGAGGATGCTTGTGTCGGTCTGTCTGAGCTGCAGAGTCTTGGTGAGCGTCTGGTTGCCGGGCACCTTGATGAGGCGTCCCTCGGTGAGCACCTTTCCGTCGATGCTCAGCTGTGCGCCGTCGGGGTTCGTCTCGTCGAGCACGAAGAGCCTGTAGGCCACATCCTTGCCAATCTCCGAGGCATTACCCAAGCGCAGGGTGTAGTTGGCAGCCGAGCCGGTGGGTATGTCGCTGACTACGGGCACGTCCACGTCGATCTGCGGCACCTCTATCTGCATCGTCGCCTCCATGATGACTGGATGGCTACCGTTCTTGTCCTCATAATAAGTTGTGCGCACCTCTCCCTCGTATGGATTGCTCGTCTGTCCGCCACGTGTGCGGAAGATGGGACTGAAGGCACCATAACGGTAGACATCCACCGTGATGGCATCGCTGCCCTCTTCAGCCAGGGTGTAGGAGAAGGATGTGGTGTATTCCTCGCCCGATTCGCTGGACTCGTGGCGACCGCCGGAAGCGGTCACTTCCAGATCGAAGCTCTGTCCCACACCATCGATTTCAAAGCCATAATGGTTGCCGATGATCACGCCGGAAGCGACAGTCCATTCCCATGTTGTGGTATTGGTGGAATCCTTTTCCCAAGTGTACGTGCGGCTTGCACCTCCGTCAAACGAGTAGTTCACATACTCCACGCTGTCCTTGTCGTCGCGCAGCTCGAAGGCGTGTACCTTCTCTTTCTCGTTCAGCGCAAGGTACTTTTTCCAGCAGTCCATTTGGTTGTTGATCCATTTCACGCTGTCGCTGGTGGCCACGTTAGCTTTCAGCGCCCATGCGAGGGTCTCAATCGGGTCGGTGATGTTATCGGGCTTCAACTCCATGCCCTCAGGTATGACGACGGTGTAACTGCCATCCTCGCCAAAGCCATCGTCATCGGGTGAGAGAGTGGTGAGGTAGAGGTTCCCGGCCTTCTTGCCCAGCTTGTGTGTGCCCACGCCGTTTTTGGGGTTGTACTGGTTGATTTCGGCCTGTGTAGCTGTTTTCAGCCTACTGTTACGCATCAATACGAAGTTAGGGAGCAGCGTGTTCTCTATGTAGCTCTGCGTATAGCTGAATATTGTTCCGAAGCTCAAACTTGTCGAGATGACGTCGCGCAGGCCGAGCGAGAAGTCGGTTCCATCGGTCAAGAAGCCTATGCGGCGGGCATTGCCGAAGATGAGGTTTGTGGCTTGTCCTATGAACACGTCGCCGTCGGCACCCACAAAGTCGGTTTCGCCAGAGGTGGCCACGGCTTCGGAGATGGAGATCGACGTCTCAACGGTTTCGCCTGCCTCGCCTTCATTTTCCAACGTGGCGGTTGTGGTGAGGTCATCTACTGACTCGATCTTGGTGGTTTTGCAGGTGACAGTTTGTGCACCGGGAACTCCAGTAACCGTACCAGTCTGAATATCCTGTTTCGAACCAAGTCCCCACGTGATACCAATATTCGAATTGTCAGACCACGTGTCGTTCTTCGTCCTCGTGATAGAGGTGGCGGTTCCTGTGCTCCACTCAGCCGATGAGCCAGAGCCTGGGGGGTCGCGCAGAATCATGCTCAGCTTGTCGGGACCGGAAGTGACGAAGTTGTTGCCCGTAGGCAGGTTGCCTAAGATAATTCCTTCCTTGCCGTTGCCTTCTTTCCACGGATAGACACGCCCGTTGATGTCGTAGGTTATGCTGATGGTACGTGTGTAGGGCGATGACACGTTGGGCAGACCGGCACTCCAGTTGTAGACGGCCTTGCCATTCTCGTCGAGCAACAGCTGATTGCTCTTCAGTTCGACCACAGATCCTTCCACGGCCTGATAGGTCTCCCCGTCATCCATGGTGACTTCACCTGTCACAGTCCACACCTCCTGGTCGTCGGAAAGGGCATTGTTGATAGTCACCACTGCGCCTGACAATGGCACTTTGGAGACGACGGGGTTGTTGGCATCTCTATCGTAGTTCTTATACTCTTCGTAGCCTTCAAGGTTGAATCTGTACGTCGCACCCTGCACAAACAACGGGGCCTTGTGGCCTTCTACACCATAGTTGTATTGGACGCTGCCGTCGGACTTTGCCTCATAGATGTTCTCGATGGTGGTATTGACGTTGGAATCCTTGAACTTGTAGGAGCTGATGCCGAATGAACCGTCGGCGCGACCGTCCTGCACTACGTTGAAGGTGGGTTCAGGATTGTAGTACGTCTGCCTCAGAATGCCGTTGTAGGTGTAATCCTCAGTGGCTTCGTCATCTTTGGTCAGCGTTTCCTTTGATTCTTGCAACGGGTTGGTGAGGTCGATGGTGGGCAGTACGCCGAAATCGATCATGTCGTTGCTGAGCACTCTCATGCTGCTGATTGAGTACAGCAGCGGGGGCACCATAGCCGAGAACTCGCCCGTCACGGGGTCGGTGTTGATGAACAGCTTCCGGCAGTCATCACTGCCCGCACCGCGCCACGACGTGCTGTTGATTTTGTCGGTGGCCGAGGCGATTTCGACGGTGTTCTCGTTTGTGTCATAACTGACACTGGTCTCGCCCACCTTCACCACGTTCAAACGCGGCTGGGTGTTGACTGGGGTGAGCACCAGCTCGGTGACACCAATATTGTTCTCGCTGAGGCCGAAACCCAGGGTCTTGCTGCCCTCGATGTCGCCACCGACCACGCGGCCTGTGAAGTTCACAAGCGTCTCGTCCTGGAACTCCAGGTTGTTCACTGCCTTGATGAAGGTGAAGCACGAGTCGTTCTTGAGGGGGTCGGGCGGATAGCGGCCGTCGTTGGCAAACACATGGCCGCTCAATGCCGCCGTGATATAATGGTTGCCGATGGGTACGCTGATGGTGTATTCACCGTCATCGTTGGTGGCGATGAGTTGTCCGCCACGTGTACAGGGGATACCGTCAACGTAGAAATTAACGCCCTTGACGGGATAGTCGGTACCGGCATAGAACACCTTACCGCTGACTGGGAACGACGAGACGTCGGTGAAGTCGGTGCTGTTGTGAACCAGCGAGTTGTTGCTCACGAAGCGCAGCTGCTGAGTGGGGTTGAAGTCATGGCTGTTCAGTTCAGGGACGATGGCGTAGGTGGTGCCCTCGCCGCTGAACGGTATGCCGTGGATTATGTAGCTGCCGTCGCCGTCGGTCTTGGCCTTCAAGGCCAGGGCACTTGGCGTGACGGCCTTTGACTCCACGTTGCCGCCAATCTTGCCATGGTGCTCGTGATAGACAGTGCCCTCGCGCGAATAGTCGAAGAACTGCTCGCTCAGACCTTCGTCGAAGGTCCAGTAGGTCTCAAGGCCGCTCTCGTTGCCGACGAGCAGATGGTCATAGTTCTCCAGAATCTCTTCCTCGGTGAGGCACTTCGTCCACAGGCGGAAATCGTCGATATAGCCATTGAAATAGCCCAGGGAGAGCTGGGTGGAAGCATCCATTTTCAAACCGTACTCATACTCAACACCTCCTCCCGAGAATGGATTACCCGTGATAGTCATCTTAGTGGTTTGATTAATAGTACTTGTGCCCTTCTTCATTTCGGGGATGCCGTTGGCGTCGAACTCTATCAGGTAGCAGGTCAGTGTCCTGCCCTGGCGGGTCACAGTCACATGGCTGTATTGACCTTCTTTGAGGTAAAGGCCAAAGGACCCATAATCCGGCCCTGCGCCACCAACTACATTTTTTTTGCTGTCGTCGCTGAAGATCAGTCGCTTGTCGCTATCAATAGCCAAACCCACATTGTTGTCCAGACGGACTATCACGTTATCGCAAAAATCGTCGGGTTTGATCCACAGTTGGAAGGAGAAATCGGCCTTTTCAAATTTTTCTTTAGCGTATGAAGCCGAGGGATACTCCCATTTCGCTGCCCCGTCTGTTCCGGTGAAGTGCAGCGCGTGATACTGCGAATTGTCGGTGGCCGATGCGCCAATCTTCTTTGCCACCACGTCGACTCCTGCCACTGCCATGCCCGACGAGCCGTAGGTGATGCGCCCGCTCACGGTGCCCGTGGTCTGTGCGAAGCCTATGTCGGTAATCGAATTGGTGGTCTTTGTGCCGTCGCCACACTCGTCGATGACCGTCACGCGGTATTCATAGTACACGCCTGGCAGCGGCGTGTCGTCGGTGAAGGTGATAATCTCGTCGCCGCTCTCCACTTTTTGCAGCAGCGTCCAATTACCATTGCTCTCGGCGGTGTGCCGGTGTATCTCGTAGGTCTTCTTGCCTGTCCAGCCGCGCAGATTGACATTCCACGTCAGTTTCACGATGCCTGCGTATGCTCCCTTCGTGGCATCCAATGAATAGAACTGCGTCCCCAAGCCGATGGCCCGCTTTTCGACGGTGACATCGGAGATGCGGGTGTCATCGATATAGCTCTCGATGATGTAGTCGTGGGGGGTGCAGTTGTTCAGCTGCTCCTCAGTGTAGTAGACACCGTCCTGTTCGTATGATGTGCGGGTGGAGTTGGTGCTCGTCTTGTGAACCCATTTGAACGATGACTGGTAGTCCTTTGGCGTGATGGTCGTGAGGAGTGTCTTTGTTGTGCCCGACATCATGTAGATTTTGAACAGGTTGCCCCATCCGGCAGGATAGCCTGTCGATGTCCAGGTGAACTCTATGCGGTCGTCAAGCGACGTAGCCAAAAGGTTGTTGATGGGCACCTCGCGTATGGTGTTCACCGAAAACTCGTTAGATTTCAGGTCGTCCGCCTTAGCCTTCTCGTCCCAGTCTGTCCATAAATAATAGATTTGGTATTTCAGCGTCTGGTCGTTAGGGATTTCGGTGTCATTGAATACGTAGTATTTGCCTGTCGCATCATAATTGGTGGTGTTTGTCTCGTCCTGCAACACAGTGGTTAAGAATTTGCCGTTGCGGTAGATGGCCCACCGTGTGCCCTTGTTGCCAGTCTGGTAGTTGGTGTTGCTGGCTTTCCACTTCAGCACCACTTGCCGATTCACCTGCTCGAAAACACCTTCGGTTATCGTGGCCTTGGGCAGAGGAATGAATCTGCGTGTTTCGGCAAACTTCTTGTAGCACTTCTCGGCATTGTTGTTGTCCTTGTCGTTAAGGTGCTTGAACTCATGGTAAGGCCTGATGGTGAAATTACTGAAAAAGTTCATGCCAATGTCCTCCAGCTTGAAGGAGTAGGTTCCTGCGTTGAAGTTGTTACCCGGTTCTTTCTTGGCTATGTTGCCGGTCCAGCTGCCGTTGATCTCGGTCCAGATGGCTGTCTCGCCGTCGGTGTTGCCGGCGGTATTTCCGAACTTATAGGGGATAGTCACTTTGCCATCGGGCGAGATGGAGAAATCGCCATTCCAATTGAGGTCGCGCACTGTAAAAGTGTAGGGGGTGTAAATATAACGTGACTTTTTTTCATCAATATTATTAATTGTATGAACGTTGTCCACGCCATTTGCATCACACCACTTACCCACACATTTGAACTGGATGTAACAGTTGCGCCACTGCAAAGGCAACTTCCAGTTGACGTGGGTGTGATAACTGTTTTTGTAAGTGGAAGATACTCCTACTGAGTCCCACTTAAAAGGCGTCCCTGACACATTACAGCCGGTGTACCGGTCTTTTGAATACAAGTTGTGGGATGCGTCGGTGTAGATGTTGATAATCTTCTGCCATGATTTGCCGTTATCCTTGCTGGCAAAGATGTTCAGACCGCCTTGCGCCTGTATGAAGCCCTCATCGTCGCCATAGTCGTTGAAGAAGCACACCTTGAAGTCAATTAGTGCATCGTCTTGATTATAGGTGATATTATTCATCAGGTAGATCCAGTAGAAATCCGTCCCACTGATGTCACCGGCCCGTGTCGGACTGCTGCCTACGAGGAGGCACACAAGAAGCAACAGCGGCACCCGCCACCATCGCTCCAATCGCTTTGTTGTTGTTTCCATAATGTCCATTGTTTTTAATGAGTTAATTTTGGTTTTTGATTGTTTTTGCCCGCAAATATACATCTTCTTCGCTTACCGTGCAAGAGGATAGACAAATTCGACCTTGTTTTTAGACGAATCCGACCTCGCGTGAAACAAATTTGAAAGGGAAATGATACGTATAGAAAAGAAAAATGGGGCGTAACAAACTTGGATTATTCATGGTAATTATCGCAGTCTTTGCCAGTATCTTTCTTTTAACATATAATTTCCATATAATTAAACATTAATTTCTCATTAATTATGTGCGCAGCAATTAATGTACAATTAATGGATAATTACATGGAAATTATATGTTAAAAACAATGTGATTACCATGAATTATTCAGGCTTCGGCATCCAAATACTCAGCGTCCTCGTGATGAAGAAACAAGCCCCCGGAAGTCCAAAAAAGTTCGCGCCGTGCGAACTCGGAGTTCGCACGGCGCGAACTGACAGTCCGCCCGGCGCGAACTCGGAGTCTGCGCCGGGCGGACTTTTTGCCATGCTGGGGACGACCATCAGTCATACCGGGGACGACCATCAGTCATACCGGGGACAACCATCAGTCATACCGGAGACAACCATCTGCCATGCCGGGGACGACCACATACTATCTACTGCCCCTTCTCTTGCTGCTCACGGAACTGCGAGGGGGTGATGGTGTATTTCTGCTTGAAGTTGGAGGAGAGTGTTCTCACACGTGCGAAGCCGCTCTCACGGGCCACGTCGGCGATGTTTAGGTCGGGGCGCTCGGTGAGGAGACGGGCGGCGCATCGCAGGCGGCAGTCGGTGAGGAAGTCTATTAGCGACTTGTAGGGGCTGCCCTTGGCGAAGGCGGCACCGATGTGATCCTTCGTCAGTCCGAAACGGTCGACGAGTGCCTGACGGTCGAGCAGGGGATCGAGATAGAGCTGCTCGCGCAAGATTACATCGCGGAGGAAAGCGAAAAGGTCGGAATCGAGACCCGCACCCGGCAGACCCTGCAGACCCACCCCCGGCCCCTCCCTGTGAGGGAGGGGAGTAGTTACCTCTTGCGATGACGGAGAGGCGTTAGAAGTTTCGATGGGCGCTGAGTCGGACGCGATATGTCGCGTCAATTCGGGTGATACGGTGTCGGACGCGACACGTCGCGTCCCTACTGATGTACTCCCCTCTCGAGAGGGGCCGTGGGCGAGGCTGTTCTGCCCTTGAAGGTATATACTCCCCTCCCTCACAGGGAGGGGTCGGGGGTGGGTCTGCTGGGTCTGCTGGGTCTCCTGGTTTATGCTCTCAGCTATCATCCTTGCCAGCACCTTGTTCTTCTTCATCATCTCGCGCCGCTTGTAGAAGAAGTAGATGGCAAAGGCAATGGCTGCGACGAGTGCTGTGCTTGTGAACAATAAATAAAGATGTGAGACGCGGGCATCGGCTTCGGCCTGCTGTCGTGCCAGCTGCTCCTTCTGGTGTGCGGCCTGCTCCTCCTGTAGGTGGTAGACGGTGGCCAGCTCGTTCAGCTGCTCGCGCTGGTTGCGGTGGTCGAGGCTGTCGTGCACGGCGAAAGCCCGCTGATGGTAGCTCAGGGCTTCAGCATAGCGGCCACGCATCTCGGCGGCCTCGCTTCGCAGCTGCAGACGGACGAAGTAATTGAAGTTGATGGTGTCCTGCATAGTGGCATTGAGGCGTTCTACGGCCTTGTCGAAACGCTCGAACTCGCCTAAGTGGGGCCAGGCTCCTATCAGCATCCTGTCGCAGTCTATCGACCGGCTCCATTTCGTGCTGAACACCTCTGCCTCTGCCATGCGGGCGTTCTTTAGCAGCTGGGCACGGACAGCGGGTGTCATCTCCGTGGGCGGAGTCTTTGCTTTGGTGTACTGGCGGGCGTAGGCTATGGTGAGGAATGCCAGCGTCTGTCCGCGGGCGAAGTCTATAAACTCGGCGGGGTCGAAGCCCTTTTTCTCAATGAGGAAACGGTCGGTGTGCCGTTCCAGCTCGTCGTAAAGTTGCAGCATATCCTCACAGACGGGCACCATATCGGTAAAGCACAGACGGTCGTCAAGGATGTGGAGCAGTTTCTTAGCCGTACTGTGGTAGGCTGTCACGCTTTGGAAAGTGTACATCTTGCGCAGTTCATCGATGACACCCCGCAGACGGTCGATGCCTTCTTCGGCGCGACCCGTCTCAACCATGGCCAGAGCGATGAATCCCTCCATCTTGCCCACCAGCTCGGACTTGCCGAGGGCATGAGCAAGACGCGAGGCCTCGGTGGCATATCGGATGACGGCGGGGTAGTTGCCTGAGGAATACTCTATGCTTACAAGCAATGCGTTTGTCTGCATTAGGGTGAGGGAGTCGGCGTCTGAGGATAACAGGTCGAGGCAGATCTGCCGCGCCAATGGATGATTGTGCAGTCCGCCATACTGCGTGACGGCCTTCAGGTACTCGCCTTGCAGGGCATTGACATTGCCTACGATGACAGCAGAGTCGATTATCACGAGTGCCCGCTCCGGGTCGGTGGTGTGGATGCTCATGGCCGCCGACTCGGTGTAGATGGTGTCGTGGGAAGAGGGGTGAGAGGAGTTGGGAGCACTTGCTGGGTCAGGCATCCCGTCTGGCCTAACGGAGCCATTGCCCGTGCAGCCGACAATGGCCAGCACGGCATATAATAAAAGAAAAATGTGTAATTTGTGTCGCATTCTGGCGGCAAAATTACACATTTATTTGCGATTAATATGCTTTCCGAGGGGAAACGTTTAATTTCTCACATATTTTAACGGTCTTATTCCTCCTCCTCTTCTTCTTCCCAGCAGTCGTAACGTGGTCGGCGGACACCGCCGCCCTCCATTTCTTCCTCCATCTCATCGTTTGTGCGGCTGAGGTTCTCGTCGGTTGTCCTGCCGTCGCTGGCCGGGAGGAGGAGGGTGGTGAGT
>CAJOEC010000055.1:0-422 GCA_905233425.1 uncultured Prevotella sp. | reverse complement strand
TCTTTCCGTCAATAACATAGATGCCCTTCTTGAGGGAAGATGTAGGTGCCGGCGAGATGCCCGCGCTCCCGACCTTGCGACCCTGCAGGTCGTAGCAGTAGCGGTTTGCGGCTCTGCCGTCGGCGCCGGATTGTGAATCTGCGAATTGCAGGTCGCGAATCCCCGTGGTCACGTCGCCGGTGACGATTCTCGCCCCGCGTGAGCCGTCGGGGATGTCGGCGATGTATGCGCGGTTGGCGGCGATGGTGGTGCCGGTGTAGAGCCAGAAGCCTATAGCATTGTCGGCCTCGTTGCTGTGGCCGAGCGTGAGGACGCTCTTGGCTTCGACCTCAACAGGCTCGGTGGTGCCCTCCAGGATTGTGGACTCGATAGTGAAAAGCGAGGATGCCTCCGCCGACTCGGTGATGACCTTCGAGAACCAC
>CAJOEC010000054.1 GCA_905233425.1 uncultured Prevotella sp. | reverse complement strand
TGACACCACAAAGTTACAAAAAATCCTTGAAACAAGGAAATCTCCAAGCCTTTTTCTTTGTAAGAAATCAAGATTTTTTACTTCCGAAACTTAAGTAATTAGGCAAATAATTGACCTAAGGTCAACTTTTTGGAGAAATAATCATAGAATATTTGGTTATATCAGCCAAAGTCCGTACCTTTGCATGGGCAATTGAAAGCCAACAATGAATGATGGACACCCAGAGTTTAGACCAGAAGGTAAAGGAGATAAAGCAAAGTTTCCGCCAGATGATGGACGGAGCCACGGCGCAGTCCATGCGGCAGAAAGGCCTGGACTACCACCTCAACTGGGGTGCCACCATCCCACGGCTGAGGGAAATGAGTGAAGAAGTAAAAGTGAATAGTGTAAAATTTGCTACCGCGACAGAAACTACTGCGGAAACAAACTCTACACTCTACGCTCTAAGCTCCAAGCTATGGAAGGAGAACGTCCGCGAGTGCAAGATCCTTGCCACGATGCTCATGCCCCCCGACGAGATGCTCCCCGAGGTGGCCGACATCTGGATGGAACAGACACCCACGGTCGAGATTGCCGAGCAGGCCGCCTTCAACCTCTACCAGCACCTGCCCTACGCCGCCGACACGGCTTTCCTGTGGCTCGCCTCGCCCGACAACCTGCCACAGCTCTGCGGCTACCACATCCTCAGCCGCCTCTTTATGCACAAGCAGGAGTTCAACGAGCGAGCCATCAACGAGTTCCTCGACCAGGCCATCACAGCAATACAATCTGCCAGTATCTCCACGGAAGGGGCTGCCACCAACGTATGCCCGCCTTCAGCACTTCAGAAGGCCGCCATGCAGGCCGTCATCCATTTCGCCGGCATGAGCATCATGCACGAGCGACTGGCAAAGTCGGCAATCAGGAGCATCGGACTGTCATTCTTATAATTTCCCCTTAGGAACTCTGATTTAGTAACAGTTAAATAATAACTCGGTACAATTTGGTGATTATCGTATGTTTCCGCAGAATGGCCTGAAAGGCCAGCAAGCAGTCAGCCCAGGGCAGCGCCCTGGGTAGAGGCGACGCCTCCTACTCATTCTTTTGCCCCTACAGGGCGGGGGCTGTGCACTCATGCCTACCCAGGGCGCTGCCCTGGGCTGACTGCTCATTGCCCCTTCGGGGCGGGGGCAAGCACACAAAATCGTACCAAGTTGTTTTTATATCATTACTTAATTAAGTTTTCAAATGATTTTCACTTTTTGCTTTTTAGAAATACAGGGAAAAACCAGAAAAACCGAGAAAAACAAGACTAATTGTTTTTATCTGTTTTTGTTGTTTATATCTATTTTACTAAAAACATCGTTTCCAATCGTCACCTTTATTTAGTGTCTGTTCCTTATGTACAAACCAGTATTCATGAAGCGCGAGGTGCTCGTTTTCCGCCAGTTCCAGCGGAAGGGCTACTCGCTCTTCGCATGTCTGGGGCGCGAGGTCGTCATCTCGGTGCTCAGCGTTGCCACGCTCTCTGCTACGAAGGCCGCCGGCATCAGCGACGAGACATGGCGTGTCGACACCACCGGACATGTGCGCCAGGTGGTGCTCGCCGACGTGGGCGTCACAGGCTCACGAGCGCCGATGGCCACGAGTCAGGCCGCCCGAATGGTTACTGTACTGAGCCGCGACGATATTGCGCAGGCTCCGGTACAGAGTGTTAACGACCTACTGAAATACGCCGTCGGCGTCGATGTCCGCCAGCGCGGGCCACTTGGCTCGCAGACCGACGTCTCCATACGAGGAGGGACACAGGAGCAGATTGCTGTCCTCCTCAACGGCATCAACATCAGCGACCCGCAGACTGCCCACAACGTCCTCGACCTTCCCTGTCAACTCGACGAGATTCTCCGCGTGGAGGTTATTGAAGGTCCAGCCGCCCGCCTCTACGGCACATCCTCACTCCTCGGAGCCATCAACATTGTCACCTCACCAACCATCGTTACCGCCGCGTCTATGCCAGACTCCACCACCGTTTCCGCAGCGTCTCCCGCTGGCGCTCTTAACCTCGAAGCCGGCTCCTTCGGCTATGCCAAGGCAGCCGTCACCGCCACCCTACCCCACCGTCACCCCCGTCTCTCTGAGGATAGAGGCCGTTCCGCCCTCTCAGCCAGCTATGCCCGTTCCGACGGCTACAGCCGCTCACGCGACGGTAGGCTGAACACCGGCTACAGCGGTGCCAAGGCATTCTACCAGGGAGGCTACGACGCCGCCGACCTCCGCATAAGATGGCATCTGGGACTCTCCGACCGTGGCTGGGGCAGTGGCACCTTCTACGCCACACCTCGCTGGCCCGCCGACGACCAGTATGAGCACACCACCAAGCTCTGCGCCGCCTTACAGGCCGACATCGCCGTACCATTCCGTTTCCAGCCCGCCATCTACTGGCAACTGAACCGCGACCGCTACGAGGGCTACCGCGACCGTCCCGACCTCATGCCCTATAATTATAATATGTGTAATGTCTACGGCATGAAGCTCAACGCCGCATTCGACTCACCGTTGGGACGCACCGCCCTCGGTGCCGAACTGCGCAACGAAGACCTTGTGAGCACAAACCTTGGCGAGCCGCTGTCGCGTACACACCACATCGGCGGCACAGACCGCGACTACACCGTTGGCATCAACCGCACGAACATCACAGCCCACATAGAGCACAACGTCATCTTAGACCGCCTGACAGTCTCGGCAGGCTTCGTGGCCGCGAAAAGCTCGTGGAGCGACATGAACATGACCATCTACCCCGGCATCGACGTAAGCTACACCATTCCCCTCACCTCAATAAAGCTCTTCGCCGGCTGGAACACATCGCTGCGTCTGCCGTCGTTCACCGAGATGTACTACAAGGTCCAGGGCTATGCCGCCGACCCGCATCTCAGTCCCGAGGAGATGCAGGCCTTCGAACTTGGTGCGCAATATCTCTCCTCATGGCTCCAGACCAAGGCCACGGTATTCCACCACCGAGGCCGCAACATGATTGACTGGGTGATGGACACATCGCAGGGCGACGATGCCCGCTGGCAGAGCGTCAACCACACACGCATCAACACCACAGGCTTTGAAGTTGCCGCCACCGTTCCCATAATGTTCCCAAAGCGAGCCGCCGTTCCCGCCGCTTCTCCGACGGGCCACATACCCACCCTCCGCCTCAGCTACACCTACATGACCCAGGACAAGACACTCGCCCCGGGCCTCGTCTCGCAGTACGCCATGGAGTACCTCCGCCACAAGCTCGTAGCCACACTCACGACCCCGCTGTGGCACCGCCTCGAAGGCTCCCTCACCTGTCGCTGGCAGGACCGCATGGGCAGCTACACCACCTTCGACGGCCAGGTCATGCCCTACCGCCCCTACGCCATCGCCGACGCACGCCTCTCATGGAATGCCCCGCATTACTCCCTCTACGCCGAGGTGAACAACATCCTCGACAACCGCAGCTACGTGGACTACGGCAATGTGCCACAGCCCGGCGCATGGGTCATGGTCGGGACGAAGTGGCAAATTACACGATGAAACCACGAATTAAACGATGAAACCACGAATTACACGAATTACACGAATTTTACGAATTACACGATGAAACCACAAATTACACGAATTACACGAATTACACGAATAAGTATGTACAAAATGAATGCAGTTATCCTCCTCACGTCTGCGGCAATCATCAGCGCAATGACAGCCTACGCACAGACAGCGCCCCCCACCACCGCCTGGGGCGACCAAGGCGACGGCACCTACGCCAACCCCGTCCTTAACGCCGACTTCTCCGACCCCGATGTCATCCGCGTGGGCGGGAAGTTCTACATGGTGGCCTCCGACTTCCACTTCATGGGCATGCAGGTGCTCGAGTCCGACGACATGGTCAACTGGCATTACATCAGCCAGATATACCGCCGCTTCGACGAACCCGGCTGGAACGAGAACGGCCACTATGCCGGTGGTTCATGGGCGCCCGCCATACGCCACCATGACGATCGTTTCTTTGTCTATTTCTGCACTCCCGAAGAAGGTCTGTACATGACCACCGCCACCGACGCCCACGGCCCCTGGGAGCCGCTCCATCTCGTGAAGCGCGTGGCGAAATGGGAAGACCCCTGTC
This sequence comes from uncultured Prevotella sp., assembly GCA_905233425.1. GTDB lineage: Bacteria > Bacteroidota > Bacteroidia > Bacteroidales > Bacteroidaceae > Prevotella. The sequence goes on along the minus strand of CAJOEC010000054.1, from coordinate 24,114 downwards.
CGTTATGGGACGATGACGGCCAGGCCTATCTGGGGCGCAGCCAGCACGGCGCAGGCCCCATCATCGTGCACAAGATGTCGGCCGACGGACGCCAGTTGCTCGACGACGGTGTGACGGTCTATACAGGTCCCGTGGCCGAGGGCACGAAATGGCTGAAGCGCAACGGCTACTATTTCCTCATCATCCCCGAAGGCGGTGTGGGCACAGGCTGGCAGACGGTGCTCCGCTCGACAAACATCTACGGCCCCTACGAGCGGCGCATCGTCCTCGAACAGGGCACCACAGACGTCAACGGACCCCACCAGGGAGCGCTCGTCGACGCTCCCGACGGCAGCTGGTGGTTCTACCATTTCCAGGAGACACCCGAGCTGGGGCGCGTGGTGCATCTGCAGCCCGCACGCTGGCTCGACGAATGGCCGCTGATGGGCAAAGACCTTGACGGCAACGGCATAGGCGAGCCTGTCAGCTCATGGCAGAAGCCCATCGTCTCCGCCGGCCGTTCACTTCCGCAGACCGACGACGATTTCTCCGGCCCCCTCGGTCTGCAGTGGCAGTGGAACCACAACCCGCAGGACGACCACTGGAGCCTGACCGAGCGCAAAGGGTTCCTCACCATCCACGCCCTGCCCGCCGCCGGCCTACGTTCCTGTCGCAACATGCTCACACAGAAAGTCATGGGCTATGTCACCGAGAGCACCACCGTCGTCGAAGCCCGTGGCAACTGCTTCGCCGGACTGGCATGCACGGGAAAGGAGTTCCACGGCGTGGGCGTGACACCACAAGGCATTGAGGTGGAAAACAAGGGCCAACGGACGCTAATAAGGAAAGGGAGGTTCAAGCGTCTCTTCCTCCGTGTTAGGAACGACTGCATCAACCATACACACCAGTTCCTCTACAGTATCGACGGCCAAACCTTCGAAGCCGCCGGCGAACCTTTCGCCATGCGCAGCGGCTACTGGAAAGGCATCCGTGTAGCACTCTTCTGTTACGGCGATAGCGGACAAGCCCGCTTCGACTGGTTCACCCGAATGGAAAAGTAGGGACGCGACGTGTCGCATCCGTATTGGTGCGGATGCGACACGTCGTTTCCATAGTGCGGACGCGACACGTCGTTCCATAGTGCGGATGCGACACGTCGTTCCATAGTGCGGATGCGACACGTCGTTTCCATAGTGCGGACGCGACACGTCGTTTCCATAGTGCGGACGCGACACGTCGCGTCCCTACAAGGCGCAGCACTCTGGGAGGGAGGCCGGACATGCGTGGGAGGGAGGCCAGACATACACGGGAGGGAGGCCGCATCCTCGCGGTTCACGGCGACCGCCGAAAACATTCACAGCGGCCGCCGTGAATATTCATAGCGGCCGCCGTGATTGTTCGTAGCGGCCGCCGTGAAGCCGATTTTACACGTTGGGGTATCTTCATCGCCCACACCGCATAAAACGCAAGGACATTTTAGGAGCTGACACTAAGTGATGATAAAAAAATAACTTGGTACGATTTGGTGTGCTCGACCACGCCCCGAATGGGGCAATGAGCAGTCAGCCCAGGGCAGCGCCCTGGGTAGGCATGAGTGCACAGTCCCCGCCCTGTAAGGGCAAAAGAATGAGTAGGAGGCATCGCCTCCGTCCAAGGCTTCTGCCCTTTCAGGGCGACGATAACCCTGTCTTCATACCCAGGGCGCTGCCCTGGGCTGACTGCTTGCTGGCCTTTCAGGCCGTTCTGCGGAAACATACGATAATCACCTAATTTATACCAACTTATTTTTTGCTTTTACTAAATGATCTTTACGATTGCCCTCCTTTTGTAAATGGGAGGCATCAGATGCTGAGCATTCCGTCGTCGTCCTTCAGCAGTTCCTCGCTGATAAGCTCTGCCAATGCCGGGTCAAGGATTTCGTAAGGGACGGGCAGGGAGTGGAGCACGGTGACATGGCGAGGCTTGCCGTCGGCAAACAGCTGCAGGATGAGGCTCTTTGCCTCGGCTATCCGTTTCGCGGCGGGCGCGGCGGCAGTCCCGACGGGGGAACCGTCGGGCGCGATGTCGGGCGCGGCGGCTGTTCCATTGTTATCAAGACAGACGTCGCAGTGGCCGCAGTCGCGGCTGTCGGTCTCGCCGAAATAGGCTAACAACTGCCGGCTGCGGCACACGTAGTCGTTGGTGGCATAGTCGGTCATGCGTTCAATGCGCTTTGCGAAGCGCTGCTTCAGGTCGTCGTAGACGGCGGGCGGGAACAACAGATGCTCAGAGTCCTCGCGCCTCTGCATGTAGCGTATGTAGGGCGTGCGCTTCTGCGGAATGAAATGTATGACACGTTTCTGCGACAGCGATTTCAAGGCCATGTACACCTGCGGCACGGTCATCTGCGTCTGCTGGGCAATGAAAGCCTCGTCGACAAACCTCAGGTCGGTGAACAGTCCGCTGTAGTTGCGCAGCAGAGCCTCGATGACGGCATCCTCGTCGCCGCTATTTCCGCGAATACGGTACATGTCGTCGCGGTCGAGGCGGAACATCACACGTGCCTGGCTGTCCTCTTCCTCCCTATAATCTATGTAGCCCGCACGTGTGAGAATCTTCAGCGCCGCCTCCGTCTGCACCGGGAAATGGCCGTAGGTGCGGCAGAACTTGTCGATGGGGAACTCGAACATGGCGTTATATCCCGACCCCACGCCCACCTGGTAGAAATAGGCCAGATGGTCGTAGACCTTGCGAATGTAGTCTTTATCGGGGAAGGTGTCGCTGATGCGTCGTTTCAGTTTCGTGCCGTCGCCCTCGTTGTAGAGCAGCACGGCGTAGGCCCTCTTACCGTCGCGCCCGGCACGCCCGGCCTCCTGGAAATATGCCTCGAGGCTGTCGGGAGAGTCGACATGGATTACCAGCCGCACGTCGGGCTTGTCAATACCCATGCCGAAGGCGTTGGTGGCCACCATTACCCGCACGTCGCCTTTGGTCCACAGCCTCTGCCGCTCGTCCTTCAAAGCGTTGTCAAGACCGGCGTGGTAGAAGGTGGCGCTGATGCCCTCCTTCTCCAGCGCGTCGGCAATCTCGCGAGTACGCTCCCTGCTCCGTGCGTAGACGATGGCCGAGCCGCCCTGGCAGCGCAGTATGTGAAGCAGCTGCTCGCGCTTGTCGGCGACATGGCGCACCACGTAGCTCAGGTTCTCACGGGCGAAGCTCATGCGGAAGATGTTGAAGCCGTGGGACTCATGAGTCCTATGGGTCTCATAGGACTTATAGGACTTATGAGACCCATAGGTCCCATCAGCTGCCAGTCGGGCGGTGATGTCGGTGATGACTTCTGGGGTGGCGGTGGCCGTGAGTGCGAGGACGGGCACGGCGGGGAGGTCGCGGCGGATGTCGGCGATGGTAAGGTACGACGGGCGGAAATCGTAGCCCCACTGGCTTATGCAATGTGCCTCGTCGACGCAGATGAGGCTCACGGGCATGTGGAGCAGCTTCTTGCGGAACAGTTCGGAGGAAAGTCTTTCGGGCGAGACGTACAGGAATTTCACAGCCCCGAATACGGCGTTCTCGAGTGTGCGCAGGATGTTGTCGTGGGCCATGCCCGTGTATATGGCGGCGGCGCGTATGCCGTGGCGGCGCAGTCCCGCCACCTGGTCCTTCATCAGCGCGATGAGCGGCGTGATGACAATGCACATACCGTCGGTGGCCAGTGCTGGTACCTGGAAGGTGATGCTCTTGCCGCCGCCCGTGGGCATGAGGCCCAGGGTGTCGTGGCCAGAGCCTATCGACTCGATTATCTCGCGCTGTATGCCTCGGAAATCGTCGTAGCCCCAATAACGGCGTAGAATGTCACGGTAGTCTTTCATCGGTGTGCAAAATTACAATCTTTTTCCGCCATTCCACCATAACGGGAACTTTATTTTAGTCAATTTAGTAATGATTAAAAGATTACGATCCATTTGTACCTACTTTATTATTTCACTTTTACAAAAAGGTGGCAAATAGTTTTGTCATTTGCCGGCTTTTTCGTAATTTTGCAGCCTCATTGACTGAAAACGACATGAACGAGCTGATAACATCTGTAAACGACGCTGTGTGGGGCTATGTGCTGGTATTTGTGCTTGTGGGTTGCGGCCTGTGGTTCACGTTGCGCACACGCTTCATGCAGTTCCGCATGGTAGGCGAGATGTTCCGCCTTCTGACCGACTCAGCCGTGGACACGGTGAAGGAGCAGACCAGCGAGGGCTACGAGGGTGGAGGCAAGAGAAAGCATATCTCGTCGTTCCAGGCTTTCGCCGTCAGCGTGGCCACACGTGTGGGCTCCGGCAATCTGGCGGGCGTGGCCACGGCCATTGCCGTCGGCGGGCCGGGAGCGGTGTTTTGGATGTGGGTCATCGCCCTTATAGGCTCGGCCACCGCCTTCGTGGAGTCGACGCTGGCACAGCTGTTCAAGCAGAGGCACAAGGACTCGTTCATCGGCGGTCCGGCCTATTACATACAGCGCGGACTGCACAAACGGTGGCTGGCCATCTTGTTTGCCGTGCTCATAACGTGCCAGTTCGGCCTGTCGAACAACTCCATCCAGGCCAACACCATTTGCGGGGCCATGGAGGAAGCCTTCGGATGGCCGCCCCTGTGGGTGGGGGCTGCCCTTGCCGCCACGGCGCTGATAATCGTCTTCGGCGGCATACAGCGCATAGCCCATGTAAGCGCTTTCCTCGTGCCTGTCATGGCGGTGGGCTACGTGGTGCTGGCGGTGGCGGTCATCGTCATGAACATCGGACTGATACCCCACGTCTTGAAAATGATTGTGCTCGACGCTTTCGGCATAGAGCAGATAGCGGGCGGCGGCATCGGGGCAACGATTATGAACGGAGTGAAGCGCGGACTCTTCTCCAACGAGGCGGGCGAGGGAAGTGCGCCCAACGTCGCTGCCACGGCAGCGGTGAGCCACCCCGTGAAACAGGGACTCATACAGGCCTTGGGCGTATTCACCGACACGCTGCTCGTATGCTCGTGCACGGCGTTCATCATACTCATTCCACTGCTCTCAGCCAACCCGGAACTCTCGAACCTGAACGGCATAGCCCTGACACAGTCGGCGCTGCAGTTGGAGGTGGGGGCGTCGGGGCCGGTGTTCGTGGCCGTCGCCATCCTACTCTTCGCCTTCTCAAGCATCATCGGCAACTACTATTACGGCGAGGCCAACATCCGCTTCATAACAAACAACTCAAAAATATCAGCTTCCAAAGCCCAACTCATAATGACGGTCTACCGTGTCTGTTCAGGCGGCGTGATGGTCATGTTCGGAGCCATGGCCAGCCTCGAACTGGTGTGGAACATCGTCGATTTCTTCATGGCCTTCCTCACAGCCTGCAACATCGTGGCCATAATGCTGCTGGGACGCTACGCCTTCCGTCTGCTCGACGACTACCGACAGCAGAAACGGCAGGGAATAAAAGAGCCTGTGTTCCACCGACAACAACTGCCAGAACTTGAAAGCGAACTGGAATGCTGGTAAACACTCAACAGCCACAGTGCCCGAAGCGTCAGCTTCGGTACCTCTCAACCCTCAACAATCAACTCTAAATGACAGAGAAACACATCGTACTTGAAGGCATCGACCCCATGGTTTTCTACGGCGTGGGCAACTCACACATGCAGATGCTCAAGGCCCTCTTCCCCAAGCTCCGCATAGTGGCCCGCGGCAACGTGCTCCGCATCATCGGCGACGAGGAGCAGATGGCGGCTTTCGAGCGTGCCGCCACACAGTTGCAGAACCATATAGTGCAGTTCAACGCGCTCACCGAGGAGGACATCCTCGACATAGTCAAAGGCCGCCGCACACGCGACGAGGTGCCCGAGGGCACCGTGTGCTACACCACGGGCGGACGACCCATAAAGGCACGGTCGGAAAACCAGCAGCGGCTCATCGACGCCTTTGCCGAGAACGACATGGTGTTTGCCGTGGGGCCTGCGGGCACGGGCAAGACCTACCTGAGCATAGCCCTCGCCGTGAAGGCCCTGAAAGAAAAGACGGCAAGGAAGATTATCCTCTCGCGCCCCGCCGTGGAGGCCGGCGAGAAGCTGGGGTTCCTGCCCGGCGACATGAAAGACAAGATCGACCCCTACCTGCAGCCACTCTACGACGCCTTGGAGGACATGCTGCCTCAGGTGAAGCTGCAGGACATGATGGAGAAACGCATCATACAGATTGCGCCGTTGGCCTTCATGCGCGGAAGGACGCTGAGCGATGCCGTCGTCATCCTCGACGAGGCACAGAACACCACGCCGGCACAGATACGTATGTTCCTCACACGAATGGGACGCAACACGAAGATGGTCATCACCGGCGACATGACCCAGATTGACCTGCCCCACTCGCAGAAGAGCGGACTGATAGAAGCGCTGCACATCCTTTCGACTGTGGAGGGCATAAGCATAGTCAACCTTGACCAGAGGGACATAGTGCGCCATAAGCTCGTGACACGCATTGTCGATGCCTACGAGGCATACGACAATGGTTTCACGGAAACAAACCATTAATAATCATGAAGAGACTTGCAATTTGCATTTTCGCCCTGACACTCGCCATAAGTGCATTTGCCACGGGACAAGACGGCGACAACGTGATCATTGACGGCGAGGAATGGAGTCTGCTCGCAAAGCCCATCTATGCCGACACATTGCTCAGCAAGGGCTTAAAAACGGCATTGCCGAAGGAACGCACCGTTATAACCTCCAACTGGTCGGGCTATACAGCCTACTGGAGCATCAAAAACGAGAAGATGTGCTTGGACAGCATCACGGTGATGTCATCAGGCAACGGCACCATTCGTATGCCTGAAGTCGACATACGCCGTGTGTTCAAAGACTACTGTGATGAAGACAACATCGTGGCCACATGGATAACGGGCGACCTCAGGGCGGCGAGGGGAAAGGTGTTGTATTATGAACATAGCGGCTTTGAGCGGAATCAGGAATATGAGCAGATTCTGAAGGTTAACCAAGGAAAGGTCACCGGCCGACAGACGTTCCATAACCGCGTGGCGGTCGACGGCTTCTCGCTAAAGGGTCTCGAAGCCCAACTAAGGAAAAAGGACCGGAAAGAGATCAGGGCGATATTCCCCTTGCACATTGAGAACTACCCCGAACTGGCCGATGTGAAGCGGATCGTCTTCTCGGTCAGCAACATCAAAGTCGATTCACTGGGCAATCTCCTCGACTGCCGCGTCACCGCAAAGATCTGGCAACAGGATGAACCTCAGGAAGTGGAACGCCTGGCACAGGAGATGAAAGAGCTGCTGAAGAATATCCGTCCGTGGAAGACCCTCTTCATCAATGGCGAATATTTTGTAGAGGAACGCTACGGCTTCACATTCCCCTACATATTATCCTGATTCATGAAGAAAAATAGGAAAACATTTGCCAGTTAAAGGAAAAAGCGTTACCTTTGTGCCGATTTCAGAAAAATGCAATTATTGCAAAAAAAGTAAATGGGAACGCCGGTTTTGTGTTTATACTGAGCCAAAATGAAAAAAAAACGGCGATTTTGGCTTGCTATAAACACAAATTTTGTATCTTTGCACCGTCTAACCATCAATCACGCAAGATGTTAATAGGAAGAACGAAAGAGAAACGGCTCCTCATGGAGGCTTACCAAGCGGAGGAATCACATTTTGTTGCCATCTACGGCCGCCGCCGCGTAGGTAAGACCTATTTAGTGCGCGAGCTTTTCGAGGGGAAATTCACCTTTGAACATTCGGGCATGGCCAACACCAAGACCCGTGGGCAGTTGCAGAACTTCCAGTCGTCGCTGCGCCGCTGGGGCTTGGCCAAGGCCCGCCAGCCACACAACTGGATAGAAGCATTCGACATGCTTTGCGACCTGATAGTGCAGTCGAAGGACAGGCGCAAGGTAGTGTTCATCGACGAACTGCCGTGGATGGACGCACCGAAGTCGGATTTCCTGCCAGCCTTCGAGCATTTCTGGAACGGATGGGCATCGGCAAGGAAAGACGTGCTGCTCATCGTGTGCGGGTCGGCGACATCGTGGATTATCAGCAATATTGTCAATAACCACGGCGGCTTGCACAACCGGCTGACGTACGAGATTCCGCTGCGCCCCTTCACCCTCCGCGAATGTCGCCTTTACGCCCAGAGCCTCCATTTGGAGATGAACGACCATCAGCTATTAGAGTGTTATATGGTGATGGGCGGCGTGCCCTACTACTGGTCGCGTATGCAGAAGGGGCTCAGTCTGGCCCAGAACATCGATGCCCTGTTCTTCAGTCGTAACGGTGCTCTGCGTGGCGAGTACCAGTCCCTGTACAGTTCACTCTTCCGACGGCCAGAGTTATATCAGACTGTCATCATGGCCTTGGGGCAGAAGCGTATCGGGATGACACGGGGAGAACTGATGAAGACCGCAGGCCTGACGGGCAACGGAACGCTGACGAGGGTGTTAGAGGAACTGGAGCAGTGCGGCTTCATCCGTCGCTACAACAGTGCTGCGGACAAGGCCAACAATGCCATATTCCAGCTCATAGACAGTTTCACGCTGTTCTACTTCAAGTTCATGCAGAACAACGTGAAGAGCGACGAGCATTTCTGGACCAATAGCATCGACTCTGCCATGCACCGCGCATGGAGCGGACTGGCCTTCGAGCGAGTGTGCCTGATGCATGTGCCGCAGATGAAGCGTGCGCTCGGTATTGAGGGGGTGACAAGCTTTGAGTATGCCTGGCGGTCAAAAGCCTCCAACAATGATGACGAGACAGGCGGCGCACATATAGACCTCTTGATAGAGCGCAACGACCAGGTGACAAACCTGTGTGAGATGAAATTTTGCCACGACGAGTTCGAGATTGACGAGCAATACTACAAAGTGCTACAGAACAAGAAACTGCGTTTCATCCGAGAGACAGGCACAAAGAACGCCATTCATCTGACTCTTGTCACGGTCAACGGAATAAAACACAACTCCTGGGCAGGCGACATCCAGCGCGTCATTACATCCAAGGATTTGTTCTAACCAGCATTATATCGCAAAAATATTTTGCTGTTTGCAGGAAATAGTGTACCTTTGCAGCCACCAAGCAGGAGGTGCGGCATTCCTGCCGCACGACAGCCGCCAAGAAGGACGGTGTTCCTACTGCAAAGCAGACAAATAACACATAGAGACAAAATGAGTAACGATTTCAAGACGCTGGTGCAGATGAGACGCTCGCACCGCAAATTCACTGACGAAGAGATTGACCCCGAACAGGTGAAGCTCATACTGCGTGCCGCTCTGATGTCGCCCACATCGAAGGGCGTGAGGGCATGGCAGTTCGTCGTTGTCGATGACAAGATGGACCTGGAGAAGCTCTCCGACGCCAAGACGATGGGCGGACAGTTCATCAAGGGCGCAGCCATGGCCGTGGTGGTGCTCGGCGACCCCATGCAGAACGACTGCTGGGTGGAGGACGGCACTATAGCCGCCATCTCGATGCAGTACCAGGCCGAGGACTTGGGACTGGGGTCGTGCTGGGTGCAGATGCGCGGACGCGGACTGTCAGACGGCACGACGGCCGACACCGTCATACGCGGCATCCTCGACATACCCGAGAACATGTCGGTGCTGTGCGTAGTGGCCTTTGGACATAAGGCCGACGTGCGCCAGCCACAGAACGAGGACAAGCTAAAGTGGGAGAACGTACATGTCGGCAAGTATTGAGCAACCAGTATCCGATATTGTCTTCATCGGAGCCGGACGCTTAGCCACACAGCTGGCTCTTGCCCTCCATGCCACCGGCAGCCACCGAATAACGGCAGTCTACAGCCGCACCATGACATCGGCAAAGACTCTGGCAGACATGGTTGGGGCAGTAGCCACCAATGACATAGCATCGCTGCCACAACAGGCCGACGCAATGATACTGGCAGTAAAAGACGACGCGCTGCCCACGTTAGCCGGACAAATAGCAGCCGGGCACAAGGACATACCTGCGTTCCATACCGCTGGGTCGGTGCCGGCCACGGTGCTCAGGGGCTTTGACCACTACGGCGTGATATACCCCATGCAGACATTCTCGAAGGAACGGCACGTGGACTTCGCACGCATACCGTTCTTCATCGAGGGCAACGACAATGCGGCGCTCTCTGTAGCCAGAGCCATCGCCTCGGCGGTGAGCAAGCATGTCACAGTGATGGACAGCGACAGGCGGCGGCAGCTGCACTTGGCGGCGGTCTTCGCCTGCAACTTCGCCAACCACTGTTACACACTGGCTTCCGACATACTGGAAAGGGCTGACATGCCTTTCGACATCCTTCTGCCGCTGATAGAAGAGACGGTGGCAAAAGTGGCCGACATGCACCCTAAGGAGGCGCAGACAGGGCCGGCAGTACGCTACGACAAGAGTGTCATCGAGAGGCAGAGCCAGATGCTGGCAGACAACCCGCTGACACAGCAGATCTACGAACTGATGAGCCAGAGCATACACAACCATTGTGTTGAGTAATCCTACAATGTAGGGACGCGACGTGTCGCGTCCGGCAATTGAGAGTTGATATGATAGACTACGACCTGAGAAAAATACGTGCGATAATATTCGACGTGGACGGAGTGCTAAGCCGCCAGACCATTTCGCTTGGCCCCGACGGTGTGCCACTGCGCACGGTGAACATCAAGGACGGCTACGCCATTCAGCTGGCAGTTAAATTAGGACTGCGACTGGCCATCATGACAGGCGCCGCCATCGATGCCATACACAGACGATACAAGGGTCTGGGCATGGAGGACATCTACACGGGATGCTCGGTGAAGATAAAGACATACGAGCAGTTCACTGAAAAATACGGACTGAAGGACGAGGAGGTGATGTACATGGGCGACGATGTGCCCGACCTACAGGTGCTCCGCCGTGTCGGCTGCCCGGTGTGCCCACGCGACGCTTGCGTGGAGGTGCAGCAGACAAGTATCTACATTAGTCATCTAAATGGTGGCGAAGGCTGCGCCCGCGATGTCATAGAACAGACACTTCGCGCCCAGGGACTCTGGGTCATGAACGACAAAGCATTTGGGTGGTAAGCCGGTTTGAAAACAACGAATTACACGAATCACACAAATCACACGAATTACACGAATTACACGAATTACACGAATTACAGTTCCTAATGTTAGACAATATTAATAAATATAATGTTGTGCTGGCCAGCAACTCTCCACGCCGGAAACTGCTGCTCGAAGGTCTTGGAATAGACTTCGAGGTGAAAGTCCTGCCCGACATCGACGAGAGCTACCCCGACAGTCTGCCACTAACCGAGGTGGCCGAACACATTGCCCACAAGAAAGCGGAGGCATACAGGCCGATGATTGCCGACGGAGAACTGATCATCACCGCCGACACTATTGTCATCGTGGGAAACGAGGTGCTGGGGAAACCGCACGACGAGGACGACGCACGGCGGATGCTGCGGACGCTGAGCGGAGTGACCCACCACGTGGTGACGGGTGCGTGCCTGACAACAAAGGACAAGCAGAAAAGTTTCTCAGTGACCACCGACGTGACCTTCAAGCAACTCACCGACGACGAGATAGACTACTACTTGAAGAACTACCGCCCGTACGACAAGGCCGGGGCATACGGAGTGCAGGAGTGGATAGGCTACATCGGAGTGTCGTCCATTGAGGGCAGCTTCTACAACGTCATGGGCTTCCCAATACAGCGAATATACACCGAACTGGCCTCTTTCTGACCCGTATGTGTCACTTTAAGGCACAGGAGAACAACTTATTTCCACCTTTTTTGAAAAAAAAAGCAAAAAAATTTGGCCAGTTCGGAAAAACTGCGTACCTTTGCACCGCAATTCTGAAAAGGATGGCTCCCTAGCTCAACTGAATAGAGCATCTGACTACGGATCAGAAGGTTGTGGGTTTGAATCCCGCGGGAGTCACAAGATATCCGAGAGGCTTAGTCTCCCGGATATTTTTTGGAAGAGAAGAAATGAAAAGGACAAATGTGTAAGGCTTAACTCAAAATTAGGGCGAATCGTTTGGCGGTTCGCCCAATTTTGTGTAATTTTGCACCGAAAAGCAAAAACAACACACATAATGGAGAAACAGCGCAACGGTTATACTTGTTTTTTGCACGTAGGCAGAGTGATTTCGTTCTGTTTGTTCTTTATAGCTACTTCTCCTATGCACGTCGGCGCACAGTCAACGTGGAACTCACGATACCAGCAGTACATTGACCAGTACAAGGACTGTGCCATCGAGCAGATGAGGAAATGGAAAATCCCCGCCTCGATAACACTGGCGCAGGGCATACTCGAAAGCGGGGCCGGACAAAGCCGCCTGGCCACAAAGGGCAACAACCATTTCGGGATAAAATGCCACGGATGGACAGGCAGGACAATCTATCACGACGACGACGCCAAGGGCGAGTGCTTCCGTGCATACAACTCGGCCTTTGAATCGTATGAGGACCACTCGCGCTTCCTGTCTACAGGACAGAGGTACAGCAGCCTCTTCAAGCTGAAAATCACCGACTACAAAGGATGGGCTAACGGGCTGAAGGCCGCCGGATATGCCACCAACCCGAAATACCCGCAACAGCTCATAGACATCATTCAGCTATACAAGCTCTACGAGTATGACAAGACAAAGAAATACGACAAGTTCCTCACCGAGCACACCAAGGCTCCTACCGGGCCGGTGCAGACGCTCCACCTTATAAAGATATACAACAAGAACTACTATATCGTTGCCCGCCGAGGCGACACATTCCGCTCCATCGGCGACGAGACAGACATCAGCTACAAGAAGATAGCACGCTACAACGAGCGCGACCGAGACGACGAGCTGACAGAGGGTGAGACTATCTGGCTGAAGAAGAAGCAGAAGAAGGCTCCGAAGGAATACAAGAACCGACGCCACCACGTGCGCAGCGGTGAGTCGATGTACTCCATTGCCCAGCACTACGGCATACGACTTTCATCGCTCTACAAGATGAACCACCTCAAACCCGACTACACCCTACGCGTCGGCGACCAACTGAGAGTGAGGTAGTTTGCAACAACGAATTAAACAACGAATTTAACGTATTACAACCACGAATCAAACGAATTGCACGAATTAAACGAATTTAAAAATACACACAAACACACTAAACAATTACATTTATGAGAGACTACAGACAACTGACACAAGAGGAGATCCAAGTGCTCGAGCAGAACGTTTGCTGGGCCGAGGACTGGTCGAAAGTGATGGTGGACCCGCTGTTCCGCCCATACAATTTCCACCGTGTGATGTTCTACGGCGACATACGCCTTGGTTCCTTCGAGAAGCAAGTGGAGGTGGCCAAGGGCTTCTTCAAGCACTCAGGCATCAACGACGCCACGCTGCGCAACGTTTCCGTGGGCAATGACTGCCTCATCGAGAAGGTGGGCAACTTCATCAACAACTACACCATAGGCGACGACTGCTACATCTCGAACATCTCGACCCTCGAGACCACCGAGGGTGCAAACTATGGTGCCGGCTCGATGATTTCGGTGCTCAACGAGATGGGCGACGGCAACGTCATCCTCTTCCGCGAGCTGAACTCCCAGCTTGCAGCGTTCATGGTGAAATACCACCAGGACAAAGCCCTGATGAACCGTCTGCGCCAGCTCATCGACGACGAGGTGCGCATCTCGACTCCCGAGCGTGGAATCATCGGCAACCGAGTGAAAATCATCAACACGAAGGACATCACAAACACCGTCATCAAGGGCGACTGCGAGATCAGCGGTTGCGCACGGCTCAACGAGTGCACCATCCTCAGCAGCGAGGACGCCAGCGTGTTCATCGGCACGGGTGTCATCTGCGAGAACTCCATCATCTGCGACGGATGCTCCATCAACAACTCGGTGAAGATGCAGGACTGCTTCGTCGGCGAGGCATGCCAGATAACCAACGGGTTCACCGCCGAGGCCTCACTCTTCTTCGCCAACTCGTTCATGGCCAACGGCGAGGCCTGCGCCGCCTTCTGCGGACCGTTCTCAGCCTCACACCACAAGTCGAGCCTGCTCATCGGAGGACAGTTCTCGTTCTACAACGCCGGGTCGAACACCAACTTCTCCAACCACGCCTACAAGATGGGACCGCTCCACTACGGCACACTTGAGCGCGGCACCAAGACGGCATCGGGCAGCTACATACTCATGCCCGCCACCATCGGAGCCTTCTCGGTATGCTTCGGAAAGCTGATGCACCATCCCGACACGCGCAACCTCCCCTTCTCATATCTCATAGCCTACGGAGAGACCATGTACCTCTCGCCGGGACGCAACATCACCACCGTAGGACTCTACCGCGACATCAAGAAATGGCCAAAGCGCGACAAGCGTTCAAAGCAGTCGAAGAAGTCGATCATCAATTTCGACTGGCTCTCGCCATTCACCGTCGGCGAGATTCTGCAGGGCGTGGAGATACTGAAGGCTCTGCGGGCAGCCAGCGGCGACAACGTCACCTCATACAATTTTCACGAATATGTCATCAATGCCGCAAGTCTGCGTAAGGGCCTGAAATACTACGACATAGCCCTGCGCATCTATATGGGAGCCGTGATGAAGCGTGCCGCGAAGGAAGGACGGTTGGATGTCAACTCCCAACCCTCAACTCTCAACTCCGTGGGCAAGGGACAGTGGAACGACCTCAGCGGACTGCTGCTGCCTGAGAGCGAGGAGAAACGTCTGCTCGACGACATCAAGAACGGCTCGGTGGAGAACATACAGCAGGTGCTCGACCGCTTCGACGACATCAACAGCCACTACAGCGACTACCGCTGGGCATGGAGCTATCAGCTGATTCTCGACTACTACCACCTCACCAAACTCGACGAGGCGGCCTGCGAGCGCATCCGGGAGGACTACGTGCGTGCCCGACGTGCATGGATTGCAGAGATACGCAAGGACGCAGAGAAGGAATACTCCATGGGCGACGTGGAGCAGGAGGTCTACGAGGACTTCATCTCGAAGCTCGACCATGAGATTGACTATGAGAACTGATACTTGCACGACAACACTCAACGTAATATGTATCAAGCAATTATTGAGAAGTACTATCCTGAAGACGGCGCGCTGCGCCGTCTTCTTCTGAGTCACAGCCGACAAGTGGCCGACCTGTGCTTGGATGTTTGCAGGCGGCATCCCGAACTGGACATAGACCAGGTGTTCATCGAGGAGGCCGCCATGCTCCACGACATAGGCATCCGCTGGTGCCATGCCCCCGGCATCTACTGCACAGGCGACGAGCCGTATCTCCGTCATGGGATAATCGGCGGGCGTGTGCTTCGCGACGAGGGGCTTCCGCGCCATGCCCGTGTGTGCGAGCGCCATTCCGGGGCGGGCATCACACGTCGACAGATAGAGGAGCGGCAGCTGCCACTGCCATTGGCCGACTGGCTGCCCGAGACGTTAGACGAACAGCTTGTGTGCTACACCGACAAGTTCTTCTCGAAGAGCCACCCCGAGCGGGTGCTCACAGTCGAACAGGCGGCCCACAGTCTGGAGCCTTTCGGCAACGACGGCGTGGAGCGGTTCCTCCATTGGCACGAGCTTTTCAAATAACTCCCGATAACTCCCAATAACTCCCACCCCCCATAATGGTCTGTAAAAACATAAAGGTCGTAGCCTTCGACGCCGACGACACCCTGTGGGACTGCCAGGGCCATTTCGAGCGTGTCATGCAGCGTCTGTACGACGAGCTTGTCCCCTGGACCGACCGCGAGACGGCAGCCCTCGAACTGTTCGCCACCGAGCGCAAGAACATGCGTCTGCTGGGGTTCGGCGTCAAGGCGTTCACCCTCTCCATCCTCGAGACAGCCATGCGTGTAAGCCGCCGCGAGATGCCGGCAGCCACCATCGACATGCTGCTGCACGAGTGCTACACGCTGCTCGAGTTTCCCTGCACCCCACTGCCAGGTGTTGAGCCGACGCTGGCGCGTCTGGCCGCTGAGAGACGCCACCGTCTGGTGGTCTTCACAAAGGGAGAACTGCTCGACCAGCAACACAAGCTGGAGCGCAGCGGACTACAGCATTATTTCAGCCACACGGAGATAACGAGCGACAAGGGTGAGGAAGAGTTCCGCAACCTGTGCCGCAAACTGGGAGTCAAGCCCGGGCAGATGCTCATGGTGGGCAACTCGCTGAAGAGCGACATCGCCCCGGCACTGGCCATAGGATGCCAGGCAGTCTACATCCCCTTCCACGTCACTTGGCAGTTGGAGCACGCCGACAATATCGACCATCCGCAGATGGTGCAGATCGAACATTTTGAACAGTTAGCCGAACTGCTCTGCAAATAACCCTGCAACGAGAGGGGTGACACCCGTGCCCCCGCGTCAGCCCGTCCTCCTTCCATGCCTATCCTTGCCCCCTTCTCCCGCCCCCTTTACGTGATGGCCAAACCTGTAGGCAGCCTATGCAACCTACAGTGTGAGTATTGCTATTACCTGGAAAAAAAGCTCCTATATGCCTCCAATCATATAATGGATGACCGCACGCTGGAGGAGTTCATCCGCCAGTATATTGAGGCACAGACCCTGCCTCAGGTGCTCTTCACGTGGCATGGCGGCGAACCGCTGATGCGCCCGCCCAGCTTCTACAAACGCGTTATGGAGCTACAGCGCAAACACGCCCGAGGCCACCACATAGACAACTGTCTGCAAACCAACGGAACGCTGCTCACCGACGATTGGTGCGAGTTCTTCCGCACAAACAACTGGCTCATAGGCATCTCCATCGACGGGCCGCAGGAACTTCACGACAGATACCGGCGGACACCCTCTCCCCTCTCCTCTCTCCCCACTTCTCTCTCCTCTCCCCCCTCTCCTCACTCCCCTCTCCTCTCTTCTTTCCAAAAGGTGATGCGCGGCATCCGTCTGCTGAAGAAACATGGTGTGGAATGGAATGCCATGGGCGTGGTAAACGTACTCAATGCCGATCATCCGCTCGACGTCTACCATTTCTACAAGGAGAACGGATGCCAGTACATACAGTTCACGCCCGTCGTGGAGCGTCTGCTGCCCCACCCCGACGGCCGCCATCTGGCCAGCCCCACATCCACGGCAGCCGCCACCATCGCCCCCTACTCCGTGCGCCCCGGCCAATACGCCCGGTTCTGCTGCGCCATCTTCGACGAGTGGGTGCGCCACGATGTGGGCCGTGTCTTCATTCAGCTCTTCGACTCGACGCTGGCTCGCTGGGTTGGCGCTGAGGCCGGCGTATGCAGCATGGGCGAGACCTGCGGCCATGCTGCCGTCATCGAGGCCAACGGCGATGTCTATTCGTGCGACCATTTCGTGTTTCCCGAATACCGCCTGGGAAACATCCACACCGACACCATCACGTCGATGATGTACGGCGAGCGCCAGCGTCTCTTCGGCCAGGCCAAGCGCACCGCCCTACCCCACCAGTGCCAGACGTGCCAGTGGCTCTTCGCCTGCAACGGCGGATGTCCCAAAGACCGGTTCGTACCCGCCGACAACCCTCAACCCTCAACTCTCAACCCTCAACCCTCAACTCTCAACACTCAACCCTCAACCCTCAACTATCTCTGCCAGGACTACCGTCAGTTCTTCGCCCATGTAGCTCCCTACATGGATTTCATGAAACAGGAACTACTTCACCAGCGTCCGCCAGCCAACGTGATGAACTCTTCCCTTTGTAAGTAACAGTTAGTCAGACCAAACGCATTATAATCATTTTGGAAACGAATTTGAATAATTACCATAATTTTGACCACGAATTTGAATTATAATTTGACACAAGACAAATACTATAATTTTTTAGCGATTTTAATGTCACAATGTCATACTTACTCATTATCAAGTAGTTAGTGTGTGACATTGTGACATTAGTAGGCTGTTTTAGGCGATTTTCACGTAAAAAACGATTGTAATAACTCAGTCATAGCCGCATTTCTGGTCGCTCCGCTCAAAATTACAATAAAAATTCTTCAGAAAATGTAGAGCTTCTGGAGGATTCCCCCGGTGGGAACAATTTATTCCCTCCGGGGGAATGATTTGTTCCCACCGGGGGAATCCTCGCTCAGAATACATTTTGGTTGAGCCTATACATCGAATGCGGTAGGCCTACTACCATCTCTACGTAAGTTACTGACTGATTCCACTGAAAGAGCCACTTCCAAGTGTCATTTCATCATCGTGACACACATTTTGCTGCAAAATTGAGCATTTTCTCGCAAAGGGCAAAGAATAAACAGGCAAAAACGCCTTATTTAATATAAAATGTTTGGTGATGTGCCAAAGTTTGAGTAACTTTGCAGCCGTATGACAGTTACATTCGACCAGACATATCTGCAAGAACTCTATACAGACTGGCAGGCCAACGATAAGCATCACCACCAGTCCATTGTCACCTCACGACAAAAGAGCAACAATTGATGGGCGAACAAATAAGCGACATAGCGCTTGAATTGGAACGACTGAACACACTTAGTGGGAAGTCGTTCATAAGGCAATTGGAACTGATTGCACAATACAAAGGATTCCAACCTGTCTTTGGCGAGCCGTCCATATTGCATGTCGGTATGGAGCAAGACAGCGACTTCCCAAGGCTGATGGATGCTGCCAGGAAAGCCGTTACTCTTGGCTATCGTGTATTTATTTTGCCCAATCCACACGGCATCCGTACAGCAGATTTCATCTTTGAGCGGAAAGGCATTCTCAGACTCTATGACCTGAAAACCATACACGGGAAGAGTTCCGTAGAAAGTCAGCTGCTCGACTCAATAGGACAGACGAACCGTGTCTTGCTTCACATGACCACAGACTATAATGCACGTCTTTTATCATCTGAGATAAAGACATATTTCGAAGCCAATAAGCAGGCTGTAGAAGTGTTGATTTTCAAAGGCAAGAAGTCAATATCAGTTTCACGGTGGCAGGTCGATGCTCCAACGTTCAACCGCTATTTCAGAAAAAAATACGAACAATAAAAGCTACCTTTAAGGTAGCTTTTAAGGTGGAGCAGTATCGATAAAGCCTTACTCCCCGCACTCAGCGGCGTAGTCAAAATATACATTCTGACGGTGCAAAGATAGACATTTTTCTTTTATCTTCCAAACTTTTTGTCTCTTTTCTGCTGTTTTTTACGTAAAAACGGTTAAAAGTGAAATGATTCTGTGGAAATCAGCAAAAGTAGCTGAAAAATTGTGCTTATCTGCGAAATCTGTGTGACAATGGTTAGTCCGCTTTCGCGCTAATACGTGACAATTCCGGACGGAACTCAAAGTGCATGGTGTCATAATGATACCACCGGCCGCCCCAAATAAAACCATGACGCTCAAAGATGCTGACGAGTTCTAAGGGTATGCGATTCTCATAGCCTATTCTGTCAGTTTCAGTTGCTCCTCTATATGTCCACAGCCAGTAGTCGGAGAATGTGGTATTGATATCAATAGCTATTCCATAGCTGTGTGCGCTTTGCCGTTTTGCTCCACGCACCTTTCTCCAATAAAACGAGGATGCCTGACGCACATAAGGTAGCAGTTCTGAATGATTGGCCAACTCGCGGGCTACTGAGCGCAGGCTGTCGGCACAACCGTTGACTGTGGAGAAACGTATATTTTGGCCAAACCATTCAACAGGCGTTAGACGTTTTTGTACCTCAGTCTCATTATGTCCATACATGTTCTTGAAAAGTTGTTCACAACGTGAACGTCCCGCATCCGATAAATAGTGGGGCTTTTCGGCTATCGTGTCGTATAGCATGGTGAACATGTCTTGTGGGTCAGAATTGTCTAATATGGTTGAAAAGTCTTTTTCGACCCCATCATCATACAGTATGCGCTCCCCGTCGGCCATGAGTAGATAGCCGTCGGCATAACCTGTCACACATTCGGCATATACAGACATCAGTGTACTAATACCCTGTGGCAAAGTATCGGCCAACGCCCCGTTGACAACAGGAATATTAGACACTATTCCCGTCTGAAAAGACGACTCCTTGCTGTTTCCCCTGCATTGACAGAAGGAAACAGCAAGTGTCAAAAAGAGAAGCACCCTACTCATGCGCTTTCAGGAACTGCACATTTTGGTTCTCTATGGTTGAGAGTTCTGCCGATACGTCCGACTTACTAGCCTTATACCAAGCTTGTTTGTTAAAATAAGCCTTCATGTCGGCTGTCTTGAAGATATAACCATGCATGGCAAATATCGTGTTACGCATAATCCTTATATCCGCTTTAGACTTTCCTTGCAAATCGTTCTCTGTGGCCAGTCGCTGCCCCAACCAAGCGTATGGATTTGACATAGACTCTTCATTGTCTGTTGCATTCTCCGACGAAGACTGCTCGACCATACTGCCTATGGTCTCTGCCATCTTGTTGAACCCTGCTACCAAATCTGTCACGTCCGACATGTCCTCGACAAAAGCTTGCATCTTTGTGTCAGCGTCAAATTCTACAGGAGCGTCATCATAGAGGGAAATGCTTGCAAGAGTCTCTTTGCATATTTCTTTCCCTTCGCCATCAATAAGCGAATATTTATTCCTGCCTTCTCTCACGACATATCGGTTGTCTTTCAATTTCTGTATTTTGTAGAATTCCAGTGGCAGCAGGACTTTGTCATTCTTGTCTATCATTCCACATTTATTATCACGATATACCACGAACTTTCCATCCTTTAAGGGGATAATCATATCATACTTGTCTCTGACTAGTTTTTCACCATTCTCGTTCATCAGGCCCATCTTTCGGTCCTCGGAAGCATAGACCGTCACGCCGTCATATATGCCATAAGAACTTTCTGTACCCCAGTAATACTTTCCTGCCTCTAACATTCGCTCGCCATTCTTGTCAATATAGATAACTTTGTCGTTTTTCCTCACAGGCATAGTTCCATTGACTAAATTTCCTATAGGTTTGTATTTCTCTGATGAGAAGCTATAATACTTCTGCCCATCTTTGTCGATGATTGTATAGTTGAAGATAGTGTCGTTTTGTCGTTTGATGGTTACTGCATATCCATCTTTAGAGAAAGGTATAACTCCCTCATAATCTGCCCTGACAATCCACTCACCTTTTGTGTCAAGAATACCTACCTTACCATCACTTGTAATGACATTCGTGAAACCATTACTATATGGATAAACCTCAACAATTTTCTTGTCTAGAACCTTTATTTCTTCACCGTTCTTGTTAATTATCGTAATGGGGTCTCCTTTTTTCAGAACAGGAGCGACACCACTCTGGAAATTGCAAGCGTAAAGATAAACCTCGTTATTAATAGGCTTTGATATGTTGTTCACGTTGTAACACTCATAGCCATTACCCCTGTCTTTTTCCACGAAGAACAAATTATCCACAATCACAGATGGGCAGTTCTTGAATTCATCACGATAGACAAACTCTCCGGTATTGACATCAAGGATACTCCAGTTCTTGTCACCAGAAATTTTCACCGCCAAGAAGTCACCGTCGACATCCTTGGACTCATTACAGGAGGTTTGTAACAGGCTTGCCATGGCAATTGCCGTCATCAAAAATAAAATGTTTCTTTTCATAACTTTTCTTTTAGTTTTTAGTTATACATGAATTTTGTTTGTGTATTCGCATTTGACTATTTTGTCATACATTAATTAATATGGAGTATTTAGTATTCATAATAATGCACACTCGACACTTTCCCTCCGGAAGTCCATACGCTTGCATATCTGCCCCATATAATAATCAGAGCATTAACTTCATAACGTTTGGAGTTTCCGTGGTCATCGTATACAGCACACTTGAATATCTGGCTGCCAGTTTTATCACGGTATTCCGTTAGAGCACTGATAGGCATCCCCACAGGTATTTTCATGTTGTCGAGACTATTCTGTACGTTCTGACCGTATTTTCTTGAAAATGCACTGCGCTCGTTTTGTATTTTCTTGGCGGTCTCTGCTCTACCTACTTGTTCCCTACGTTCCCTCTCTTCATCAATATAATCCTGTATTTTTCCATCCGGCCTCACTGTAAGCCATCTGTCCTTAGAAGGTTCATAAAGTTTTGGGTCATAGCCTCTGTCTTTCATCATATCCCTGTTAATCATATCATGACAAGCAAGACATTGAGCATATTGGTCATACAAAAAGTTTCCTTTATAGATTAGTCCTTTATAGACACCTTGAGTGTACTCAAAATCAGAGATGATGTTTCCTGCGTCATCAACTTTTACTTTCCATATTCCGTTTGGTCGATGCATACTACAATCATATACAATACCTGATTTTAATTTGGACATTTTGAGATAATCTCCATTTTGATAGCTTATTTCTATTTTGTTTTCATCACTGTTTATGTTTGAAATAATATCAGACGGGAGAGAATACAACAACCTAACTTCTCCGTCAATCAAGCATGGCTGCAAACAAAACTGTAGTGTTACCAAGCATAAAGGGGTGTATTCAAGAGCACCTAAGGCATAATACATCCTCATACCCTTTTCATCATAATATCCTCCGTGTATTTTGTTGCCAGCAACATCTTTAAATTGAGTTGAGGTCATGTCTAAAAGCACATCTCCGCCGGGTCCTTTCACAACCGTTTCGTTTTCATTATTATTGAAATAGTAATTTAATTCTGATCTAAATAGCGTTGGAGAATTCCAATTATCCCGCCATATCTCTGAAGTCACAGATTCTCTATTAGTTTCATAGGTGATGCCCATGGGAGTCTTCATCGAAATCTTATTGCCATTTACGTATAAAGTATACCCATTTGGAATTCTTTTCTGAGCTGCAATAAGTATAGGCTTTATTGAAGAATTAACATATTTGAAACCATTTGTTGGATTGCTTGTGTTTTCTCCTGTAAACTCATTCTTTACATATTCTGTTTTAAACTGCATCCAGTTGTTTTCAAAGTCAAACACTTTGGTTGTTCCGCCTGAATACCTTACGACCTTGTATTCTCTGTCCTTATATGTGCCATCCCAATCGTTTGTATACCTAAGAGAGTATTTCTCCTCCGACAAGACAGACTCGCCTTTAGATGATTCCTCTACGATTACATTATCAAAAATGGACAGAGGGCGCGGGTCATTTCGTTTGAGAGATTCTTCAAGGCTTTTCAGGACACGTGTGTTTCTTTCGTTTTGTATGGTGGAGATTAAACTCTGAACGTAATCGAAATCAGGATCCCCTTTCTGAAGATTGCTTTTCGTGACTACACCGTTGAGGGCTGATATGGAAATGTCTGGATGGCGACGGTAAAGCTCATTAATCCTATTGACAACAGATTTCTTACTTCCTATCCAGCTCATGAATTTCTTGGTTATCAGGCTCCTGATTTTTTCATCATCACCACATAGCTCATCAATTTTTAGTGCTATTGTTTTTTCGTCATTATAATACTCATAGTACGTTTCTACAAGATCTTTCATCTTGTCATTTAGTAATGAAACAGTAATAGCTTGGTCCTGTTGGGCTTCTGGTTCTTGTTGATTGTCCACTTGTGCAAAACTAGTTGACAGCTGCATAAGGAGCATTGCTAAAATTGTAAACCGTTTATAACGCATATTCTTTTTGTGTCTTAGGCTCCAATCAGACGCTAAATTGAAAAGCTACACTCACCCTAAAGCTTATGCATGAAAAGCGTGGAACCCTACTGTTGCCCGTTCCACCCTTGAGGCCTTCGAACTCGCCCGATTTGCAGGAACGAGCAACGAAGACCCCACGCCGTATGTATATAGTACGCCATTCGCAATAAAAAGCATAATAGCGGCATCTACTACATACCCATGAGCATCTACCGTTGCTAGGTTCTTTGCAAATCTTGAAGTGTTCGAAGTTTCAAGGGCAATAACCAAGCGTCAGCAAACGCTTTTACCACTATGTAGTCCCCACTTCCTTCCTCTGCTGGTAAAGCAGCGTTGGCGTGAGGCTTTGCATCCTTGTGTCTTAGGCTTTCGCCCACGAGCACAATAATGCGCTACAAAATTATACATTTATAGGAATAACTCCAAATTTATCCTACTATTCCCACTTGGTTTTATACAATTTTAAGGTTTGCCGAAAACGATCGTAACTCTTACCTTTGCACCCGACTATAGATAATGTTCTAAATGTAAGATGTTAAAACATCCCATTGTTTAGGGCATGCGGCAACAATTTTGTAGTTTT
>CAJOEC010000053.1 GCA_905233425.1 uncultured Prevotella sp. | reverse complement strand
GTCTATGAACGAACTGATAATGCCTCATAACGTTGGAGTGAAGAACGTACTGGAGAATATGAAGGAGGTGCTTGCTCTATACAAGAAGGTGATAGGCAATTATCGCCCATTGCTTGATGGTGAACGCTATTTGACAGACTTCGCTAATCATTCGTCTTTCTGCTTTGAAGGCTTTGGGTCGCTGTGATCTATGCCATCTTAATGTCTTTGAATGATGCATTGAGCTTATTGCCAAGCATCGTAAGGTCGTTGTCAAGTTTTTGGCTCGTAATTTTTGCATAGATTTGGGTGGTCACAATGTTCGTGTGTCCCAATACCCGGCTCACACTCTCGATGGGCATTCCCTTTGAAAGCGCCAACGTGGCGAACGAGTGCCGGCCACAATGGTATGAGATGGCTTTCTCTATGCCGCAGGCAGTCATCACCGTTTTCAGCTTCTTGCACATCGACCAGTAATTCATCTTGCCGAATACCAGTTTTTCTTCCTGTAGGTATTTGTAGTGGTCAATAATCTGTAAGGGAACTTCCATCAGCTTCACTTGGAAGGGAATGTTTGTCTTGTGTCGCTTACTGATAATCCACTTGTCGCCGTTGATATCCACGATGTTGTCTGTTGTCAGGTTTTTCACGTCAATGAACGAGAGAGCGGTGAAGCACACGAACACAAAAATGTCACGCACGAAGGCCAGATCGTCATCCTCGAACTCATGGGTTACGACAGCCTTCAGTTCATCCTCGGTCAGAAACTCTCTTTCCTTGCAGTTGGGGCTAATGTGGAACTGGGCGAACGGGTTACGGGGAATCTTACCGTTGTAGTGCGCCCTCAGCACAACACCTTTCAGCCACATACACCGCTGCCAGATTGTTCCATTAGCCAGTCCTCGGTCTGTGCTGAGGTAGGCGGCGAAGTCCTTGATAAACTCTGGCGTCAGTTCCAGCATTGACATGTCAGTGCGACGATAGTGCGACTGGATGAAGTCTGCCACATCCTTCCGCGAACGTTCCATAGCCCAAAGCGTGCTTGCCGACCTGTCTTTGCCCACACGCTTCTTCTGGTTGGCAATATCCTTGTCAAAAGCACTCAACAACGTTTCGTACTCGCTGCCGAAACCCTGATAGGAGTTGCGCACCATCTCAGCCGTCACAAAAGCTTCGCGATCCGAAAGGTGCTGATAATGCTTGATGATCTGCGCCTTGATATTATCCAGTTCGCGGTTAATCTGCAATGCCTCCTTGCTGCGGCCTTTGGCACAATTGCCCTTCACGTCCCACATGTCAAGCGGGATTGTCTTCTTACAACTGAACTGCGATTGCGTTCCGTTAATCGTTACCCTGCCCATCACAGGCACCACACCATTCTTCTCTTTACTCTTGTTCACATAGAACAGAATGTTAAAAGTACTTCTCATGTTTCTTACTCCTTTTTTAATTTTGGCTGCAAAACTACTATTTCTTTTGGCATTCATCGCTATGCAAAATATAGCAGTTTGCGGAATAAGAAACGGGCGGTGAAAGGTGCGCCATTTTGCCCCAATTTGCGTTGTCGTTTTAGGAAGTTTTACCCTCCTCAGAAACCCGTTTTCTGGGTTACGATTTGGCAACCTAACTCCTTCACCAATCCTCCCCAATTTGCTTTTTGACCCAAATTGAACTTCCTCGTTTTTCCCCGTTTTGCCTTTATTTCAGGCCGAATTGCGTTAATCTTCCAAAATCGCTTCGCTTTTACAAGCTTTTTTAGTAACTTTGCGGCCAATTATTAATAATTTGTAAAGAAAGATGAAGCCAACAGCTATTCTTCTCCTCCATTGCCCCGACCAGCAGGGCATCATTTCGGAGGTGACCAAATTTATCACCGACAACAAAGGTAACATTGTAGACCTTGACCAGTATGTAGACCGTCAGGACGGTATGTTCTTTATGCGCATACAGTGGGAACTCGACGGTTTCCTCATCCCCCGCGAAAAGATCAGCGAGTATGTCGATACGCTCTATTCACGCCGCTACGAGATGGAGTTCAGCCTCTACTTCAGCGACAAGCGCCCGCGAATGGCCATCTTCGTGTCGAAGATGAGCCACTGCCTCTACGACCTGCTGGCACGGTGGAAGGCCGGCGAGTACGACGTGGACATCCCGTGCATCGTCTCGAACCACGAGGACTTGCGCTATGTGGCCGAGCAGTTCGGCATCCCCTACTACGTGTGGAGCATTAACAAGGACCACTCGAACAAGGCCGAGGTGGAGGAGGCTGAGATGCAGCTCCTGCGCGAGAAGGGCGTGACGTTCATCGTCCTGGCCCGCTACATGCAGATTATCAGCGACGAGATGATTGCCGCCTATCCCCACCACATTATTAATATCCACCACTCGTTCCTGCCGGCATTCGTGGGCGCCAAGCCCTACCACCAGGCATGGGAGCGCGGAGTGAAGATCATCGGGGCCACAAGCCACTATGTAACCGCCGAACTCGACGCCGGCCCCATCATCGAGCAGGACGTGACGCGCATCACCCACAAGGACACGCCCGAGAGCCTCGTGCTCAAAGGCAAGGACCTGGAGAAGATTGTGCTCTCACGTGCCGTTGCAAAGCACATCCAGCGGAAGATACTTACTTACAAGAACAAGACAATAATATTCAGTTAAACAGTTACCCGGCGCTTTCCTGGGAGTCAGCCGCCGGGTAACCATGAGATAACCGCCGCTTATCTATGAAAGTAGCAGTAGTAAAATATAATGCAGGAAACGTGTTCTCGGTGCTCAGCGCGCTGCGCCGCCTCGGCGTGGAGCCGCTGCTCACCGACGACCCTCGGGAGCTGCGCGGTGCCGACCGCGTGATATTCCCCGGACAGGGTGAGGCCCGAGGGGCCATGGAGTACCTGCGCGCAAGGGGCCTCGACGAGGTGATACGCTCGCTGACCCAGCCCGTTCTGGGCATCTGTATAGGACAGCAGTTGCTTTGCCGCCACTCCGAGGAAGGCGACACCGACTGTCTCGGCGTGTTCGATGCCGATGTGATACGCTTCAGACCGTCGCGCCATGAGGACAAGGTGCCGTGTATGGGGTGGAACGCCCTGCACGACCTGCGGTCGCCACTCTTCGAGGGGCTGGACGAGCCTTATGTGTATTTCGTGCACAGCTACTATGTGCCCCTCTGCGAGGAGACCATAGCCACCGCCGACTATATCCAGCCTTACAGCGCTGCCCTTCGCAAAGACAATTTCTACGCCACGCAGTTCCACCCGGAGAAGAGCGGCAGCGTGGGGGAGAGAATACTTCGGAATTTCTTGAAACTGACAAATAGTAAATTGTAAATGCAACTGATTCCTGCCATTGACATCATCGACGGCCAGTGCGTGCGCCTGACCAAGGGTGACTACGACCAGAAGACCGTTTACGGCGAACCGCTGCAGATGGCCCGCGAGTTTGAGCGACTGGGCTATCGCCGTCTCCACGTTGTGGATCTCGACGGGGCAAAGTCGCGCCATATAGTAAACGTTGATACGCTCCGCGCCATAACATCAGAGACCAGTCTGGTGGTGGACTTCGGCGGCGGACTGAAGACCGACGACGACATCGGCCGTGCCTTCGAGGCCGGCGCAAGCATGGTAACGGTGGGCAGCGTGGCCGTAACCCAGCCCGAACTGTTCGGACAGTGGCTGCGCAAGTACGGCCCCGAAAGGATTATCCTCGGTGCCGACGTGCGCCAAGGACGGATAAGCATAAACGGGTGGAAGGAGGACTCCGCCGAGGAACTGCTGCCCTTCCTCAGGAAATATATCGACATGGGAGTGACAAACGTGCTCTGCACCGAGATCTCGAAGGACGGTACGCTCTCCGGCCCTGCCATACATTTATATAAAGAGGTGATGGCCGCCTACCCCGACCTTCATCTCATTGCCAGCGGCGGCGTGTCGTCGGAGGCCGACATCCAGGCTCTTAGCGACGCCGGCATACCCGCCGTGGTGTTCGGCAAGGCCATCTACGAGGGGCGCATAGACCTCGCCCGACTGATACAAAGCCATCGCTGTTGATTCGTAAACTGTTAATCTTAAATGAGATATATGAATACGCTTAAAGTCTTTGCAACGGCTCTCATGGCCGTCGCCTTCACCGTTCCTTCGGCAGCACAGTCCGACGTTACGAAGTATTTCCTGAATAACTATGGCTTCGACAGCGATTTCGACTATCCTGCTTCCAGCACCGCAAAGGTGGCGCAGGAGATAAAGGAGATTGACGGCTGGACTGCCAACCTGAGTGCCGACTACACCGTGACGGGTGTCTACGAGTTTGGCTTCAAGGGCACGTTCAACAGCGCCACAGTGCCCGCCACGGGCTACGACGGCGAGGGCGGCGGCGCATTGGCTCTCTCAACAGGATGGGAGCAGACCTTCTGCTATTACCAGACTGTCACCCTGCCCGCCGGCACCTATACCATCAACGTGCCAACCTACAATGGCAAGAATGCCACGGGCGGCGTCTCGCAGTTGGCGTGGATTCCCAACAGCGGCACCACCGTAAGCTCCTCGCTGGCCACCTATAAGGCGAAGGACTGGCAGATAGACCAGATAACGTTCACACTTGCCAGGCAGACAACGGGAAAACTGCAGATAGGCTACAAAGCTGCCGCAGGGGGGAGCGCGAACTCCGCCTGTCTGCTCATAGACTATGTGCAGATTATGGGCCAGGACATGACTGTTAGCAAGATCAAGCTCCTCAGCACCCTGCGCTCGGCCAACAGCCTCTATGGCGATGGCGAAGGGAAGGGGGCGGAAGCGCTGAAAGCTGTCATCGACGCTGCCCAGGCCGTATGCGACAACGCCGACGCCACGATGCCGGAGGTGCTGGAGGCTGTCTACTCGCTTAACGAGGCCATGGAGAACTACCGCTTGGACAATGCTTCCGACGAGAACCCCCTCGACCGCACCAGTCTGATACAGAACCCGTCGTTTGAGACCAATGGCACAACGGGCTGGACGGTGCACAACATGAACACGCAGAACAACTCGGTGTTCAGCAAGAAGAAGGGAACCTACTATGTGGAGTCGTGGGTGAGCATAGGCCAGCATATCGGCGACGCATCGGTGACGCAGACGCTGAAACGTCTGCCACAAGGTCGCTATCGCCTGACCGCATCGGCGCTGCACATACAGCAGACCGGCACAAACAGCACCACGAACAAAGGATTGGAGCAGACAGGGGCTTTCCTCTTCGCCGGAACAACTACCAAGACCGAGGTGATGGCGATGAAAGAATACACGCTGGACTTCGCTGTGGTCGACGAGAAGAGCGACGTGGAGATAGGCCTGGATGCCGTGAACGCTACGGGTAACTACCTCTGTGTCGACAACTTCATCCTGCAATATGTGGGGCGTGTGACACAGGCCGACTATGCCAGCGAACTGCAAAAGCTCGTTGACAAGGCCAACGACATTCTGGCCAAGGGCATACAGCAGGACGTGGCCGCCACGCTCTCCGCAGCCATCGACAACGCCACGGCGGCTCTGCAAGGGACGGGCACCGACGGCGAGGGCAACAAGACTTACGACATGGATGCCTTGAAGGCGGCACAGGCTGCGCTGCTCGACGCTATCAGTCAGGGAGAGGCCTCACTGGCTCTCTACACCGCTCTAAAGGCACGTATCGACTATGCTGTGAAGGTTGTTGGATGGTGGGAAGGCGTGGAAAGCAAGGCCGCAGCACTGGCAAACCTGCTGACAGCCATCGAGACGGCACGCAATCAGATGGTGGATTACACGCTGACGAAGGCGAAGCTCACGGCGGCCGTAAACTCGCTGAACATACGTATCTCAGCCGTGGACAAGAAAATATACTGTAGCACCAACGCCTGCGGCACCGACGAACAGCTGAAGAACAGCACGAGCCAGTGGTGCTACGAGCGGTCGCTACAGTCGAAACACTGGATTCTGTTCTGGGAGGCCGGCTACGGCACACAGACACCGCCCGCCGTGGAGAACATCCTCGACAACGCCGACAAGATCTTCGAGTTCTATGCCGACAGCCTGAGATTCATCACTACCAACCAGGGCAAGTCGAAGACCGACACATACAAGATGATCATCCGTCTGCGCTACACCGACGAGTGGGAGGCAAGCGGCAGCGGCATCGACGACAAGATTGGTCTGCTGACACTCTCACGATGGGCCTACACCTCACGCGACGGGCAGACCGTGGCACACGAGATCGGCCACTGCTTCCAGTACCAGACCCACTGCGACAACAACGACCAGAACGGATGGATGTACAACTGGGGAACGTCGACGCTGAACGTGTTCTGGGAGATGTGCGCACAGTGGCAGGCATACAAGTACTACCCGCAGATGCAGTTCAACAACGAGTGGTTCACGAACACCATCAACGGTCTTCACCGCCATCCGCTCTGCGTAGACCTGCGCTATAACAACTATTTCATACAGGACTACTTCTGCCACCAACACGGCATGGACTTCATCGGACGGATGTGGAACGAGTGCAAGAGTCCTGAAGACCCTCTGCAGACCTACATGAGGCTCACCATGACCGGCACAACCTCGGAGAAGCTCGACCAGCTGAACGATGAGATGTGGGAGTATGGCGCAAGGATGACCACCTTCGACCTCGACCCCATACGCGACCGAGGCAAGGGCAGCATAGGCAAGCGCACACAGACTGTCCTCACCAAGGACAGCGAGGGGTTCTTCTCGCCGACGGCAGCCAACTGCATCGAGAACTTCGGCAACAATGCCATCCGTCTTAATGTGCCATCGGGCGGCAAGACCGTCTATGCCGAACTGGTTGGCGAGGCAGGAAAGAGCGGCTACACCACCTATAACAAGACACGGGCAGGATGGAAGCTGGGCTTCGTGGCAATGCAGAAGGACGGCACACGCGTCTATGGCGACATCGCCACGGCGACATACTCAGAGCCTGAGCAGATAGTGGCCTTCGACTGCCCCGCAAACTGCTCATACTTGTGGTTTGTGGTGAGCGGCGCCCCCCAGTCCTACTGGACCCGCAACTGGCTCAGCTGGGACGGTGAGAGTACTGCCGAGCAATGGCCCTACAAGGTGAAATTCTACCAGACCAATGTCTACGGACAGACCAACAACAACGAGCTGCCAGCCATCGTCGACGGTATCGTGGCATACGAAACAAGCCATTCGCATTCAGCTACCGACGGGAACATCTATTCTGTCGACGGACGCTTGGTGAAACGCGCCGGAACAGGTGAAGGCGGTATGCAGTATTCGCTCGACGGACTGCCCGAAGGCATCTACATCGTTGGTGGAAAGAAAATCGTAGTGAGATAACAGCAATTACAGGACTATGAACTTAGCAAAGCGTATCATCCCTTGCCTCGACGTGAAGAACGGCGAGACTGTCAAGGGTGTCAATTTCGTGAGTCTGCGTAGTGCCGGCGACCCAGTGGAACTGGGCAAGGCGTACAGCGAGCAGGGGGCCGACGAACTGGTGTTCCTCGACATCACCGCCTCGTTTGAGGAGCGCAAGACGTTCACCGACATGGTGACTCGCGTGGCCACAGAGATAAACATTCCGTTCACCGTGGGCGGAGGCATCAACGAACTTGCCGACGTGGAGCGTATGCTCTATGCCGGGGCCGACAAGGTGAGCATCAATAGTGCCGCTCTGCGCCGGCCGGAACTGATAGAAGAGATTGCCAAGCGTTTTGGATCGCAGGTGTGCGTGGTGGCCATCGACGCCCGTATGGAGGCCCCCCCTTCGCCCCCCGAGGGGGGCACAATAGCTCCAAAGACTATAGAAGCCCCCTCGGGGGCCGTAGGGGGGGCTTGGTACTGCTATTTGAAGGGCGGACGCGAGCGTGTGGAGCGCGGTCTGTTCGAGTGGGCGCACGAGGCACAGGAGCGGGGTGCCGGAGAGATACTCTTCACGTCGATGGACCACGACGGTGTGAAGCAGGGCTATGCCAACGAGGCATTGGCGCGGTTGGCCGAAGACCTTACCATCCCCATCATTGCCAGCGGAGGGGCCGGGGCGAAAGAGCATTTCCGCGATGCCTTCACCATAGGACACGCCGACGCGGCACTGGCCGCCAGCGTGTTCCATTTCGGTGAGATTCCCATCCCCGTACTGAAACAGTACCTGCGACAGGAGGGGATAAACGTAAGGATGACTTAGAAAACCAACGGTTCGCCGCGATAGAACTTGATGAGTGCGACCTGATACAGATGCTCGTAGCGAGCCTGTGTCAGGTCGCTCTCTGTCTTCAGGTAGGTGTTCTTAGCCTCGTTGAACTCGGTGATGGTGGCCTTGCCATTCTCGTACTTCGTCTGCACCATGCGGAAGGCGGTCTCGCTGGAGCGGCAGGCCTCGGCGCTGCTCTTCACCTTCTGCTGGGCGGCGACGGTGTTGTACCACGCCTGCTGAATCTCCTTGTAGAGGGCTTTCTTCGTGTTGTCGAGGGTTAGCTGCTGGTTCAGCCTGTCAATCTTCGCCGAGCGGATGCTGTTGCGCGTCTGGAAACGGTTGAAGATGGGTATGTTGAGGTTGAAGCCGAGGTACTGGCTGAAGTTGTTCTTCAGCTGTTTGCCGAAGGGGTCGGAGGTGAAACCGCTGGTGGTGTAGTAGTTGGTGCCGAGGCCTGCTGAGAACGATAGGGTGGGGTAGTAGCCGGCGCGGGCGATGGCGAGGCTGTTCTCCGTGGCGCGGAGACGGATGTTCTCGGCGGCAATCTCGGGACGTGAGGTGATGGCTTCGGCGAAGATGGCGTCGGGGGCCGACTCTTCCCCAACAAGGGAGGGGAGAACGGCGGGTCGCTTGATGGTGAAGCCTTCCGGTGTCTCAAGCTCTAAGAGCTGTGAGAGGGCGAGGAGGGCGAGGTGGAGGTTGTTGTCGGCCTGAGTGACGGTGAGCTGGCTCTGGGCGAGGGTGGCCTTCTGTTGGGCTACCTCGGCCTCGCTGGTCTTGCCGACGCTGAGGAGGGCCTGTAGACGGGCCACCTGGGCGGAGTCGATGGAGATCTGGCGGCGGGCGACGTCGAGCAGTTCCATGTCGTAGAGAATCTGGACATACTGCTGGGCCACCTGCACGCGTATGTCGTTCTTCGCCTTCTCAAGGTCCTGTGTGGCGGCCTCGAGGTTCAGCTGGTTCAGCTTTATGTTGTTCGGAATCTGGAAGCCGGTGAACAGGGGGACGCTGGTGCCTAAGGAGAAGCTGGTGCTGCTCGTGTTCGTGTTGGTATAAGTGTTTTCGGCAGTCAGACCGCGGCCAAAGGAAAAATTCTGGCTGGCTGAGCCGCTGAGGTCGGGGAGCCGTTGGTTCTTCGCGGTGGAGAGCTGGATGGCCTGCTGTTCGCAGCGGTTCTGCTGCTGGCGGATGGAGATGTTGTGCTTCACGGCGTAGTCGCAGCACCGCTGGAGGCTCCATGGTTGCTGGGCACTTGCCGTCATGGGACTAATTATATGACTTATAAGACCTATAAGACTTATAAGACCTATAAGACTTATGATGTTTTTCTTCATGGCTTACTCGTTTTCGTTCTCGTCGGTGATGATTTGCGGGCCGCGCACCTTCTGGTTGGCGGTGAGGCCCTTCTTTATCTCGATGTTCACGCCGTCGCTGAGGCCTGTCTCCACGGCGACGCGGTCGTACTGCTGCTCTTCGGGCTTGTCGGCCTTGCCCTTCAGCACGTAGACGAAGGTGCTGTCGCCGCTGAACTCGATGGCACTCTCGGGGACGGTGAGCACCTGCTGGGCCTCGCTGAGGACAATCTCGGCGTTGGCGCTGTAGCCTGAGCGGAGGGTGGCTCCTGCGGTAGAACCGCCTGACGCGACCTTGGGGAGGACCACGGCGGCCTTGATCTCAAACTGGTTGGCGCCGTTGCTCTCGGTGGCCTTGGGTGAGATATATTCCAAGCTGGCATCGAACTGCAGGTCCTGCAGGGCGCCGATGGAGATCTTCAACGGGACGCCGATGGCGAGCTGCCCTACCTCCGTCTCGTCGATGTTGCCGCGGAAGATGAGGTCGTTCATGTTGGCGACGGTGGCGATGGTCGTACCGTCGTTCATCGTATTGACGTTGATGACGGAGTTTCCGACCTTGACGGGGATGTCGAGGATGATACCGCTGATGGTAGAGCGGATGAGGGTGGACGATGCCGAGGCGTTGGCTTTCGACACACCGTCGCGCACCACCTGGAGGGCATCGACGGCGGCAGCCTTCTCCTCCTGCGCCTGCTGCAGCTGCTGGCGAATCTTCTCGAAGTCCTCGTCGCTCACCACCTTCTGGTCGTGGAGCGTCTTCTGACGGTTGTAGTCGGTCTGCACCTGCTGCAGGTTGATGTCGGCGAGGCGCACGCGGCTCTCGGCGCCCGACAGCTGTCCCATGTCGGGGATGACCTTCACCTTGGCGATGACCTCGCCCTGCTGCACGTGCTGGCCTGGCTCCTTCAGCAGTTCGCTGATGATGCCTGAGATCTGCGGCTTGACGTTCACCTCGTTGCGGGGTTCAATCTTGCCGGTGATGATGGTGGTCTTGCGGATGTCCTGCACCTGGGTGGTAAGCTCCGAGTAGACGACGGGCTTCTTCTGGCTCTTCTGCCAGAGGAACACGAATGTTCCGATGAAAATCGCGGCGATAATGGCGGCGACGATAAGTTTGCTGTACTTTTTCATTTTATTATGGGTCTTATGGGACTTATAGGTCTTATGAGTCTTATGGGACTTATGGGTCTTATAGGTCTTATGGGTCTTATTCATCCCTCATCGCGTCGACGGGCTTTATGCTCATGGCGCGGGCGGCGGGGGCCAGTCCGGCGAGGACACCCATGAGGGCGATGACGAGGGCGCAGAAGATGGCAGTCCAGAAGCCCACCTGGAAGTGGGCGGCGAGGATGCCGTCCTCGGTGTTTGCCAGCTCCAGCATCTGTAGGATGAGGACGGCGAAGAGTATGCCGCTCATGCCGGCGACGAGTGTCAGGACGATGCTCTCGCTGATGATCTGCGATAGGATCATGCGGGGCGTGGCACCTATGGCGCGGCGTATGCCAATCTCTGTGGTACGTTCACGCACCGTCACCATCATGATGTTCGACACGCCGATGGCTCCGGCGAAGAGCGTGCCGAGTCCGACAAGCCATATCAGGAAGTTGACACCCTTGAACAGGTTGTCGAGCAACTGGAAGAGCACCTCGGTGTTGAACACCATTGCGCCCTGCTCGTCTGTCGGGTCGATGGTGTGTGCGCGGGCTACGGTCTCGCGGATGCGGTCGGTGAGGGTCGACATCACCACTCCCTTCTTGCCCGTGACGGCAATCATGTCGACGGCATTGCCACGGTTGTAGGCCTGCTGCATGAACGTCAGGGGCAGGACGACACCCGTGCCGGTCTCGCCGCTGAAGTTGATGCCCTCGCCCATCTGGTAGTCGACACCGACAATCTGGTAGTATATGTTGTCGATGCGTATTCGCTTGCCGCAGGGGTCTCCGCCGCCGGGGAACAGTTCCTTGTAGGTCTTCTTCTGGATGACGCACACCTTGCGGTGGTCGCGTATGTCGGCATCGTCGATATAGCGGCCGTAGTACATCTTCGGCTGGTTGATGCGTGCGAACTCAGGCATGGCACCCGAGACGCCGACGGTGGCCTTGCGGTCGCCGTAATAGGCTGTGCCGCCGTTGCTGAAGAGCATGGGCGTGACAACGTCGAGTTCAGGGACGGCCCGGCGGATGCGCTCCACGTCCTTGTGGTCCATGTACCAGTAGCGGCCCTTGCGGAAGCCTTTGTAGGGCTTGCTCGTGGGCTGTGCCCATACCATTGCCGAGTTGGTGGCGAAGCCAGCGAAGTTCTGTTCGAGCAGCTCTTTCAGTCCGTTGCCGCCGCCCATGAGGGCCACGAGCATGAACACGCCCCAGAAGACGCCGAAACCGGTGAGGAACGATCGGCTCTTGTTGCGGGTGAGGGTGTCGAGCACCTCGCGGTATGAATCTAAGTCGATAAACCGGAGCCCACCCAAGCCCTCCCAAAGGGAGGGATGTTTAGTTACCTGGTTGTCATTCTTTTTCTTCATAAACTATATCATATTGAACATCCCTCCCTTTGGGAGGGCTTGGGTGGGCTTTGTCACTCTGCCCTCAGCGCCTCTATGGGCCTGATGCGCGAGGCCTTGTAGGCTGGGATGAGTCCGGCGATGGTGCCGGCGATGATCATCACCATGGTCGCCTCGATACATACGTCGAGGCCTACGGTGGGGTCGAGGAACATGGTGGCCTTGAACAGTCCGGTGTCGATGGTCTCGTGGCCGATGGTTGCGTCCATGTATTCGTTGGCAAGGATGCCGAGGAGCATTCCGATGTAGCCGAAGATGGTGGTGATGATGATACTCTCGACGATAATCAGCCGCAGGATGCTCCAGGGCTTCGCGCCGATGGCCTTGCGTATTCCGAACTCATGGG
This sequence comes from uncultured Prevotella sp., assembly GCA_905233425.1. Taxonomy (GTDB): domain Bacteria; phylum Bacteroidota; class Bacteroidia; order Bacteroidales; family Bacteroidaceae; genus Prevotella. The sequence goes on along the minus strand of CAJOEC010000053.1, from coordinate 79,259 downwards.
TGCGTTCCTTGACGGTTATGAGCATGATGTTCGACACGCCGACGATGCCGCTTAGCAGGGTGAAGAGACCCACTATCCATAGGGCTGTGCGGATGATGCCTATGCCCTGCTCCATCTGCATGTTCTGCGTGAAGCGGTTCCACAGCCACACGGCATCCTCGTCGTCGGGGTGAGCCTGGTGCTCGGCGTTCAGACGGTGGCGGTAGTCCTTCTCGAAGTCCTCGTTGGCCTTCTCTGTGGTCAGTCCGTGGAAGGTGAACTCTATGCGCCCGGCATCGTCGGTGTTCGCGCCGAAGATGCGCTTGATGGCCGTGTAGCCGCTGAACACGTCGCCACGCCCGTTCTCTGTCTCCTTATAGATGCCTACCACCTTGAAGGCCAGTGAGCCGACATTTACGAAGCGGCCTATCAAAGCCCCCCCTACGGCCCCCGAGGGGGCTTCATTAGTTTTGCGGGCAGATGCTATTGTAGCCCCCTCGGGGGCAGAAGGGGGGGCTTTGCCTAACAGTTCCTGTGCCTGTTTGTTGCTGAGCACGAGCACTTTGCGGCTCTCGCGGATGTCGATGTCGTTGATGAAGCGGCCGTAGAGCATCTCCACCTTGTTGATCTTTATGTGGTTGGGATAGACACCGCTGATGCTACCGCTGATGTACTGCTGACCGAGGCTGATGGTCGCGCTGGTGTTGTACTGCGCCCCCACCTCGTCGACGTTCTTCCGGAACTCTGTGGCCGTGATCTCCATGTCGCGGTCGTGCAGTCGGATGTCACGCCCTTCCTTCAGACCCTGGTAGGGCTTCGACGTCCAACCGCCGTACACCACCATCGACGACGAGAGGAACCGGTCGCTCTGCTTCAGGTTCGCGTTGATGAGGCCGTTGCCCGCGCCGAGCAGTACGATGAGCATGAAGATGCCCCATGCCACCGCGAAGCCCGTAAGCGTCGTCCTCAGCTTGTTACGCCGCGCCGTCTGCCATATCTCATTCAATAACTCCATAGCCTCACCTCCAACCCCTCTCGCAAAGGAGAGGGGAGTATATAGTTAAACTTATTCATATTTTCCATAATTATCATAGCGGATTTTCAGCCTACAGGACTATCTACTCCCCTCCCCCCCCGAGGGAGGGGTCGGGGGTGGGGCTTCTATCACGCCGTCCTTTATTCTGATAATTCTATTGGTCTGTTCGGCCACCACTGGGTCGTGGGTGACGATAATCTGGGTGATCTTCTCCTCGGCGTTGAGGGTTTTCAGCAGCTGCATCACCTCTACGCTGGTCTTCGAGTCGAGGGCGCCCGTCGGCTCGTCGGCGAGGATGATCTGCGGACGGGTGATGAGGGCGCGGGCGATGGCCACGCGCTGGCGCTGTCCGCCGGAAAGCTCGTTGGGGTAGTGGGTGGCCCAGTCCAAGAGTCCGAGACGCTCTAAGTATTCCAGGGCCAACTGGTGTCGCTTGCGGCGGCCGACGCCTTGGTAGAACAGTGGCAGTTCGACGTTCTCCACGGCGTTCTTGAAGCTTATGAGGTTGAACGACTGGAAGATGAAGCCGATCATACGGTTGCGGTACTCGGCAGCCTTGCGCTCAGAGAGGTTCCATATTTTCACCCCCGCCAGCTCGTAGAGTCCCGAGTCGTAGTTGTCGAGGATGCCGAGGATGTTGAGCAGAGTGCTCTTCCCCGAACCTGAGGCGCCCATAATGGAGACGAACTCCCCCTCGTCGATGTCGAGGTTGATGCCTTTCAGCACGTGTAGCGGCTGTGCCCCGAAATAGGTTTTGTTGACGTCGCGTAGTTTAATCATCGTTTCTTTTTTCAGTTTGACGGCAAAGATACACAGAAAGTTGCAAGACAATGTGTTTTTTCCTGTTTTTCTTGTTTTTCCATGTTTTGCTAAATAGTATCTATTATCTGTTTTGGTGCTGCCATGTGCCCACCACGTCCTCGATGCCGAGGCCGAGGAGCTGCATCTGGCGGAACATTTCGGGCAGGCGGACACCTAAGAACTCCTTCCGTCGCGTGGCGAGGATCTCGTCGCGTGCACCGGGCGTGACGAAGTAGCCCAGCCCCCTTTTATTATATATAATGTTCGCGCGTGCCAGCTCGTCGTATGCCTTGACGGCGGTGTTGGTGTTCACCTCGAGCAGCACGGCATATTCGCGCACCGACGGTATGCGGTCGTCGTCCTTGTATGTGCCGGCCAGGATCTCGTCACATAGGCGGTCGGCCATCTGTAGGAATATGGGTTTGTCGTTAGTGAAGTTCATACGTTGGCGTATTTATGTGTGACAACCTGCCAGCGGCAGAACAAACGGTAGGCGAGCCAGGTGAAGAGGGTGATGGCGACAATCCAGAAGACGGTCACGCTGATGTAATAGGCCGTGTTGCTGACAGGCATCGGCTGTCCGGGCGTGACCAGCATGTTAAACAGTCCGACGAAGCCCGTAAACGCTATGACCACGAGGGCGGATACGGCGATGAAATGGAACTTCTTGAAGAACACGCCGCCTAAGAGGTAGAAGGCATGGATGGCGATAAGGAAGCTGTACATCATTATGACACTCAGCCAGGTTTCCGTCGTCCCACCTTCCGGCACATGTGGTATGACGTGGAAGAAATCGTCGATGGCCGTCATCACGGGGTAGTCCGTCATCCACAGATAGGCTGCGTGGATGCCGTCGGCCACGAAGAACGGCAGCAGTCCGCCCACCAACGAGAACACCATTAAGTATATCCACCGCGACAGGAACTTCTCCAGATTTGTGGCAGGCAGCATCAGCCACGCGATACGCTTCTGCTTCTTCTGCTCACCGCGATAGAGCGTGCTGGCTGCGATGAGCAGGAAGATGAACAGGGCCATCGCACCAAAGGCACCTACGGCTTCGCAGATGCCATTAACTCTCATAATCATCCGTTGCTCAGGGTCCTGAATACAATCAACTCTACTATCAAGGAACACGATGTTATGGGCGAACCAGAAGAAGAACAGGTAGAGCAGCAGCATGGCGAGTGCGCCCCATAATATGGCCTTACGGCCTTCGGCAAAGTCGAGCTTCAGCACTTGGCCGAAGCGTTTCATATCAAACTGTTTCATTATCGTTAGTTTATGTGAAAGTATATGATGTTATGAGTTTAACTGAAAAGTTTATTCGCCGACGTTGAATTAACGTTCACCGACGTTGATTTAACGTTCGCCGACGGCGAATTAACGTTCACCGATGTTGAATAAACTCTTGCTCTGTTCATTTGGGTAGACTGGTACGGGCAAAGTGGGAGAAAGAACCGCCTTTTCCATAGCTTACAGCCGTTTGTTCGCCACAGCGTTGAAGAGCAGTTCGAGGTTTACCTGCGTCTCGGGCTGTCCCTCCTGGCGCAGGGCCATCACGGCGTTGCCCTGTAGCGTCGGTTCGGCATAGACGACGGGGGAACCGTCGTCCACGGGGCGGTACTCGAAAACGTATTTCTCCATAATCTCCTGCACCGAGGCGTTGAGCAGCAGCTCGCGCTGGTTCAGCATGAGTATATGGTCGAGAAGCGCCTCCACGTCGTGCACCTGGTGGGTGGAGATGATGATGGTCTGGTCGTCGCTCATGTTCTGCGCCACCGTGCGGCGGAACTGGCTCTTCGAGGGGATGTCGAGACCGTTTGTCGGTTCGTCCATCAGCAGAAGCCTCGTGTTGGTTGCCAAGGCGAACGACATGAATACCTTCTTCTTCTGTCCCATCGACAGTGCTCCGAGGTCGAGGTCGGGCGTCAGTTCGAAGTCGCGCAGACAGGTGTCTAAACGCTCCTTACTGAAGCGCGGATAGAACGGCGCGTGCAGTTCCACATAGCGCCGTAGCGTCATCGATGGCAGGTCGAACTCCTCGGGCACGAGGAAAATCTCCTCCAGTGTCTCCGCCTGTCGCTTGTATGTTGCGACTGAGTCGCAACAAACAGTCCCGGCAGTGGGCCGCAGCAGTCCCGCCACCAAGTAGAGCAGCGTCGACTTGCCCGTACCGTTCTTCCCTAACAATCCGTAAATCTTGTTCTCCTCCAACCGAAGGCTGAAGCCGTCGAACACCCGTTCCTTCTGGCCCGGATAGCTGAAACTAATGTCTCTGATGTCAATCATAAACGTCATCTTTAGTGTGTTAGTACAATAGTACACTGCAAAAGTAGAAAAGCCTTGGCACACAGCCAAGACTTTTACTTAGTTTAACCAAGATTTAATGTTTGTTAGCGGTGGACTACGTCAGACTAAGTCCGCTGCAAAAAGACGGGACGTCAGTCATCCTCAGCCATCTCCTCGTCCAGCCGGTCTGCCCACAGGTATTTCTTTGTCTCGCGGGCAGCGACACCACTGAGCAGCAGTAGTGCCAAGAGGTTGGGTATGGCCATGAGTGCGTTCATGCAGTCGGCGATGTTCCAGATGATGTCGAGGTTGATGATGCACCCGAAGAAGAGGGCCACAATGAAGATGATGCGGTAGAAGCGGTTGGCACGCTTGTGCTCAACGTAGTTCACGGCACACTCGCCGTAGTAGCTCCATCCGAGGATGGTGCTGAAGGCGAAGGTGAGGATGCCGAAGGTGAGCAGCGGAGCACCCACGTAGGGAATCTTGCTGAAGGCCACCTTTGTCAGTGCCGCGCCGTCGCTGTAGCTGATGTCGGGATAGGCGATGATGCTGCTCACGAGCACCAAGCCCGTCAGGGCGCAGATGACCACGGTGTCCCAGAAAGTGCCTGTCGACGATACCAGTGCCTGGCGCACGGGGTTGCGTGTCTGTGCCGCTGCCGCCACGATGGGTGCCGACCCCATGCCGCTCTCGTTGCTGAACAGTCCGCGGGCGATGCCATAGCGTGCCGCCATCATCACCGTGGCACCAACGAAACCGCCGCCGGCCGCCGAGGGGTTGAAGGCCGCCGTGACGATGAGCTTCAGCGCAGGCCATACGTAGGCGGCATTCATGCACAGGATGATGATGCAGCCCACAACGTAGAACACGGCCATGAAAGGTACGAGAACCATGCACACGCGGGCTATGGACTTCACGCCGCCGAGGATGACCACCGCCGTGAGCAGACACACGAAGATGCCCATCACCCATGTGGGGATGCCGAAGGTCTCGTTGGCGAGCAGGGCGATGCTGTTGGCCTGGACGGTGCAGCCGATGCCAAACGACGCCAAGGCTGTGCACACGGCGAAGACCACGGCCAGCCATTTCATCCCCAAGCCGCGCTCCAGGGCGTACATCGGTCCGCCGTACATCCGTCCGTCGGGACCCTTAACACGGTATCTCACCGCCAACAGCCCCTCGGCATATTTCGTGGCCATGCCGAAGATGCCCGTCAGCCAGCACCACAGTACTGCCCCCGGGCCTCCGAGGGTCACCGCCGTCGCCACGCCCACGATGTTGCCCGTGCCTATGGTGGCTGCCAAGGCGGTGGCGAGGGCGCCAAACTGGCTCACGTCACCGGTGGCCCCGGCATCGCGTTTCATCGACAGGCGTATGCCCGTGAACAGCTTCCGCTGCGGCACGCCAAGGCGGAAGGTAAGGAACAGGTGGGTGCCTAAGAGGAGCACCACCATCGGCCAGCCCCACAGCCAGGAGCTGATAACGGTAAAGAAGTCGTTGATGGTCGTCATTGTTTATGTGTTATTACTATATGGAGGTTGCAACCCTTTCTAACGACGGCACTTCTATACGTCCACGGTGAAGGCCTATGAGTCCGTCGGCCTGCATGTCGTTGAGGGCCTCAGAAACGTCGAGACGGCTGGCGTTCATCTCAAGGGCCAGCCGCTTCATGAGGATGTTCACCTGTTTCTGCCCTGCGGGGTAGGCGCAGTGCTCGGTGAGGAAACGTGCTATGCGGTGGCGCAGGGTGGTTGGCGGACGGTGCCATGCCTGGCGGGTACGCCGTTGGGTGAGCGTGGCCATGATGTTGAGGAGATTGAGGCGGATGATGAGAAAGTCGTCGAGCAGCCGCAGTACCTCGTCCTTCGACAGCGTGATGAAATGTGTGGCGGTGGTGGCACGGGCGGTGCAGCTGTAGCGCGGCGAGAGACCGAAGAGGGCCTCGGGTTGGAGCAGCCACGGTGCCGACAGCGTCTCGACGATGCTGTAGCCGTGGTCGTCGCTCTCGGTGGTGAGGGTTATAGTGCCGCCGATGAGGAAGTACAGTTGGGTGCACAGGTCGCCGTCGCGCACAACGTATTTCCCGGCGTCAATCTTCAGGAACCCGAACTTCGTGTTTCCCGCCATCTGCAACAGCTCAGCACGACTAAGCCCCTGGAACAGGGGGAACTGGAGAAGATGGTCGTATAGCTGAAGATTGTACATCGATGTTATTACTTTTTGTATGTTCTATAAATTGCAAAAACTACGCGCAGCCTTTCCCCTCCCTTCAAGGGGAGGGGCAGGGGTGGGGTCTGTAACTAATTGGCAGTGAAAAATATACTGACCCCACCCCTAACCCCTCCCCTACAAGGGAGGGGAAAGGCTGCGCACCAATTATTAGATTAATAGAAATCACCTTTTTTCTCCTCTACAACGAATTTAACGAATTAATATGGTTCACTGTTGCGTAGCATTCGTGTAATTCGTGAAATTCGTGGTGAAAAAACAATTAGTCCTTTATTATCCTGTCGTCCAGTGCCGGCGAGTGCCACACGGAGTATTCGTCGTCCTGGGTGGTGTAGATAAGGTAGCCCTGCATCTCGGGATGGCGGGCGAGAACTGTCTTTGCACTGTCGAGACCGAGCACCATGAATGCCGTGGCGTAGGCGTCGGCGGTGGCACAGTCGGCGGCGAGCACCGTCGCCGAGAGCAGTTCGTGCTGCACGGGATAGCCGGTGCGCGGGTCGATGGTGTGCGCGTATTTCCGTCCGCCCTGGTAGTAGAAGTTGCGGTAGTTGCCGCTGGTGGCCATGGCGGTGTTGGTGATGCTGAGAATAGTCTGCAGTTCGCCCTGCACGTCGAGCGAGTCGTCGGTGGGCTTGTTCACCCCTATGCGCCAGGGCGCCTGCTTCTTGTTCATGCCGCGGAGGCACACCTCGCCGCCAATCTCCACCATGTAGTTCTCTATGCCCTTGCTCTCCAACAGACGGGCCACGACATCGCAGCCGTAGCCCTTGGCGATGGCGGCGAAGTCCATCTGCGAGCGAATCTTCAGCAGACTGTCCACCTGCGCCGCTGTGGGCATCTGCTCGTGCTTGAAGCCGAAGCCCCATGCATTGACGAGCGGGGCGACGGTGATGTCGAAGGCACCGTAGGTGTCGGCATTCACTGCCATGGCCTTGTCGTAGACTTCCCGGAACATGGGACTGCGCTCCACGCTACTGTCGCCACAGTTGATGCGGGCAACGGTGGACTGTTCGTTGAACATCGAGAACTCGTCGTCCACCTTCTGCAGTTCGGCCTCGATGTCCTCCTGAAGGTCTTCGTTATGCTGGTAGGTGATGCTGTAGACAGTGCCGAACACAAACCCTTCGTCGTGCTGCCACGTCATCGCGTTTTCCCCTCCCCGTCCCAAGGCCATGACAATGATAAGCACAGCGATGGCAAGGAGCGGCAGCAGCCAGAGCATTATTTTCTTTGGTAGAATCATTTTCCAGACAATTAAATCGTAAATCCCTTAGATGTCCACCATCACGTTGAAGGTCACGCCGAGGTTCGTGTCGTCCTGGGTGCCATATCCCGGCACGTACCATGTCTTGCCCGTTATGCCGTCGTCGTGGAACAGGCGGCGGCGGTAGCGGGCGCTCCATCCCAAGTGCAGCGGCCCGTAGACCTTGGCGTCGATGCCGAAGAGAACCTCGGCCCAGTGTTGGTAGCACTTGCTGCCTCTGACATCGTATGTCGTGGGCCATCTCCACACGGGATCCTTGAATGGCTTGCGCGATATGTCCGCCTTGTAGTTGGTGTAGCCATAGCGCACACCGACGAACACGCGGTTCTGCCAGCGTTTGTTCTTCGCTATGTTGAAGTCGCAGCCCACACGGAAATATGGGGCCTTGGTGTGGTAGGTGATCTCCGTCACAGCGTCGTCTACGTGGTCGGCCTTGCCGTAGCCCAACTCCACGATGGGGAAATAGCGGTTGCGGAGGTTGATGCGCAGTGCTGCCTCATACTGTCCGTAGTCGCCAAGATGCATCTGCAAAGCTCCCACCACATCGGCAGAGACGGCGAAGCCACGGAAGAAGGGCAGAGTGTCGCGCTCCAGGTTCAGGATGTCCTGGGCCGGGGATGTGACAAGCGATAAGTGATAAGTGATGAGTGTGGCTATCACTATAGCTACCTTTCGTCCAATACCATGCCATTCAGGCAGTCTCATTTTTCTTTTATATTGTCTAAGCATACTTAACCCTTACTGCGGTAGCAGATTTTTCACTTTTCACTCTTCACTTTCCACTTATTGGTTCTCTTCACTTTCCACTTGTTGGTCCTCTTCACTTTCCACTTGTTGGCGTGGCTTGAATATGATGTTGAGGTTGGTGACACTTTCGTCGTAGGTCACCGATGGGGTGTGAAGTATTATGGTGTCTATGCCGTTATGTGTGCTGCGCACGGCTGTCAGATTGTGGAAATAATTAGCCGGACAGTCCACCGACTCGAAATGCGGTATGTCGTCCTTCTTCAGCCACACCGTGTCGAGCGTCCATACGGAGAATGTGTCGGCGATGAAGAAGATCAGTGTGTCTTCGGGGTTCTGGTAGCTTACGGGCAGGGCGAAGGCTGTTTTTCCAACCAGACTGTTCAGCAGCGTGTCCTTGCCGTCGATGCGGCGTGTCCACACCCACAGCGTGTCCTTCAGAGTGTCAGTCTTCAGCTCGCCCCCAGCGTCATAGTTCTTCACGCCATAGTAAACGGCCACGGTGTTCTGCACCGGACAGTCGATGCTTGAACAGGCGAACAAGAATAATATGCTTGATAGTAGTAAACCTCTCATCTCGTGTAATCCGTCAAATTCGTTGTAGAAAACAATTCGTTTAATTCGTCAAATTCGTTGTTACAATGTTTGTTCTACTTGGTAGTCGTTACGGTTTTGTGACGAGCGGCTTATGAGGTCGCCTAAGAATCCGGTGAGGAAGAACTGTGTGCCTATAACCATCGTCGTAAGGGCGAGGTAGAAATAGGGGGAGTCGGTTATCCACAGCAGACCGAACAGTTTGCCAATGGCCAGGATAAGTGTGGCAAGGAATCCGATGAAGAACATCAGCGAGCCGAGGAAGCCGAACACGTGCATGGGCTTCTTGCCGAAGGTGGAGAGGAACCACAGCGTGAGCAGGTCGAGGTAGCCGTTGACGAAACGGTTCCAGCCCATGAACTTCGACTCGCCGTATTTGCGTGCCTGGTGCTGCACCACCTTCTCGCCAATCTTGTTGAAGCCGGCCTGCTTGGCCAGATAGGGAATGTAGCGGTGCATCTCGCCGTAGACCTCGATGTTCTTCACCACGTCGCGTCGGTAGGCCTTCAGTCCGCAGTTGAAGTCGTGGAGGTTGTCGATGCCGCTCACCTTGCGTGCCGTGGCGTTGAAGAGCTTCGTGGGCAGCGTCTTCGACAGTGGGTCGTAGCGCTTCTGCTTGTAGCCCGACACAAGGTCGTACTTCTCCTCCTTTATCATGCGGTACAGTTCGGGAATCTCGTCGGGCGAGTCCTGCAGGTCGGCATCCATGGTGATGACCACGTCGCCCTGTGCCTCGGCGAAACCGCAGTAGAGGGCGGGACTCTTGCCGTAGTTGCGACGGAACTTGATGCCCCTCACGTGGTCAGACTTCTGGTGCAGTTCTTCGATGATGTCCCACGAGCGGTCGGTAGAGCCGTCGCTGATGAAGATCACCTCGTATGTGAAATGGTTCTCGTCCATAACACGTTCTATCCAACTGAAAAGTTCAGTGATAGACTCTTCCTCATTATAAAGAGGTATTACTACTGATATATCCATTATCGTTGCTTTTGCAGCACCGCCGCTATGGGCAGTCCTAAGAATATTCCTATAAGGATGTTTGTCGTGAGCATGTTCAGCGACAGGTCTATGGGTCTCATCTCCCCCAGCGTGGCAAGGCTCTCGCTTAGCGCCTCTGTCATCCCCATCTGCCGCAGCGTCTCGGTTGTCTCAGGGGAGTTGATGGCTTTCGTTATGGTGGACAGCAGATAGCCCTGGTCCATGAATGTGAAATAGGCCCATTGGGCCAGGGCGAAAAGCAGACTTCCGTAGAAGAAGACATATATGGTGTATGCCCACCCGCGAAGGAACGATATGCTGCCCTCAAGGCTGTCATCGCGGAAATGGCGCAGTCGGCTGCCCACGAAAAATGGTGTGGTCACTATAAGGAATAATGCCGCAATACCATATAATGGCGAGGTGAGGCCAATTATGTAGAGGGCGAAAGCGGCTGTCCACAATAAGAACAGCCGTGCTCCGTCAATACGGGCGAAGGCTTTCAGCTGGATGTATTCTGGTGCTGTCATATTTGCTTTTTGCGATGCAAAATTACGCATTTTTGGCCAACCAGCCAAAAATGCTAACCTTTTTTATGCTTATTCATTCAAAAAGGGTACTAAGAGACGTTCTTCGTGGTACAGGAGAAACTGGCGTAAGGATTTTTCATGCGCCACTTTAACATTTTTTATATAGAATGAGGGCGTTTGTTTCGGAATAATGTTGTACCTTTGCACCCGCTTTTGAAAAAAGGCATACGGGCAAGTCCTGTACGGCCAGCTCCCGGGGAATCGCGATGCAGACCGCTTGCCCACCCGCCTCTTTAGCTCAGTTGGCCAGAGCACGTGATTTGTAATCTCGGGGTCGTTGGTTCGAATCCGACAAGAGGCTCAAAGAAAAAGGAACCGCAAGACATCCAAAGGTGTTTTGCGGTTTCATTATTATTGTATGATTCGTTGTGGCTGTCTATCCGACAAGTTTGTCCTTGAACGCCTCGATGGCTTTTTTTGTCACCTCCACTGCCTCGGCCAGGGTGCCGAGCACTTTTCCGCCGGCGGCGTTAAGGTGGCCTCCGCCGCCGAAGAACTGCGATGCGACCTCGTTGCATGGGAACTGGTCGACGCTGCGAAGGCTCACCCATATAAGGTTGTCCTTCTCAGTGTCCTCGCGCAGTGATATGCTCAGCCGGTGGCCTTTTATCTGCAACGGCATGTTCACCAGGCCCTCGGCGTCGCCCTTGACGAAATGGAAACGGCGGAGGTCGTCGCGTGAGAGGGTGAAATAGCTGGCGTGACGGCGGCTGTCGATGACAAGGCGCTGGTACATCACGAAGCCCATCAGCCGTAGGCGGTTCTCCGAGAAGTTATGGTAGACGTTGCGGTAGATCTTGTCTTTGTTGATGTGCTTTGTCAGCAGTTGCGAAATGATGAAGAATATCTCAGGGTCGCTGGAGTTATAGGTGAAACCGCCGGTGTCGGTCATCATGCCGCAGTAGACGGGCACGGCGAATGTGCGCCGCAGCTGGTCGAGGCACCCAAGCTGCCACACTATCCGGAACACCAGCTCGCACGTGCTGCTGGCCTGTGGGCGCGAGATGGTGACAAGCGTCTCAACGTCGGGGTCGAGGTGGTGGTCAATGAGGACTTTCTTCGCAGGTGAGGCGCAAAGGGCCGTCTCCATGTCGGCGGTGCGCTTGGCTGTGTTGAAGTCGAGGCAGAAGATGAGGTCGGCATGCGCCAGAGTCCAGTCGCAGCCCTCGCGGTGCTTGTCGTAGCGTATTATCTTTTCGCTGTTGGGCAGCCACTGCAGGTAGTCGGGGTACTGGTCGGGCACCATTATCTGCGCTTCCTTGTTATAGACTGTGCGGAGCACGTCAGCCCATGCAAGGCATGACCCCAGGGCGTCGCCGTCGGGGTTCTGGTGGCAGAGGCATACAATGGTGTCGCTGGTTTTTATGGTCTCTTCGAGCAGCTGCCGCTGCTTGTCGGTGATGATGTTTTTCAGCATTGGTTCGGTTTGAAGGTTATACTTTTCAGACTGCAAAAGTACACATAATAATCGACACTGACAAATTTTTCAATAACTTTCACATCGTGAAACGTATGCCCGGACTCGTGCTGTCTGGCAATAGTGAGCTGTCATTTTGGCACGTGTGCCCGCCATCCTGTCGCCCGCAGAGTTTACGGCATACCTTTTGAGTGAGAGTTGGTGATAATAACACTCATCACTCATCATTCATCATTCATCACTTAAAGAAAGGAGACTATTACCATGACACTTGAAAAATTCACCATCAAAGCGCAGGAGACGGTTCAGAATGCCGTCGAACTGGCGCAACAGAACGGACAGCAGTCCATAGAACCAGTCCACCTGATGAAAGCCATGCTTTCGAAGGCACAGGACGTCACGATGTTCATCTTCCAGAAATTGGGAATAAATCCCCGTCAGATTGACACTATCTGCCAGCAGGAGATACAGCATCTGGCACGTGTGCAGGGCGGAGAACCGTATTTCAGCAACGACAGCCAGAAGATTTTGCGCAAGGCCGAGGATCTGTCGAAGGAGATGGGCGACGAATATGTCTCGGTAGAGCCTATGCTGCTGGCACTCCTCGTGGTCAATACCACTGTCAGCCGTATGCTAAAGGATGCCGGGGCAACAGAGAAGGACATGCGCCAGGCCATACTTGAACTGCGGCGCGGACAGCGTGTGCAGAGCCAGAGCGCCGACGACAACTACCAGAGCCTTGAGAAATACGCCAAGAACCTCGTAGACCTGGCCCGTCAGGGCAAACTCGACCCCGTCATCGGTCGCGACGACGAGATACGCCGTGTGCTACAGATACTCTCACGACGCACGAAGAACAACCCTGTGCTCATCGGTGAGCCGGGTACGGGAAAGACGGCCATCGTGGAAGGACTGGCACAGCGCATCATGCGTGGCGACGTGCCCGAAAACCTCAAGGACAAGCAGCTCTTCTCATTGGACATGGGCGCACTCATTGCCGGCGCAAAATACAAGGGCGAGTTTGAGGAGCGACTGAAGAGCGTCGTCAACGAGGTAACAAGCTCTGACGGACGCATCATCCTCTTCATCGACGAGATACACACACTTGTGGGAGCCGGAAAGAGTGAGGGTGCCATGGATGCCGCCAACATCCTCAAGCCCGCACTGGCACGTGGCGAACTGCGCAGCATCGGTGCCACCACACTTAACGAATACCAGAAGTATTTCGAGAAGGACAAGGCTTTGGAACGCCGTTTCCAGACCGTCATGGTCGACGAACCCGACGAGCTTTCAGCCATCAGCATTCTGCGTGGACTGAAGGAACGCTACGAGAACCACCATAAGGTGCGTATTCAGGACGACGCCTGTATTGCCGCCGTGCAACTCTCCGAGCGATATATCACCGAGCGCTTCCTTCCCGACAAGGCCATCGACCTCATGGACGAAGCCGCAGCAAAGCTACGTATGGAGCGCGACAGCGTGCCTGAGGAGCTCGATGAGATAGTGCGCCGCCTCACCCAGCTGGAAATTGAGCGTGAGAGCATCCGCCGCGAAACGCCCAGTAGCCCCAGCGGCCCCGGTGGCCCCACAAAGCTCGCCGCCCTCGACAAGGAGATTGCCGAACTGCGCGACCAAGAGCGCGACTTCCGCGCCAAGTGGGAGGGCGAGCGGCAGCTCATAAACAAGATACAGCAGGACAAGCAGGAGATGGAGAAACTGCGCTTGGAGGCCGAGCGGGCCGAGCGTGAGGGTGACTATGCCCGTGTTGCCGAGATACGCTACTCGAAGCTGAAAGCACTGGAGGACGACATCGCCCGCATACACCAGCAGTTGGAGGGAACGCCCGCGTCTGGCGGTTCTCCTGCCGGAGCCAGCCGCCTCGTCCGCGAAGAGGTGACTGCCGACGACATCGCCGAGGTAGTCTCACGATGGACGGGGATTCCCGTGAGCCGCATGATGCAGAGCGAGCGCGAGAAACTGCTGCACCTCGAAGAGGAGCTGCACAAGCGCGTCATCGGCCAGGACGAGGCCATCCGCGCCGTCAGCGATGCCGTGCGCCGCAGTAGAGCCGGACTGCAGGATCCTAAGAAACCCATCGCCTCGTTCATCTTCATGGGAACAACGGGCGTAGGCAAGACAGAGCTGGCAAAGGCTCTGGCCGAGTATCTCTTCAACGACGAGACGATGATGACACGAATAGACATGTCGGAATACCAGGAGAAACACACCGTCAGCCGACTCATCGGAGCACCTCCGGGATACGTGGGCTACGACGAGGGCGGACAGCTCACGGAGGCGGTAAGGCGCAAGCCGTACAGTGTGGTGCTCTTCGACGAGATTGAGAAAGCCCACCCCGACGTGTTCAACATTCTGCTGCAGGTGCTCGACGACGGACGGCTCACCGACAACAAGGGACGCACGGCTGACTTCAAGAACACAATAATCATTATGACCTCAAACGCCACCATGGAGCAGCTGCGAAGGACTATGAGGCCTGAGTTCCTCAACCGTATCGACGAGATCATCACTTTCCAGCAGCTCTCGAAAGAAGAGATTGCCCAGGTGGTGCGCCTGCAGCTCGACCGTGTGCAGAAGATGCTGCAGCCGCAGGGCTTCAGCCTTGAGGTGACGCCACACGCCATAGCATGGCTGGCTGAGGCTGGCTACGACCCCGACTTCGGAGCACGTCCCGTGAAGCGGGCCATACAGCAGCATCTGCTCAACGAACTGTCACGCCGGTTGCTGGCTGGGGAGGTGCAGAATGGACAGCCCATCGTCGTGGACTCTTTCGGCGACGGTCTCGTATTCCGCAACCAGAAAGAGTAGAGGCCGAGCCGACCCTTCGGCAAGTCGGAACCTGACGGTTAGATAGAAGGGCTGCAAATACAAAATAGTAATTCAACTTCCGCAAGTATGAAAACGACCACAGATTGCACAGATTACACAGATTTCAGCGGCCAAGCCGCGGTTCTATTTGGATTACACAGATTCCATGCGGCGCAGCTAATCTGCGAAATTAAGACGAAATCTGTGAAATAGCAACAACTATGAACTGCAAAAATCTGTGCAATCTGCGTAATCTGTGGTAAAATAGAACTTGCGGAACTTGAAAATAGTAATTAATAGTAAGAAATGGAGAATAATATTTTTGCAACACTTATTGCCAAGAGCCTCGGCCTTCAGCTTGAGGCAGTGGCCAACACGCTGACACTGCTCGACGAGGGCTGTACCATCCCGTTCATTTCACGCTACCGCAAAGAGCGCACCGGCGGCCTCGACGAGGTGCAGATAGCTGCCATAAGCGAGGAGAGCCAGCGCCTGCATGACATAGCGAAGCGCAAAGAGACGATAGTGAAGGCCATCACTGAGCAGGACAAGATGACACCGGAACTGCAACGCCGCATCGACGAATGCTGGGACAGCAACGTGCTGGAGGACATCTATCTCCCATTCAAGCCACGTCGCCGCACACGGGCACAGATAGCCCGCGAGCAGGGACTGGAACCGCTGGCCACAATATTGTTGATGCAGCGCGAGCGCGACCCTGAACGTGCTGCGGAGCCTTTCGTCAAGGGTGATGTTGCCGACACGGCCGCTGCACTGAAAGGGGCGCAGGACATCATTGCCGAGAATGTCAGCGAAGACGAGCGCTCACGACAGCTGCTGCGCGGCATCTACCGCCGCACGGCCATCATCAGCTCGAAGGTGGTGAAGGCCAAGGCCGACAGCGACGAGGCTGCAAAATACAGTGACTACTTTGACTGGAGCGAGCCGCTGCGCCGCTGCTCCAGTCATCGTCTGTTGGCAATGCGCCGTGGCGAGAGCGAGGGCATACTGCGACTGAGCATCGATCCCGTCGACGATGAGGAGTGCATTGAGCGGTTGAAAAGCCATAATGTCTATGGTAACACACCGTGCGGAAAACTTGTGGCTGAAGCCGTGGAAGACGGATACAAGCGGTTGCTCAAACCGTCGATAGAGACGGAGTTTGCCAGTCTTAGCAAGCAGGATGCCGACGAGGAGGCTATCAACGTGTTTGCCGAGAACCTGCGGCAGCTGCTGCTCGGTGCTCCTCTGGGGCAGAAGCGCGTCATGGGCATAGACCCCGGTTTCCGCACTGGCTGTAAGGTGGTGTGTCTGGACCAGCAGGGAAACCTGCTCCACCACGAGGCTATCTTCCCACACCCGCCTGTGAACAAGCGTATGCAGGCCAACATACACCTTCAGCAGATGATTGCCGACTACAACATTGAGGCCATTGCCATTGGCAACGGTACGGCAAGCCGCGAGACGCGCCAGTTTGTCGAGGACTGCCTACGTACCACGGTAGGGGCGGATTTCAGCGGCAATAAGCAGAAGCCAGCTGCGGTAGGAACAGCCCCCAGTGCCAGCCCACAGCTCTTCGTCGTCAGCGAGGACGGTGCCTCGGTATATTCAGCCTCGAAGGTGGCGCGTGACGAGTTCCCCGACGAGGATGTCACCGTACGTGGTGC
Organism: uncultured Prevotella sp.; assembly: GCA_905233425.1. Lineage (GTDB taxonomy): Bacteria > Bacteroidota > Bacteroidia > Bacteroidales > Bacteroidaceae > Prevotella. The sequence goes on along the minus strand of CAJOEC010000053.1, from coordinate 62,845 downwards.
CGTCTCAATAGGGCGCCGACTGATGGATCCACTTGCCGAACTGGTGAAAATCGACCCCAAGAGCATCGGCGTGGGACAGTACCAGCACGACGTGGACCAGACGAAGCTGAAGCACCAGTTGGACCAGACCGTGGAGAGCTGCGTGAACCTGGTCGGCGTGAACCTCAACACTGCCTCCACCCATCTGCTGCAGTATGTCAGCGGACTGGGACCGGCACTTGCAAAGAACATCGTGGACTACCGCCGTGCCAACGGCCCCTTCAGCAGTCGCGCACAACTGAAGAAAGTCCCGCGCCTGGGGCCGTCGGCTTACGAGCAGTGCGCGGGATTCCTGCGCATACCAGGTGCACGTAATCCGTTGGATAACAGTGCTGTGCACCCTGAGTCTTACGCAATAGTGGAACAGATGGCCCGTGACCAGAAATGCACAGTGGCCGACCTGATAGGCGTGGGAGGCGATGCTTCCAAGCGTCGCACAGGCATCGACCTCAAGAGGTACACCACTGACACCGTGGGGCTGCCCACTCTTCAGGACATAATGAAAGAACTGGAGAAACCTGGCCGTGACCCCCGTGAGCCGCTCGAGGAGTTCAGCTTCGACAGCCGCGTGCATGCCGTGGAGGATTTGAACGAGGGGATGGTGCTGCCTGGAATAGTGACAAACATCACCAATTTCGGAGCATTCGTAGACATTGGTGTCCATCAGGACGGACTGGTGCACATTTCACAGATGGCCAACAGGCGCATCGCCCACCCGACAGACGTGGTGAAACTGCACCAGCATGTCGTGGTGAAAGTGATAGAGGTGGACATGCGGCGTCACCGCATATCGTTGTCTATGAAAGACGTGCAGGCTTAATATGTGATATTTTCCAAGAACAGGGCGTTGGCGGGCATCGACTCGCCAGCGTCTGTTCTTTTTCTGCCTTCTATCACCCGGCGGAAATCGTCGGTGGTGAGGCGGTGGCGGCCAACGTCGACAAGGGTGCCCACGACTGCGCGCACCATGTTGCGGAGGAAACGGTTGGCGGTAATCTCGAAATACCATTCATCGCTTGCCGGTGGGGGGCTATCCGTCGTCTGGGATTTGCTGTCCCCGACACGGTGCCACTGGGCATGGGTGACATGGCAGAGCGTTGTCTTCACGTCGGCATGGCTCTTGCAGAAAGCCCCGAAATCTTCATATTCCAACAGCATTGCCGCTGCCTCGTTCATCAGCTGGAAGTCGAGAGCGTAGTGTGTCTGCCATGAATAGTGGCGCAAGAATGGCGACTTGCCGGTGTGCACGAAATAACGGTATGTGCGCGACGTGGCTGAGAAGCGGGCATGCATGTTGTCGGAAACATGCTCAATCTTCTGTATTGCGATGTCGCAGGGCAGCAAGCGGTTCAACTTGTAGGCAAGGTCGGTAAGGCTTGGCATTTGCGCGCAGGCTTTGGCAATCGCAAGTGTCGCCCCGCCTGAGGATGCAGTTGCATCGGGCAGGTCGAAATGTGCCACCATCATGCGAGCGTGGACACCAGTGTCAGTACGTCCGGCCCCCGTCACCTGGATGTCCTTGCGCAGTATGAGCGACAGTGCCCGCTGTAGCTCGCCCTGCACAGATATTCCGTTGGGCTGCACCTGCCATCCGTGGAAGCGTGTGCCGTCGTAGCTGAGAGTAATGAAAAAGCGCATATCGTTATTAGACTTAATGTCGTTTTTGCCTTAACAGAAAAAGGCATCCGAAGATGCCTTTTTGGTCTTGTTGCCAAATCAATGGTTTAGAATTTCCACCAGGGCTTGTTCTTCTTGTTGCGTTCGTCCTTGTATGGTGTCAAGGATGCGCTGCGCAACTCTTCCTCCATGAGGTCATACCATGTCTTTTTGCGTGACACCATGCGGTAGATAGTCCCCCAGTCGGGTAGTCCTCCAATGTTGCGGTCGTCGATGAAATAGTCAATGGAGTTGAGCTTCCGGGTGTAGGTTGGGTTGTTCTCCTGCTTCTCTTCCGGGTAGTCCTTGTTGGTGGCATAGAACTCCACCCCTCTCTCTCTGCACCATTCCACGGCCTCGTCAAGCAGCTTTCCCGTGCGAACCGTCCACAGAATGAGTTTGTGGCGGTCTTTGATAAGCATTTTCAGAGTCTCAATGGCGAATGGCTTTTCTTCGCCTATTTCCGGATAGCGATGCTCTACGATGGTTCCGTCGAAATCTACTGCTATAGTCATCTTCGGCTGGCTTAGTGTTTGATGGAGTTATCCTCTTTCTTTCCATAGTGGCTGTTGGCATAGTTGCCATACGAGCCGTAGTTACCATAGTTGCTGGCATAACGTCCGTAGCCGTAGCGTCCGTACTTGCCATACTTGCCGTAGCCGTAGTAGTAGCCGTATTTCTTCTTCGACATGTCGATACCGTTGATGACGACACAGATGTTGGGCAGCTTCTTGTCGTCGTGCAGCGAGTTGATGATGCCGAAGCTGGCCTTCGGGGTGTAGTCTGAGCGGCATACGAAGCATGTCACGTCGGCATACTTGCCAATCTGCAGCGTATCGGTGACAAGTCCGATAGGAGCGGTGTCGAGAATGACATAGTCGTATTCCTTGGTGAGCATGTCGATGATTTCGCCGACGTTTTTCTTTGCGAGCAGCTCGGTTGGGTTTGGCGGAACCGGACCGGCGAGGAGCAGGTCGAGGTTATCGTTCACTCCCGACGGGCGTATCTGTGAGTTCAGGTCGGTTTCGGTCACGTGCTCCTTGACGAGCAGTGTGGTGATACCGGCCTGTCGGTCGGTGATGTCGAACAGGCGTCCCAGAGCCGGCTTACGAATGTCGAGACCCAGCAGTATGACCTTCTTGCCTAACAGTGCGAAGCTGACGGCGAGGTTTGCTGCGTTGAACGTCTTTCCCTCTCCCGACGTTGCCGATGTGAAGAGTATGACTTTCTGTCCTTCCGACATCATGAACTGTATGTTTGTACGCATTGATCGGAATATCTCGTCAATCTGGTTGTTCTGGTTCTCGCGCACCACGATGCCCGCTTTATCCTTGACGGCCTCGCTTGCCACAGCCACGTCGGCGATGATGGGCAGGTTGGTGAGCTTAGCCACGTCTTCGTGTCCCTCGATCTTATATCTGAGCAACTGGATGACATAGGCGATGAGCAGAGGAAATGCGAATCCGAGCACTATGGCTGCAAGCATGATGATGGAGCTCTTCGGACTTACCTTGCCACCCATGACAGGGTCGTCAATCAGCTTACCCTTGTCGGCAGTGGCGGCAAGCGATATGCTGTTCTCCTCACGTTTCTGGAGCAGCATGAGGTAGAGTCCCGACTTAATCTCCTGCTGACGTCCAATCTGGGTGAGGATGCGCTCCTGTTCCGGTGTGTTGGCAATACGTGCCTGGAACTCATCGTACTGGCGTTGTATGCTCTGCTGCTGGATGTCGGCAGTGCGGCGTGCCTGTCGCAGGGCTTCCTGGATACTTCCCTCCAACTGGTCGAGAATGCTGGTCTGTGCCATGACTAACGGTGAGTTCTCCGATGCCGAGGCGAGTAGGCGGTTGCGGTCGAGCACGGTCTTGTTGTACTGGGATATGAGCGACGACGATGCGGCATCGCTAAGTCCTACGTTGGATGGGATAATCTGGTATTTGTTTGCCGGGTTGTCGATGTGGCGGCGCAGCTCGTCGAGAATCTGCAACTGCGTGTTTGCCTGCATGAGCTGTCCGTAGTACTGGTTGGCCTGGGTCATGGTCTGTGTGGCGTCAATACGTATCTGCACCAGGTTGTTGTTGCGCTTGTACGACTCCAGCTCGCTCTCGGTGGCACCCAGTTCGGCAGTAATCTTCTCTAATCGTGAGTTGATGAACTCCTCTGTCTTGTAGGCTATCTCGTTCTTGTCGGCGTTGGCCTGACGGTTATAGCACAGAGCCAGCTGCTTCAGGTAGTCATACGCACGTTCCGGACTCTGGTCTTTTATCGTCAGCAGTGCTATCGATGTGAGCTTCGTTGTCGGCTCGACGCTCAAAGCCCCGGCATACTTTGTAGCCACTAATGTTGGCGACTTTATTGTGATGATCAGCGTTTGGTTGAGGTCGTCTTTCTTCTCGTCTGCCTTTTCTTTCGACATTCCCAGCCTTATCTCAGCCATGGCCTGTTCGTAAGCCATGTTCTTCGTGAATGTGATGGTGCCGTAAGGTGTCTTCAATGCTGCGGGCAGGGTCTTGAACGAACCTTTGAAGTCAGCCCCGTCCACCTCGTAGCTGCCGCCGGACTTCTTCAGCTTGAATGTGAAGCTGCCGTAGGCTTTGTCGAGGGCTGCAAGATGCTCCGCGTCGAGGTCGGCGCTAATAGGCTGGTACTTGTACATGAGCATTTTCTTGATTTTTCCCTCACTGTGGTACTCAACGTATAGTTTCAAGTCTTTCACTGCCTCTAAAGCCAGCACCCTCGACTTGAGGATTTCTATTTCGTTGTCTATACCGGTGGAGTTGGTCACGAATCCCAGGTCTTGCATGTTAGCAAGCATCTGTCCGCTTCGTCCTCGGTTCTGCACCTCGTCCTTGATAAGCATCTTCGCCGACACCTGGTAGACGGGCGATGCGTAGCGCAGATAGATGAGTGAGCCGCAAACGAAGATGAACATCGACAGCAGGAACCACTGCCAGTTGAGCACAACGAGCGTGAAAATGGTTTTGATGTCGAATGAGGACTCCTCCTCTTTCAAGTTTCTGCTCTCTAATTCTTCGGCTATAGCCTCATTTCTCTTGTTTTCTTCCATACTGATTAAAATGGCCTTATTTGTTTTTCTGTTAATACTCTATATAATATAATAATGTGGTGATTGTTCAGCTGTCTGCCAGCTGAATGAGGTATTTCCCATAGTCGTTCTTCTGCATGGGCAGAGCCAGCTGTCTGAGCTGTTCTTTGTTTATCCACCCTCTCTTGAACGCAATTTCCTCGAGGCAGGCGACTTTCAGACCCTGCCTTTTCTCTATCACCTCGATGAACGTCGATGCCTCGGCCAAAGAGTCGTGTGTGCCGGTGTCGAGCCAGGCGAACCCTCGCTGCAGTGTCTGCACTTTCAGCTTGTGCTGGGCCAGATACTCTTGGTTCACGGTGGTTATCTCCAGTTCACCGCGTGCGCTGGGCTTTATGTTCTTCGCTATCTCCACCACGCTGTTGGGGTAGAAATAGAGTCCCACGACGGCGTAGTTCGACTTGGGCTTTTCGGGTTTCTCCTCAATGCTGAGGCAGTTGCCCTCGCTGTCGAACTCAGCCACTCCGTAGCGTTCCGGGTCGTTTACGTAGTAACCGAACACTGTTGCCAGGCCGTGTTTCTCGGCATTCTCAACGCTCTGCTTGAGCAGGCCGGTGAATCCTGAGCCGTAGAAGATGTTGTCGCCCAGCACGAGGCAGGCGCAGTCGTCGCCAATGAATTTCTCACCTATGATAAATGCTTGGGCCAGTCCGTCGGGTGATGGCTGCTCTGCATATTCGAACCTCACGCCCAGTTCGGCGCCGTCGCCAAGGAGACGCTTGAATGCGGGCAGGTCATAGGGGGTCGAGATGATGAGTATCTCGCGTATTCCAGCCAGCATAAGGGCTGAGATTGGGTAGTAAATCATTGGCTTGTCGAAAATGGGGATGAGCTGTTTGCTCACTCCTTTGGTAATCGGGTAGAGGCGTGTCCCGCTCCCACCAGCCAGTACAATTCCTTTCATAAAAATGATATAACGTTATATTTGGTGTGCAAAGGTACTAATAAGTGTTGAAAACTCCAAAGTTTTTTGATTTTTTTTGCACAATGTTGAGAGTTTAGTGTTCAGAGTTGAGTGACGTTACTTCTAAAACGTTGAGTGTTCAGAGTTGAGTGACGTTATAAGCAGAAACCCTGCCTCCGTGGGGAAGCAGGGTTCTGTGTTTGTTTGGAAGTAAGTTTTTTGTTTGTAAGTGTGTTTGTGTTTAAGCCTCAGCTGGAATTACTGAAACGACGCTCTTGTCGCGTTTCCCCTTGTGGAAATTCACTGTGCCGTCGATAAGAGCATAGAGGGTGTCATCCTTTCCGATGGCCACGCCCGATCCCGGGTTGTGCTTGGTGCCGCGCTGGCGAACGATGATGTTGCCGGCAAGGCATTTCTGGCCGCCCCAAATTTTCACTCCAAGTCGCTGGGCTGCGCTCTCGCGCCCGTTCTTCGAACTACCTACACCTTTTTTATGTGCCATAATTCTGTCCTCCTTTAAGCGATTACTTGTTTAACTTCAACCTGTGTGAACTGCTCGCGATGGCCGTTGCGCTTGCGGGAGTCCTTGCGGCGCTTCATCTTGAAAACGATGACCTTGTCGCCCTTCACCAGCGGGTTCAACACTTCTACTACTACTTTTGCTCCCTCTACGGTGGGTGAGCCTACCGTGACCGTGCCGTCGGCATCTACGAGCAGCACTTTGTCAAATTCAACAGTCTTGCCGACCTCCACGTCCTTGATGTGGTGAACGAAGAGCTTCTTGCCTTCCTCGGCCTTGAACTGCTGACCCTGAATCTCAACAATTGCGTACATTGTTCTTTTTATTGTATTGTTTTTTAGGGGTTTTTCCGCGAGGCGGTGCACGTCCGTACACACTTAACCCAGCCCCCACGGACTCTCATTCTTTCTCTTTTTCTTGTGGTTTTGCGTTTTCGGACTGCAAAGGTAGCCATTTTCTGCGAAAAACACTTCGAAAACACGTTCAAGAAGCAAAACTTTAATGTTTTTTAATGGTTGAATATTAAACTGTGTTAAAATCTTTTGTGCTTTCAGGAATAAGAAGTACTTTTGCAAACGCTAAGACATCGACACCACGCACGGTGTCCGGCAACTACACGTAGAATAAGATGGGGTTGACTGGATTTGACGGCGAGATGAGATGGTACGTAAGCACGCGGAGCGGCGACTGTAGGCTCCATAATCTCTTCGGTCGAAAAATTAATTGGCAACAACGAGTATGCTCTCGCTGCCTAGTCGAAGTACAGTAGACTACTGGCTTAATTCCACTACAAGGTAGAGGAACGAGACGTCGCCCCAAGGGTGTGGTTCCGAATCTGAGGACAAGGCGGCGCAGGTAAATCGGAAATAGTCACGTCAGGCTCCGATGCCGTGATGAAGTTTTAGGAGATAAGGTCGCGGTTGGTGGTCCAGGTCTTGCCACGGCACGAAAACATAGTCTGGAATAAGCGTGTAGAAAGCGTATGGTTTCCTCGTGCGGACGAGGGTTCGACTCCCTCCAGCTCCACACCCAACAATAGAACCCGTTGATTTTTCAGCGGGTTTTTGTGTTAGTCATGGAATATTTTTCCGGATAGCTACGGCCTAATGCCAGGCAAATACAGGTAACAAATGTGTCATATACGTATATAAAGTTCGTTAATATTGAGAATCATTATGATAACAGTAATGCTGACATTGTTCGCCCTTGTCATTGTGGGCTACGTAGCGGGCAAGCTGGGCTATCTTGGTGGCGACTTCGACCGTCAGCTGTCACGTCTCGTCATCAACATCACCTGCCCGGCGCTCATCCTCTCGTCGGCCATGACGGGCACCTTGCCCGACCGGCGTTTCATCCTGCCTTTGCTGGCAATAAGCGTCATTACCTACGCCGTGCTTACGGCAGTGGCTTTTATCGTTCCGCGATGGCTGACACGTCGGCGCGATGACGAGGGAGCCATAGGCTTTGCCCTGATGTTCGGCAATGTGGGGTTCATGGGCTATCCCGTGGTCGACTCTATCTTCGGCCATGAGGCAGTGTTCTATGCCGCCGTCCTCAATGTCGTGAACACGTTTGCGGTGTTCACCGTAGGTACCATCCTCATAATCGGGCGTGGCCTGCAAATACCCGCCGCCACGATAGAAACAACCGCACTGCACAACGACAGCGGACGGTTCCAGAAAAAAGTACTCTACAGCACGCCGATGATTGCCGCCTACCTTACCATGGCTATAGTGGCACTTGAGATTGACGGCATACCCGCCTACGTCAGCCAGCCGCTGACGATGCTCGGCAACATCACCGTCCCGGCGGCACTACTCATCATCGGCTCGTCGATGTCGCACCTCTCGCTGCGCACCATGCTCGGCAACACTACGGTCTACGTCACTACGCTCTTCCGTCTCGTGCTGCTGCCCATAGCCGTCTATGCCCTCACCATGGCCATGGGATTCTCCGAATATGTGGTAAATATCAACACTCTGGTCATTGCCATGCCCGTGGCCACATACGGCACTATCCTCTGCCTGCGATACGGGCGTGACACCACGATGATTACCGAGGTGACGTTCATCACCACCCTGCTCTCCATGCTGACCATCCCGCTGATAGCCACGCTGCTGTTGTGAAGGTCACCGATGGCTGGCATTAGCTGACGCTGGCTGTATCCTTGGCAGAATGTGCCAGTGCAGCCCCTATGGCCGTGCAGTATTCCGAATATTTTGGAATGTGGAAGCGCACCTTGTATAGCTTCTCCAATGCGGGGAAGATGTCCTTGCACTGAGGAAGCAAGGAGAGGTTACCTATGAGCACCATGTCGCGGCAGTCTGTTCCCTGCGCGGCAAGCACCGCCGCCGAGCCGATGCTCTGCAGCACCATAGAGATGATTCCGCAGGCGATGTCCTCCTTCGACGCATCGTTGTGTGCGCGGGCGAAAATGCTTGCTGTGGCCTCCATGGGCAGACCGGGCAACGGCTGTGCCGAGATGTCGCCTATGAGCAGGTTGATGTGGCTGATGTCGCCCTGCATGGCCATTGCCGACACCTGCTTTATGTCACTGGTGTTGAGCATGATGCGTGACAGTCCTTGCAGTGTTCCTCCGCCTATGCCTATGCCGCCTATGTGGCGTATGTCCTCGCCGTGGCACAGCACGAAAGAGGTGCCCGTACCCATCGACACCACCAGCGCGTGGTCGAGGTGCGACTCGTAGCGGGCGCCCAGTGCGTCGGCAATGAACTCGTCGCAGCGGCTTGTGGGCACGCCGTAGACATCGTTCTTCACGTAAGCCGCCCCCACGCCCGTGAGCATCACGTGCTCAATCTCGTTCAACGGGATGTTCCCGTCGTGCAGATACTTGCCAAAGGCCCCATACAGCGACGTGATGGGGTCGGTGGCGGTGATACGAAGGGGCATCGACGGCTTGCCGTCGCGCAGCCCCACAATCTTCGTGGTCGATATGCCCACGTCAATTCCAATTATTTTTCCCATATCAGAACAAATATATTAAATCTTTGTTATCGGGCCACGATGGTCTCACCATAAATCTATTCATAGTCCCTCGTTATTGGTTAGCGGGGACAAATTCTTCAAAGGGATAATGACTATCTGTAATGACCCACGTAAAACGCGGGGACTTAGAACATACCTATCCATCCGAATCTTCGTACTATCTCACGAAGCAGATTGCGATCGCCAATAGGAATGGTGATTGCAACAGTCTCTTTCTCTTTGCTCTCACTTGTTGCACTAGCAGACTCAAGTTCATACTGCGTTTGTGCAGACAACAGAATTTTAGCTGGCAAGCCAATGGTCGACTCAATCTTTACGGCCAAGTCAGTAGTAAGTGCACGCTTGCCGTTCAGCACCTCGCTCAGATGTGATGCCTGAATGCCAACCATCTTGGCGTAATCCTTCTGACTGATTCCGCGTTCCTCCAGTTCTGGTTTAATCATCATACCAGGGTGCACTGCCATGAAGGGTGCAGGATTCTCATTTTTTGTTGCCATAATGCGTATCGTCTAAACTTAAAACTGTTATACTTATTCCACCGTCAAATTCTCTAAAAAGGATTCGCTCCACCATTCCATTGACCACCCGGATGGAACTCATTCCATTAGTCCCTGCCAGTTGTTCGTAGTGAAGGAAAGAGATTGCTCGCAGTTCGTTTGCCACATCAACCAGTCGCATGTAGTTGTATGCGGTTGCGAGTGCCTTCATGAACTTCGCATTACGGGTGTACTTCTTGTATTTACTGTTACGCCCCGTCGTGATCAGCTCTTCTAAGTCCGTGTCCTCAAAGACTATTTTCATCTTAATGTCGTGATTTTGCTTGCAAATATAAAGTAAAATTCCCAAAAGCGGGAATATCTTGCAGGATAATTATCACTTTTTAACTTATAACATCATACATCGTGTCCCTCTAATACTATAACGTTTCGTTTCATTTTACGCCACTAACAATAATGCGGCAAACAGGCCGGCACTCTGCCGCAATCTTTCCGCTCCAGAAATCGTCGGTCAGTTTGTGCTCGATGATATAGTCGCGCAGTTGCACCCTGTTCATAGTTCCCCGTTATATACAAAGTTGCCACGAGATTTCTATATATAGTGCAAATTTTCTCACAGATTTTTTTCGATTTCTCTATACATTCCTACATTTTTATCATAACTCACATATACACAGAGTGTTATATGATGTATAGACTATACATTTTATGTCTCGTCTATACATGGACAATAGAACGGGCTTTATCATCAAACAAACGGGGGAACTCAACAAACATAACGGAGGAGAATATGGAAAACGACTGGCCTGAAAGGTGAAAACAACCGGCCTTTGTGTCAGTTTTTGAAACAGTTTGCTTCCACGGAGCAATTGTTGGGTTACTGCCTGACTATCTGATGCTTAGATACGCTATTGTGGCTATTATCCTACGTCTTCTCTCAATTTGTGTATAGAGCTCATCAATTGTGTATGCTCTATACATTACCTAAACCATTTATATTTAGTCAATTACATTAAAAATGTAAGAATGTATAGTGTTTTTAAAAACTTTTCTCCACAAAAGTATGTATGCCTATAGACAGATAGGGGTGCATGTGCTTGCTTTACCTAAAGTTATCCCGAACTCAGGTTTTAAGTATGGCGTTTGGTAAATGGAAGTCATGTTTCATACGAAAGAATGTGAAAAAGCACGATTTCCCTCGCCCGCATGTTGCATGATTGGAAAAAATTTAGTATTTTTGCACACAAATAGAAGTGTCGGCCGACGGATGCACTTTATGTAATAGATTATGGCAAAAAAGATATAACTATGGAATCGAATCATAATCAGATAGTATCGCTCATTTGGAATATCGCAGACGATGTTCTGAGAGACGTTTTCCTTCGTGGCCAATACCGCGATGTCATTCTGCCAATGGTAGTACTGCGTCGTCTGGATGCTTTGCTGGAACCCACGAAAGATGCGGTTGAACAGGAGCTGAAAGAGCAGAAAGAGATGGGGCTTGAAGACATCGATGAAGATGCTTTGAAGGATATTACAGGGCTGAGCTACTTCAATACCAGTCGTTGGACGCTTAACCGTCTGAAGTCTCAAGCTTCTGACAACAACGACCTTCTTTACGACAACTTTGCAGAGTATCTGCAGGGATATAGCGAAAACGTGCGCGACGTGCTGAAAAACTTTGAGTACTACGCTAAAGCCCGTAAGTTGGCAGATAACGACCGTTTGCTCTCCATGATAGAGCGCATTACAGACCCTCGCATTAATCTCACGGACAAAGACCAGCGTGACCCTGACGGGCTGGTATTGCCAGCCCTTTCCAATCATGGCATGGGTACTGTCTTTGAGGAACTGCTTCGTAAGTTTAACGAAGAGAACAACGAGGAGGCTGGTGAACACTTCACGCCGCGTGATGCTATCAGGCTGTTAGCCCGTTTGGTCTTTGAACCGGTTCTTGGCGACCTTCCAAAAGTCATCTCCTTGCGCGACCCCGCCGAAGGCTCTGGTGGTATGCTGACAGAAGGACGAGATTTTCTCATTGACAAGGGAGTGCGGCCAAATGCCATTCTGTTATCGGGCATGGAAATCAACCCTGAGACCTACGCCATATCCAAGTCTGACCTCATCATCAAGGGAGTAGACCCCAGTGGTCTGCGCAATGGAAACACCATAACGGATGATGCTTTTCAAGGGCAGACCTTTGGCTACCAGCTCACCAATCCCCCTTACGGCAAATCATGGAAAACGGATAAGGAGAAACTCTATCACGACGGCCAGTTGCTTGACAGTCGTTTCGAGCTGCCCCTTACCAACTTTGCAGGAGAACAGGAAGTACAGGATTGTACCCCCCGGACCAGCGACGGACAGCTGCTGTTCATATTGGAGATGATAGACAAGATGAAACCCTTGGAGCAACAGCCCCAAGGCTCTCGCATCGCTTCCATTCACAATGGCAGCAGCCTCTTTACCGGCGATGCAGGAAGTGGCGAGAGCAACATCCGTCGCTACCTGATAGAGAACGACCTGGTGGATGCCATCATCCAATTGCCCAACAACATCTTTTATAATACAGGTATCACCACCTACATCTGGATTCTCACCAACAAGAAGCCCCAGAACCGGAAGGGCAGGGTGCAGCTCATCGATGCCTCGCAGGCTTTCGAGAAACTGCGCAAGAACCAAGGCTCACGCAACTGCACCATCACCCCCGACTTCCAGGACCAGATACTAAAGGTCTATATGGACTTTGTGGAGCAGGAGGGCGAGAAAGTCAGTTCCAAGATATTCGATAACGACGACTTCCGCTATTATAGCATCACGATAGACCGCCCCTTGCGTCTGCGCAGCCAGTTCAATGCCTTGAAGATTGACGAGTTGCTCTACGACAAAGGAGAACTTGAACTGTCGAAATGGCTCTATCAGACATACGGCGAAAGAGTTTTCACAGGACTCGACAGCGAGGTGCCTGCCATCAAGGATTATCTGAATGACAACGAGATAAAACTGACGGACAAGAAATTCATGAAACTTATCAGTACGAAAGAGTGGCAGGCCCGTCGTGACCTGAGGAGCGCAGCGCAGAAGTTGATGCACGAAGTTGGCACGGAGGTCTTTATGGATTACAACATCTTCGCTGAAAAGGTTAACGAGGCAGTCAGGAAATTGAAAATCTCCGTCAGCGCTGCCCAACTCAAAACGATTACCCGTGCAATGAGTGAAACAGACCCAGCGGCAGAGCCTGTCATCAAGAAGCAGCACAAGGCAAATAGCAAAGATATTGAATCGTTGCAGGCAACCTACGGCGTTGAAGAGGACAGATTGAAAGACTATGGCTATTTCCCCGCCGGCAAGTTGTTTGTGGAATACGAGTCAGACAGCGACCTTCGCGATACGGAGAAGATTCCCGTCAAGGAAGACATCTATGAATACTTCCAGCGTGAGGTACGTCCCTACGTGGATGATGCCTGGATCAATCTGACAGCGAAGAAGCCTAACACGATGATAGGTTGCGAAATATCCTTCAACAAGTATTTTTACAAGCCGGCGCCGCTTCGCTCCCTCGAAGAGAATGAGCGCGACATCCTCGAACTCGACCGCCAGAGCCAGGGGTTTATCCAGTCACTCTTTGAAAACCTTTAAGCACTATGGCAAAGAAAACAGAACCCACATACATCCCGCCGTTTACGGTGAGTGCCGAAGCCATTAACCTCGTGGCAGAGATCTCCGCACAGATGGAGCGCTACGCCATCCGTCTGGAACAGGAAGACGGTCTGCGCCTACGCAAGGCCAACCGCATCAAGACTATCCACTCATCGCTGGCCATTGAGGGCAACACGCTGAGTGAGGACGAGGTGCGCGATATTCTCGATGGCAAGACCGTCGTAGCACCAATCCGCCAGATTCAGGAGGTGAAGAATGCCATCCAGACCTACGAACTCTATCCCACGCTTGATGCCTTCAAGGAGAAAGACCTGCTGAAAGCACATGGCGTGATGATGCAGGCATTGATAGACGATGCAGGCCGTTACCGCCGTGGCGGCGTAGGCGTGTTTGGCGAAAAGGGCTTGGTGCATCTGGCACCTCCTGCCGACAGGGTGCCTATACTGATGGGCGACCTCTTCAACTGGCTGAAGAATGCCAAGGACCACTTGCTCATCCGTTCCTGTGTGTTCCATTATGAGTTTGAATTCATCCACCCTTTCATCGACGGTAATGGCCGCACAGGGCGACTGTGGCAGTCGCTCATCCTCGGCAAGTTGCACCCGCTGTTTGAGCATCTGCCTGTAGAGAATATGGTGTATGCCAACCAACAGGCTTACTACGATGCCATCGTCGCCAGCACCACCGCTGGGCAGTCGGGACCTTTCATCGACTTTATGTTGGGCGAAATCTACCAGACATTGAAAGCCCATCAAGGAGAACCGCTTCCTAATAAAGTGCAGGATAAGGTTCCTAATATTGATGAAGAGTTCGGTGCAAAGTTCGGCAAAGAGTTCGGTGTAAAATTCGGTGTAAAGTTCGGTGTAAACGAAAAGAGGGTCTTGTTGCTGCTTGATTCTAATCCGGCAATATCTGCAACGGAAATAGCCGAAAAGACGGGGCTTAGCAAGCGTGGCATAGAGAAACAAATCAAAAAATTCCGCGACCTTGAAATCATCATCCGAAAGGGTAGTGACAAGAACGGTTTGTGGGTCGTTAACAAGTAATATAACAATCAACATGGCGCAATCGCTTAGTAAAATATACTTGCACATCATCTTCCATGTGAAGACAACCAGCCCCAAGATAGACGAGTGTCACTGGGAACGGATGCATAGCTATATTGGTCAACTGATTAATTCTACGGATTGCCAGACCATTCGCGTTGGAGAAGTAGAAGACCATATTCATGCGGTATGTATCCTGTCGCGCAATGAGAACATATCACACTTGGTTGAAGAAATGAAACGTAATAGTAGCAGATGGATTAAGACACTTGACACAAAATACAACTCTTTCGCCTGGCAAGGCGGGTATGCCGTTTTCTCCATCAGCCAATCGATAGTTGACAGGACTGTCGAGTATGTGAACAGGCAAAAGGAGCATCACACAAAAGTAAGTTTCCATGACGAGTATGTTAAGTTCTTGAATCTTTATAATATCAACTATAATGAAGAATATGTCTTTTCTGATTAGAATAATGTTATGAAAGACCTGCAACCCAACAGTCCGGGAAACGGCCTGAAAGGCCAACAATCAAACAGCCCAGGGCATCGCCCTGGGTATGGAGAGAGCGGTGCCATCGCCCTGAAAGGGCAAAAGCATTGTTGGCGTTATAGTGCTTTTGCCCTTTCAGGGCGTAGCACCGCCACCATGTTTACCCAGGGCGTTGCCCTGGGCTATGAGCTTCTTGGCCTTTCAGGCCGTTGTTCCCAATACCATATTTATTATTAG
Organism: uncultured Prevotella sp.; assembly: GCA_905233425.1. Lineage (GTDB taxonomy): Bacteria > Bacteroidota > Bacteroidia > Bacteroidales > Bacteroidaceae > Prevotella. Next base: position 47,684 of record CAJOEC010000053.1, on the reverse strand, counting down.
CTTATGGAACGATACAGCGAATATAAAGATAGTGGTGTGAAATGGCTTGGGGAGATTCCGGGGCATTGGGAGGTGAAAAGACTCGGAAGTTTCTTTACAGAGCGAAGAGTCAAAGTTTCTGACAAAGACTACGCCCCCTTATCTGTGACCAAACTCGGTGTTTTCCCTCAATGGGAAAATGTTGCAAAAACAGATGATGGTGATAACAGGAAACTTGTAAAGAAAGGAGATTTTGTAATTAATAGCCGTTCAGATAGAAAAGGTTCGAGTGGTGTTGCAGACAGGGATGGGTCTGTCTCACTCATAAACATTGTACTTCAACCGCGAAAAACAATTACTCCTCAATTCACATTACACTTGCTTAAGAGCTATAAATTTATTGAAGAGTATTATAGAAATGGAAGAGGTATCGTTGCGGATTTATGGACAACCCGTTACGATGAAATGAAAATGATAAAGTTGGCTGTTCCCTCAATTCAAGAACAAGAAGCAATCGCCAACTATCTCGATGCTGCCACATCAAAAATAGACGAAGCGATAGCCCAGCAACAAAAGATGATAGACTTGCTGAATGAACGTAAGCAAATTATTATCAACAATGCCGTGACCAAAGGCCTTGACCCCAACGTCCCCATGAAAGATAGTGGTGTCGAGTGGATTGGGGAGATTCCAAAGCATTGGGCTCTGATAAAACTAAAGTATTTAGGAGTGATTAAAAGCGGCGATGGAATAAAAAATGAGGAATTGAAAGAATATGGAGAGTATCCCGTTTGGGGTGGAAATGGATTAATGGGTTATACCGATAAATATAATAGAGAAAAGAATGCTATTATAATTGGTAGAGTCGGTGCTCTATGTGGTAATGTACGTTACCTTAAATCACCGACATTTATAACAGACAATGCACTTATCTTTGATATAACACAACAAGTTAATCATATCTTCTTGTTGTATTCAATGCAGGCTGCTAATTTAAACGTATTAAACACAAGTAATGCTCAACCATTGATTACAGGAACAAAAGTGAAGAATGTGTTTATTCCATTTCCCACCATAGAAGAACAAACAAGAATAGTATCATTCATAGAAAAGCAATGCTTAACTATTGATGAGGCTATAACTAACTATCAGCAGCAAATCTCCCTCCTTCAGGAGCGCAAGCAGATTATCATCAACGATGTGGTGACGGGAAAAGTAAAAGTCGTGTAACATGAGTAAGAAGTCGATACGTTTTTTCAACGACCGCGAAGTGCGGGCCGTATGGGACGAGGAAAACAGCAAGTGGTGGTTCTCGGCCACCGACATCGTGCGAGCCATCAATGATGAAGAGGACTATGTCAAGGCGGGCAATTATTGGCGTTGGCTGAAAAAGAAACTCAATGCTGATGGCGTTCAACTCGTGAGTGTCACTCACGACTTCAAATTCCAAGCTCCCGACGGGAAGCAACGTGCAGCCGATGCATTAGACAGCGATTGTGTGAGGACATTAGCCGAGCACTATCCCAACAACCGTGCCAATGCTTTCCTCAACTGGTTCGTCTATAGCGACAACAGCATTGACGGGCAGAGCAAAAAGAAAGCTTATACACTCATTGAAAGCGGATTGCTCGAAACGATGAGGCCGGGAACTGTGAAATGCCTGCAACAGATTCATGCCTATCTGTTTGGCGGATTATATGACTTTGCCGGCAAGATACGCATGAAAACGATTTGGAAGGACGGCACGCTCTTCTGTCGTGCAGAATATCTGATGCAGAATCTGAGGTTGATTGAGCTGATGCCACAAACTAATTTCGATGAGATTGTAGATAAATATGTAGAGATGAATATGGCGCACCCCTTTATGGAGGGCAACGGCCGCTCTACCCGTATCTGGCTTGACCTCATCTTTAAGAAAGAACTACGGATGTGTGTCGACTGGAGTAAGATAAACAAGAAAGACTATTTGGAAGCCATGCGCAGGAGTACAACCGATGCCGAGCCGATAAGACATCTGCTACATCAGGCACTTACCGACCGTATTGACGACCGCGAGATATTCATGAAAGGTATAGACTATTCTTATTATTATGAGCAGGAGGATTGAGCTATGAGTTTCAGCAAGACAAATGAGCAGGCCTTTGAGTGGCTGATAGAACGGGCTCTTGTAGGCTCGACAAAGGAAGAGCGTGAAGAGGCAGGACTGACCGATGTGGAAGCCCAGAGTCCTGACGTTCAGCACTTCTATTGGGGCCAGCCTAAAGACTTTGACAAGAAGTTGGGCTTCGACATGCGCAGGCTATGGTCGTTCCTTGAAACCACTCAAGGCGATGTGCTGAAAGAGTATAAGGGGCGGGATTTGCGCTCGGAACTGCCTCGACTTCTGTCGAAGGAGATTGAGACCTTTGGTATCATTAAAGTCCTGAGAGAGAAGTTTGAGATTGCCAATATCAAACTGACGCTATTCTATCCCAAGCCCAGTGCTGCTGATAGTGCTGCATCGCACGAGAAATATCAGCAGAACCAATTCTCGTTGACACGCCAGCAGACGTTCTCGCAGATGAATCCGGGCTTGGAATTAGATATGGTGCTGTATGTGAATGGCATCCCCCTGTTCACCTTTGAACTGAAGAATCCCTGGACTCATCAGACAGCCCGATACGATGGACAGAAGCAATATAAGAGTACGGAAAGAAATCCAAAGGAAACGCTGTTGCAGTATGGCCGCTGCTTAGCTCACTTCACATTGGATAAGGATGAGGTGTTCTTTACCACTAAGCTGAATCTGGATAAGACATTCTTCATGCCCTTCAACAAAGGACTGCCAGAAGGTCAGGGAGCCGGCAACCCTGTGAATATGGATGGCTATAAGACCAGCTATCTGTGGGAACAGGTATTGCAGAAGGACACCGTGGCCGACATCATCATGAACTATGTGTTGTTCGACTACGACGAGGCCAAGACGCAGAAGAAGGTGCCGCACATCATGAAGAACGCCAAGAAACTGATATTCCCCCGTTACCACCAGTTGGACGTGGTGACGAAGTTGGAACAGAACGTGGCAAAGGTGGGTGTTGGAAAGACCTACCTGATTCAGCACTCAGCAGGTTCGGGAAAGTCGAACTCGCTGACGTGGCTGGCCTATAAGCTGATAAAGACCTGCCCGGAGTCGATGACGGCAGTAAGAGCAAAGTCATTGGATGCACCTCTGTTCAATTCTGTGATAGTGGTGACAGACCGTAGGCTGCTGGATAAACAGATAACTGACAACATCAAGGCTTTCGGACAGAGCGACAAGATTGTGGCGCATGCAGATACGTCGAAAGACCTGAAGGATGCTATTGAGCAGAACAAGCGTATCATCATCACTACGATTCAGAAGTTCCCTTTCATCTGTGATGCCATCAGCGACGTGAGCGACCATAACTTCGCCATCATCATAGACGAGGCTCATAGCAGTCAAAGCGGTATTGCTGCAGACAAGCTGAACGCCACGGTACAGAAGGATGCAGACCAAAACGGAGGTGACACAGACGAATTGCTGGAGAAACTGATGAAGGACAGAAAGATGAGTTCAAACAGCTCGTATTTCGCCTTTACTGCCACTCCGAAGAAAGAGACTCTAGAACGTTTCGGCTCAGAGGATGCAGAAGGCAAGTTCCATCCTTTCCACTTGTATTCGATGAAACAGGCCATAGAGGAGGGATTCATTTTGGACGTGCTGACCAACTATACTACCTATCGTAGTTACTATGAGCTGACAAAGAGTATTGAGGAAGACCCTGAATATAATAACAAAAAGGCTCAAAGAATCCTGAGAAGCTATGTGGAGCGAAACCCTAAGACCATTGAGGCTAAGGCAGAGGTGATGCTTAACCACTTCGATGCCAAGATATTCCGCAATCATAAGTTGAAGGGAAAGGCAAAGGCGATGGTAGTCACTAAGGATATTGAATGTGCCATCTTGTATTATCAAGCCCTGCAGGAACTGTTGGTGAAGAACAAGATGCCCTATAAGATATTGATTGCCTTCTCGGGTTCGAAGACACTGAACGGCAGGGAATATACGGAGGCAGAACTGAACGGGTTCCCAGAGAACAAGACGGCAGAGAATTTCGACTCGGACGATTACCGTATATTGGTAGTCGCCAATAAGTATCTGACAGGTTTTGACCAGCCTAAGCTCTGCGCTATGTATGTGGATAAGCCACTGGCAGGGGTGCTGGCTGTGCAGGCTTTGTCGCGTCTGAACAGAAGCGCCCCAGACTTAGGTAAACTCAGCGAAGACCTCTTTATCCTGGACTTCTATAATACGAAGGATGATATCAAGGACTCATTCGACCCGTTCTATACGGCAACAACGCTCTCGGAGGCGACAGATGTCAATATCCTGCACCAGTTGAAGACAACATTGCTGACTTTTGGCGTGTTCGATATGGATGAGGTGAATGAGTTTATTGAAATGTATATTCACGGAGCAGAGGCAGACCAGTGGGCACCCATTGTTGATACAGCGGCATTACGCTTCAATCAGGAGATAGAATGGCCTGAGAACGGAAAGGCTGACTTCAAGATGAAGTGTAAGCAGTTTGTGAAGGTGTATTCAAGGGTGGCAGCTATCATGGATTATGAAGTGGCAGACTGGGAAAAGCTGTTCTGGTATCTGCGCTACCTCATACCACAACTGATAGTACCAGGAAAGAATGCTGATGATATCAAGGATCTGTTGGACTCCGTGGACCTGAACACCTACGGACTCAGACGAACGGCGCTGAATGAGACCATCGGACTGGATTCAGGAGAAACAGTACTTGACCCCAATAAGCCTGTAATGATAGGGCCAGGAAATGTTGATGAACCTAAAGACAGACTGGAGATAATCTTAAAGGAATTCAACGAGCGTTGGTTCAAGGGATGGGATGCGACCCCAGATGATCAGAAGGCCAAAATGATGAGTATGGCCAAGGCCGTTGCTGAGGATGAGGACTATAAGACGATGATAGTAGGAAACCCAGATCGACAGGCTGTTGATGAAATCTATGCTAAAATTATCGATGGCATAGTCAGGAAGAAACGCAAAGGCGACATGTCTCTATATAAAGAGTATCAGCAGAACGAGGGATTCAAATCTAATTTCCAGAGGCTGTTGATAAGAATGGTAGAAAACCTGGATTATCTATATTTCAAGTTGGTACGTGTAGAGGATGACCAGGAAGTTCGTAATCTCATCTTCAGCCGCTTGCAACTATACCCTGACACAACCGATTATGAACTTCAACGTGAAGCGATGGAGCAGTTCGGCGAACGGTATTCTGACATGAGTCCTAAGGAGTGGAAGCGTATCATTGAGGCTTATACTCCAATGGTTAGGGAAGCAGCAAGACCAAAAGCACAAGATTTGCCATTGCGTCAGTATGGAATGGCTGCTGAATATAGAAACGGGAACGAGAATTTAGACAGTTGACTGTTATTTACCGATTATCGGGCAAAGTGACCAAATATGATTAAAGCCGGAAGTGGTGTGCTTCCGGCTTTTATCATGACGTGTGAAACGTGGGTTACATCGAGGCGACGGCGGCGCGGTCGATCCACTCGTAGATGCAGGAGCAGATACCGAAGAGGAGGATGCCGGCGGTGCAGAGGGCAAGGCTCCAGTTGATGGCGCGGCCGTTGGCGAAGAAGGGCAGAGGATTGTCCTCCTTGGTGATGTACATGGCCTTGACAATCAAGAGGTAGTAGTAGAGGGAGACTACCGTGTTGATAAGGGCGATGAAGACCACGAAGTAGGGCCAGAATGGGGCAGCCTCGTGACCTCCGACAGCGGCCATGAGATGCCTGCCAGAGAGAAGAGGGCCAGGGTCATCAGCAGGGCCAGCTTCGGGTTGGTCTGGTAGAGGCCGTTATAGGCGGACATCTGGGTAGACCCACCCCCTTGCCCCTCCCTGTGAGGGAGGGGAGTAGATACCTTCTGCCCATCCATACAACCTTGAGTGTAACCACTCCCCTCCCTCACAGGGAGGGGCTGGGGGGTGGGTCTATGCTCTACTGCGGTGATGACCGTGAAGACGGCGAGGTTGGCGGCTACGTAGACGAGGACGTAGAAGGTGAGGGCTGTGAGGCCCACGGTGCTGTTGCCAACGACGGCGAGCATGATGTAACCGGCCTGGGAGATAGAGGAGAAGGCCATGAAGCGCTTCAACTCTTTCTGACGGATGGCGAAGAGGTTACCTACGGTGATGGTGAGCATGATGACAATCCAAAGTAGCGGCTCCCAGTAGTCGACCATCGAGGCGAAGACCTTCATCAGGATTATGGCCAGGGTGAGCGTGGCGGCTCCCTTGGAGACGACGCTCAGATAACCGGTGACGGGAGTGGGGGCACCCTGGTAGGTGTCGGCCGTCCAGAAGTGGAAGGGAACGAGCGAAATCTTGAAGCCAAGACCACTGAAGAAGAACACCATGCCCATGATGAGCATCGTGCCCTGTCCGGAAAACACACTACCCTTGGCAGCGATAACGAGAGCCATGACATCAAAGTAGAGGGTACCGCAGACGCCGTAGAGCATGGAGATGCCGTAGAGCATCACGCCCGAAGAGAACGTGGCGGTGAGGATGTACTTGGCGGCAGCCTCGGCACTCTGCTGCTTGTACTTGTCGAAGGCGACAAGGCAGGCCATGGGCACTGAGGCCATCTCCAGTCCGAGGAAGAACAGGAGGAAGTGGCCAGAGGACATCATGACGTACATGCCGAGCAACGTAGAGAGAATGAGTAAGTAGCTAGAATCTTTGTACAGAGGAAATTTCTGACCCATAGCAGCCATCAAAAGGTTCCTCTTTAGGAGTTTCTAACTCATTAATAAACTCTATAGCTGATTGGAAACGCTTAGATGGATTTTCTCTCGTCGCTTTTTCTATTACTTTTCTAAGATGTATGTCTTGAATATCAGTCAGTAACAATTTGTCATACCCACGTGAAGGTCTTCTAACAAAAGGTCTTTCTATATAATTGTCATCGCGAGGGTCAATGTATGGCTCATGTGCCAAATGACAATCTTCCAAAGATGTGCTGCCCTTATAGGGTAGATGGCCTGTCAATATGCAGTAGAGAAGAATTCCTACGACGTAAATCTCAAAGTTTTCGACTTTACCTATTTTTATATAAACCGATATCTGCTGATGGTGCGTATTCAAAAGGAAACAATCTATCAAACACCTCTGGAACTATTGCACCAGGCAACTCACACATACTTAGTATGCTACCTCTAATTTTTATTTTGATTTCTCCATTTACCGTAAATATTATATTTTCTGGAAGTTCAAATAAATCTCAAAGCCATATCATTACGTTGTATAGTGTTTATATCTCTTTCAGGATTTCTTCGGCGACCATCTTAGCAAAATCAATCTTACGATTTTGAAACATCTCATACATCTTAATCGCAAATCCGATGGGTTGATCATCTACTCCGCACACTTTCCCTCGCATTAGGTCATACAATGATACTCCATCATAATGATCCTCAATCAAATTTTTGACCTTTTTGAGGCCAAAAAGAGGGTAGAGGTGGGCTTTCCTGCCCCTGACATGACAAATTTGGGTGGTCTGTCTATTTTAAGCCGTATAAACCAACAATCCCTGACGTGCTTCTATAAAAACCTTAGTTTTCTATGTTAGCATAGTTACCTCCCCATGTGTCAAACAGGAATCCGTTCACGGCATCCAAGTTGTATTCGCCCGTATCCATGGGGAAATAGCCTGAGACATGGCCATCGCTGTCAAATACGGTGATGCTATGAAGACTCCCTTTGCTATAGCCCTTACGCACCTGTAACTGGTAGCCGTTATATACGTCTATCGCATATTCTCTTTCTTTCTTATTTGGTACAACACAGAACTGGGGGATAATCTCACCGCCTTGAATATCATTCACCCAGAATATCCCTGATTCTTTCACGGCATATTCTATGTGACACCACTCAGGTGCCTTGATGGAATCCTTTGCAGCAGGGCTATACACCTTTCTGATAAGTCCGTTCTCTTTCTGGAAGAGGAATGTCTCGAACTCCTTATCGTCTTCACTTTTTTCAAATACATGGCGCAATACCTCATTTTGATCTGGTTCGTCATCATCCTCACTATCTGCTGTTGAGCGTATCAGCCCCCTCACACTTCCATCCTCATCGTACAAGAAACGTACCACCACCATGCAGCCCCACTCAGAGGCACACCCAGCAAGGGCAAGCACCCTCCCATCTTTATCGTGAACGGTCATCTCCTCGTTCATTGGCCCGTCGCCGATGGAGTCTCTCGCAGTACAACCGTTGTTCAACTCATACACAGTCGTACCAGGGTCAAAGTTCCATTCAACGCCATAATCCATCCCTTTTTCCCTATTGCAAGATGCAAGTGTCAGCATGGCTAATGCTGCTACACACAGTAACTTTCTCTTATTCATACTCGCTTATTTTTTCCTCGATTCTTCATCAATGACATTTTAATCTGCAAAGTTACTACTATTTTTGCAAAAAGAATATAGCCGCACCGACTTTTTATCGTTTGCGACTGCAAATCTCTCACTTTTTTTAGCATAATAAGACAAAGTTACCACTGCCGAACCACGTTTGTGCCCAGCCAGTCGTCGTAGCGCATATTAGTGCTCAAACCCGTCACAATGTTTATCAACCCATTATCTTTCGAATCAATGAGTTGCTGCATAGCTGGCTCCCGTCCGCTTGTCGATGACAGTCTGGCCATCCTTATGGCCAAATCTTGAAGAAAAAAACAGGCAGATATTGTTATAATCTACATCATTCTTGGTGAATGATGACAGCTTCCCGTGTCTGTCCATCAATTCGAAGCACTCTTCCGTTTCCGTGTTTACAAGATACGCAAAACCACAAGTGTTCTTCTGTTTATATCTTTTCTTTAGTTCATGGTTTTATAGGTAATTCGTCAAGGCGTCGGCAACTCCACGTATGAAGCATGTTCAGGAAACCACCTGTCAAGGATGGCATCCACTTTGGCTTCTATTTCCGGCGTGATGTGCTTGCTCACCTTCTGGTATGCCACGGAAATAGATGCTATTTCGTCGAACCATCCTATGATAGGCAGACGCTTAGCATCGAGAATGTCAATGGGAAACACCAGATAGCTGATAGCCGATAGTACCAGCATCTTGTCAGACCAAGGTATATCCTTACTCTTCATCACATAGAAAAGAAGGAGGAGTGGCCGTGTGCTCACCCTTCCGGCTTTTCTTGCCCATTCACTGATTCTGTCCCATAGAACCGAATAATTGATAAGTGTCGTTTGTGCCATAACAGTACTTTTTTTATGTTGTCAATTCGTTTCTTTCTTCTATAGAGTATCAAAGTAGGTTTTTCCTATCACCTTACTTTTCAACTTCAATGAGTATGGCCGAATAGTTGTCTGTGGCATACTCATCGCAATAGCCCACTATGTTGGACATCATCGTGTCGATTTCCATTTTCTCACTCAGCAAATCCACAAAAGCATTGCCACGGTAGCAGCCGTACACCCCATCAGAGCAAAGCAAGATGCGGTCGCCTTTCTGAAGTTGGAATCTCCCGACAGTCGGAGCGTCAATCTTCCGGAAGTTGAAGAACCCTTTCGACACATACGGCCAGCCCTCCTGCCCTATGGTGATATGGTCTTCGGTCTGATAGACAATTCCGCTACCAGGGCGAATGTAATAGGCCCTGCTGTCACCAAGATGCCCTATCAGCATCGTTTCATCCTCCACTGCAGCCAAAACAATGGTCGTTCCCACGTCGTATCTTGACAGGCCATCAATAGCAGTCTTTCCTTGTTCAACAGCCTCATTCAGTAAGCGATTGTCGTCCCATTCTGCATGGTGCTGGTTCCATACGGATTCAAACACCTCAACAATTGCCTTACTCGCTTCGTCGCCTATATGAAGGCCACTCATGCCGTCGCAGACCACGAACAGGGCTTTGTTGCTTTCTTCATAGACACGGGCAAAGATAGCATCCTCGTTTCTCTGCTTTCCGCCAGTCATGCAACACGTCGTATATTTCAGTCTCATTCTTTCTCCTTCTTTTTTTCCATTATCTTCATTCTTTCGACAATGTTAATAATGCACGTAATAGCTGTATTCGATTTCTTTCTCCTTACACCACTTCTCTATATGGAAGTGAGCAAAAGCCTTGTACTTACCGAAACGCTCATACATGGCTTGCATCATATCCTTGGCGTTGTGTGTTCCCGTGCGGAGCATGATTTTCTTCGTGTTCTCCTCGTCGAAGCTCCACGTCATCTCCACCTCCCCGTCTCTGGAACGCTCCCAATCCTCTTCTGCGCCCCAGTTCAGCTTCACCATATAAAACTTCTCATCTTGGTACCCGATGGCAAACATTGTACCGACTCTACTATTTGCTGCATCGTCGCGGAACTTGATGGAATACCGTTCTTGTGGCTTCTTATAGCCGTAATACTTTTTGTGAGTCATACCGTTCTCCTTTGATTATTTGTGATTGTTGAAAAAACTTATGGCCCCATACAGAGTGCTGTTTCCTGTATAGAGCCACATAAGCGTTAGAATCTATCAGCATCCATCGTCTGTTCAGAAAGAATGCTTTCAAGTTATATGCTATGAGGGTTTAGAAGGAAATCCAACAAACTAATGGTGACAATGCCCTGCTCGTCCGTTTTTTGTTTTATGTCGTCGTAGGTGATGATAATTTTGCGGAAATTGTCGTTAGTGCTCAGCAAAGAGCGTTTCTCCTGTTTTTCTTTCTCCTCGCTCGGCATACGGTATGCCGATTGTATATAGATACGCTCTGCCCCTTTATTTACTACAAAATCAATCTCCAGCGGTAATCGCATAGTCTTGTTCTCGGCATTGGTAGTCCATGTTTCCACCATACCCACATCAACACGATAGCCACGCATACGCAGTTCATTGTAGATGATGTTTTCCATGATATGTGTTTCCTCTTGTTGTCTTAGGTTCAGGATGGCGGCACGTATACCCATGTCAGCAAAATAGTATTTTGTTTCGGTGCCAATATATTTTCTTCCTTTCACATCATATCTCAATGCCTCTTCTATCAAAAAGGCATCTTGCAGACATAGTGAATCAGCCCGTCGGCCTACGCTCTGCTGTCAATGTAGTCCAATAATGAATCGGGGTCACGAAGCCGCTTGTTTTTACGGTTGTCCAAAGAGATTTCGATGATCTGGTTCTCTTGCACCCCTTGCTCTATGAGGTGCCGGTGGAACAGTGTCATCAGCAGGAACGACTTGCCGGAACGCCGTATGCCAGTGACAATCTTGACCATTCCGTTTCCTTCCGCTGCTATCAGTTGCTGAAGATATTTCTCACGAGGTATTATCATTTTAGAGGCTTTTATTTGTGGATTACCACAGATTTTCGACCGAAAAATTATGATATTATTTTGAAACCGCCAAACATTTCCTCCATTATTTCTGCCTTCCTTGCGAATGTGTTCAGTCTGTTCCTGTTTATAGCATGATTATGCATGGTGTACCGACTTCAACGTTACCATTCTCCGCATCGTCACGGAACTTGATGGAGTACCGCTCGTGTGGCTTTTTATCCGCTCTTGTGGCTTCTTATAGCCGTAATACTTTTTGTGACTCATATTGTTTCCTTTGATTATGTCATTACAAATGTTGATAAAACTGATGGCTCCATACAGAGTGTTGTTTACTGTATAGAGCCACATAAGTAATTGAATCTATCAGACAATTTGAAATCATTGAAAGTAACATGCTTTCTTCAAATCCCTCATCAGCTCTTTGTATATGGTGTCTGAAATAGCTCCTGAGTTCCTGGCATTTTGAATGGCATCATGTATTTTCTTTCCTGTATATCGATCCCATCCCCCAAAAGTAGAATCTGATGACAAAGTACCTGGGTAATATATGTGGAAGGTGTTCAATTTGCTTTGAAGTTCTGAGGCAGCGACATTACGAGCATCTTCTTGCCAGCCTTTAAATGAGATGGAGGAACTTCCATTATCAGCTAATAGATGATCATCAGAACTTCCAAAACTAATTTCATTACTTCTACCATAGACATCATTATAGAGGTTTTCGACATGGGAAATGCTATACTGTTTGTTTAGAAATTCCTGATACTCACGCTCTGCCTCAACTTTCATGTGCTCATTTTCTGCGTCATATTTTGAGTCAATCCAATATTCTTCACTCTCTATTGCTGAAATTTCTTCGTGCCGATGATGAATTAAATCATCATAAGTGCGAGCATCGTCTGCGGCATGACGATGGTACATTACATCGTCATGCGCAGATTGAATTTGAGGGTCATACAAATCATCTATACTACTTCCAAAGGATATAGCTGAAATATTATTATCAAGAGGGACTTCTATTGAAGTGTTATCATACTGAAATGAGTAGCACATAGAATCTGAGGTGGATAAGCTGTCTACAGAGAATGTATGGTCAGTCAAAGCATCGCTCATCATTCCATAATCCTCTACAGCTAAAGAGGAATCCAAGACATTATTAAAAGTCTCTCTAAGGACATCCGCCCCACCATGTTGTACTAACTCATATATGCTATCTAACATAATTATATACTAATTGTCATTCTTCACAATATCAGCATCTTTTGGAAATACAGAAGGCTTTTGAGAGGGAATATCGATTACTGGGAAATCATAGCCCAATCCTATGATAAATACAGGACTTCCATCCTTGATGTTACGTCCTGTTACTGACTCCATATCTCGGGATATGAAATAGCGTTCTTTGGGAAAAATTAAACATTTGTCTAAACTTGAATTGATGAGTCCTAAGAATCTATCAATATTAGGTCTATACGTTTTGTCGAATTTGTCTATATCATCTAATATATTCATAACAGGTAATTCAACTTTCTCCTTTTCAAATTCTGCTAATATTTCATCTTTCAATTTTTGAGAATGAATGTAAAAATATTCCGTAATCATTTCTAATATATATGAGCAGCCCACTTCATCGAATTTGCGTATATAATCTGTCATCTTTCGATTAAGCTTTTGAAATTCCGTAACCCCTTGACTATAATTTTTTTCTAAACGAACTCTCTCACTATTAGCGTTAGATGTGAGTTCATCCAACCTACTTTTTATCTTTTCATTCTTTTCCTTTTCTTCTTTAAGTAAATCATTTAATTGTGAGTTACTACGCTCCAACTCTTGAATCCTTCTTGATTGAGATTCAATAGTTTCATTGATTCTTTTTATTTCTGGCAAAAGCCACTCTCTAATTTTTTGTTCTATATATCCCATAGGTATCTTTTGTTGAATATCTGTAATAATACCACTATTGCTGTCTGTAATTCTTTTCTCTACCAAGAACAGTAAATTATCAAGTTCACTCATAATTATAATCCTTTTTTAGTAACGTTTTTAATTAGAAATTTGTGTAATTCTCTGCCATTTGCATCATTCAAAATAAAGTATGCAGAACCTTCTACAGGGTTAGAAGAAATAGGGTCAAACACTAACTCTGCTTCCTCCCAATTATAACCAAAATCATAGTCAAATGTTCCTTCCTCAAAAAGGTCTTCAGAATCTCCCGGAAACAGCATGAGATTCTTGTCAGAAGAATAAACACTAACCGATGTCCTTGTTTGATTACCTCTATTTACAGGAAAAATTTTAATGTGTTGTTTTTGCGATGCCGAAGAATATCTCAAGCAAAACGGAACTATATATGAGATCCATTGGGAAGCGTAATTGATACAATTTCGCATCATTAAAGCCTGCTCTTGGAATGCTTTTTCAAGTATGTCATCAGTTAGCCAAATATTGTCATCCAATTTCTTGTAATATTTCCGTTGTTGACCAAATAACCTCTTTTTGAAATCTTCGTCGTTTCCATCATATTCCAAAACAAAATCTGTATAATATGTCTTTCGCGCCAACCTTTCAACTAATCCATCAGTCACCGCCACATGGTTACCACCTGTCTGAACAGCTCCAATAACAGCTCCTTTGCTGGTTTCTGAGAACTGGGCATATTTGAAATTTGATTGAACGAGTTCCTTTATAGATTTGCTAAGGCGGAAATCCAAACTAAGGCCACCAGCAAATAGAACTTGATCTAATTCGATATTGTTATGTTTCAAATTTGCTAAGATTTCTGTTAATTCATTAAGAATCTTATCATGAACTTGTTTAAACACCTCATCCAATAATTCGCCTTTGTCAAGAGTAAAATCTCCATATTTAGACAATGCTATGTCAGCGACTTTTGGGTAATGTTCATCTAACCATGCTATATATTTTCTACCAGGATTGAAATGAATAGAAGCTTCGTTCCAAATTTCGCCTGGCTCATACTGTATTCTATTATGCCATTCCCAATCAAAGTCCATCGCACCATCAGGACAATCGTTTTGAAAGTCTGTCCATAGCAGCTGAGTTGGATCATCTGGAAGGTTCACCCCTTTCGCTATCGTATTGCAAAAAAATATGTGAAAGTAGTCATCAATATCATTACCGCCAGCATGAATACTTATTGTGGCATCTTTATCCTTGGAAGTTGCCTTTATTTCTTTGAACTTAATTCTCTTAGTTTCTTTGTTTTGAATGACTTGAAGCACCGAAATATCCGCAGTACCTCCACCAAGATCAGTAACTAATATGTAATGACCATCTACAAAATGTTCAAAATTAGCCTTTCCTATGTTGATGCCAATTAACGCACACTCTGGCTCAGAATACAATGTTAAGTTTGTTCCAAAAACTTTTTGTGCACATTTTCGCATTGTCTCTCGTGCTTTATCTTGCCATATTGCCATCCCAGGAACGGTAACCCCCCAACTTATTTCATCTTCTATCCAGCCCCCATTTCTCATTCTCTGCAAACATTCTTTCTTTATTACAAAGAAGAAAAGTGTCAATATATGAGACAAGTCATAAAACCTGCCATCACTACCTTTAATTCTTAGATCTGTATCTTTTTTGTATAGTACCATTTTAGGATAGCGAAAACAGACCCAGTTGTTGTCTTTGGCAATTATCGCTATTTTATCTCGGGTTTGTGTATGACACCAGATAAAATTTGGATTTTCTGCATATTCAGATTCAAAAAAAACACAAGAATATATTCTTAATATATCAGAAGCAGTATCTAAATCTTTTTCTAATAGTTCCTTTTTAATCCAAAAGACAGTAGGTTGTTTAGTAAATCCTCTTTGTTCATGAAGGTGTACTAAGTCACTGCGATTATACCCTTTTCCTATAGGATTTAACAGTGCTCCTGAGTTTGCCGAACCAAAATCTAAAGTTACGTACATCATAATAATTTTCTATTCATTAATATTTTGCTCAATTTTTTCTTCTGTTGTTCAGTCATAAATGGAATAATGCTTTGTCGAAATTTAGCGTCATCATCGATATTCTCAATGTAAAAATCTATTAGTCTTTCTGTTGCCCATTTGTAACACAAGTTCTTGTCTGCTCCAAGCTGTACACACTTTTCTCTTAACGAGAACAAAACATCCTGTGAAGCTAAAGACTCGCCAACTGTGGTAGTTCCAAGGAGTTTCTTAACATTCTCCTTTTCCATTATCCTGCGAGGTTCTGCATCGGGGAACTCTCGACTGAGTCTATAATATGTTCTTTCATACATCTTACTGAAAGTTTTTCGCAACTCAGAATCTTTAAGATAGTCCCCAAAATATTTTTGATAGATACGAGGAAATTGTGGAGCGATATCATTGGCTAACAGGTGGTGGGTATCTGCCAGTGCACATATCATCATGCCTGCAATTGCACTAATGGTATCTGCTATTCCAAAAATATCGTTCTGATTCGTATATAACAACTTGGAATAATCTCCCAATTCCTCCAATTCGGATGAATATCCAAACTCACAAATCTCATCGAGACGTTTTCTGATTCTATTACCAAGATTGAGCTGTTCAAAAATGCTTATGTTGTGTTCATATATAGTTTTTTGATCATTTAGTACCTTGTTACCGCATTCAATATTATTGAAAGATTCCAATGCCTTTTTGGAACGCTCATAAGCTGCAATGGCTAACATCGAATTTATGTCCAACGGCATTTCCAATTCCTGCCTTGAATGTATACTGCTGTCATAACCAATTTTCCAACACGAAAACATTAGTTTGATTGTTTTCCCGTCAAATCTTGGTTCAATCACAATCGTAGGCATTTCTTTTAAGAAGTAATATAATTCTTCTGCCGCGTGTAATCCGCCCTTTGCATTTCTATTCCATGCAGTGGCATAAAATGTAATGGGACGCTCACCATTACGACTGTATTCATTTACAAAAATAGACTCTAATGAAGAATAAACGGAGTCATAGACCTGGGCTGCAATGATATCCTTTCCCCCAACACGTGTATCAATATGCATCGGAGTTATAAAGACATTTAGCGGTTTGGGATGTGATAAAGTCTCTATAAAAGACTTAGAATCTTGATATTTCTTGCCTCCGTTTAGGGCTTCATGAAACTCCCTTCGTCTTTTTGTAATTTCTGGTTCCTCGCCATTCACTTCAGGGCCATGAAGAAGGAACTGAACATCAATTCCGTTATTTTCCAGCAACACCAAAGGCGATATATTGAGAGGAAAGTTTCTAATTGCATCCTGTATGAGTGAATGACGGAGAGAATGATATGCATTCTGTTCGGCTTGAATCATTCCATTTTGGCGATTAAGCATTTGATTGAGAATGATGTTTTCTCTGTCAGCAATGATCTTTTCCCTTTGCATCTTTTCATTAGATGCCTCTCTCATCAATTCAATTTCTTTTGCCGAATTGGATTGTTGTTCAATTTGCTTATAACTACGACTTTTGTTGTATGGAGTGATTCTTTCTCCAATAGCACTAATGCCTTTGCCAACAGCTCTGGCTCCTATTATTCCTGCTGCAATTTTTGCAGCACCCAATAATCCTGCTACAATAATAGACATAATTCATTCTGCTTTATTTTTGTTGTTATCACTAAGTTTATTTTTGGGCTGACACATGGGAGTATCAGATTTTTTCTTTTTATCACTAAGCATATTTTTGGGTTGACACATAGGAGTATCAGTTTTTTTCTTTATTTCTGGCTGAGAAGCAGATTTTGTCTTCTTCGGAGGCGTGTAAGGAGTGGACGAACCAAGGCTACTACCTGAGTTTTTCTTTCTTTGGGAAGCCTGATATGCTCCATAAAGTGCTAAAGCTAGAATTGAAAGTGGTTCCATAATTGTAAAAGTTTTAAAATTAATGATTTATTTGAAATTTATAATAAGTTTTGACTCTGATTCAATCTCTACCATAGTTATTTTAAACAGCAACAATCACATAATCTCCAGAGTCATCCCAAGCATCTTCAAACTGCTCAATAGGATACTCAATACACAAATCTCCTGTGCCTGGATCTGTCAAGATGATGTTTTGTTCAGCCGTGAATGGGTCGATGACAATTCCGCTAACAATCAAAGCGTGGTCGGCTTGTTCGCCAAAAATGAGATCTTCAAAAGTTTCGTTGATGCCTGCATTCCAAAGTTCTCCTGAATCAACACCAACTATGACTTGGTGTCCTTTCGACAACTCGGTGGCAATATCTGAGATAGATGCATCCATGTAACGGTGTACCTCCATACCATGATTCTCAAGAAGGTTACCAACGTCCTCCATAGGTGTGCCATAGCCAGGGGCATACCATCCGTACCTCATGGCCTCATTACGCAATTCCTGTTCAGAAATGTCTATTCCGTTGGATTCCAGTATTAATTGTTGCGACTTGATGGCACAAGTATCATCATACTGCTGCAGGACATCCTCACAATAGATATTGTAACTACCTGTTCCTAAGGTTCCTAAGTTAGCATTACTTGTCATGTTGAGAGAGTTTTTTTATAATAATGTATCTCCTAAATCATCTACACCATCCAATCCATCTGAAATATCTGTATTCATTAAATCATCTGATGTAGAAGTATCCAATGGCGTAAAGCCATCATTCAGAGGGTTAAGAGTATCAAGGTTAAGACTAAAGTCTGTACCTTCATTTGTTATATTGCCATAGCTTGTGTCTGCTGGTACCATTAAATCAGCTTCTGTCACTGCTGGTGGCAATCCTAATTCCCAAAATCCGAAGTCGCCTTTGTGAATTTCCCAATCAAAATTGCTCCCGAAGGAAACGCTGTCGTTGGCTATCTCGTAGGCTTCTGACAACATAGAGTCGCCATTAAGGGAACTTTCTATCAGTTGATTCTCACTTTCCGTCGTATTTCCGTCTATGTAGGCAGCCAACAGCTCGTCGGAGATACCGCTATTCAAAAGGTCATTGAAGTCTTTCATATCCAGTCCTCCTTTCTGCCCATTACGAGGCGAAGCTGCACCAATGCACGGCGGTGAATGTTATACAAGTTATCTACTGTTATGTTCATTTCTTCTGCTAATAGTTCGGGGCGGACATCCTGTAAGTCCAACACCTCGATGACCTTACGGTAGCGGGCATTGGGCATCTTTTGTAGGGCTGCAAGTATGTCAATCCGTTTGTCAAGGGAGATACTCGCACTTTGGTCTTGCCACATTTTATCACTTAGAGCCACTGGAGATGATTTTTCCATCAGCTCTTCACGTTTTTTCTGAAAGAATCTTGTGGCAACGACACGGATCCATGTCATCAGACTGCTTCTGAAGTGAAACTGGCGAACCTTATACCAGTCATCCTTTGCCAGATACAGGAACAGCTCGTTTGCCAGTTCCTTCATGTCGGCAACGTTGTTGTCAAAGACGTTTATAATGATATACCCGAATAGTTTGGAGCATTTCTTGTTGAAGAAATACTCTATCAGCCGCCTGTCGTTGTTCAATATGCCATCGACAAGAGCTTGGTCATCGTAGAGGTCGTAGTCCATTTACATTGTCATTAGGTCATCAATATCGAAAATGCGCAGAACGAATCTACGCATCAGCGAGGCCTAGCACTGCCCAATCGAACCATAGAAACGTCTGCGCACTATGGCGCGACGCCCAATGTTCGATTTTGTTTGGCTCGTTTATCTCCGAGGTGCAAGTTCGCTGATGTAAGAGCCAATATGTATGTGTGATTGCAAAATCACGCTTCAAAATTACACAATTTTTCGCTATTCACCTTATTAATTTGCAAAAATCTTCAAAAAGAGATGCAGATTTAACCGTTTTTACGAGATTTGGGCAGAAAAGTTTGGAGGATTCGGAAAAAAGACTTATCTTTGCACGCAGAAAGTAAGTCGTGAGAGGACGATGTATATGGGCAGTGCGAAGTCCCCGCCAGCATAGCGTCACATGAAAGTGTAGCCCTCCTCCACGCATGAGGGGCAAAACAAGAGGCATCCGACGAGGATGCCTTTCTTGGTGTTATAGGCTTTGTATGGCTGTGATGCAGTACTGCACCTTCTCGTGGGTACGGCGCCGGATGCCTACCGTCATCTTTACGCGTCCAATGAAAGGTACGTCGTACTCCATTATCATTATACGCTCGAATGGTTGCTGGTTTTTGTTGCCAGGCTGGAAGACCATCATCCAGTTCATCATTACCGTGCTCACCGCCATCGTAACCACTTTAACAACAACATCATGTCTGAACCCTGCATTATAGCCGTCCCTTATCAAGGGACTCTAAATGTGCAGAGCTGCAAGACATGGTAGAAAGGAGGAACCATGAGACTGATTGATCTAATTGTCGTCCACTGTAGCGCGACGCGCTGCAACCGTCCATTCCCTGTGACCGCCCTCATCCGCTGCCATGCCGACCGCTTCGGATTCACGGGCTACCACTACTACATCACCCGCGACGGCCAGACCTACCAGACGCGGCATGAACAACTTGTCGGTGCCCATGCCAAAGGCTACAACAGCCACTCCTTGGGTGTGTGCTATGAAGGAGGCTACGACGAGCATGGGAAAGTAGCCGATACAAGGACTAAAGCCCAGAAGAAGGCTCTATTGGCACTGCTGAAGAAGCTGAAGGCCGAACACCCACAGGCAAAGATAGTGGGTCACCGCGACCTGCCAGACGTAAAGAAAGCCTGTCCCTGCTTCGACTGCTCTGAGTATAGAGACATTTAGATGTCACGGTTTGTAAAAAGGAAAAGTCTCCTGACAAGCGAGTGATGCTTGTCGGGAGACTTTATTATTCGGGCTGGCACGGGGCCTGCCCCTACATTTTGATTGACGGGCTGGCACGGGGCCTGCCCCTACTACATAGAAGCTGTGGCGGCTTTATCAATCCACTCGTAGATGCAGGAGCAAATGCCGAAGAGGAGGATGCCGACAGTGCAGAGGGCAAGGCTCCAGTTGATGGCACGACCGTTGGCGAAGAAGGGAAGAGGATTGTCCTCCTTGGTGATGTACATGGCCTTCACGATGAGCAAGTAGTAGTACAAGCTCACTACCGTGTTGATGAGGGCGATGAAGACCACGAAGTAGGGCCAGAATGGGGCAGCCTCGTGACCTCCGACGGCGGCCATGAAGACGGATGCCTGCCAGAGAGAAGAGGGCCAGGGTCATCAGCAGGGCCAGCTTCGGGTTGGTCTGGTAGAGGCCGTTATAGGCGGACATCTGGGTAGACCCACCATTGTGCTCGACAGCGGTGATGACCGTGAAGACGGCGAGGTTGGCGGCTACGTAGACGAGGACGTAGAAGGTGAGGGCTGTGAGGCCCATGGTGCTATTACCCACAACGGCGAGCATGATGTAACCGGCCTGAGAGATAGAGGAGAAGGCCATGAAGCGCTTCAACTCTTTCTGACGGATGGCGAAGAGGTTACCCACGGTGATGGTCAGCATGATGACAATCCAGAGCAGCGGCTCCCAGTAGTCGGTCATCGAGGCGAAGACCTTCATCAGGATGATGGCCAGGGTGAGCGTGGCGGCTCCCTTGGAGACGACGCTCAGATAACCGGTGACGGGCGTGGGTGCTCCCTCGTAGGTGTCGGCCGTCCAGAAGTGGAAGGGCACCAGCGAGATCTTGAAGCCGAGACCGCTGAAGAAGAACACCATGCCCATGATGAGCATCGTGCCCTGTCCCCAGAGCATGTGGTTCTTGTCAGCGATGGCCTGGGCCATGTCGTCGAAATACATCGTGCCGCAGACACCGTAGAGCATGGAGATGCCGTAGAGCATCACGCCCGAAGAGAACGTGGCGGTGAGGATGTACTTGGCAGCAGCCTCGGCACTCTGCTGCTTGTACTTGTCGAAGGCGACAAGGCAGGCCATGGGCACGGAGGCCATCTCCAGTCCGAGGAAGAACAGGAGGAAGTGGCCAGAGGACATCATGACGTACATGCCGAGGAGGGTGGAGATCAACAACATGTAGTATTCGCCAGAGAGCTTTTTGGCAGGGCCTTCGAGCCACTTCTGCGACATCACCACGACGATGAAGGTGCCGAGGGTTAGAATGGTCTTCATCACATCGACGATGGGAGAGGTGACGTAGAGACCGCCGAAAGCAGCGGTAGGCTTGGCGAGGAAGCAGGGCACGAGCTGGCAAAGCAGCAGGGCACCGGTGAGGATGCCAAGCGTCTGGGTCTTGCGCTCGCTCTTATGCAACGCGAAGTCTGCGAAGAACACTATTATCAAGGCCAGCGTGAGGGTGACCTCGGGAATCATATTCAGAAATTGACTGTAATTCATAATCTATTCTCTTTTTCTAAGAAACAAATTCCCATAATTAACATAATTGTCCCATAATATTCATAATAATTTATCTTCAACAATTAAAATAATTACGGATAAATTACGGTCATTACGGTAATTCGTTTCCAAAATATTAATGTTACATGACTCCTATTGAACTTAATATGTTTCCGACCGACGGCGAAATCATGTCGCTGAAGAAGAAGGGGGCACAGCCGAGGCCTGCCACACAGAAGATGAGGCAGATGACGGCGACACGCTCGTCCCAGGTGGCGTCAGTCAGCTCCAAGTAGTGCTTGTTCTCCACCTCGCCGTAGAGGATCTTACCTACCACGCGGAGGATATAGACGGCGGTGACGACTATCGACATACAGGCGATGATGGTAGCCACCATGCGGAAGGATGCCGAGGGGTCGCCAGCCAGCTGAGGAGCACTGAACGAGCCTACGAAGATGGTCATCTCAGCAATGAAGCCCGAGAAGCCCGGCAGGCCGAGGTTGGCCAGACCGGCAATGACATAACCGACAGCAAGGAACGGCATAATCTTCATCAGACCGGCCAGCTCGCGGATGTCGCGGGTGTGGGTACGACCATAGATCATACCGATGAGGGCGAAGAAGAGGGCCGTCATCAAGCCGTGCGACAGCATCTGCAGTATGGCACCTGTGCAGGCCGTCTGCTGCATCATCAGCAGGGCGAAAAGCACCAGTCCGCAGTGGCTCACCGACGAGTAGGCATTGATGTACTTCAGGTCGGTCTGCACGCAGGCAGAGAGGGCACCGTAAACGACAGAGATGGTGGTCAGGATGATGAATATCCAGGCCAGGTTCTGTGCAGCATCGGGCAGGAGGTACATGGCGAGACGGAAGCAGCCGTAGCCTCCCAGCTTCATCAGCACACCTGCATGGAGCATCGACACAGCTGTGGGGGCCGAAGCATGACCGTCGGGTGACCAAGTGTGGAACGGGAAAAGGGCACCCAGCACGCCAAAGCCGATGAAGATGAACGGGAAGAAGGCGTTCTGAATCTCCTCGGGGATGTTGTGCATGGCAGCAATCTCGTTGACGTTCATCGTCGTGTGGCCGCTGTAGTAGTAGATGCCCAGCACGCCGAGGATGAGCAGGGCCGAGCCGCCCATCAGCATGAGCGTCAGCTTCATGGCCGAGTACTCCTTATGGCCGGAACCCCAGACACCGATGAGCAGGTACATAGGGAT
Source organism: uncultured Prevotella sp. (assembly GCA_905233425.1). GTDB lineage: Bacteria > Bacteroidota > Bacteroidia > Bacteroidales > Bacteroidaceae > Prevotella. The sequence goes on along the minus strand of CAJOEC010000053.1, from coordinate 24,822 downwards.
GAGGGCCACCTCGTAGAACATGAACATGGTGAACATATCGGTGCAGATGAAGAAGCCGAACACACCCGTCGAGAGGAGGGTGAACCAGAGGAAATACTCCTTGGTGAGGGGCTTCAGCTGCCACGAGGCGAAGGTGCCCGTGAACACGATGATGCTGGAGAGGAGCAGCATGACGACGCTGATGCCGTCGACGCCGACGCTATAGGCGATATTCAGAGGCTTGAACCAAGGCATGCTGGCTGTTAACATCATGCCATTCTCCCACGCTTCAGGATTGTCGTGGTTGGTCACATAATAGTAGCAAAGCCAAATTGAAAGGACAAGCAGACACGAAGCGCCTGTCACCATCACACCACGCACCTGATTGAGGTTGCGGGCAATCCACAATCCCAGAAGCATCAGGGCGGGAATTAAAACGAATAATGATAATATATTCATAGTCGTATAAGTCTTATAGGTCTTATAGGTCTTATAGGTCATATAGGACCTATAGGCATAATAGGATTAACGTTAGGGCCACGGTGCCGGTGAGGAACCAGACGGCATATTTGCGTACGTCGCCGCTCTGCCAAGCGCGGAGGCTCTCGCCGGTCTCGTTGGCACCCCAAGCCAGGAAGTTGAACGTGCCGTCAACGACGTGGCGGTCGAACCAGGCGATGGGCGTAGAGACACAGGCAAAGATGATGCGATGGGTGACGAACTGCCAGATCTCGTCCTGATAGAAGCGCTTGTAGGCAGCGCGGTGCAGCTTCGGGAACGTCTTGTACAGACGGTCGGCGATGGGCTGGCTCTCACCTTTATATATATAGGTGGCGAGGCAGATGCTCAGGATGGCAATAATCGTCGACGTGGCAGCAATCTGCGTGTTGAAGTGGATGGTGTAGTCGGTGCCGGCGGCAGAGACAAACGAACCGAAGCTTCCGCCCCAGCCGAGGAAACCGCCCAGCGTGGTATAGATACCTACGCCCATGGTGATGACGCAAAGCACGATGAGCGGAATGGTCATCGTCAGCGGAGCCTCATGCGGCGTGTGGTGCTCGTGGGCCTCCACGTTCTCAGTACCCCAGAAGATGCCGTAGTACAGACGGAACATGTAGAAGGCAGTCATGGCGGCGATGCCAGTCATAATCCAACCGACCACGGGACTGTACTCCATGCAGGCGGTGATAATCTCATCCTTCGAGCTGAAGCCCGAGAAGAAGGGAATACCGGCGATGGCGAGGCAGGAGATAAGGAACGTGATATGCGTCACGGGCATGTACTTGCGCAGACCGCCCATCAGGGCCATCTCGTTGGAGTGGACAGCGTGGATGATACAACCGGCTCCAAGGAAGAGGCAAGCCTTGAACATGGCATGGGTAAAGAGGTGGAACATACCAGCCATGTAGCCTAACTGCGTGTGGTTGTCGAGCACGGCCTCATGTCCGGGCAGCGATACGCCGAGGGCCACCATCATAAAGGCAATCTGCGAAATGGTGGAGAAGGCGAGCACACGCTTGATGTCGCTCTGGGCGCAGGCCACGGCGGCGGCATAGAAAGCGGTGATGACACCCACCCAAACGACGATGCTCATGGCCTGGGGAGCATACTCAATCCACAGGGGGAACATACGGGCAATCTGGAACACACCGGCGACCACCATCGTGGCGGCATGGATGAGGGCCGACACAGGCGTCGGGCCTTCCATGGCGTCGGGCAGCCAGATGTGCAACGGGAACATGGCACTCTTACCGGCACCACCAATGAACATCAGCGTCAGGGCGGTGGGGATGATGCAGGCTCCGGCTGTGACGGCCTTGGCCATGTTGCCCTCGATGAACGGCGTGGTGCCCTGGCCCATCACGATGTCGCCCGCAAACGAGAAGCTGAACGAGTCGGTGAAATAGCCGAAGGTGAGGATACCGATGAGGAAGAACATATCTGCGAAGCGCGTCACGATGAAGGCCTTCTTAGAGGCGGCGATGGCGGGCTTCAGCGGATAGTAGAATCCGATGAGCAGATACGAGCTGACACCCACCAACTCCCAGAACATATACATCTGGAAGATGTTGGTGGCGAGCACAAGACCCAGCATCGACATGGTGAAGAGGCTCAGGAAGGCGTAGTAGCGCTGGAAGCCCTTTTCGCCGTGCATGTAGCCGAACGAATAGATGTGCACCATAAGCGACACCGTGGAGATGACGATGAGCATCATCACCGAGATGGGGTCGAGCAGGATGCCCATGTCGAAGTGGAGGTTGCCCAAAGGCAGCCACGTGAAGTTATAAGGCACGATGGTCTGGTACACCCCGTTCACGCGGTCGGCAGTGAAATACTGGAAGGCCGCGAGATAGGAGAGCACAGTGACCAGTGCCAGCGAGGTGGTGCCTATGAGGCCGGCCACCTTGTGTTTCATCTTCATACCGGCAAGTCCTAACACGATGAAGGACAACAGGGGCAGAAGAAGAATCCAAACTGAATAACTGTATTGCATAGTCATTTAACTTTTACTACTGATTCTTTTTTTACCACTTATTTAACTTGTCTGTTTTAACCACGAATTTTACGAATTGCACGAATTGGCACGAATTTTTTTATTATTTCACTAATTATTTCTGATTTCCCTAATTAATTTGTGGAATTAACAATAATTCGTATAATTCGTGTAATTCGTCAAATTCGTGGTTTAAAAAACGGGTAGTCATAAATAGGTGGTATTTTATAATTCTGTAGTTTTATCCTTTCATGTTAGTGATACTTTCCACGCTGTCGCTCTTGAAGTGGCGATAGACGTTGATGATAATCGCGATGGCCACGGCACTCTCGGCAGCGCTGACACCGATGGAGAAGAGGGTCATGAAGAAGCCCTCGAGGTGTCCGTCGGGGAAGAGCAGCCGGTTGAACGCGGCGAAGTTGATGTCAACGGCGTTGAGCACCAGCTCGATGCTGATGAGCATGGCAATCAGGTTGCGGCGGGTGATGAAGCCGAAGACGCCGATGAAGAACAGAAGTGCTGAGAGCACGAAATAACATTCTACAGGTACCATAGCTTAATCCTCGTTTTTACGTGAAACAACCAGACCGCCGATGATGCATGCCAGCAGGAACACTGAGATGAACTCGAACGGCAACACAAACTGATACTTATCGGCACCGACGAGGGCTTGGCCGATGGCGTGCATAGACTCCTCGGTGTCGGCGACCTCACAGGCGCGATAGACGAAATTGTTCTTCAGGAAGACGAGGACCACGGTGGCCAGTCCGGCGAGGGTGGCCAAAGCGCCCCAAATCATCCTTGAGCAGCTGACGCGCTCGATGAGTCCCTGCAGGGTGCGCTTGCTCACCAGTTGGATGGCAAACACGTAGATCATCGTCACACCGCCAGCATAGACAGCTATCTGGGCGGCGCCTAAGTAGGTGTAGTCGAGCAGGAAGTAAAGACCTGCCACGCCAAAGAGCACAAACAACATGAATGTTGCGGCCCGCATGATGCGCTTGGTCACCACGCACATTACTGCCGACGCGAGGATGACCACCGCAAGAATGCAAAATACTACTAAATTAGCCATATTTTTTTTGTATTATTACAACTTTATTACTTTACCATGATTTTTCATAACCACGAATTTTACGAATGGCACGAATTGACCCGAATTTATTATTTATTTCACGAATTGTTTTTAATTTCTCGAATTATTTTTATTTCTCGAACAAATTTGTGGAATTGATGATAATTCGTGTAATTCGTGTAATTCGTTAAATTCGTGGTTTAAAAAACCTTAGTGGTAAAAGTCATGTTGTCCTTCATTTCTTTTTAGTGTTAAACTTTCCGACTTGCCAGTCAGCGCCGCCGTCGAGGAGGTTGGGCAGCGAGCCACCCTGGTAGACCTCCTTGTCGAGGTGGAGCACCAGACTGTCACGCTTGAACGTGGCATTCTCGAAATCGTTGGTAAACTCGATGGCGTCGAAGTTGCAGGCGTTGGTACAGAGCTGGCAGAACATGCAGTCGCCCAGGTCGTACTGATAGTCGTCGAGCACCTTCTTCTTCTTGCCCGTCTCGGGGTCCTCGGCCATGTGTGATGTGATCTTGATGGTTCCGTTGGGGCAAGCCTTCTCGCAGAGCGTACAGGCGGTGCACTTGTATGAACCGTCCTCATTGCGCTTGAAGACCAGGCGGCCACGGTGGCGCTTAGCCACGTGGAGGGTGGTCTTGCGGTTCTCGGGGTACTGCTCTGTGCACTTGTTGGTCCAGTAGTCCTTGGCGTATTCCTTCAAGGTGGTCTTCATGCCAACAGCCAGCGTCTTGATGCCGTGCCCGAGTTCGCTGAAATATCCTTGTTCTTTTTCCATAATCTTTCTTTTTCTGGAAACGAATAATTTATTGGAAATTAATTATTATATTTGGAAATTAATATAAATAATGTGAATAATTCTTCCACAAATAATAATAAATATTTATTGCTATTTTTGAATCAGATTATTCATATTATTCACATTAGTTTCAAATAAGACATTAGTTTCATGAAACATCCTGTTTCCAAAATATTAGTTTTCATTTCACGTAAAGGCCGAAGGCCACGATGACGGTCATCAGCACGAGGTTGATGAGCGACAGGGGCATCAGGTATTTCCACTCTAACTTCAGAATCTGGTCGATACGCAGGCGGGGGAACGTCCACTTAATCCACATCAGCAGCCAAACAAGCAGGAAGGCCTTGCCCATGAACCAGACGATACCGGGGATGTACTGCATAACCTGGTCGAAGGCGTCGATGCCAATCTGAATGGGCGCCCAACCTCCGAGGAACACCGTGGCGGCGATGCCGGCGATGATGAAGAGGTTGAGGAACTCGGCCAGATAGAAGAAGCCGAAGCCCATGCCTGAGTACTCGGTGTGGTGACCGGCGGTCAGCTCGCTCTCAGCCTCAGCCATGTCGAAGGGGCCACGGTTGGCCTCGGCATTGCCGGCTATGAGGAACACGATGAAAGCAATGATGGCAGGCACGTGACCCTGCACGATGAGCCAGCCCCAAGGGCCGCTCTGAGCCTCGACGATGCCAGAGACCTGCATCGTGCCCGTCAGGATGACGGCGGTGATGAGGCAGAGGCAGAGCGACATCTCGTAGGAGATCATCTGCACGGCAGCACGCATGGCCGACACGACCGAATACTTGTTGTTCGAAGCCCATCCTGCCATGAAGATGCCCACCACGCCGATTGACGAGATGGCCGTCAGCAGGAAGATACCCACGTTGAAGTCGAGCACGTGTGCGCCCTTGTTCCAAGGCAGGAAGCAGAAGGCGCCCACCGAGCCGAAGATGACCAGCAGCGGGGCCACGCCATAGAGCAGCTTGTCGGCCTTGTCAACGAAGAAGATCTCCTTGATGAGCATCTTCAGCACGTCGGCCACCACCTGCAGCAGTCCCCACGGACCCACACGCACGGGGCCTATGCGGCACTGGAAGTAGGCGCAGACCTTACGCTCCATGAATATCAGAATCATTGCGATGACCGAGTATGCACCAAGCACGGTAGCACCCACAAGCACACACTCAATCAGTATCGCCAACCAGTCGGGGCACCCTAACGTGACCCTAAGCGACTGGTCAATCCATGTAGTTACTAAACTAAAATCGAACATACATTAAAAGCCCACCCAAGCCCTCCCAAGGGGAGGGATGTTGAGTTACATATTAGGGCGATTGTTTTTACGATTATACATTTTATTAAATTACTATCAGGTTTCCCACACAATTATCATACTGACATCCCTCCCTTTGGGAGGGCTTGGGTGGGCCTTTTACCTGTCAATATCAGGAATCACTATATCGACGGCGGCACCTGTGGTGACGAGGTCGGCAATCTTCTGTCCGCGCAGCATTGGGTCGAGAGCGCCTACGAGGGTGAGACCCATAGGGCGCATCTTCATGCGGTAGGGGCTCTTGTCGCCACGAGAGTCGAGGTAGACGCCGAACTCGCCGGCGGCACCCTCCACAGAGAAGAACCACTGTCCCTCGGGCACCTTGATGATTGGCTTCTGCTTCACGTAGAAGTCGCCCTCGGGGATGTTGTCGATGAGCTGCTCGATGATGTTCAGGCTCTGGTACATCTCGTTGATGTGCACTAAGTAGCGTCCCATGCTGTCGCACGAGGTTTCTACGCACTGCTCAAACTCCACCTTGTCGTACATGTCGTAGGGGTGGTTCTTGCGCACGTCGTTCTTCCAGCCCGAGGCACGTCCGGCAGGACCGGTCACGCCATAGCTGATACAGTCTTCAAGCGACATTGGACCGACGTTCTCTAAACGGTTGTGGGTGATGACGTTATCGCCAAATACGTCCATATACTCCTGAATCATCGGACGCAGATATTTCACCAGGTCTTTGCAGTTCTTCACGAAGTTCGGATCGATGTCGTCCTGTAGTCCGCCGATGCGATAATAGTTCTGGATAAGTCGTCCGCCGGTGGTCTCCTCCATGACGTTGAGCACATGCTCGCGGTCGCGCATTCCATAGAGGAAGGCGGTAAGGGCACCGAGGTCCTGGGCGCAGCACGAGGTGAACAGCAGGTGGCTGTCCAAACGCTGCAGCTCATCCATTATCGTACGTACATACTTAATACGGTCGGTCAGCTCCACGCCGAGGCCCTCCTCAATGACGCCTACGAGTGCATGGCGCTGCATCATGGCGCAGAGGTAGTTCAGGCGGTCGGTCAGGGCGAGTGTCTGCGGGTAGGTCATGCCCTCCCACATCTTCTCGATGCCACGGTGGATATAGCCCAGATGCGGATAGATGCGCTTGACGGTTTCCCCGTCAAGAACCGTCTGCAGACGGAGCACACCGTGGGTAGACGGGTGCTGCGGGCCGATGTTCACCACGTAGTCGTCGGCAGTAAAGAGGCGGTTCTGCTTCGACTGCAGGTTACCGTCCTTGTCGATGAAGTACTCCAGACCGTAGTCAGGCTCCACATCGTCGGCCAGCGTGTAGGCATCGTTGTATTTCCAGTCCTTGCGGAAGGGATGGCCCTTGAAGTCCGAGCGAAGGAACAGACGGCGCATGTCGGGATGACCGAGGAACACGATGCCGTAGAAGTCGTAGACCTCGCGCTCAAGCAGATCAGCATCCTTCCAGATGTCGATGACCGAGGGGAGGTAGGCCAGCGTCTGTCCGTCGGTGTCGCCGGTGCCGTTGCTCGACATACCGTCGCCACATACAGAACTCTTAGCCAGCATCTTAACGGCGCAACGCTCATGGCTTTCTGTATTCTCAAGGATATAGATGCAGCCGAGACCTTCCTCGCCGAAATCCTCGCCAACGATGGTGACGAGATAGTCGAAGTGCTTCTTCTCCTTCAAGTTGCGCATCTCTTGAGCGAACTTGTCAAAGTCAAAAGATAAGAACTCTAATTTCATGCCTGCTCCTCCTTTTCTTTTTTAAGTTCTTCCACAAACTCTTTGGGTACGTCGGTGATGACCACTGGCTCGCGGCGACGGTCGCCCAGTTTCTCGCGGAACAGCAGCTCCTCGTTCGAGACGCCCAGCTCGCGCTCCTCGGCGGTCTGCTTGTGGTTGGCACCACCGAAGAACTTCTCGGCCTTCACCTTGCGCTGCAGCTGCATCATGCCGTAGAGGATAGCCTCTGGGCGCGGAGGACAGCCAGGGATAAACACATCGACGGGAACAATTTCCTCGATGCCCTTCACCACATGGTAAGACTGCTTGAACGGGCCGCCGCTGATGGCACAGCCACCCACGGCAATGACATACTTAGGCTCGGCCATCTCGTCATAGAGACGCTTCAGCGCCGGGGCCATCTTGTGCGTGATTGTTCCGGCACACATAATCAGGTCGGCCTGGCGTGGAGAGTTTCGCGTCACCTCGAAGCCGAAGCGGGCAAAGTCGTAGCGGGCGCATCCGCAGGCCATGAACTCGATGCCGCAGCACGAGGTGGCAAACGTCAGCGACCACAGCGAGTTGGCGCGGCCCCAGTTGATGAGCGAGTCCAGACTGCCGGTCACCACGTTGACGCCGCCCTCATGGAGCTCGTCAACAATCTTCTCCAACGACTCGTTGTCCTTGAACTCGTCGTAGGGGATAGCCTTGATTTTCGGTTTCCTTACTTCCATTCCAGTGCTCCTTTCCGCCAGGCGTAAGCCAAGCCAAATACTAATACTACCAAGAAGAAGCCGATGCTCAGCAAGGCCGCAGCACCGAACGACTTCACCTCTATCGCCCACGGATACAGAAACAGCGTCTCCACATCGAACATGAGGAAGAGGATGGCGAACAGGTAATAGCCCACGTTGATGGGAATCCACGAACTGCCGCGTGTCGGTATGCCGCACTCGAAGGGCTCTCCCTTCGCGGCATTATACGACCGCGGCCCTACGAGTTTCGCAACCACGTAGGCCCCTGCCACCAAAGTAATAGCCGTCAGAATGACGGTAATTAACATTGTGAAATCCATAAAAAAACTATTTGTTATAACATTGTTTAGCTTTAAAGCGGTGCAAAGGTACTCATTTTTTTCCAAACAAGCGAAACATTTGTGAAAAAAATTTGCATTTTCTTTTAATTCGTGACTTATCCTCCTACGAAGGCTGTGATGCCGTGTTCAGCAAACTGGCTGACACAACGCTGCAAGACTGCCTCGGAGGGGGTGGACATAGACAGGCCTGAAGGGTTGTAGACCGACCACAGCCGGCGATGCTTGTCACGGCCCATGTCGTGATAGGGCAGCAGATTGACACCCGACAGCGGGTTCGGAAGCCGGGCGTCTGAAGGTTTGGGGAGTTGGTTGAGGAACCTGGCTGTTGCCTCGATATTATCCCTGTCGGCATTGATGCCCTCTATGAGCGGTATGCGGATGAGAAAAGGTGTGCCGAGTGTCGCAAGAAGGCGTATATTGCTGAATATCTTTTCGTTTGTCACGCCTGTATAAAGCTGATGTTTGCCGCCATCCATGACTTTCAGGTCTACCAGCAACAGCTCACAGTTGGCGGCCACAGCCTCAACCAGCGATGAAGACGCGTGGAGCGTGGTGTCGACGGTGCGGTGGAATCCCCGGCGACCCAGTTCGGTGAGGAGTTCCATGAGCGCTTCCGACTGCATGAGCGGTTCGCCACCGCTGATGGTCACCCCTCCCCCACTGTCCTCCATCACGTCGCGCTCTTTCTCCACCTCGGCCATGAGCTGTTCCAGAGTCCACGCCCGGCATGTGATCCCCATGGCTCCGGAGGGGCAGACGTCGACACAGGGATGGTGGGCAGCACCTCCAGGCATTGCAGAGTCACAATCCACAATGCAACGCCCGGAAGTGCTGCCCACAATTCCGTCCGCAGTCAATTTGAGCACATTCTGAGGACAGGCGTTTACACAGCTCTGGCAGCCTATACAGCGGTTATGCTTGTAGGTGAGTCGCGGCTGTAGCTCCCACGACTCCGGGTTATGGCACCACACGCATCGCAGCGGACAGCCGGAAAAGAACACTGTGGTTCGTATTCCCGGCCCGTCGTTGATGGCAAACCGCTTTATGTCGAATACTTGCATCTAAAGCATATCGTTTTGCGTCCGTGCGATAATCTCATTCTGCAGCTGTGCCGTCATGTCGTTGAAATAGTCGCTGTAGCCGGCCACGCGCACCAGGAGGTCGCGGTAGTCGTCGGGGTGGCGCTGTGCGTCTAAAAGCGTCTCGGTGTCAACGATGTTGAACTGTATGTGATGCCCGCCCAAACGGAAATATGTGCGCACCAGGCTCCCCACCTTCTGCATGTCCTGGTCGCGGCGCAGCAGCGTCGGCGTGAAGCGCACGTTGAGCAGCGTGCCGCCGCTCTTCGTCTGGTCGAGCTTAGCCAGCGACTTTATTACCGCCGTGGGGCCGTGGCTGTCGCTGCCGTGGGCGGGCGATGTGCCGTCGCTGATGGCAAAATGGGCGAAACGCCCGTCGGGGGTGGCTCCACAGACACTGCCGAAATAGTTGTGGCAGGTGGTGGAGAGCATGTTCAGATGGGTCTGTCCGCCACGGGTGTTGGGCCGTCCCTCTATGGCACTCACCAGGTCGTCGTAGACACGCACGGCAATCTCGTCGGCGTAGGGGTCGTCGTTGCCGAAGAATGGCGTGTGGTTGCGGATGTACAGCCTCATAGCCTCACCACCGCCCCCTCCCTCAGAGGGGTTCCAGTTGTTTCTGAGGGCTTCGAGCATCTCGTCCATGGTGAAACGCTTGTCCTCGAACACATGTTTCTTCAGGGCGCACAGGCTGTCGGTAATGGTTCCCAGACCGGTGCACTGGATGTAGGTGGTGTTATATCGTGCTCCGCCGTTGTAGTAGTCGCGCCCGCGGTCTATACAGTCGTCGATGAAGAGGCTGAGGAACGTGGCGGGGGCGTAAAGGGCGAACATCCGCTCTATGTAGTTGTTCACGGCCAGCTTCATATTCACGAAATGCACCATCTGCTTGTGCCATGCCTCGTAGAGCTGGTCGAAAGTCTGGAATGTGCAAGGGTCGCCAGTCTCTATTCCCAGTCGTTTCCCGGTCTCGGGGTCGATGCCGTTGTTGAGTGTTATCTCCAGTATCTTCGGAGTGTTCAGGTAGCCCGTGAGCAGATATGCCTCCTTGCCGAAAGCCCCCACTTCGATGCACCCCGAACAGCCGCCCTCGCGCGCGTCCTCTATATTCTTTCCAGCGCGCACCATCTCCTCAACGTAGGTGTCGGGGTTGAAGATGCTGGGATAGCCGTGGCCCTGGCGTATTACGCGCATCCCCTCCATGAGGAAGTCGTCGGGGGTGTTCTTCGCTATGTGGATGCTCAGTCCGGGCTGCAGCTGGTGCAGTTCCTCCTGTATCTCCAGGATGATGAACGACAGCTCGTTCACCGCGCTGCGCCCCTCACGGTTCACGCCTCCTATATTTATATTTGTGAAGTCGTTGTACGTGCCGCTTTCCAGTGCCGTGACGCCCACTTTCGGTGGTGCGGGCTGGTTGTTGAACTTTATCCACAGGCATGAGAGCAGTTCTTTGGCCTCGTCGCGGGTCAGCGTGCCGTCGCGCTGTTCCTGCTCGTAGAATGGCCACAGGTGCTGGTCTATGTGCCCCGGGTTCATAGAGTCCCATCCGTTAAGTTCGGTGACAGTACCGAGATGCACGAACCAGTACATCTGTATGGCCTCGCGGAAATTGCGTGGGGCGTGAGCCGGCACCCAGCGGCAGACGGCGGCAATCGTCTCCAACTCCTTCTTGCGCTGCGGGTCAGTCTCCTTAGAAGCCATCTTCTCAGCCATGTCAGCATGTCTCGCGGCGAAGAGGATGGCTGCGTCGCACGAGATGGCCATGGCCTCCATCTCCTGCAGCTTGTCCGTTGCCTCAGGGTCGTTAATGAAGTCGAGGGCGGCAATCTTATCCTCTATTCGCTTCTTCACGTCGAGCAGTCCCGTGCGGTACATCTTCCCGTCCATGGCCGTATGTCCGGCGGCGCGCTGTTCCATGAACTCGGTGAACACTCCAGCGTGGTATGCCTCACGCCACTCAGCCGACACATGGTTGAAGATGCGCTCACGCTGAGTCTTGCCCTTCCAGTAGGGTATAACCTCGCGCTCGTATGTGTCGATGTCCTCCTGGCTGATGGTGTAGCGTTGCAGTTCGCGCTCGTTCAGCGTGTGCAGGTCTTCCACCGAATGGCACGTCAGCTCGGGGAACGTCGGCACAGCCTTTGGCCTTGGCCCCCGCTCTCCCACGACAAGCTCGTCGGGGCCGATGTAGATGGTCTTGCGGCGGCACAGCTCATAGAAATTGCGGGCACGCAGTACGGGAATGGACATGGTGCCATAGTTTTCCTTGTAGAACTCGGTCTCTATTAGTGCCCGCTCAATGCTCAGGGTAGCGGGCGTGTCGATGCTTTCCTGGCGCAGACGGCGGATGCGGCCGTTCATGCCGCCAAGGTTCTCGGGATGCTTGATACTGAAATTCATGGGTTTCGACAATTGTTTGTTTGCAGGGCACAAAATTAATGCTTTTCGCCGAAACAACCAACAGGAAACGTATAATTTAGCAATAAATACGATTATTTTTCGCTTGAATTGTCATTTTTTGCTAAAAAGTTTGGAAGTTTCAAATGTTTTTCATAACTTTGCAGCAAATAATCTGATTATCTATGAAGAAAAAGACAATAATCGTGGCCGCGTTTGCCTGCTTTATGATGGCAATGCCTTCAAATGCCATGCCCATGATGATGGAGATGGGAGTGGCTGAGCAGATCGATGAGCCGGCACCAACCATAAGCGTCGAAGGCAACATCGTCAGCGTGGTCGGGGCCAGTGGCATGTCAATGGAAGTGGTTTCGCTCACAGGGCGTGCTGTGGCATCCTATAAGATTGAGGGGTCGGCACAGCGTATCGAACTAAACCTGCCCAAAGGATGCTACATACTGAAAGTAGGGAAAACGGTAAGAAAGGTAACGGTGCAATAGTCACCATAGCCGTTGTTTTATTCCTTCTGTCAACGGCTTGCGCACAAGGATTCCGGTTTGAGACAGAAGAGGAGCGGGTTGCAAGGGAAAGATTGCAACTGCTTAGTGACAATGCTCAGGACGCTCAACAGCGTCTTGGGCAGTTTCTTTGTCAGGGTCACGACTCGCTCAGCGCCGACACGCTGGTGCGCAACTACTACAACGGCGGCGGAGAGTGGCTATGGGTGACCGGCGACACCACACGACTCTTGCACAACGCCGACACGCTGGCACGCTTCCTCGCCGGGAAGGCACAAAGCGTGGCCTTCGCCCCTGAGGTGTTCTTCACCGACGACATTCTCCACGACATCGACCTCTTCCGCACCCTGCGCTTCGACTCGGCGGGAGTGTCGGTCACCGATGCCATGGCCCGGCTGGAACTCAGCCTCAGCCGCGCATTCATGCGCTATGCCGTGGGGCAGCGCTTCGGATTCATCGACCCCTTCGAGACTTTCAATCGCTTGGAAAAGCGTGGCGCGGGCTACAGGCAGGTCTACGACGTGGACATTGAGCAGCCCGACTCACAATTCGTCATGGACGCATTCGCTCACGTTCAGTCGCCAATAGAGTATATCGACAGCCTGGAACCCACCGACACCATCTACCAGCGGCTGAAAGAGCGGTTGCTGACCGACACCACCGACGCAGGGCGCACACTGGCCATCTGCAACATGGAGCGTCGGAGGTGGAGAAGCAAGATGAGGCCGAAAGACGGCGAGCGCCATGTCTTCGTGAACATCCCGTCGCAACAGCTCTGGGCCATAGCCCCCGACAGCGTATTCTCGATGAAGATATGCTGTGGGGCATGGAGCACGAAGACCCCACTGCTCACCAGCGGCATAAAGCTCATACAGCTGAACCCGGAGTGGAGGATTCCGTTCACCATCGTCAGGGACGACGTAAGCCGCCATGCCGGAGACTCGGCATATTTTGCCCGGAACGGATATTACATCGTGCGCAGCAGCACTGGCAGCACCGTAAGCCCCAAGAGCGTCAGCGCCGACCAACTGCGTGGCGGAGGCTACCGCGTGACGCAGCGCAGCGGAAGGGGCAACTCGTTGGGGAGAATCATCTTCAGGTTCCCGAACAAGTTCGATGTCTATTTGCACGACACCAACAACCGAAAGGCATTCAACGCCGAGCGGCGCACAGTATCGCATGGCTGCGTGAGAGTGCAGAAGCCATTCGACCTGGCAATGTTCATGCTGCCCGATGCCGACGAGTGGACACTCGACCGCATGAGGATGTCGATAGACATGCAGCCGCAGTCGGACAAAGGAAAGGAATACCTGAAACAACTGCGCGAAGAGGGAAAGGAAGGCCCTGTCCGTCTCATCAGCTCAAAGGATGTCGTGCCGGTGGTATGTGTGGAATTAGACTACTACACACTCTACCCCAACCCCGAAACGGGCAAGTGGGAGAAATGGCCCGACCGCTACGAATACGACAAGCAGATAATGAAACGCATGAAAGCGTTCCTGAAGTAGGTTTGAGGACATACACGCAGTAAGTCCCTACAGTTTGCCGTATGACCTACCGAGATTTCTATCATCCATTGCTACAGCTGTACGACGAGGGTGAGGCACGCGCCATCGCCCGATTGGTCATGGAGCAACGCTACGGGCTGACGATGACCGACATAGTCTGTGGCGGCGTGGAGAGTCTTTCCGAGGAGGAACTGGCGACGCTTCGCGCACGTCTGCTGACAGGCGAGCCGGTGCAGTATGTGCTTGGCGGGGCAGAGTTCTGCGGCAGGATGTTCAGCGTTGTCCCAGGAGTGCTTATCCCACGGCCGGAGACGGAATGGCTGTGCCGGAAGGTTGTGGCTCTGGCTATTCAGACACGAGGGGCTGACCCTTCTGGGGATCGGACACGGGAGAGTGCCACTACCGCGAAGGGGGAAGCCTATAGCATCCTCGACATTGGCACAGGCAGCGGATGTATAGCCTGCACCGTGGCCCTCGACTTGGTACACTCAACAGGTAGTGCCTCTCTGCCCGCAACGACAGAAGTGGCAGCATGGGACATCTCAGACATTGCGCTGGCCACCGCCCGCAGGAATGCCGAGAGACTTGGGGCAAATGTCAAGGTGGAAAAGACGGACGCCCTCTGCCCCCCAGACGACCACGACCGATGGGACATAATCGTGAGCAATCCGCCATACATCGGCCAGAGGGAAAGAAAAGGCATGCACGAGAATGTGCTCCGGCACGAGCCTGAGACGGCTCTCTTCGTTCCCGACGACGACCCGCTGCTCTTCTACCGCTCCATCGCCCTCTACGCCGCAAAGGCACTAAAGGCGAACGGCCGTCTGCTGTTTGAGATAAACCCGCTCTTTGCCAACGAACTGAAAGAAATGGGTCTCCACACGGGCTTTACCCACGTGGAGACCTCACAAGACATTTTCGGCAAAGAACGCTACGCCATTCTTTCCAAAATCTGTTAAATCTGCGTAATCTGTGGTAGAACTATTTCTGCTGGTTCTCGTCGGCATCGTATTCGCGGTGACGGTGGCCGAAGATGCGGTGATGGATGAAGTTCATGGCCTCTAAGCACACCAGCACCATAAGCGTGGCCATGGCAGCAAGGCCATACATGCCCACTCCGGCAGTCATGCCAATGGCCGACGTCACCCACAGTCCGGCGGCGGTCGTGAGGCCTTTCACCACGTTCTTCTGGAAGATGATTGTGCCCGCACCGATGAAGCCTATGCCACTGACCACCTGCGCCGCCATTCGTGCCGGGTCGCGCTGGATGATGACACCCGGCTGGCCCTCAAAACCGTCGAAGCCGTGCATCGACAGCACCATGAACAACGCCGACCCAAGGCCCACGAGGAAATGTGTGCGCAGACCGGCCTCCTTCGAGCGGTACTCACGCTCCAAGCCGATGGCACCGCCAAGCATGGCAGCTATGAAAATCGTCAAGACATAATCCCAGTTCATATCTCATTCTTGCTTGATGTCAGTGAAATAGGCGGTGATCTCTTTGCCTTCGGGCACCTTGCGCAGATAGACCTGGCCATCCTCCCTTGTCATCGGCTTCCCGTTGAGCGAGCACTCGTCAATCTCACCGTAAATCTCAAGGCAGTTGAACACCTCTATCCTCTTGCCGTCCTTGAACGCGTGAATCTCCTGCTGCCACGACGGGCCGCCGGCAGGACCGGCCAACTTCAGATAGCTGATGCCGTCCTTCTCACAGCACGACGGACGAAGAGTGGGGTTCTCAATGGCCATGAGCCTGATTTTTCCGTCCTTGCGGATGAAGAAAGCACCATACTTGTCGTCCTTGTCGCGCAGCCATATCCACTCGTTGTTCCAGTCGAAATAGCAGTGTGCCCATTTAGTGAGTTCCACGTCCTTCTCGCTCATCTCGTCGGCATGGTACAGGCTGTCCATGAGGGCCAGGTCTTTCTTCCAAATGGGAATCTGCTCGTCAACCAATGAGTGGTAGGTGGTGTACTCCTGTTTCTCCATCTTGCCGTCACGCAACAGGAACATGCCCACCTCGGCACTCTCGGGGGCGAACTGGGTGTAGCACAGCTCCAGACCTTCGGGGCCTTCAAAGGCGGCAGCTATGACGGAAGGGATAAACTGGCCGTCGTCGTCGACATTCCAGCCGAAATCGCTTTCCGACTCGTAGTAGCCATACTCCTCGACGGCGTAAACAGCCGTTCCGTCGGTCAGCACGTCAAGAGCCAGCACCGATTTCCTATCCTGATTGTATTTGTCCTTTGGGGCATTCTTGTATTCGCCCTTGAACTGGACTACACCCCAGCTGTAGTTCTCGCCTATGGTAGCGGCGAGCACCGAGCGCGAGGCTTTCATGCCGTATCTCTCCTCCAAGAGCTTCACCACGTCGGCGGGCAGCTTTTTCACCTTGTCGCCATAATAACTGTGTTCGGTGACGGTGAGCCACTTGCGCGACTGCAAGTAGGCGTCGGTCACCAACACCACGCCCTCGCCAGAGGCTTTCTTGTCGCTGATATTGACAGCGGTGAAGCGTGAGCAGAGCGAGGGGATCTCCTTGCGGCCATGCAGCTCGCCAATGCTGGGAGTGTTGCCGTCGGGGTCCTCTGTGACCTCGTCCACATATTTCATCTTCACCATCCTGTCGCCAACGATAAGGTTGGTGTACTCCGTGCGGTTGCGGCGGAACGTCTCCTGCAAAGCCCAGGCAGCATGAATCTCGTCGAACCACTCGTCGTTGTATTCGTCCTTCACAGGCTCTTCTATCCCAGTCCAGTACACCATCTGCTGGCACTCGTTGTCATCGCCCATGAGGAACATGGGCATAGGTGTGGTGTCGTTCACCTCGACCACAGCCTCTGTAGAGTCGGCAGCCTCGACAATTTCCGTCTCCACGCCGCCGCTCTTTGCCTTGTTGCTGCATGCCGCCATAATGATTGCAGCCGCAACGGCGAGGACTGCAATAGCTTGATTACGTTTCTTTCTCACTATAAACTATTAACTATTCACTATTCACTTATTTCACCTGAATGACGAGATACTTGCTGGCACTCCAGAACTGGTCGGGATTGACGATACGCAGCACATACTGCTTGTTGGCATCGCGCTGCAACGTGTACGAGCCGGCGGGATGGTTGGTCAGCAGACGAGCGTCACGCGACATCAGCTTTATCTCCTTGTCCACACGTATGTCAATCTTCGTGAAGTAGTTCTTGTTGAAGTTGCCCTTCAGCACCTCACCGCTCTGCAGGATGTTCTGCTCCTTCAGTTCCTTCTTCGTACCGAAGACATACCACGCGGAGTGCAGATCCTGGTCCTGTGTCTTGATGGTGACATCCTTCTTTGCGTTGTCCTCCTTCAGCTGTGTCACGTTGGTGTTCAGCGTGACCACCTGCTCGTCGAGTTCGGCAATGTGTATGTCCTTCTTGTCAAGTTCCTCCTTCAGAGTCGTCATCTCCTTCTCCTTCTGTTCCATCTGCGACGTCAGCGAGCTCAGCGCCTTCTTCAGCCTGTCGGTGGCAATGCTGCTGTCGCGCAGACGCTCCTGCAATTTCTCTATCAGCTCCTTGTTCTGGGCCATGGTCTCTTGGATGAAGGCCACGTTCTCACGTATGCGCTCCAGCGACCCCCTTCCCTCGCCCGTACGCTCCACGGTGACACGCTGCTGGGCCTCGTTGATGGCCTGGAAACCCTCTTCTATCAGGCTGAAGGTGTCCATCAGGTCGCTTATCTCATTGTCCTTCTGGATTCCCACACGCGTCAGCGAGTCAACCTTCTGGTTCAGTTCGGCCACCTGACGCTTGTCCACTCCTTCCTTGCACGATGCCAGCGCAAGGATGCACATTGCGAAAACAAATAGTTGTTTCATAATCATTCAATAATAATTTTTATTTGTGTTAGTTTTTATCGGTTTTTATTGTTTTTATCTGTTTTCATAAAATAACATTAGGAAGAGCCTTTCCCCGCCACCACGACAACAATCTCGCCCTTGGGAGGGGTCGTCGTGAAATGGCCGGTAAGTTCCTGTAGTGTTCCGCGCACGCTCTCCTCGTGCACCTTCGATATTTCGCGGCACACCGAGGCCTGCCGCTCCGGGCCGAACACCTCGGCCATCTGTTGAAGCAGTTTCAGCAGCCGGAACGGCGACTCGTAGAACACCATAGTTCGCTGCTCATCGCGCAGAGCCTCAATACGCGACTGCCGCCCTTTCTTCTGAGGCAGGAAGCCCTCGAACACAAAACGGTCGCAGGGCAGCCCGCTCGACACCAAGGCCGGCACGAAAGCCGTGGCCCCCGGCAGCGTCTGCACCTCAATGCCCGCACGCACAGCCTCGCGCACAAGGAAGAACCCCGGGTCGCTGATGCCCGGCGTGCCCGCATCGCTTATAAGTGCCACCGTCTCCCCGGCTTTCAGTCGCTCCACGACAGAGGCACTCGTTCCGTGCTCGTTGAACTTATGGTGCGACAGCAGACGGTTCTTTATCTCGAAATGTTTCAGCAGTATTCCGCTGGTACGTGTGTCCTCAGCAAGCACCACGTCCGCCTCCTTCAGGATGCGGATGGCACGGAGCGTCATGTCCTCCATGTTGCCCACCGGCGTCGGTACGATATACAGTGTTCCCATAGATCAGAAAAATGCGCTGCAAAAATACAAAGAAGTTAGGAGTTAGGGGTTAGGAGCTTGGAGTTATTTGCCCCTTATTAACTTTTTTTATCTCTCATGGTGTGAAAAACTCCTAACTCCTGACACCTAACTCCCAACTTTTTCCTACCTTTGCACCCACTATGACAAGCAATCTCACAGGCGAGGCACACCGCCCAGGACGAATAGAAGTAGTGTGCGGCTCGATGTTCTCGGGCAAGACAGAGGAACTCATACGCCGTATGCGCCGCGCACAGTTCGCACGGCAGCGGGTGGAGATATTCAAGCCTTCCATCGATGTGCGCTACTCGGAGGAAGACGTAGTGAGCCACGACCAAAAGCACATACAGTCGACGCCCATCGACTCGTCGGCAAGCATACTGTTGCTTGCCGACGACATCGACGTGGTGGGCATCGACGAGGCGCAGTTCTTCGACGAAGGCATCGTCGACGTGTGCAACGAGCTGGCCAACCGAGGCGTCCGCGTCATCGTCGCCGGCCTCGACATGGACTTCCGCGGCAAGCCCTTCGGCCCCATGCCCGCCCTCTGCGCCATAGCCGACGAGGTGACCAAGGTCCACGCCATCTGCGTGCGCTGCGGCGCACTCGCCTACGTCAGCCACCGCAAGGTCTCCAGCGAGCGCCGCGTCCTCCTCGGCGAGACCCAGGAGTACGAGCCCCTCTGCCGCGACTGCTACCAGAAAGCCCTTGAAACCAAATAACTCCCCATAAGTCTCATAAGTCCCATAGGTCTCATAAGTCCCATAAGTCCCATAAGTCCCATAGGTCCCATAAGTCCCATAGGTCCCATTAGTCCCATTAGTCCCATTAGCCCCATAAGTCCCATAACCCCCAAAACAATGCCCACAAAAACCATCACCTTCGACCGCTTTGTCCGAATGGCAGGCACAGGCCTCCTCATACTCTTCATAGTATGGCTCATCAACTACCTCAGCAGCGTCCTGCTGCCCTTCGCCGTGGCATGGCTCCTCGCCTACCTGCTCTATCCCGTCGTGAAGTTCGTGCAGTACCGCTTGCACATCCCCGGAGGCCGCGTGCCCAGCATCCTCCTGACGATGGTAGGCGTCATTGCCCTCATAGGCCTGGTTACGTGGCTCATAATACCGCCCATGATCGAGCAGTTCGCCAAGCTCGGCGAACTCGTCAGCACCTACATCCACCGCTCCGCCCACATCGACAACATCCCCGAGGCCATACGCCAATGGACTACCGAGAACCGCGACTACTTGGAGAGAATCCTCCACAGCGAGAACTTCAGCTACGGCGTGAAGACCCTGCTGCCGCCAGTGTTCTCGGTGCTCGGGCACACGGCAAGCATCATAGCCGGCATCGTGGCCTCGCTTATTACATTATTATATATGTTCTTCATACTCCTCGACTACGAATACCTCACCGACAGCTGGCTGAAGATATTCCCGAAGAGCAAAAGACCATTCTGGCAGACACTCGCCAGCGACGCCGAGCGCGAGCTGAGCAACTACATACGCGGGCAGTCGCTCGTCGCGCTCACCATGGGCATACTCTTCTGCATCGGATTCACCATCATCGACTTCCCCATGGCCATCGGCCTCGGCATCCTAATAGGCATCCTCGACCTCGTGCCCTATCTCCACACCTTCGCCCTCATACCCACGGCCATGCTCGCCCTGCTGAAAGCCGCCGACACTGGCCAGAACTTCTGGGTCATCTTCGCCATGGCCGTGGCCGTCTTCGCCATCGTACAGGTCATCATCGACATGTTCGTCACCCCGAAAATCATGGGCAAGGCCATGGGTCTCAACCCCGCCATCCTCCTCCTCTCCCTCTCTGTCTGGGGCGCCCTCCTCGGCTTCATAGGTCTCATCATAGCCCTGCCCCTCACCACCCTCCTCATGGCCTACTACCAGCGCTACATCACACGCGAAGAAGAGGTACCGGGAACCACAGAGGACGAGGCACTGGAAGCCACCGAGGACTGACCCCCACCATCATTCCGACCTTTCCACGCCCGCCGTCTATTCTGCCGGCGGGCGTGGAACGTTCTGCCGGCGGCCGCGGACAGTTCGTTCCACGACCGTGGACAGGTCGGCAAAGCCAGTCCTCTCTCCCGCCCTCCCCGCCCCTTTCTTCCAGTCGTCCCGGCTTTTTCTTCCAGTCGTCCCTGCTTTTTCTCCCAGTCGTCCCGGCTTTTTCTCCCAGTCAAAACTACGCGCAGCCTTTCCCCTCTTGAACCCTGCCCTTACGGGGAGGGGCAGGGGTGGGGTCTGTATCTAATTGGCAGCGAATGAGTATAAAAGCCACTCTTGACCCGATAAAATCATTCTCTGACCCGATAAAAGAGCGACTTTATCAAGCCGTTCTACAGGATGGGACTCTCAACTATGCTGAATACGCAGCTATCGTTGGAACTTCAGAAGCAACAGTAAAACGTCAGGCGGTAAGGACAGCGCGGCGGAGTTCCTGATATTCCAAGCAGAATCGAAGGAACAGGGCGTAGAAGTGTTCTACAAGGACGAAAATGTGTGGTGTACGCAGAAAGCGATGGCAACATTGTTTGACTGCGACAGAAGCGTCATAACGAAGCACCTTGGTAATATATTTGACTCGGGCGAACTGAAGGTGGATAAAGTATGTGCAAAATTTGCACATACTGCATCAGACGGGAAAACGTATCAGACGCAGTTCTATAGTCTGGATGCCATCATCGCCGTTGGCTACCGCGTGAACAGCATCCGTGCCACGCAGTTTAGGCAATGGGCAACAGCTGTGCTGCGCCAGTACGCCATTCGTGGCTATGTGCTCGATAGGAAGCGCATGGAGAATGGCACGTTTCTGGGCGAGGACTACTTTGAGCACCTGCTGGCTGAAATCAGGGAGATTCGACTCTCTGAACGGCGTTTCTACCAGAAACTGACGGATATCTACGCCACGAGCATGGACTATAATAAAGATGCTCCGACCACAAGACTTTTCTTCAAGCGCATTCAGAACAAGATGCACTATGCCGTACATGGACGCACGGCGGCAGAACTGATAGTGGAACGTGCCGATGCCGACAAGGAGCACATGGGCTTGACCACCTGGGAGAATGCGCCTGACGGGAAGATTGTAAAGACCGATGTCGTGATTGCCAAGAACTATCTGAAGCAGATGGAGCTGGAGGATATGGGGCGCATCGTGACGGCGGTGCTGGAGTTTGCCGAAAGCCGCGCCAAACGTCACATCCCGATGACGATGGAGGACTGGGCCAAGCGTATCGATGCTTATCTGAGCAGCGACGAGCGCCCGCTGCTTGACAATGCCGGAAGCGTGAGCCACGAAGAGGCGGTGCTTCATGCCGAGACAGAGTTCGAGAAATATCGCGTCGTGCAAGACCGACTGTTCCAGAGCGACTTTGACAAATATCTCGGCGCATTGCCATTTGAAGAGGATGACAAAACGGAATAGCCAATGATGTACAGCGACGACGATATGCTTATGCTGTCGGGGATTCAGCACTTCAGGTTCTGTCCCCGGCAATGGGCGTTGATACACATTGAGCAGCAATGGGAAGACAACCGGCTGACGGCAGAAGGGTCGCCCCCCATGCGGGGGCGTGGATTGAAACATCTGGGGCCTGTGCTGCGCCATCGACAACATCGGTCGCCCCCCATGCCGGGGCGTGGATTGAAACCCAGTCTGAGGCAAAAACCTTGCGGTTCTGCGCGTCGCCCCCCATGCGGGGGCGTGGATTGAAACTATCCACTGAACTACTCGCGTAAAGAGCACGCAGTCGCCCCCCATGCGGGGGCGTGGATTGAAACGCCATGTTCGCCACATGGTTGGCACTCGTGCTGGTCGCCCCCCATGCGGGGGCGTGGATTGAAACAAAATGGGTTGAATCAAATAATACTAAAAATATGTCGCCCCCCATGCGGGGGCGTGGATTGAAACACTCATTACCCGACTTGCGTCATCGAGTAATTTTGTCGCCCCCCATGCGGGGGCGTGGATTGAAACCCAAGACGATGAGTCCGAACAACCCGCCCATCGGTCGCCCCCCATGCGGGGGCGTGGATTGAAACTCGACACACTTAGCCATGTGTAGGGTGACAATAGGTCGCCCCCCATGCGGGGGCGTGGATTGAAACGACCGCCAGGACAACGGGCGTGCGCTGATACGCTGTCGCCCCCCATGCGGGGGCGTGGATTGAAACACTTTGGAAGAGACTTTCGGCGTTGAGGAGAGGGAGTCGCCCCCCATGCGGGGGCGTGGATTGAAACCCTTACCGGCCAGTTCTGCAGCCTGTGGACGAAGTCGCCCCCCATGCGGGGGCGTGGATTGAAACAGCAGCTTGTGGTAATTATACACCGCACTCTGCCTGTCGCCCCCCCATGCGGGGGCGTGGATTGAAACTCGTGTTCGGCAAGCAATGTGTTGGCCGCTTCGCGTCGCCCCCCATGCGGGGGCTTGGATTGAAACTCCACATGCGGCGAGACCATCAAGAACTCAGGGACAGGTGAGTGTTCTGCTCATTAGGGACAATGACAGGAACCTGTCCCTGTGTTCTTATGGATGACGCTATATGTGTGGAGAGCATGGGAAGAGTATGGCTACAGTTTGTGAAGAGTGAAGATGCGTGGAACTTAGAGGGACATGCTATTCCGTTTGGTATTCAATCTCCCTAATAAACAACTCGTCTGGTCCCATTTCGTCTTTTGCGCACATATAGTGAACAATCCAATTGCCATAAAGGTCGTATTCGTAAGTAAATTCTGAAATTAGAGTATAATGGGGTGTGTCTGGTCGACGGGGAACAGGTTCTGACCTCATACGAAGCTGACAGCTCTGAGGTCGTTGGCGAAGTCGTGCATGGCTTTCTGCATTTTCTGCTTCGTGCGTAGTGATGGTACTCGTCGTCCTGTGACGTAGTGCGAGAGTTGCCCCTGGTTGATGCCGGTGATACGTGACAGCCCTGCAAGGGAGAACGCCTTGGAGAAATATTCGAGGAAGGATGCCATGTCGTACTGGTATGACATTTCCACCTCTGTGAAAGGCTTGCCGTCCTCAGCATATATGCGCTTTATGTCTGCGTAGCCACCCTCGAAGCACTTCTTGGCCTCCTCGACGGTCTTTCCCGTGCCTGTCACGAGGTAGTCCAGGCTGTCATCGTCACTATAGATACTGTAGGTGCCATCGGTCGCCCTCTCTATGACTGCGTTTACTTTTCTCATTGTCTGAAATGATTTTGATGTTAATGATATGATATATTGTCTTTGAATGTCCGCTGCTGCCTATTTCAGTCCGGCGGATTTTAGGATTTTATTCAGAGTACCCCTTGCACCTCCTCACTCCCATGGTTGCTCATCTGGAAGTATTTCGCTGTTTTCGGGCAGTACCACAGCGGGTGACCAGCTTGTTGCCTGCCTGTGTCATAGCACCCAGTGGCCTTTACCATTTTTTCAAGTTCGTTGTACTTCATGTATCAAACACTTCAGTTGTCTGGATGCAAAGGTACGAAAAATAATATCACTGGCAACTGTTTCGTATTAGTTTTAATATCATTTAACCGATATGAGCATTAGGAGTCTTTGAGACGGTGGGGTCATTGCAGATAATCGTTATCCAGATGAAGAATGGCCAGGAAATGGAAGTGTACGATAATCCAAAGGCATCTTATAATTATGGTGTAATCTGACAAGTTTACTCCACAAAATCATTATAATAAGCATAAAAGTTGATCTTCTTGCCAAATTATTTGGGATTATCAACTTTTATGCTTATTTTTGCAGCAAAATTAGGATATAATATGGAAAGAAATCTTCTGATGGAAGCGTTATGAAGACGAATAGAATTATGGATGAGATTCGCAGCACCATTTCGCCTGAAATGAAATCGACCTGTACGGTTGAAACATTTTGGCTGGCCGATATGTGAATGGGGCAGCAGGGAGGCACGACTTGGGCGTACTAAATATTCCGACCTTCAGCGGTATATCTTCGCTGCCCTTGTAGCAAGAACGGACATAGATTTCATCGCACTTGACAAAGGCAACATCACACCTCGCAAAGCCGTTGATATGCTGGTTGACAAGATGGAGCAATATGCCAACTTCGGCTTCGACTATATGCAGGAGAAGTTAGAGGATAATCCTAACTCAACTTTCCCACCCTTCTAAAACCACGAATTTCACGAATTACACGAATTACCATGCGGATAATAAGTCATTTCACTAATGGTCGTAAACGACCG